>NZ_CP102285.1:2713974-3392467 GCF_025151045.1 Parabacteroides johnsonii DSM 18315
CGGTTGAAGGACTTCCCAATGAAGCGGTTCTTGATGATAAAAGTATCTCTGGCGCATACGGGAAATATATTGATATTGATGTAGAAAACGCACCTGCGGGAACCTATCCGCTTACATTAAAGTTAAAAAATAAATATGGCATGGAAAGAGTAGGGAAATTAATTTGGACAACAAGTGGCAGTAGCGGTGAGCCGAGCGATGAACTAACCCCGGATACATTTTGGAAAACAGATGAACATGTCAAGATGGCTTTGACTGCCATCATCGGCTCTTACCAAGAATATAAGGTATTGAACGAAGCCATCGACGATGCCTTTATGAAGAAGGACGAAGCCGACGCTGCCAACGGGCAATATGCCGCCTTCACCTCCAAAACCTACACGCCGTCCACCCCCGAACTGGAGACACTATGGGGAAACGCCTATACCGTTATCACACGTTGTAACCAACTGATAGAAGGTGTAAGCGAAAGCACGAGCAGCGAGATCACCGAAAACGTACGGACGAACGCCTTGAAACAGGCACGCGCCATCCGCGCCTACTGCCACCTCATGCTGACAGAATGGTTCGGACGTGTCCCGCTCATACAAAAGGTATTGGAGCCAAGCGATGCCATGAATATCGCACAATCGGAACGGGACGCTGTCCTGACCGCCGTAATCAGCGATCTCGAAACGGCACAGGAAGTTCAATCTTTGTTTGATACCACCGGTGAAATTACATCCGATGAAGCCTGTATCCTGCTTCTCGAATCCCATCTGCTGAAAAAGGACTGGCAGGCGGTTTCGCAAATGACGGACGAAACAGGCGTTGCGGCTTTCATCAAAAAACTCGCGACTTGGAAAGCCGACAGCACGCAACCGGCAGAAACTACCGAAGCCTCCCTGATGGAAGAATATATGGACAGTTTCCATTCCTCCCACCACCGCGGGAATCTCTACTTGAACGTATTGGAATACAGCGCAGCCTATTTCGATATGGATGCCTATAAAGCCTTGCTGCCAATACCGCAAAGCGAACAACACAAGAATCCTAATATCGAACAGAACGATGGATACAATTAAAATCATGAGACAGTTCATATTCATTTGCATAGCCGCCCTGTTTTCCACCAAAGGGGCAGCCCAGTCGCTCACCGACTGTACCCTATCCGCTTGCAGCTTCCAAACGGATGAACTGACCGGATTGGCCGGAGAGGCTTCAGCAGTGAGCTTGAGCAGCAATGCCACCTCCTTGTCGCCCGGTTTCATCGAAGCCCTATTGGCAGTAGTGGAAGACGTACCGCCAACACCTCCAGAAGGAGAACCGGAAAAACCGGACGAAGACAACCCAACGGCAGTTGATCCTGTCGAAGAAGCCGTTTCCGTCTCGGTGGCAGGCAATGTGTTGCATATCAAATGCACACACGAAAGCCGTCTCACGGTCTATGCCATGACCGGACATTTGGTCATACAGCGCGAAGCCATCGGATACACTGAAATACGGTTGCCAGCCTCCGGACCGTATGTCATCGTGGTCCAAAACCCCTCGATGCACAAAGTATATAAAGTCAGTAGCCGGTAAGCATCCAAAAAAGTTCAGTAACTCTGTCTTTACTTGACACCATTCACGGCTGGGCGAGAAACTATAACTCGCCCAACCGTTGCCTATGGAATAAAAGTTTCAGTATGAAAAAAGTTTGAAACTAAAGTTTCAAAGAGTTGCTTGCCTTGAAACTTTTGTTTCCTCGGATGAAACTTTTGTTTCAAGGCATGGACCTTCGTTTTCCCTATTTTTGTACTATAAAAAACAATCAAGATGAGGACCAAAGAAGAATGTACTAAACTTATAAATTCTTACAAGCAAAAGCTACAACAAGAATATGGTATCCGCTCACTCCGTATTTTGGGATCTATGGCAAGAAACGAACAAACAGAAAACAGCGATGTCGATATCTGTATCGAAGCCGAACCAACCGGACTCATCCGATTTGCCGGGCTCAAACGTTTCTTCGAAGAGTTGTTGGGTTGTTCCGTTGACCTTGTTCGGTTCAATGACAATATGGATAGTTTTTTCAAAAAACAAATAGAAAAAGATGGATTCTTTGTCTTCTGATAAACAAGAAAGGGTGTTACAATCGCCTAAACCATTCCCGCACCGCCTCAACTAATACCCGGTTCTCTGCTGCCGTCTGTGCCGATATACGGATATAGGTTTCATTCAAGCTACGGAAATTGGAGGCGTCGCGGATCAGCAGGCCGTGATGATCCCACAAATACTGTTTCAATGCGGCAGCCGTTCCTTTTTTCAAGCGGGCCAGGAAGAAGGTCACGGATGTCGGTAACGCTTCCAAGTCTCCCAACTCATTCAGCCGATCGATCAGTTCAATTGTTTCGCGCCTCCATTCACAGATAGGCAGGATATATTGCTCCGGATGCGTCAAGATGTATTTACCTGCTTCCACTGCGATTGCGTTGACAGACCAAGGAATAATGTACCGGTTTATCTGCTCGACCTTTTCTGGTGAAGCGATCAGGTAGCCGATACGGAGTCCCGGTATATTATGCTCTTTCGAGATCGATTGGATCAGAATCAGGTTCGGATGATTGAAGATATCCGAGGGCTTCAGCAATTCTTCCGTCGTGAAAGCAACATATGCCTGGTCAATGACAAAGACAGTTTGCCGGTTTGCCTCAATCAAAGTAAGCAGTTCCTCCCTGTGGATCAGTTTGCCGTCTGGATTGTTCGGGTTACAAATCCAACAGAAATCCTGCCCTTTCAACGAAAGGGCGGACAGATCACACGAAGTCGGGAAGAAACATACCTCATGCCCATACAGGCGGCACGCATCTTCATATTCGGCAAAAGAAGGAACAGCAATAGCGGATTTCGCCCCTTTCCAGGTTTGCGCCAACAAATAGAAAGCTGTGATAGAGCCGTTCGTAACCACTAAATTATCCACCTCCACCTCATAACAACGAGCAAGTAATCTTTTCAGGGAAGAAGCATCCGGTTCCGGATAACGCGTGAGTTCACAAAACTTCCCATTCAGATGTTCTCTGAGTGTACGGAGATCAGCCCCATGCCATACATTCGAGCTGAAATTTATCTTTACCTCTTTCTGCGAATTATAGTGATCGTCACCGTGTCCGAATAACATATGGAAAATTAAAAATGAAGAATGAAAATTAACTATTAACTGTCAATTATTAATTGCCTTGTAGATTGCATCTTGGATACGTGTACGAATGTTCAGCGAACTGAGCTTATTGTTAGCCCGCGTCGGATTCACACGATTGGACAAGAAGATATACAACAGCTTGTTATCCGGGTCCACCCAGAAGCAAGTGCCGGTAAAACCAGTATGCCCATAGACGGAGATAGGAGCCAGGCTACCGCAGGGAGACGTTTTGCCTCCGCCAGCTACCGGTTTGTCGAAGCCCAAGCCGCGGCGACAGGTCGGGCTTTTGCTTTGAGTAAAGAGGCGGCAGGTCTCCTTAGACAAATATCCTTCACCTCCGTAGTGACCTTGGTTCAAATAGAGTTGCAGCACTTTCGCCAGGTCGCCCGCGTTGGAGAAAAGTCCGGCATTACCCGAAACACCACCCTGAAAAGCGGCGGCCTCGTCGTGCACATAGCCGCGCAACAGTTGGCGGCGGATGAAACCGTCGTACTCGGTCGGGACGATCTGTATCGTATCGAAGATATGCAACGGATTATAGGTCGTATGCCAAGCTCCAAGCCGGCTGAAAAACGTATCGTGTAGCAGACGATCCATCGGCTGCTGCATCTGCTTTTCCACCATCATCTTCAACAGGATGAAATTGATACAGCTATATTTGTACTTGCCGCGCACACCGAGGCGTGAGTCTTTAATCTCCTGAATGATGGTGTCTCTAAAAGAGTCGTGCAGATACATCTTGTGGGCCACTTCGGTCGTAAAGCCAGGTCTCCTGTCAAAGGAAATCAAACCGGGCAGAAAAGAGAAGTCGTTGCGCACATACGTCCGGGCATCGAAACGGACCGGATGCGCCTGGTTCTTTACATTGCTGTACAGGCTGCCTTTATAGCTATCCCTGTCGATCGCATTCAGGTAAAAATTGATCGTTGGCGTCAAGCCGGACTGATGATAGAGAAGGTCCTTAATGACCAAGTTCTTCTTATCTGAATCTTTCAGTTCGGGTATAAAATCGGAGATCTTATTGTTCAGCGTGAACTTCTTGTCATCATAGGCTTTCATTACGGCCAGCAAAGCCCCCGCCGCTTTGGAGGAAGAAGCCAGGTCATAAATGGAATTTTCGTCAACAGCTTGTTTCTTGTCGTAATCGAAATAGCCAAATGATTTGTCATAGATAATCATACCATCTTTAGCTACGAGCACCTGACAACCGGGAAAAGCCTTCTGCTCCAGGCCATCTTCCACGATGGAGGCGATCACGTCCAAACGTTCGGGGCTTGCCCCCACTTCTTCCGGCTCGTGATAGCCGAGACGTGTCTTTTCGGTAAACATGCCCGTCCCAGCCGTGTACAGGGTAGGAATAGAAACCGGCAGCTTTCCTTTAACTGCAATACCGCCGAAAATGGCTTGTGCGGCATATTTCTGGGCAAGCGGCGTTCCCTCGTAGGCCATTATAACCGCTTTGGCTTTCAGGATGGAAGATTTATATTCTTTACAAAAATAGGGCAAAGTAAAAAAGGCATAGATCAGTTCTTTCTTGGCTGCCAACTGGTGCAGTGCCAAGCTTTCCGGAATACGGACCGTATGTACACCGCAAATGATCACATCGTATTTCTCCAATTTCTTATATACGTTCTGCACTTGAGCCGCCGTCGAATTCCGGCTGATGCTGAAACAAGCAATCGAGTCGTAGCGCCCCAGCATCTTTTGAAACTCGTTCCCTACCCCGTCACCGATAGAGAGGGCAGCAATCCTTTTCTTATTCAACTGCTTCAATGGGATGATGTCACCCTCGTTCTTCAACAGAGTGACCGCTTCTTCATTCAACTTGGCTGCCAGCCACGCAGCATGGGGAGAATTCAGCCGTTCGGACAAACCTTTCGTTTCGATTGGGCGATAATCGTCCAGTCCGGCAATATATTTATATTGCAGAATCTTGATGATCTTCGCTTCTATCTCTTCCCTATCCAAAATACCTTCTTCCAAAGCTTCCTTCACAGCTGCGAAGTCGTTGATCGGCGCAGCCGGAGCCAAAAGGATGTCATTACCCGCCAATAGTGCCTTTACGGAAGGATTATCGGACTTACGGGTAGTAGCCCCTTTCATTGCCAAAGCGTCAGTAAAGCACAACCCTCGGAATCCGAGTTCTTTTTGCAGCAAGTCGGTGACGACGGCACGAGACATGGAGACTGGTCTGTTGCGTACCTTGTCCAACGCCGGGACATAAAGGTGTCCGGTCATCACACCGGCATAGCCGTCATAGATATAGCGTTTGAAAGGTAATAATTCCACACTATCCAAGCGTGCCCGGTCATGATGAACGGCAGGCAGCGTATAATGGGAATCTTCGGCGGTATCGCCATGTCCGGGGAAATGCTTGGCAACGGACAAGATGCCCTGCCCTTCCAGCCCGCGGGCATACGCCAGCCCCTTGTCGGCTACCGCTTGCGGATTCTCACCGAAAGAGCGGAGACCGATCACCGGGTTATCGGTATTACTGTTCACATCCATATCGGGTGCGAAATTGATATGGATTCCCATCTCCTTGCACTGACGGGCGACTTCCTTGCCGTATTCGGTTATCAGATCGTTATCTTCGATCGCCCCCAACATCATATTCTTCGGGAAACGGGTCGTACCAGAAAGACGCATGGAAAGTCCCCACTCTCCATCCAACGACACGAGCATCGGGACGCGCGATGTCTTTTGCAGGCGGTTCGTTACCTCGGCCTGCATGACCGGATCGCCTTTATGAAAAAGAATGCCGCCTATCTTTATCTCATTGACATAACGCATCAAGCGTTGCATATTGCGTGTGTCAGATTTCGGGTTGGCAATGACCATAAAGAGTTGCCCGACACGTTCGTCGTAGCTCATCGCATCGAAGACCGAGTCCACCCAATGATTCATTTTCGCTTTGTCCACTGCTCGGTAAAGATTCGGCGTCGTCTGTGCGACAGTGGAAAGAACGGCAACACAACTAAATAAAAAGACATATATTTTCTTCATCGAAAGATCTGAAATTTATAATATAGAATATATGATGTATAAATGATAATCACAATGTCTTTCTGATAAATCATCATTCATAAATCATAAATCAAAACAAATGTACGGAAAATACCCTGATATTTCCTACCTTTGAAGTGTTTACTAACTTATTTTTTATCTAAATTCTATAGAACCATGCAAAGAAGGCACTTTATGAAACTGACAGGCCTGCTGGCCACTCTCCCGGCTATCAAAGGGATAGCTGCAACCTCCGAAAAAAACGCTCCATCCGGAAAGCAACTATACGAATGGCGTATCTACACGCTGGAAGAAGGCGCGGACGGCTTGGACAACTTTTTCCACGATATACTGATACCGGCCTATAACAGGAAGAGCATCAAAGCCGGTGCCTTCACCCCCTATAAAAAAGAGGAAAAAGAACGGCGTCTGCTGCTGTTCATCTATCCCGACATCATGACTTATCATCAGGTGAAACAAGCAATCTGGGACGACGCAGCATTCAGGAAAGCGGCACAACCTTATTTCGACAAGACGGCTCCCAATCCGGCTTACTTCAATTTCGAAAGTTTCCTATGCGAAGCTTTCGACAAAGTGCCATATCTTCTGATGCCGGACAAGAACCGGACGATGTTCGAACTCAGGACGTATCACAGCCCCAACGAAGAAGCCAACCGGCGAAAAGTCGCGATGTTCAATAAAGACGAGATTGATGTTTTCGACAAAGTCGGCATTAACTCCGTCTGCTACGGAGAAGTGTTGGCCGGCCCGATCATGCCGGCAGTAATGTATCTCACCTGGTATAAAGACGAACCGACACGCAATGCCGCCTGGGATAAATTCCGGTCACATCCGGACTGGCTGCGTATCAAGAACCTGCCGGAATATGCCTATACGGCTACCCGGAATACCAGCCTGTTCCTCTCGCCGTTGCCTTATTCACAGATATGAACCAATAAATAAAATACAATGCATCTAAAAAACATTTATTTCGTTAACTTGTGGCTTGTCTTTTGCTTATTGTTCACCACTGCTTGCAACGATGACGACAATATTTATTTTACCCAAGACGAAATCATAGGAGACATTAATTCCGGGAAACAGATAGCTTTAGAAAACAATACCTTGGTAGTGTACACTAACAACATAGGTACCTCCGTAAACGTACAAGGAGCAAAAGGGAAGATCCACGCAACTTCGTCAGACGAAAACATCGTGCTCGTCACAAGTAGCAACGAAGGCAAGGCTACTGTTCTGGTCGAAGCTCTGAACATAGGCAATGCGCAGATCACAGTAACGGATGCCGGAGGAAATTCAGCCATCTTTACGGTCGAAGCAAAAGACGGGGAAGAGTTGTGGGAAAAAAGAATTTACACGCTCCGCGGGAAAAGACAATGCCTGATCAAAGGGGTTACACCTTCAGATTCGGCACAGATCGCAGCCGAAGCGATCGGAAAAGTGCCGGAAGCAAAATGGGTGATAAAAAAACGTTCTTATCCCTTTGCCGAGAGCTTACAACGCATGTATGTATATGACGAAGAGAACCAGCTATTGGTACAAGGAATACTGGAGATAGAAAAGTCAGCATCCAATCAGCCTTCATACTCGATCTATTCCGATAAGCACGAATTGTTAATGAACTATACGATGCCGATAAGCGGGTATTTTGTGAAAGATTTGACAGACGAATATCGAAATATCTATCCGGAGGTGACGGAGGTGCTGGTTTATCTCCCATTCGCTCCTATTTTATAGTGATAAGCGGAATTATTTAAGAATTAACACTTGCGTATCAAATAATTATTTCGTTACTTTGCATCCGCTTTGCGTAATCTCTGTCGGGACAAGTAGCCCGTTACATTGCGTTTCATTAAAAATTACAATTAAAAAGCTATAAAACAATGGATTTAATTAAAGTTGTAAACGAAGCGTTTGCTACGAAGAAGGAATTTCCTGCATTCAAGAGTGGTGACACTATTACAGTAGCTTACCGTATTAAAGAAGGTAACAAAGAACGTATCCAGCAGTACAGAGGTGTTGTAATCCGCATCTCCGGTCATGGTGACAAAAAACGCTTCACAGTGCGTAAGATGTCTGAAAACGTAGGGGTAGAACGTATTTTCCCGATCGAATCTCCGTTTATCGAAAGCATCACTGTTAACAAGTTTGGTAAAGTACGTCGCGCTAAATTGTATTACCTGCGTGCTCTTACCGGTAAGAAAGCAAGAATCAAAGAAAGAAGAGTGTAATCTCTGTGGTTCTATTGCCATACGAAAAAGCCGTCCGATTTATTTCGGGCGGCTTTTTTGTTTGATGCCTATCCGTTTATAATTGTGTCCACATCGGATTAGGAACCGATGCGGACACAATTCCCGGCCCACAGGCAGCCATCCGTCTATACCTAAAAGTATTTATAAAATGTAAAGAATGGGAACAAACCCCTGACAGGCGTTGTTTGTCTGGAAACTTAAAATAATGATCCTATGAATTACGGCATCAGCGTTCTGTTCAGAGCAATACCTTTACTCATGGCCCTGTTTTGTTTTGGCTACGGCTGGTTCATCACCTCCTACGGGACAGATCCGAACCGATATGTGGCGGGGCCTGTGATATTCTCGCTGGGTATGATATGCATCGCACTATTCTCAACGGCAGCCACCATCATACGTCAGATCATCGGGACATTCGGGCAGGTCAGCAAATATACACTTCCGGGAATTGGCTACCTTTCAGCGGTCCTGACTATCATTGGCGGCATGCATATTCTACATTCTTCACCGGACTCAGCTTCGTTCGTTGCGGGACATGTGATCTGCGGCGTAGGGTTTATCACTGCTTGTGTCGCAACGACTGCCACTTCTTCCACCCGTTTCACCATGATTACCGAAAATGCCCAAAAGAGCGACCATGACGTACCGCCGAAAGCCTTTACCCGGACACAAGGATTGATGCTGATCTCCGTTGCCGCCATTCTCGCGCTGACAACTTGGATATGGGCGTTCGTGCTATTGTCCAAAAGCAGCTTACATCCGAAATATTTCGTTGCCGGACATGTAATGATCGGACTTGCCAGTATCTGTACCTGCCTGATCACACTGGTTGCCACCATTGCCCGACAGATACGGAACATTTTCTCCCAGACAGAACGCAAGATATGGCCAGTGCTCGTTCTTGTCGTGGGAAGCCTCTGCATCATCTGGGGACTGATCCTGATACTGGGCACGGCAAATATGTCGCTTGGCTCGACCGGTTACATCATGATCGGCTTGGGATTGGTATGCTACAGTATTTCCAGCAAGGTAATATTGCTGTCGAAGATATGGCGGCATGAGTTCAAACTATCCAACCGTATCCCGCTGATTCCCATCTTTACGGCGTTGACTTGCTTATTCCTGTCGGCTTTCCTATTCGAGATAGGTTCCGTTCACGGATACTATTTCGTTCCGGCACGCGTGCTGGCAGGATTGGGAGGTATCTGTTTCACGCTTTTCTCCATCGTAAGTATTTTGGAAAGCGGAACTTCTTCACATTAGGACAGGCGGAATTAAAAAATGACAAAGCCCCACCAATGATGGTCGGCTTTTTTTAAACATAGTAACAGGTCTCCTTGTTATTCTTTCATATTTTAAACAACTGAGAATATGAAAACAAGGAAATTAATAGGATTACTTTTCATCCTCCCGTTACTGGCTGCCTGCACAGGTAACAAACAATCCGACGAAACGGCGCAAACAGAAACCTTTACGAAAGATACGATTCCGACCGGTCCGAATATCTTTTATTTCAACGGCGACTTCACCTATTATGCCGATGCCGCCACATTGAAAGACTGCATCAGCGGAGCCATCCTTCCGGTAGCTATGAAAGGCGAATATCTCAAAGTCGAAAAGAAATACCAAGAGATGAAACCGAGAGAGACGGAGGCCATCAATTGCGGCGTAATGGGCTATTTGATCCCCAAAGAAACAGATGAGGAAGGTCCTGATATGCAACTCCTGATTACCGGACTGGTCGGATTTGACCGGACAGTTTCCTGTAATCCGGAGAACATTATCACCGATGCCGTCTACGCCACTTATCATCCGGACGAGAAAGAGGCTCAAACAAAGACCTCCATTACCTTTGACAACGATTACACATTCCAGTGCACAACCTATCAATTATCACCCGTTAAGCTCGTTAGTGACTACAAGGGACACTGGTTCCGTACGGCGAAAGACAACATCGTACTGCTGGTTAACGGTGAAGTCCTATACGAAGGGACAATCGATTACAGCAATATGAACCTCATCCTTCAAAACGACGACGAAAAAGAGGTGGTCTTCAAGAAAAAAGCCTGAATTATAGCTTTGCCGTAATTCAGACTCCTTTTATTTATTGATGTTCCTGCCGCAGCAGATCATTTACCGTCTTAACCGGATTGAAGGTTTCGATAGGCACTTCGACAAAGATTGTATTCCAGTCGCTCATCGCACCATTCCACAAACCAGGTAACTCCAACGCTTTCAATTCGCGACCGTCCTTACTTTTATAAGAGATAAAACCGGTATTCTTGTCCACATAATCTGGCAGGTTGAACCTCTCACCTTTATAATTCTTCAACGCACAAACCAGGTCTACCGGGTTGAAGTGCGTACCCTTTTCGAACATCGCTTTCTTTTCAGGGTCCTTCAAATCGATTTGCGAACTTTCGAGAATCTGCAGAGAGACAGTTCCGTCCGGATTGACAGCGAGGAACGGACCACCGCCCGGTTCACCGACATTCTTCACCATACCACAGACACGCAACGGACGGTTCAGCTTACTCTTAATATAAAGGATCAACTCGGCATCTTCCAACAACTTCGTTTCCGGATTCTTCACACACAGCTCTTCCTGCAGGAAGTGAATCATCTCTTCCACCTGGTCATGCGAATACTTTCCGCTGTCGATCAGCTCCAGATAGTTGAAAATACGTTCCTGCAAAGAAACCAGCACACCGGCGATCACCTTTTTGAAGATGACAGTCGAACATTTGAAGCTATCCGGAACCACATTGTCAATGTTCTTGACAAACACCACATCGGCATCCACATCGTTCAGGTTTTCGATCAAAGCTCCGTGGCCACCCGGACGAAACAACAGATTACCGCTCTTATCGCGGAACGGATTGTTGTTCATATCGGCAGCAATCGTATCGGTACTCGGTTTCTGCACGCTGAAAGAAATATCGTATTTGACTGAGAATTTCTCTTCATAATCTCCCGCCTTTGCAGCAACCAACTGTTCGAACAATGCCTTATGTTCAGGCGACACAGTGAAATGTATATTCACTTCGCCGGCATTGTTCTTCGCATACATCGCACCTTCGGCCAAATGCTCTTCCATAGCCGCGCGGGCTGTCTGCGGATAAGAATGAAAAAGCAACAGACCTTTCGGGAGTTGTCCATAGTTCAGTCCTTTTGGCTCCAGCAAGTTGGCGACAACAGCTTTATACTCTCCAAGAGCAACCAACGCAGGAATATCTTTCGCTTCATTCTCAATGCAAGCTTGATTCAAGGCATCATAGAAAGCAAATTTCCTGATGTCGTCGAAAAACTTCTTCTCAAACGCATTCTGAGGCTCGTTATAGTCGGCAGACAGGAACTCATACAGGTTTTTGAACATACGGCTTGCCGCACCCGAAGCCGGCACGAACTTCACGATCTTCTTATTCTTTGCCAAGTAAGCATCCCAAGCATCCATATAAGTAGCCTGTTTTTCCTGCGGGATCACCATAATCCCTTTCTCAACCGAGGCCGAAGCTGTAATTTCCAGAAAAGGAAACCCTTTCACGAAACAAGCTAACTGTTCTTCAATCTGCTTTTCGCCGATCCCTTTAGCCGCCAGTAACTCTAAGTCTTTTGCGTTTAACATAGTATATCTTTTTTAATAAGTTAATAATCAGACACGCTACAAGGCCCTGCCAGCCTATGTATATCGCAAATGTATAAAAATACCATTAGAATTGCACTGATATTCGTAGAAAAACTTATTTTTACGGTATGTTTTACGGACAGCCCTCAAACAGGCAGTAAAAAGACAGACGACTATGGATATACAACCGTTCTTTACCGAAGAGGAGAAAAAACAGTTTTTCTCCAAGTACAAGCAATTATTACGCCATCTATACTCTTTCCTGAAAAAAGAAGATCTGAGCAAGATGAAGGAGTTGATGAAGCGGGTTGTGGCTCTGGATTGTTACGGACGAGACAAAAACGGCATCAACGGCCTGCTCCGCAATATTGATACGGCATTGATCTCCACCGTCGAGATCGGGTTGAAGCGCACCTCGGTCATCGCCCTCCTACTCTATCGTCCGGTCATGAAAAAGATCATCACTTTAGAGGAAGTGAAAGCTACATTCGATGCGGATGTCACCTTGATCATCAGCCGCCTGCTGAAAACTTCTGCCCTTTATGCCCGCAATACGGCTGTCGACTCCGAAAACTTCCATAAGCTGTTGTTCTCGTTTGCTGAAGATGTACGCGTGATCCTGATTATGATCGCCGACCGTCTTTGCTTGATGCGCCTCGGCAAGCTCCTGAAGAGCGACGAAGATCGGAAACGGCTGGCAACGGAGGTTTCTTACCTCTACGCCCCGCTTGCCCACCGCCTCGGACTGTACACGATCAAAAGCGAACTGGAAGACTTGTCGCTGAAATATACCGACCGTAAGCAATATGACTTCATCAAACAGAAGCTGAACGAGACAAAGCGTTCGCGAGACGCCTACATCGCCGAGTTCATCGCCCCCATCAAACGGAAGCTGAAAGAAGCCGGACTCTGTTTCGACATCAAAGGACGTACGAAGTCTATCCATTCCATCAACAATAAGCTGAAAAAGCAAAATATCCCGTTCGAGGGCGTCTACGACTTATTTGCCATCCGCATCATCCTGGACACACCGTATGAGAAGGAACGTTCGGACTGCTGGCAGGTCTACTCGATCATCACCGATATGTACCAACCGAACCCGAAACGCATGAAAGACTGGATCTCCATTCCAAAAACGAACGGTTACGAAAGTTTGCATATCACAGTGATGGGGCCACAGAACAAATGGGTGGAAGTACAAATACGTACCCGTCGCATGGATGAGATCGCCGAACGGGGACTAGCCGCACATTGGAAATATAAAGGAGGAAAAGCGGAAAGCGGACTGGATGAATTCCTAAATACTGTACGGGCCGCATTGGAAACGAAGGAGAACAACCCGCTTGACTTGATGCAGGATTTCAAGATGGACTTGTATAAGGACGAAATCTATGTCTTCACGCCGACAGGCGAACTGATCAAGCTGGCCAAAGGGGCGACCGTACTCGACTTTGCTTTCGCAATCCATACCAAGTTAGGCTGTAAATGTGTTTCGGCCAAGGTAAACGAAAAGAATGTTCCGATCAAACATACATTGAACAACGGCGATACGGTTTCCATCATCACTGCTCCCACCCAGACTCCTAAGCGTGACTGGCTGAACATCGTCGTCACCTCTAAAGCGCGTGTAAAGATCAAACAGGCGCTCCGTGAAGAAACGGCCAAAGCGGTGGACTTTGCCAAAGAGATGTTGCAACGCCGCTTCAAAAACCGGAAGATCGAGATGGAGGAAGCTCCCCTGATGCGCTACATCAAGAAAAAGGGGTTCAAGACTGTCACCGACTTTTATGTAGAGATTGCCGAAGAACGCCTCGACCCGAACCAGGTGATCGACGAATATTTAGAGCAGCTCCGCCGAGAAACAGAAACGAACGAGCACACCGAAGTACGCAGTGCTGAAGAATATATCACGACAACCGAAGTAGAAGAGATCTCTACGAACAAGGACGTACTGGTGATCGACCAAAACCTGACAGGTATCGAATATAAGTTGGCGAGATGCTGTAACCCGATCTACGGAGACGAGGTCTTCGGTTTCGTCTCTACACAGGGAATCAAGATTCACCGGATGGACTGCCCAAACGCGCAGGAGATGTTCAGCCGTTTTGGCTACCGCATCATTCAAGCAAAATGGAGCGGCAAAGGAGACAACGGATATATTGTTACGCTCCGGGTCATCGGTCGTGACGATATCGCGATTGTCACCAACATCACTTCCGTCATCAGCAAAGAAGCAGGTGTCACGCTCCGCTCTCTGAACATCGATTCGGTAGACGGGATCTTCCAGGGGAACTTTACAGTGATGGTCCGCGACACAACGGCGCTAAATATGTTGACTAAAAAAATCAACGCGGTGAAAGGGGTCAAGACAGTGGAAAGATTAAACTCTTAACGGGTATCATCGCCAAATCCGCAAGGTAACGAGAACAAGGTCATGTTCCCATCGGACACAACCCTTGAAAAACTGGTTTATCTTACATATCATAATACACGGAAGAAATAAACCATACCACTGGCCAATTGGGCTACAACTTCGCAACAATTGGCTACAAAGTTTGGAAACCGATTTAAATTATTATAATTTTACACTCATCGGAACGGGGATCTCATCCCTTAGTACTGGCCGCTCCCCGGCCGATGAGTTTTCGATCCTTACAAACACGAATCATCAAAGGTGATTCATTGTTTTTCAATACTTTAGACTTGTAACATACGACACTAATTGTTGTACTCATGGTTTACATCTCAGTTTACATGCCTCATGTAAAGGATCATCCCGAAATCCTGAGGGGAAAAAATCGTATCTTAGTGGCAGTAAAAAAATAAAAGAGATGAGTTACGATCAATTTCTTCGTTTTATCTTTCCGGAGGGAATGTTTGATTATTTTGAGTTGTCTGATTTCAAAGAAAAGTCGGATAGGGTAGAAATATATTTTGAAGAGAAGAATATACATCCTAAAGAATATGCAACCGATAACTTGGAGAGCAAGGGCTTTTATGAACAAGTCAGGATGCAGGATTATCCGATGCGTGGGCGTAGCTGCCTGTTGTTTATCAAAAAACGAAGATGGTTCAATCACAGTACTGGCAAGTATGTAAGCCGCAATTGGAAATTAGTGGCAGAAGGAACGCAAATAACGACTGAATTTGCGTCTTTTTTAAAAGCATTGGATCGACTCGCGCGCTCTTAGCATTAGTCTTTTGGCGGATCATTACGGAATGGAAGCCAAACTGTTGGAGTCCCAATATAAGAATCATCTGAGTCATTTCAGGAATTGGGAGCAACGTGCCCATGCCGAAGAATGGATGCTCTTCGAGAAAAACATTGGACCCTACGTCGGGATGGACGAAACGGCACTGTCGTCGGGAGAACTGTATACAATCCTGATTAACAAAGAGGCCAAAGGAAGAAAAGGCACAATCATCGCCATGATCAAAGGGACATCCGTAGAAAAGGTATCCCAAGTTATACTCAAACTTTCCCGTCGCAGGCGGTTTCAAGTTCGGGAAATAACATTGGACATGGCACCCAATATGGCCCGGATAGCCCGTCTCTGTTTCCCGGCTGCCAAGCTGGTTATCGACCGTTTTCATGTTCAAAAGTTAGCTTTTGAAGCCGTTCAGGAAATGCGGATAAAGGCACGATGGGAAGCCTTGGATAAAGAAATGGTCGAGATCACATACGCTAAAGCATCAGGACAGCCTTTTGTTACTGAAACATTTGAGAATGGGGACAGTCGAAAACAGCTGTTGGCCAGAAGCCGCTATCTTTTGTTCAAAAAAACTGAACTGTGGTCGGAGAGCCAAAGAAAAAGAGCTAAAATCCTTTTCCGGGAATATCCCGATATCAAGAAGGCCTATTACTTAAGCATGAGGTTAGGGTTGATATATCATCAGGCACAATCGGCAGATATTGCCTTGACGCGTTTGGCACATTGGTATGATCAGGTGGACAAATCCGGTTTCCTGTCTTTTGGCACTGTTGCCAGAACCATACAAACACACTACTTGAATATTGTTGGCTTTTTTAAAAGACGCTCCACCAATGCCGCGAGTGAGTCCTTCAATGCTAAAATCAAAGCTTTTAGAGCACAGCTGAGAGGCGTGAGGGATATTGCTTTTTTCTTATTCAGACTCACCAATATGTATGCATAATTAATTCTCTATGAATATAGGTATCTCCTTATACGTACATAACCGGGCTAAATAAAAGAACTGCAACATAACTACAATAAAAAAGCGTGTCCCTCTAATATAGAGGCAACACACTCTTTCTAATAGTTAAGGTTTGGGTTATTATATTTCTTGTCGTTATATACTGTTATAAAAAAGCTTGACCTGAAAGTTGTCAAGCTATACCCATTGCACAGTCAAGGCTCCTTTGTTTTTGTTCACTCTATACCTATAATCTCTCTGAAAATGAGTGACAGCACGAAGGAACGCTTTTATTTTATACAAAACAAATTTATCTGGAATTATTTTTACACTATCGGGGATTATAATAAATACTTAAATACTATCAGGGGGCTTATAGGAAGATGCAATGGATACTTTGGGAGATGATTATATTTTAATCCCTCAGGATTTCGGTATGATCCCATGTAAACCCACACGAAAACCACAGAAAAAGCCATAAAAAAAGCAGTCATCTAAAAAGATAACTGCTTGATATTGTGAGCCGAAAGCCGGACTTGAACCGGCGACCTACGCATTACGAATGCGTTGCTCTACCAACTGAGCTATTTCGGCAACACTCAATATAACACATTGAATTATTGATATTTACAATTCAACTTTGTTATCTTTCTGATTTTATGTAATTTCTGGTTTAAGTGTTGGTTTAAACAGATGTTAGATTAATATTATTGTTAATTATCTATATTTCAATATTGTATCATACAAAAAAACGATCATTTGTGATAATGATGTCTTGTAAACCAAGCAGGGCACAATTTATAAAAAATGTTCATAATATCATTTCTATAAAATGTGTCCCACCCTTATTTTCTATTTGAACTATCTTTAAACTTCTGTCACTTCTCCTGTCTCCACATCAACAGTAAAAATAACTTGTTTCTTACTTCCGTCATAATTGGTAATATCAATCTGGTATTTCCAGATTGGATTACTTTGTTCTAAGATTGTTGAATTGATGCGGGCATTATCTTCAACACCTTTTAAAGAAGGGATAGAGGTCTTCCAAACATCTTTTCCCGTCTGGTAATTATGTCTGATAATAAAGAAATCACTTTCACGGGCAATAAAAATTCCTTCTGTATAAGAGATAGGAACTGGATTGAAGTCTCCATTTACAAAATTCCCCTTCCATTCTGCAATCTTTTTTCCATCAGGTGATAATATGATAGAATAAGTACAATCCTCAATCATATTTAATACAAAAATACTTCCTTGAAACCAATAAGGATTTGCAATAGTTGGATAATTAAGAGGATAGACAATTATTTCATTACCATTAAAAAGGAAAATATCTTTGGAAACTACATCACTTGTCGT
This sequence comes from Parabacteroides johnsonii DSM 18315, assembly GCF_025151045.1. Taxonomy (NCBI): domain Bacteria; kingdom Pseudomonadati; phylum Bacteroidota; class Bacteroidia; order Bacteroidales; family Tannerellaceae; genus Parabacteroides; species Parabacteroides johnsonii. The sequence goes on from NZ_CP102285.1 coordinate 2,731,550, forward strand.
TAAAAAGGTATTTTCTCTATGAAGATATGAAAGTACAGCAATAAATCCCCGATTCGTTTTGTAAATACCTGATCTAAAATCAAATGCAGTAACATTCAAAAGCTTTGTTTCGCCATAACCTTTATCAATTTTTATTGTACGTTCGACTGTTTTTGTTCCGTTCCATTCTTTCAATTGCTCCTTTGTATGATTATTAAACATACCGATCCACATTTTTTCATTTTTAATACCTGTCAAGAATACAGTATCTTCATTATAAGCACATGGAGTAATGCTTAACATATCAAAGCCTTCTCGATTTTTTACTTTGTAATCGTAAAAATTATTTCTTCTCTCCTGTTCCCATTCTCCAGGTCCCTTCACTAGTTCTTTATCACAACTGGATAACAGTAACAAAGAACAGATAACAAACATACATACATTAAAAATTCTATTCATTTTGATTCTTGTTGTTTTCCCTGTTCCCTTTGGAAAAATTAATAAATAAAAAAGGTGTGGGAACTGTATTTGCTTTATCCTGTTATCTGGCTTCTCGCATTGCCATTAGAGTGGATAAAACAACAGCAACCCACACCTATTGAGATATAGTTTACCCTTTCAGGTAAGTCTATAACAAAAGATGCGGGTGCTATTGCCATCACCTTCACTCTAATACAAATTTTGCGAGAATTTGATAACAGAAGATAATTTCAATAACACCTTTCGTAAAACGTATGTCCTCCCACACTGTGTCCTATCTCTTTAGGCGTATGAGATTGGGACAAAAGTACGAAAAGCGTTTTATAATTCAATGGTTTAAATAAAAATATATCGTTTAATTCCTTATCGCCTTATACAAGAAGGTAAAAAGAAGGATAAACGGAATGATCGGATAGATTAACAACACTATCAGGTACACAATGGCGGCAATTAAGATATAAAGTATTATTTCCATATCTCACAATCTTAAATCCGTCCGTTTTCAGAATAACTGTAATAAGTCTCATCCGTTATGATAAGATGATCCAAAAGGTTGATACCAATCAATTTGGCAGTCTCCTTTACTCTTTTTGTTACTTGATCGTCTTGCATACTTGGTTGTATGTTTCCAGATGGGTGATTGTGTGCCAATATGATAGCAGAAGCATTACCCAATATTGCTGCCTGCATAATAATGCGTATATCCGCAGATGTTTCGTTCAATCCACCTTCTGAAATAGGGCAAATGCCTAATACCTTGTTGGCTTTATTCATTAAAATGACTTTGAAAAACTCTTTGTACTGTATTGTTTCAGAATCAAATACAGACAAAAGGATTTTATAAGCATCTTCAGCGGAAAAGATTTTCTCTCTTTCAGAGGCTTTAATCTTTGACTTGTAAGTGAGTTTCACTTCACATACCTTGTACTGACTTTCCATAATGATATAAATTTGATTTTTGTTGATAATTCCTGTGTATTGACTTGGTTTTAATCCTTTGTAGTGTTGAGGATTACACCATATAAAAGAGAAAAGGGGGAAAATACCGCAATCCGTCATTAAATCTCTATCCGTTAAAAATCTCTTTCCTCCGTTTCCAGAGTTCGGATAGGCATTTATCCGTTTTTGAAAAAGAGATTCATAGGTAGATTACTTGCATATTTTTCACTTCTCTATCATCTACTGAGGGGGGTCTTTAAGATAAGTGAAGTTAAGCCCGCGTGTCATACATGATAGCTTGATTTATAGTGATTTTTCAAAGTTGAGGCATGTTTTATCTCTGTAATTTGGTTTGAAGAAAATTATTTTGATATAAAGGCTCATAAATAAAAAATCCTTCGAAGTAAGTTTCCGAAGGATTCTGATTCATAGTAGAAGTTTGTTTTTCTGAGATCACGCAACATTTTTTGAACAGGGTCTATAAAATCATTATTCTCTCAAAAATGTTGCACTGTCATATCTTCGATTCAACTAATAAAAATTTACGACTTCCACCAGTGTTAATCTCTTTCACATGGAAAAACTCTATTATGGATTGTCCTGTGATCGTCTTTTGGGGAGTTACTCCGGTAAGTGCATAAATACGGGTTAATTCCTCTTTGATGTGTTTCTTCGTATATCTTTGTCCCACAGTGAAGGAGTTCTTTATCAACTGGATAAATTCTGTGCCTTCTGTCTTTTCCCTGTATTGTTTTAAGATCATAGCCTCTTTGATTCGTTTTACGGAATAATCCAGAGATTCGATCATCTCCTTTCCAATCTCTTCGTATGCTTCGTAAATAAACGGATCAGCCTTTCTCAATTCGTCTTTACAGTTACGGATCATCTCGGTTTCATCATCACCATTCAACGATTCCAATAGGTTAACAACTTCTTTACGTTTATCTTTCAAAGAAGCATATTTACTTTCTTTTTTTAATCGTTCGAAATCTCCGAAAGGGAAATAAGCAGATTCCACATCCAAGTCGAACAAGGGGTTGCGTTTGTAACTTGCAATCAGTTCTTCTTTCTCATTATAACTTGATTTGAGTAGGGCTTCATCCACATAGTTGTCGATAGCAAAGAAATTCTCTCTTCCTTCTTTATCCAACATTTTGTTGAATGGCAGTACTTTCAATGCTTCACGATAAGCGTTTCTTGCTTCTTCGGAAGTTGCACAGTCGTAAAATGTCTTTATTTTGTTATAAACTTCTTTGCTCACTTGCAAGTAAATATCAACCTCTTCTTTCGTGCGGACTGGTAAATTGGGATTTGTATTGAAAATGTGATATATACTGTTTACTCCATTACGGAATCTCCCGATTGCCTGTATCGCATCCGTATGTGGATCGATCATGGAATATTCTGAAAAATATACCTCTGAAATCATAATGACCGTAGGTTTTATTTCCAGTTCAATGTCCAGCGCATTGTAGAAACGACTGGTGAAGAAGTTGTATTTCTTCATTTGGGATTTGCTCCATTGCTCGAATGCCTGTTTGAATTTCTTACTTTTCAGTTTCTCCACGCTCTTCTTTGCGCAGAATACGGTAGATTCATTTTCAATATCCAGTTGTTTGATAAAGGAATGGATCATATCCGTTGAATTGATAAAGAAACATATTGTCGTGTCCAATTTGTCAAGTTCCCTTTTTAATTGCTCCAGTACATTGTTGGTATGAATCAGCTTGATCGGGAGTTTATACTCAAAGGTCGGTTCGATCTTTATGGTCTGGAACTTTTGGCTTTCAAAACGGGGATCACTGAAAGAAATGGGAGTTGCAGATACCAAAGCCTTTTCATTGAACAAGAAGAAATCATCGAACGGAAGAGTTATATCCGATCTGTAATCTGCATCTTTCACGATCTTATGGCATTCATCGAACAACAGGAAGCATGTACCATATATATCCATATCCATCAATTCAAAAGCGTCTTTCACTTTGTGAAAACTTTCGGGAGTAGTCAGGATTTTTGTTTTCTTATCTGCTGATTTTTCCAGATACTTAATGACATCTTCCGTATAAACACCTTCGTAGACTCCAAATAGGCTGTCGCCTTTATGTTTCGGATCATTGCATTTGCCCACGATAACAGGGACGTTCGGTTCGATAATGATGGAATTACGGTCTGCTTTTAACTCTCCGTAAGTGGCTCCCAAACCTGTAAGTGTTTTATATAATATGGTATTGGCTGGGATCATAGGGAGTACTTCTGTCAGATATTGGATTTTACCGTTTTCGTTTTTATTGATTTGAATTATTTGAGTATTCATCGTCTTTTCTGTTTTAAATGGTTCGTAAATGAGAGAGGAAGCGGAATATACTTCCTCTCATTGTTTTTCTTTTATCAGATCAATTCTTTTTCAGTCAGATATTCCATCAAATCATCCGTTCTTTTCAATCGAAATATGATCTTTCCTTTTTTATAAGAGGCATAAGCGGTGATATATCCGTTAGTCTCGCGGAATAAAGGAACGAATTGCAGGACTTTACCGCTTTCGATCAACTGCTTGAACATTGCGAGTTGCAAATCATTGTCTTTATCTTCTTTGTAGGCTGCTACATTTTTTGGTTCAGTTCCGAAATCTTCTGTTTTTCCTTCCTTCAAATATCCCATCAGCCAAGTAAGTTCTTTTTGATTCAAGATCAGTTTGAAGCCTGCCATGCTTCGAGATTCCAACCAAGCGTAAGGGAATTTGTCTTTACCGGTTTTGAACTGGATGGTCAGGTTTTCGTATTTACTCATCATCAGTTTGGTTGCATTGTGTGCACCCATGTTGTCATACTCTCTTACTGTTTTGTTTTCGAAATTAATGTTTAATGTTACCATCTCTTTTTTATTTTTGTTCTTCCCTCTTTCCTGTTCGGGAGTTCAGGTAATCAGTGAATCGAGATGTGCACCTCTCGTTGTTGATTACGCTGCAAAGGTGCGGGTATTTTGGCGGGTGGGGTAGGAACAAAAAAAGGGGACAAATTTGTTCCCCTTGATTAGTATGTGAAAGCTCCGTTTGGCAGTTGATAGTCTTTATATCTCTTTATCAGCGTTTTCAAGTAGTCTGGATCGGTTGATATGCTTTCATTTTGGATAATTCCTGTGAAGAAAATTAAATCGCCAATCAGTTGCTTTTCCTTTTTAGATGGTGAATCTTTTATCTTCCGTTTGGAAATGATGGGCTGATAGGAGTTGAAGAAAGTTGTAAAATAAAGATAGAAGGCGTAAGCCAATACGGAAGTGGATTCAGAAGTTTCAGGCTTCATATAGGATTTAATGCTTTGCCAATTCCAATCGTCAGAGGTGTCAATATCCTCTTTAAGCCTTGAACATATACGAAGTATAGTAGGGCAATCCTCAATGGTATATTTCTTCTTTCCGATGCAAAATGTAATCTTTGTTTCTTCTTTGAAAGTGGGAGATTGCAACGAGTGAAGTTCTGTATTTTCCGTTATTTTGTCAATAATGGTTTGTAAGGCTGTCAATGAGGATATGTGTTTGATCCCGTCCGTACATTGATTGTAAGAGAAATCATATACGAATAATAATAAATGCCAGAATTTTTCAGTGTCCAGTTCAAAGGAAGTTAGTGTCTCTCCAAATTCTTCATGAGAAAGAAATTCATTCAGCCTTGCTTTCAATTTATCCAGCTTTTTAAATTTGATTGCAGATGTATTGTAACGTGAGATATACCGATCAAGCAATGGCGATCCGCAGAAGTCCTCAAAAGGTTCTATTAATGTAGCCAAATGAAAGACGTACTCCAATGCGGGAAGTTGATCGTCATGGGGTAATTTGTCTGGAAGTGTAAACATGAGATTCTTCTATTAAATGGTGATGGTGCAAAGATAAAGGATAAAAAAGAATCCCATCCCCATTTCTGGAAACAGGATTCTTGGGTTTAGAGTAGATTTTTCATTGCGTCTTCCATTTGGTCATTACCGAAACTGTCCAGATAGATTTGGGTTACTCTCTCTGAACTGTGACCTAAAGCCTCACAGATTAAAGAGGTATTCACTCCTGATCTCTTTAAGACTGTGGCGAAACTATGGCGGGCAACGTGGGAACTCATTAGCATAGCAACATCAAATAGAACAGCGCGTTAGAAACATAATTTGTTAGAAATGAGCCGCATTTCATTATCTGGCACACCTTTCAAAAACGGATTCAGACGGAATGCTGAATCGGTTCCGTTTCTTAACCGTTAACAGGTTGTTTCGGAAACCTGCCGTGTTAACCGGATGATTGAAAAAAGTTCTTCGACGGGTTGCTTTTCTATGATACTCAGTATTTTGCGTAGCGATGAACGCTTACATTCATAATAACTTTGCACTCAAAAAATGTAGGCGTATGAAAATTGAGAAATTCAAGGTCTTGCTGTTTTTGAAAAAGACCGAACCCGACAAATCGGGCAAAGCTCCCATCATGGGACGCATCACATTGAACCGGACGGTGGCACAGTTCAGCACCAAACTCTCGTGCACGCCCAAGCTGTGGAATGTGCGGGAAAACCGTCTGGAAGGAAAGAGCCGCGAGGCGGTGGAAACCAATGCGAAAATCGAGAAACTCCTGCTGGCCATCCATGCGGCGTTTAATGAACTGCAAGAAAGGAAACGCGATTTCGCCGCTGCGGACGTGAAGAACCTCTTCCAAGGAAGCATGGAAACCCAGATGACCCTGCTCCGGCTGTTCGACCGGCACATCGAGGAAACGAGGGAGCGCATCGGTATCGATGTGTGCGCTTCCTCCATGAGCACCTACCATTATGCGCGGAAGACGCTCGGCGAGTTTGTCAAGAAAAAGTACAAGGTGAAGGACATCGCCTTCGGCGCATTGAACGAACAGTTCATCCGGGAATACCAATCCTATATCGAAGTAAAATGCGGGTATTCCAACCAGACCTCGCGGCATCACCTGGCCCTGCTGAAACGGATCTGCCGGATTGCGTACAAGGAAGGCTTTTCCGAACGGTACCATTTCCTGCATTTCAAGATACCCAAGCAGAAAGAGACCACCCCGAAGGCATTAAGCCGCGAGGACTTCGAGAAACTGCGTGACTTGGATATTCCGGAAAAGCGCCGCTCCCTCGTCCTTACGAGGGACCTCTTCCTGTTTGCCTGTTATGCCGGAACCGCCTACGCGGACACCATCTCCATTACCCGTGAGAACCTGTACACCGATGACGAAGGCAGCCTGTGGTTGAAATACCGGCGGAAGAAGAACGAACTGAAGGCGCGTGTCAAGCTGTTGCCCGAAGCCATTGCCCTGATAGAGAAATACCGGGATAATTCACGGGAGACCTTGTTCCCCAACCAGCTGTACAGCACGCTCCGGGCGAACATGAAAATCCTGCGCGTCCTTGCCGGACTGACGACCGAACTCGTCTATCATATGGGAAGGCACTCGTTTGCCTCGCTGGTCACGCTCGAAGAGGGCGTACCCATCGAAACCATCAGTAAGATGCTGGGACATAACAATATAAAAACGACCCAGATTTATGCCCGAGTTACCCCGAAAAAGCTGTTCGAGGATATGGACCGCTTCATTGAGGCGACCAAAGACCTTGAGTTAGTCTTATAGGTAAGGACGATAGAAACGAAATTGTGAAATATATAAATGTAAAACATCAGCTAAAAAGAACCATCATGCGTAGCACTTTCAAGATATTGCCCTATATCAATCGAAAAAGAATCAAGTCCGACGGCACGACCGCCGTCCTTTGCCGTGTGTCCATCGACGGCAAGAGCATCCTCATCACGACCGGTATCTTTTGCCGTCCGGAGGAATGGGACAGCCGGACGGGGACCATCCGCCAGCCCCGTGAGAACAACCGCCTGGCAGAGTTCCGCCTGAATTTGGAACGGGCTTATGACCGCCTGCTGAAAGAACAGGGGGCGGTCAGTGCCGAACTGCTGAAAAACGCCGTGACGGGTGTGGCGACCATTCCCCAGACCCTTCTCAAAGGCGGCGAAGCGGAACGGGAACGGCTCAGGCTGCGTGCCGAACAAATCCATTCGACTTCCACGTTCCGGCAGTCGAAGACCACGCAGCTCAACCTGAAACAGTTCCTCCAGTCCCGTGGTCTGGAAGACATCGCCTTTTCCGATATCACGGAGGAGTTCGGGCATTCGTTCAAACTGTTCCTGAAAAAGGAACTGGGCTATGCCTCCGGGCACGTGAACCACTGCCTGTGTTGGCTAAACCGGCTTATCTACATCGCAGTGGATGAAGGCGTGCTCCGGTGCAACCCCTTGGAGGACGTGCATTACGAAAAGAAGGACCCGCCCAAGATGCGCCACATCAGCCGCAGCGAGCTGAAGCGTCTTATGGCCACGCCGATGCCGGATCCCAAGGTGGAGCTGGCCCGCCGCATGTTCATCTTCTCCTCACTGACCGGTCTGGCGTACGCGGACGTGTATAACCTGTACCCCCGCCACATCGGCAAGACTTCGGAGGGCAGGCTCTATATCCGCAAGCCGAGGGAAAAGACCGAGGTGGAGACCTTCGTACCCCTGCACCCGGCCGCGCGGCGGATACTGGAACTGTACAACACCACGGACGATACCCGTCCCGTGTTCCCCCTGCCTAAACGCGACATCCTCTGGTACGACATCCACGGGCTGGGTGTCATGCTGGGTATCAAGAAGAACCTTTCCCATCATGCCGCAAGACATACCTTCGGTACCTTTCTGGTCTCCGAGGGTATTTCCATAGAAAGCGCGGCGAAAATGATGGGCCATGCCGACATCAACAGTACCCAGATCTATGCGCAGATTACCGACTGCAAGATATCAAAAGACATGGACCGCCTGATGGAACGGCGCAACAGCCGGAACGGAATGTCAATGGATGAATAACCCAAAAGTCAGAAGTCATGGAACGTCACATTATCACCTTGGACGAACACGGCGTACTTCATGTGCCGGAAGTATCCGGTACAGCTGTCTGGATGAACGAACCGGAACTGATGGAACTGTTCGGCGTGGTTGCCCCCACGCTCCGGGCGGCGATAAAGGGCGTGTACAAAAGCGGCATTCTGAATCCCGGCGAGACAGAACGTCGTGTCCGCCAGCCGGACGGCTACGGGACAGACGTGCTGTACGGCCTCCCGATGGTCATTGCCCTTGCTTTCCGTCTTCACACCTATGGGGCAAAGCGGCTGCGTGAACAGGTCATCGGAAAATTCACTTGCCACGGTGGACGGAATACCGCCCGCCTGTTCATCTTTCCGGTCAGTCCGCATTGGCAAATGGTGCGGAATTGACCGTATTATCCACCCACGCACAAGGAAGCGGCGCATCATGAGAGGATTATCTCCCGTGATGCGCCGCTTTCGTACATTCCTACAGGTGTCCGGTCAGTTGCAAGTGTTTTTGCAAATACCGGAAAGGATGGTCCACTTTTCAATGCGTACACGACCTCCACCGCCACCTACTGTTTTTCCATGTCCTTCTCAGGTTCCATTGCGGAATGCCTCCCGATAACCCTCTTTCAGTAGCCGCTCGATGTCCGACTCCCGGTACAGGATTTTCCCTCCCAGCTGGATATAAGACATGCGTCCCGCATCGCGGTATTCCTGCAAGGTCCGGCGGCAGGTCTTTAGCAGCTTCGCCACTTCCCGGTCCGTCAGGTAGCGTTCCCCGCCCAATACCGGACGGTAGTTTTCGGTCAATAACTCAATGTGGTCCAATGCGTGTTCCAACATTCTGAACAGCGCGGCCATCTGCCCGCTTTCTCTGGTCATCAATTCATTCATTGTCAGTCTGATTTAAGTGATACTCTTTTAACCCTTCTCAAATAGTTTTTCCTTTCAAGGCCGCCAGGCTGCGGCGTTCCTCCACCAGCGGCACGATGCGCCGCACGTCTTCCGCCCGGTAAAACATTTTACGCACAATCTGTGAATAGGCCAGCGTGCCATTGTCGCGCAGTGTCTGCAAGGTGCGCGGGCTGATTTGCAGGATCTGGCACACCTCCGTGCTGTCCAGCCATTCACTGAGGCGTTTCTCCTCCGCCTTGCGGCAGAACCTGTCCACCATTCCGGCCAGCCGGTTGAAACGTGCCATTAATTCCTCAAAAGTCTTTTGCTCGATTACGATTACATTTTCCATAAGATTACCGTTTAATTGTGATTACGCTGCAAAGTAAACGGATTTACAGGCAGAGTCCACCGTTTGTCAGTCGCGTGGCAGCATTTGGCGTTGCCGTGGCAACCGTTGGCGTTCTTCGGGTACATCTATCTTCCAATCATTCCTATTCCAGTTCCTGCCCCGCTCCATAATGTATATATAATATAAGGTCTAAGGCTCTCCATGTACTATGATGGATGAAAATAGCGGCATAAAAGCCTTTTCAGACCTGCCGGACGAGACTTTTCAAAAAAATCATTGCCGACTCGGTAACGACTATGGAAAACACCTCTTGCGCAATACCGATTTTTGCAGCGTAATCATCAACAAGGAACGATATGGATACAGAGAAAATGAAACAGGACCCGGCCGTGGAAGCGGCGGGAAGCAGTGGCGGGCAAGCCGCCAGAATCTTCAAGAAGGAGAATATCCCGAAGACGGCGGGAACGCTCGGGCGGGACACCTTCGAGGAATGGATGGGCCGCATCATGGAACGCTTCGACCGCCAGGACCGGATCATCTCGGTGCTGGTAAACAAGGATGCCGCCGGAGTGAAGTACCTGGACGGGGAACGGTTGTACGACAACCAGGACCTGTGCGAGATGCTGAGGACAAGCAAGCGGTCGCTGCAACGCTTCCGAAGCAAGTACAGGCTCCGCTACCAACGGATCGGGCACAAGACCTATTACAAGGAATCGGACGTGCTGGAGTTCATCAGCCAGAATATGGAGGAAGTGCTGCAAGGCGGCACCAAGGTGCTCCGCATGAAAGAGCAACCCGGCATGGAAGCCCCAAAGAACAAATCCGGCAAAAGACCGGGCAACAAGAAGTATTCACCTAAAAAATAAAAGTAAAAATGAGGACAACAGAAAAAGAAAACATGGCCATGACGGCTGAAAACAGAGAACAGAAATCGAGTCTGGCAACCTGCAAGGAAGCCTTGGCAGATTATAAACGGATTTACCTGCCCGTGCCTTCCATTGAAGACCGCAAGCCTGTATTCCTCAGTAAAGAAACCCGTGACAGGCTGGACCGGATTGTCCGGTTGTTCGGAGAACGGAAAATGAGTGTTTCAGGACTTACGGAAAACATCGTCCGCCGCCACTTGGAAGTATATGAGAAAGAAATAGACGAATGGCGCAAGCTGTGATTTTAATAACCTATTAAAAAACATCGGAAATGGAACAGAAAAAGAAAAAGCAAGAGGACGTGCTGGTCGTCCGCGACGAAAAGACGGGCGAAATCAGCGTGGTTGCCGGGCTGGACGGCAAGGGCTATCCCAAGACGAAGCCCGCGAAGCCGGAACACTCGCAGGACTTCCTGCGCTTCGACCGCCACGGGGACGTGATTGACAATTTCTTCAAGAACTTCTACCGCCAGTGCAAGGAGCCGACACGCTTCGGCTTCTACCGGGTGGCGGCGGATGCGGTGGACACGCTGCTACCCGTTATTAAGGACTTTCTGAAAGACCCCGTGGCAAACGCGGAGATACTTGCCTCGCACAAGGTGGACACCGCCAAGTACCAACAACAAGCAGAAACAGAGAATGTGAAACAAGAGAACAATGACAACGAACCCATCAAAAAGACAGAAGAAATGGAAAAGAAAGAAGAACTGAAACAAGAGAAAGATGTTCAGCAGCCACAGGTAGCTGAAACACAAGAAGCCACGGCACAGCCAAAGCCGAACCTGATAGCGGACGGCGACGTGGACTGGGCGGAACTGCGCAAGTGCGGCATTGACAAGGAGCAACTTTCGGAAAAGGACATGAAAGCCCTGATGAACTACGGCAAGACGGGGCTGGTAACGGTGAAGCCGACCTTCGGCTATGAGAGCTACGAATTGCAAGCCCGATTGTCCTTCCAGAAGGCGGAGGACGGCAAGCTGAAGCTGACACCCCACTTCATCCGAAACGAGCCGCGCCTTGACATCCCCCACAGAGGCTACACGTTCACCGACGAGGACAAGAAGACGTTGAAACGCACGGGCAACCTCGGCAAGCTCGTCAACTTCGCCAACGAGAAGACGGGAGAAATCAAGCCCCACTACATCAGCATCGACCGTTTGACAAATGAAATCGTGGACATCCCCGCCGACAAGGTGCGCATCCCGAACAAAATCGGGCAGACCCATCTTTCAAAAGAGGAACAGGATATCCTCCGTGCGGGACTGCCCTTGCCCAAGGAAGTGACGCTTTCCAACGGACGCAAGTTCCAAGCCCTGTTGCAGGTGAACGCCGACAAGCGCGACGTGGAGTTTGTGCCGGGGCAACAGAGACAGCAACAGGCACAGCGTCAAGGAAAACCGCAGGAAAAGCCAGACGCACAGGGGCAGAAACAGGACAACAACGGTGAGGGCCAACGCCGCAACCGCTCGTGGACGAATGAGGACGGGAGCATCCGCCCCATCAAGAAATGGAAGGACGACACGTTTACCGACCAACAGATTGCCGACTATGTAGCGGGCAAGACGGTAGTGCTCGCCAACGCGAAGGACGACCAAGGACAGCCCTGCACAAAGTACCTGAAGTTCAACTTCGAGAAAGGCCGTCCGCTGACCTACTCGCAGAACCCCGACCTCGCACAGACCGTCGCGCCGTCCAACGAGAGCCGTACACAGCTTGCCGTGAACAACGAGGGGAAGACCAACGAAGCGACCAAGCACGTGAAAGAGCCGTTGCAGCAGGGTCAGACCGCCCCGAAGGACGATGTGCAGCAAAAGCAGCAGACCAAGAAATCCAAAGGCATGAAGGTGTCCTGATTGCCGCCACTAAATCCATCCAATAAGTATTGACGGGCTGAAACGGGGAACATACACCGCCTTGCACGCATATTCCACAAACAAGGCCGTGCCTCGTTTCATTCCCATTAAAAACAAAAGTATCAACGATTAAAACAGAGAAAGACATGATTACCATATTGGCAGAAAAACCAAGCGTCGCCCGTGAGATAGCACGGATTGTCGGCGCGATGAAAAGGGAAGAAGGATATTTCACCGGGAACGGCTACCACGTGACATGGGCGTTGGGGCATCTGGTGCAGCTCGCCCTGCCCGACGGGTACGGCATCAAGGGCTTCCGGCGTGACAGCCTGCCCGTCATCCCTGAAAACTTTGAACTCATACCCCGACAGGTAAAAACGGACAAGGGCTACAAGGCGGACGCGGCGGCGGTGAAGCAAATCAAGGTTATAACCAAGCTGTGGAACGAGAGCGACGGCATCATCGTAGCGACCGACTGCGCCCGTGAAGGGGAACTGATATTCCGCTATCTGTATGCCTATATAGGCTGCACCCTGCCGTTCCGACGGCTGTGGATAAGCTCGCTGACCGATGCCGCCATCCGCAAGGGGCTGAAAGAACTGAAGGACGGGCGCGAGTATGATAACCTCTATCAAGCCGCCAAAGCCCGCAGCGAAGCCGACTGGCTGGTGGGCATCAACGGCACACAGGCGTTGTCGGTAGCCGCCGGACGCGGCACGTATTCCGTGGGACGGGTGCAGACACCCACGCTGGCGATGGTCTGCCAACGGTTTTGGGAGAACAAGCGTTTCCAGCCCGAACCGGTACACCAGCTCCATTTCACCACGCCGTCGGTAAACACGAGTGAGGTCGTGAAGTTCGCCTCGGTGGAGAAATGGAAGGACAAGGAGGAAGCCGCTACCCTATATAATAAGGTGAAGGAGCAAATGGCGGCAACCGTTACCAAAGTCGAAAAGAAGGAGAAGGTGGAGAACCCTCCGCTCCTGTACGACCTGACCACGCTGCAAAAGGAGGCGAACACGAAGCACGGCTTCACGGCGGAGCAGACGCTCGCCCTTGTGCAGAAGCTCTACGAGGCGAAGCTCGTCACCTATCCGAGAACATCCAGCCGCTACATCCCGGAGGACGTGTTTGATGAAGTGCCCCTGCTGTTTGACCGTCTGGCGGGGCATTCCTCCTTTGCAGAGAAGATTGAAGCCTTGGACAAACTGAACCGCCGCAGCGTGGACGCCTCGAAAGTGACCGACCACCACGCGCTGTTGGTGACACCCAACCGTCCGCTGGCACTCTACAAGGACGAGCAGCTTATCTACGACATGATTGTGGGGCGCATGATAGAGGCATTCTCTTCGGAATGTGTCAAGGACACGACCACCGTCCGTGCGGAGTGTGCAGGCGTGGCGTTCGAGACGAAAGGCTGCATCGTGCGCAAGGCGGGCTGGCGGTCGGTCTATGGCGAGGACAAGGAGGACACCGTATTGCCCGGCTGGAAGGAAGGCGACACGCTGGCGATGAACGGCTGTTCGATGAGTTCGGGCATGACGCGCCCGAAGCCGCTGCACACCGAAAGCACCCTGCTGGCGGCGATGGAGACCGCCGGACGCGAGGGCGTGGAGGACGAGGAAGTGCGGCAGGCGTTGAAGGACTGCGGCATCGGCACGCCTGCCACCCGTGCCGCCATCATCGAGACCCTGCTCAAAAGGGAGTACATGGTGCGCGTGAAGAAGTCGCTCGTGCCGACGGAGAAAGGGCTCGCCCTGTATTCCATCGTCAGGGGCATGGACATCGCCGACGTGGAAATGACGGGACGCTGGGAGGAGGAACTGGCGGAGATAGAAAAAGGCAGGACGCCGCACGAGGCGTTCATCCGCGACATCGAGGGCTATACCCGTAAGATAACCACGGAACTGCTCGCCTCGGACAAGCTGTTCGGGCACAAGGCATCGGGCTGTGTCTGCCCCAAGTGTGGCACGGGCACGATGCAGTTCTACGGCAAGGTGGTGCGCTGCGACAACCCGGACTGCGCCCTGCCTGTGTTCCGCCAAATGGCAGGCCGAACGCTCACCGACGCGGAAATGAACGACTTGCTGACCCAAGGCAGGACGGGTGTCCTCGGCGGCTTCAAGAGCAGGCAGGGCAAGCCGTTCAGCGCAATGGTCACTTTCGATGCGGACTTCAACACGAAATTCGTGTTTCCTGAAGCCAAATCCGTAAAAAAGTCCACTTACAGGAAAGGAGGAAGAAAATAATGACTACCTTTGCCACTGATTCACTGTTCATAATCTGTTTCACCTCGTTGATACTCGTTATTTACTGTGGATTTAGTGGCGGCACTCGGAGGGATACCGGGTGCCTTTTTCTTACCTCCTATCCAACCCACAATCTTATTTTTCACCACTAAATCCATCAGAAAATGAAACAGAACAAGAAAACCGTCCCGGCGGAACTGTCCTACTACGGGCTGTACCTGCTGGACTATCTGAGAAAATACCATCCCGACAAAGTTTCCGACAAAGACCTTATTGCAGAAAGGGAGGAAGCCGCCACCGCCACCTTTGAAAAGGAAAGGCGGACGGGAGGCACGGTGGAGTATGCCCACGAGGAAGCCATGCGTATCCTGCTGCACGGGCTGCACTTTTCGCCCTACGCCCTGCTGCGCGAGGTCGTGGAAAACGAGTTCGCCAACGAGGTGGCGGAATCCGACCACGAGGCGTTCTGTCGCAAGCTCTACCCCTATCTGACAAACCTGTTCGCCGGTTACGACACGTCGGACGACACCTTCGCCCTGTCGCCCGCACACGACCTGCTCTACACGGAGCTGGTGGGAACCGTCATGCTTTATCTGGAGGGTACACATGGCGTTCAATAGGAAACAGAAGCTGCGCGACAACATCGAGGCGGTACGCACGGCGTTCACGCTTGACCGGGAGCGGCGCACCCCGACGGAAAGGGAACGTGCGCTATTAGAGCGTTACTGCGGCTTCGGGGGCCTGAAGTGCATCCTGAACCCGGCAAGGGAACTGGCGGACGCAGCGCGATGGGCGAAGTCCGACCTCGAACTGTTCGCGCCTACCGTGGAACTGCACCGTGTCATCAGGGAAAACAGCAAGGACGAAACGGAGTACAAACGCTACATGGACTCGCTGAAAGCCTCGGTGCTGACGGCGTTCTACACCCCGAAAACCGTCACGGACACCATCGCGGACGTGCTGCACGACAAGAAGGTGCACCCCAACCTCGTGCTGGAGCCGTCGGCGGGCATGGGCGCGTTCATCGGCTCGGTGCTGTCGGGCAACCCGCAGGCGGAGGTGATGGCCTTCGAGAAAGACCTGCTGACGGGCAAGATGCTGGGACACCTGTACCCGCAGCAGAAGATACGCACGGAGGGCTTCGAGAAGATAGAAAAGCCGTTCCTGAACCGTTTTGACCTTGCCATATCCAACATCCCTTTCGGGGACATCGCGGTGTTCGACCCGGAATACGCCAACGGCTCGGTGTTCAAGAAGATAGCGGCAAGGAAGGTGCATACCTATTTCTTCCTGAAAGGGCTGGACGCGGTGCGTGACGGCGGCATCGTGGCGTTCATCACCTCGCAGGGGGTATTGAATACGGAAAGCAACGGCGGCACACGCTACATGATGACGAGGAAAGCGGACTTGGTGTCCGCCATCCGCTTGCCGAACAACCTGTTCACGGAAGATGCCAACACGGAAGTGGGGTGCGACTTGATAATCCTGCAAAAGAACGAGGGCAAGGAGGAACTTTCCGAAGAAGACAAAAGATTTGGCGACGTGGTAAAGAGCAACCACACGAACATTGTTTCCAACGGGTATTTCCTCGACCACCCGGAGCGCATCATCCATACCGACGCGAAAAGGGACACCGACCCTTACGGCAAGCCCGCTATGGTCTATACGCACAGCGGCGGCGTGGAGGGCATCGCCATGGACTTGTACCAAATGCTGTCGGCGGACTTGTCGGAACGACTGAACTTGAACCGTTATAACGGCATCAAGGAAGAAAAGCTGGAAACCAAGCAGACAATTGTCGTGCAGCGTATGCAGACGGAGGCGAAAAAAGGAAATGATGTCAAGGCGGTTGCCGGACAACAAGCGGATGCAAAAAGAGAGGAAAATCCGGTGCGGCAGGAAGTGGTACAGATTGCAGCCATACCGCAGGAGGTGGAGACCAAACGGCCCGAAGCACCCATTATGGACTTGTACGACCTGTTCGGCTATACGCAGGAAGAACGGCGGCTGGCGGAACGCGGGCTGAAACCGGAACGGAAGAGAAGCGGTAAGTCCAAAGGGAAGAAAGCCGTGCAGCCTACCTTGTTCGTACTCCCGGAGAGCGGAAAGGAGGAAGCGGCGAAAAAAGAGACCGGGAAAGTGAAAGCCGAATCCACAGAAGCGGCTTCCGGCATCACGTCCATTACTCCGGAAGAAGCGCAGGAAATGGAGGAAATCATCCGCAACGGGATGGATATGCCGCAAGTGTCCCGACAGGAAACCGTGTCTGTCGCCTCACCCGATGTGAAAGACGTTTCCGAAACCGCAGAGGACGAAGACCCGGAGGATGCCATCTACCGCAGTCTGGACTGGGAGACCAACCCGCCCATCAACGGCTTCTATGAGATGATGATGTCGCTCACGCCGGAACGCCGGGCGGAACTGCGCCGCCTCGGTCGGGAGAAGATGGACGCCAATGCCGCCAAGCAAATTGAAGCTAAGAACGTGGCGCAACCATCGTCCTTGCGTCCAATCTATCCGATTGAAAACGGTTTTGAGGCGGAACGGAAAGCACAAATCGAGCGCGTGGAGAGGGAAATGCGCGAGGAAGAAGCCGCCCTGACACCCGAAGAGCGGCAACGCCGGAAAGAGGAAGCGATGACACCGCGCCCGTTCAAGGGCATTATGGAGCCGTATTTGAAAGAAGGCTCATTAGTATGGGAACACACGGGCGGCATCCGCTTCCAAATCGGGGTGCTGAAAGATGTCACCAAGTACGGGGCGACTTTCCAGCCGCTCGACATGGAGGGGATGCAGGCGCAGAAGGCACAGCTATACATTGACTTGCGCAACACTTATGAACGGCTCTACGCCCACGAAGCGGAGAACCACGAGGAAAACGCCCTGCTGCGCCGCAACCTGAACACCTACTACGACGAGTTCGTCATGCGCTACGGCAACCTGAACGCCAAGCACAACGCGAAGCTCATCCTGATGGACGCTTCGGGGCGCAATATGCTCTCGTTGGAACGTGGCGAGGACGGGCAGTTCGTCAAGGCGGACATCTTCGATCGTCCCGTTTCCTTTTCGCAGGAAACATTGGTCGAAGTGGAGTCGCCTGAAGAAGCCCTGTCCGCCTCGCTCAACCTGTACGGCGGAGTGAACCTGCCCTACATGGAATCCCTCTGCGACCTGCCGCAAACGGACCTGCTGGAAGCCCTGAAAGGACGGGTGTTCTACAACCCGCTGGCGGAGGGCTACGAGATTGCCGACCGCTTCATCGCCGGGAACGTGGTGCAGAAAGTGGCCGACGTGGAGGGCTGGATTAGGGAACACGGGGAACACGCAATGCTGCCGCAGGCGGAAGAGTCGCTCGAAGCCCTGAAAGCCGCCGTGCCCGAACAAATCCCCTTCGAGGACTTGGACTTCAACTTCGGGGAGCGTTGGATACCCACGGGCGTGTATGCCGCCTACATGAGCCGCCTGTTCGACACGGACGTGCGGATAACCTACTCGGAGAGCCTTGACGAGTATTCGGTGAGCTGCGCCTACAAGACGATGAAAATCACGGACGAGTTCTTGGTGAAGGGCTATTACCGCAACTACGACGGCATGAACCTGCTGAAACACGCGCTGCACAACACCTGCCCGGACATGATGAAAAGCATCGGCAAGGACGAGAACGGCAACGACATCAAGGTGCGAGACAGCGAGGGCATCCAGCTTGCCAATGCGAAGATTGACGAGATACGAAACGGCTTCACCGAATGGCTGGAGGAACAGTCGCCGGAGTTCAAGAAACGCCTGACGGACATGTACAACGACAAGTTCAACTGCTTCGTGCGCCCGAAGTACGACGGCTCGCACCAGAAGTTCCCGGACTTGGACTTGAAAGGCTTGGGGATAAAGGACTTGTACCCCTCGCAGAAGGACTGCATCTGGATGCTGAAACAGAACGGCGGCGGAGTGGCGGACCATGAAGTCGGAACCGGCAAAACATTGATAATGTGCGTGTCAGCGCACGAGATGAAGCGTCTGGGCTTGGTACACAAGCCGATGATTATCGGGCTGAAAGCCAACGTGAGGGAGATAGCCGAGACCTACCGCAAAGCTTACCCCAACGCCCGCATTCTCTATGCCTCGGAGAAGGACTTTGCCGCCGCCAACCGTGTCCGTTTCTTCAATGACATCAAGAACAACGACTGGGATTGCGTCATCATGTCGCACGACCAGTTCGGGAAGATACCGCAGTCACCGGAATTGCAGCAGCGCATCTTGCAGGCGGAGCTGGACACAGTGGAGGAAAACCTTGAAGTGTTGCGTGGGCAGGGCAAGGACGTGTCACGCGCCATGCTGCGTGGCTTGGAGAAACGCAAGTTCAACCTGCAAGCGAAGCTGGAAAAGGTGGAATACGCCATCAAG
The DNA here is from genome assembly GCF_025151045.1 of Parabacteroides johnsonii DSM 18315. Classification (NCBI taxonomy): domain Bacteria; kingdom Pseudomonadati; phylum Bacteroidota; class Bacteroidia; order Bacteroidales; family Tannerellaceae; genus Parabacteroides; species Parabacteroides johnsonii. The sequence goes on from NZ_CP102285.1 coordinate 2,750,517, forward strand.
ACAAGGACGGACGACGTGGCGGACTTCAAACAGATGGGTATTGACCACCTGTTCATCGACGAGAGCCACCAGTTCAAGAACCTGACGTTCAACACGCGCCATGACCGTGTGGCGGGACTGGGCAACTCCGAGGGAAGCCAGAAGGCGTTGAACCTGCTGTTCGCCATCCGCACCATACAGGAACGGACGGGCAGGGACTTGGGGGCGACTTTCCTGTCAGGAACTACGATTTCCAACAGCCTTACGGAACTGTATCTGCTGTTCAAGTACCTGCGCCCGAAGGCGTTGGAGAAGCAGGACATCCGCTGTTTCGACGCATGGGCGGCGATATTCGCCAAGAAGACGACGGACTTCGAGTTCAACGTGACGAACACCATCGTGCAGAAGGAACGCTTCCGATACTTTATCAAAGTGCCGGAACTGGCGGCGTTCTACAACGAGATAACCGACTACCGCACGGCGGAGGATGTGGGCGTGGACCGTCCGAAGAAGAACGAGATACTGCATCACATACCGCCCACGCCCGACCAGGAGTATTTCATCAAACAACTGATGGAGTTTGCCAAGACAGGAAATGCGATGGTACTTGGCAGGCTGCCGTTGTCGGAGACGGAGGAAAAGGCGAAGATGCTCATCGCCACGGACTATGCGAGAAAGATGGCTCTTGATATGCGCATGATTGACCCGGATTACGAGGACCACCCCGACAACAAGGCGAGCCATTGCGCCAAGATGATTGCGGAGTATTACCACAAATACGATGCGCAGAGGGGGACGCAGTTCGTGTTCAGCGACCTCGGTACATTCCAGCCGGGCGGAGGATGGAGCGTCTATACCGAAATCAAGCGCAAGTTGGTAGAGGACTACGGCATACCTGCCCACGAAATCCGCTTCATTCAGGAATGCAAGAACGAGAAGGCGCGGAAGGCGGTCATTGAGGCAATGAACGAGGGTCAGGTGCGTGTGCTGTTCGGCTCGACGAGTATGCTCGGCACGGGCGTGAACGCCCAGCGCAGAGCGGTGGCTATTCATCACCTCGATACGCCGTGGCGTCCGTCCGACCTCGCCCAGCGTGACGGTCGGGCGGTCAGGAAGGGCAACGAGATTGCCAAGCTGTACGCCAACAACAAGGTGGATGTGATAATCTACGCCGTGGAGAAGTCGCTGGACTCGTACAAGTTCAACCTGCTGCATTGCAAGCAGACGTTCATTTCGCAGTTGAAATCCGGCGCGATGGGCGCACGAACCATCGACGAGGGGGCGATGGACGAAAAATCGGGCATGAACTTCTCGGAATACATGGCGATACTGTCGGGCAACACGGACTTGCTGGACAAGGCGAAACTCGAAAAGAAGATAGCCTCGCTGGAGGGTGAGCGCAAGTCGTTCAACAGGGGCAAGCGCGATTCGGAGTTGAAGTTGGAAAGCAAGACCACGACGCTGAATAACAACCGTGCCATCATCTCTGCCATGACGGAGGATTGGGGGAAGTTCACCGCAGCCGCACAGACCGACAAGGAGGGCAACCGGCTCAACTTGATAAAGATTGACGGGCTGGACACCACCGATGAAAAGACCATTGGTAAGAAGTTGCAGGATATAGCCAAGAACGCCACGACGGGCGGAGTACCCCAGCGTATCGGTGAATTGTACGGCTTCCCCATCAAGGTGGTGAGTGAGCGGACACTCAGCGAGGGGTTGGAGTTCATTGACAACCGTTTCCATGTCAGGGGTAGTTACAAGTACACCTACAACAACGGGCATCTGGCGATGGCGGATCCGATAGCCGCCGCGCGTAATTTCCTGAATGCATTGGAAAGGATTCCGGCCATCATCGACCAGTACAAGGTGAAGAATGAGGTGTTGGAAAAAGAAATACCTCAGTTACAGGAGATAGCGGGCAAGACATGGAAGAAGGAGGACGAATTGAAACAACTGAAATCCGAACTTGCCGCGCTTGACCGCAAGATACAGTTGGAACTGGCCCCAAAACAAGAGCCTGTTTTGGAAGATGACGGAAAGGAAAAAGAATCCCAGAAGGAAAGTCCCCATGCCGGAGTATCTCATGAAATTGCCCCGGCTTCGCCATCCGGCAGGCAGGCTTGGCATATCCGTCCGGAAATGCAAACGGAGGCACCTTTACCACAGGTAAAGAAAGTGAGGATTTGAGCCGCTTGGATAAAAACAGTTAAGGGGCATACGGACGAATAACCGTATGCCCCCGGCTCACTTATATTTTATCGGTAAAAAAGATTATTATGGCAACAATAAAAATCAAGTTCAGGTCCTCTTCAGTCGCAGGCAAAGAGGGCACGTTATGTTATCAAGTGATACACGGGCGGCAGACCCGCCTGATCAGTACGGGGTACAAATTGTACCATTATGAATGGGACAAGGAAGCGGGCAAAATCCGCAGCGTGGATGGCAATCCGGAGCGGGAACGCTATCTGGAAGCCTTGCGTTTCCGTATGGAGGAAGACCAAAAACGGTTAAACGGTATTATCCGGAAGCTGGAACAGTCAGGGAAACTGTCTTCCGAGCAGGTAGTCCTCGCCTATCACAGTCCGGAAGGGCATGACGACTGTTTCTTTGTCTATGCCAGGAAAGTCATCCAACAGACCATACGCATGGGGAAAGAGCGGACATCCGAAGTCTATGCCAGTTCGCTGAACAGTTTCATCCGTTTCCGGGGCGAGGCGGGAGATGTACCTTTGGATGCGATGGATTCTGTCATGATGATGGAATATGAGGCTTACCTGAAGCAGAACGGGAAATGCCCGAATACGGTATCTTTTTACATGCGCAACCTGCGTACCTTATATAATAGGGCATCGGAAGAAGGATTGGTAGAGAACCGCAATCCGTTCCGCCATGTCCATACGGGAGTGGAGAAGACGGTCAAAAGAGCCGTGTCCTCAGACATCATCGGGCGAATTAAGAATCTGGATCTGGAATTATATCCTGCCTTGGCTTTCGCCCGGGACCTGTTCCTGCTCTGCTTTTATCTTCGCGGCATGTCTTTCGTGGACTTGGCTTTCTTGAAGAAGAAAGATTTGCAAAACGGCGTGCTTGTCTATCGGCGGCACAAGACCGACCAGCAGCTTTGCATCAAATGGGAGCAGCCCATGCAGGATATTGTACAGAAATACACTGACCCGGATTCCCCCTACCTTCTTCCAATTATCAAGGTGCCGGGAGAAAAGGAAAGGCGGCAATACTTGAACGCCTCACATGTGATGAACAAGCGGTTGCAAAAGATTGGCCAGATGGTTGGATGTCCTATCAAACTCACGTTTTATGTAGCGAGGCATGGGTGGGCCAGCATCGCCAAGAGCCAGAATGTGCCCGTGCCAGTCATCAGCGAGGCGTTGGGGCATGATTCGGAAGATACGACCCGCATCTACCTGGCACTACTGGATTCTTCGGTGGTGGACAAAGCCAACAGCAAGGTCATCCGGTCTATTGGCTGAATCGAATGGTTGGAAGAAAAAATGTTCTGCAAGTTGAAATTTTCCCCTTGAACATGTCCCGTTCAGGGGGATTTTTTGTTGGACAAAACGGTAAATCTCTCTTTAAGAGAGGTTTCGCACGCCGCAAAATTACATAAAATACCGCAAATAGCACAAAATGAAGCCTGAAATTTACGTTTTGGACGAACTTTCCACCAGATTTGTTCGACAAAAGAGGCGGAATTGTTTGACAAATCGAAGCACGTAAATTAGCAAATTGCTTATTACAAAATAAATAGAAAGAAAGATACATCTCTTAAAGAGAGATGTACCGATTAAGACCTGAAAGCGCGATGTATATTCTGTAGCGGTAACTTCATTGGAGGAAGTGCTATCCTTTGTATATAAGCGGATTAGGAAGAAAATGAAATGCGAATCGACAAGAACCCGTTGGAAAAATGCTTGGTGGAAGAAAGTTGATTTGTTCGACAAATCGGTGTATCTCTCCGTAAGAGATGTATTTCGCGTGCAAAGTTACACACAATTGTTGGGAAAACGGTGATAAATACCAAAAAAGTTAAGAAATGAATAGTCTCCAATATGTCCTTAAAGAGGATTTGTCGAACAATTGTTTGACAAATTGTAATTATTACATTTTACACTTTATTGGATGTCAACTAATTATCCCCAATTGCTAAACATGATACATCTCTTACGGAGAGATGTACCGATAGCAGATATGACTTCGCTCTCATTAAAGTGTGATTGGGGTCATGCAAATATATGAAAATGATAGCATATATGATGCAGGGGAATTTCCCCGAACTTTTAAGCTTTACCGTTGTAACTACTTGTGTTTCAAAATACAATAAACACTTGGAGGAGTCAGAGATGTACCCCTTCACCAACTAAGGAGTGAGGCTATCCCTTTATTACATGGACGAAATACAACCTATAGAGAATGAACTGCACTGGTTTGCCATGCGAGACCTCAAACGCAGACATGCCAAGCTTCCCGCCTACAAGATGTTCGAGGACTTGAAGGTACAGTGTTTCACTCCTATGGTGCATCGTTTGGTCGTAGTTGCTGGCAAACGGGTGGATCAGGAGGTACCTTTCATGCAGGACTTGCTTTTCGTGAAAGACACGAGGGAGCATCTTGATGCCATTGTGGAGAGTACCCCCAAGCTTCAATACCGTTACAAGCTCGGTGTACAGCACACTCCTATCGTCGTCCCTGCCACAGATATGGAACGTTTCATAAAGGCGGTAGAAGCCAGTGATAATCCTAAGTTCTATTCCCCTGACGAGGTGACACCGGAGATGAGAAACCGGAAAATCCGCATCATCGGCGGACAGTTGGACGGATATACGGGAACATTGGTAACCATACGTGGTTCGAAGACAAAAAGGCTGCTGGTGGAACTTCCCACCTTGTTGGCTGCCTCCATAGAAGTGGAAGCGGAGTATATTCAGCTTATAAAGTGAGAGCATAAACCGGTCTAAAGTATTCCCTGACAAACAGGAAAAAATCAATCCCCTTACGACCGAAAATCAATGCTATTGTAAATTGAATTAATCACAATTCCAATGAACCGGTTCGGCATAGAGCTTGGCAGGTTGATGGAGAATCAGCTGTCAGACATACTTTTCAGCGAGCATTCCAATAGAGAACATATTCACCTGTATCGTGCCGATAATTATTGGGTGGCGTTCGAACGTTCCGCTTTTCACCTTTGTCACATCTATGCGAAGTCGGTTATTAATGCGATGAAAGTGTTTCGTGTGTCCCTCCCTATCGTTGTGGCAAGTGTAGAGGACAGGGAAATGCCATTTGCCGTGGGTGGCATGGAGTGTGTGAAAAGAACATTTGCAGAAAGGATATACAAAACAGGAAAGCCAGTTAACGGCAAATCATTCAAAGAATGGCACTACCAAAACACCATAGTATTTCAAGACGCAGGCTATAGAAGGTCTTAAACAAAGAAAAATCAGGAATATGAGTATAAATAAAGTATTTTACATCTTGCTCATTGTCGCAAATGCAGTGACATTGGGCTCGTGCGGTTCTTCCAAGGAAGTTGTTTATTTCCAGGATTTGAGACCCGGAGAGACAGAAATCAAGTTGCCAGAGGTGAAGGCTATCACGGTTAGACCGGAGGATAAGATTTCCATTATCGTCAACAGTCGTGACCCTCAACTGACGGACTTGTTCAACCTGCCTTATGTGTCCAGGCAATTGGGCCAGTCTTTAAGGACAAATGGCGTAACGACTTCTAGCAATCAAGGAGTATCCGCTTATACCGTAGATGCCAACGGTAAGATTGACTTTCCTGTACTCGGAAAGATATACGTGGCCGGGATGAAACGGGAAGAAATCGCCGAATGTATCAAGAACGAATTGATAAAGGAGAATTTGGTGAAAGACCCTGTCGTGACCGTGGAATTTGCCAATCTCTGTATATCCGTGTTGGGCGAGGTAAACAGTCCCGGACGTTTCAGCATTGACCGGGATAGGCTGACCATACTTGACGCACTCAGCATGGCAGGCGACCTGACCATCTACGGCAACCGTTCCAAGGTGATGGTGTTACGGCAAGAAGGGGATATGCAACGGGTGTACGGACTGAACCTTACTTCCGGCGAACACATCTATTCTTCGCCCGCCTATTATCTGCAACAGAATGACGTGGTTTATGTGGAACCCAACGCGGTAAAAGCCCGTCAGTCCACTGTCAACGGAAACAACGTACGCTCCACTTCGTTCTGGATTTCGCTGGCATCGTTGCTGACTTCTGTGGCCATCCTCATTTTTAATTAATCACGTCCAATCTAAATATCGTATATCGTGGCAACTCAAAACAATATATCCAGACCTAAACAGACGGATGACTTTATCCGCATACAAGATTTGTTCTACCTCTGTCTCAACAGGTGGTATTGGTTCGTCATTTCGTTAGCAGTGACCGTCGGAGTGGCTGTCGTCTATCTTTTGACCACCCCGCCGGTATATACCCGTTCCGCATCGCTCCTAATCAAAGAGGATTCCAAAGGAAACTCACTGGGTGATGCGGCAGGTCTGATGGGAGATTTTGACTTATTCCAGACCAACACCAACGTGAACAATGAAATACAATCGTTGCAGTCCCCTGCGGTAATGCTTGACGTGGTGAAACGTCTTCACTTAGATGTCAACTATCACACGGACGGTGGGTTTTACAAGAAAGTATTGTACGGTCGGGATTGCCCCTACACGGTGGACTTCAACGATTTGCAAGACAACGAGAGCGTGGCTTTTACCATTAATCCCAGTCAAAACGGCCAAGTACTTCTGACGGATTTTTCGCGTAACGGTGAAGATGTGGCAGGAAATATAACGGCTACATTGAATGACACGGTTGACGCCCCAATCGGAAGACTTGTTGTAAAGGTTGCGAACGATTCCGCCATCCAGGATGCACCTGTTTATGTATCGCGCAGAGGATATCAGGATGCCACCGGTGGCTATGCTTCCAACTTGTCTGTTACATTGAGTGATGAGAAATCTACCGTCATCAATCTGTCATTCAAAGACGTGTGCATCCAACGGGCGGAAGATGTGCTGAATACGGTGATAGCCGTTTATAATGAGAACTGGATAAAGGACAAGAACCAGATCGCCGTCAGTACCTCGGCTTTCATCAGCGACCGTCTCGGTGTAATTGAGCAGGAACTCGGCAATGTGGACGAGAACATTTCCTCTTACAAGAGCGAGCATCTGTTGCCAGATGTACAGGCTGCTGCCAGCATGTATATGGAACAGAGCAGTGCAACAAATGCACAAATCCTTGCGTTGAACACACAGCTTTCCATGGCCCGCTATATCCGTAATTACCTCACCAATTCCACCAGCAAGAACCAGTTGCTCCCGGCCAACTCGGGCATCGAGAGTCCCGGCATTGAGCAACAAATCGCCAATTACAACACGGCCCAACTTCGCCGGAATGACCTTGTGGCCAACAGTAGTGAACGAAACCCGTTGGTAATCGACATGGATCAGTCATTGGAGAATATGCGTCACGCCATTATCACCTCCATTGACAACCATATCACCACGCTGAATACTCAAATACGCTCGCTGCAGCAGAGCGAACGGCAGACCACGGCACGGATAGCCGCCAACCCCACACAAGGCAAGTATTTGTTGTCGGTAGAACGCCAACAAAAAGTAAAGGAAGCTCTTTATCTCTTCCTATTGCAAAAACGTGAGGAAAACGAGTTGTCGCAGGCATTCACCGCCTATAATACCCGCGTCATCACGCCGCCATCCGGCAGCATGATACCGACAGCACCTGTGAAGAAGAATATCGCCTTGGTTGCATTCGCCTTAGGCTTACTTATTCCCGTAGTGATTATCTTCATCCGTGAGAACATGAACTCCAAGGTACGTGGCCGCAAGGATCTGGAATCGCTATCTGTGCCGTTTGTCGGAGAAATACCTTTGGTCGGGAGTGGCAAAAAGAAGAAAAAGACGGCGAACACAGCCAAAGAAATTGTCATCCATCAAGGTAAGCGGGATATAGTCAATGAAGCTTTCCGTGTATTGCGCACCAATCTGGAATTTATTCTGGATGCCAAAGAGGATAAAGACAAGGCAAGTGTTACCTTGATAACCTCGTTCAATCCGGGCAGCGGCAAGACCTTCCTGACCATGAACACCGCAGCTACTTTTGCCATGAAGGGAAAACGGGTATTGGTGGTGGACGGTGACTTGCGTCATGGTTCGGCATCCGCCTATGTAGGTTCTCCCAAGAAAGGCCTGAGCGATTATCTCGGCAAGCGTGAGAACAACTGTGAAGATTTGATTGTGGAAAAGGAAAATTATCCCGGTTTGTTTGTTCTTCCGGTAGGTACCATCCCTCCCAACCCTACGGAGTTGTTGGCTGAACCACGCTTGGCTGAACTGATAGAAAAGATGCGTTGTCGTTTCGACTATATCCTCATTGACTGTCCGCCTGTCGATATTGTGGCCGACACACAAATCATTGAGAAACTTGCAGACCGAACCGTGTTCATTGTCCGTGCAGGCTTGTTGGAACGTGATATGCTGCCCAAATTGCAAAGCGACTACGAGGCAAAGCGATTCAAGAACATGGCACTCGTGCTGAACGGAACGATAGGTGGTAGCAGCCGTTACGGATACCGCTATGGTTATAGGTATGGCTATAAATACGGGTATGCCTATGGTTACGGCAGTAAAAGTTATTACAACAACTGACCATCATGTGGTTCCGTAAACGGCAGACATTGGAAGAAAGCGGATTTTTCCGTGGCTTCACCGACTGGCACAGCCATATCCTTCCCGGAGTAGACGATGGAGTGCAAACCATGGATGAATCCCTGCAAATACTTGCCGAATATGAACGGTTGGGAGTAAAAGAAGTGTGGCTCACTCCACACATTATGGAAGACATACCCAACACCACTGAAAAGTTGAGAGACCGATTTGCGGAACTGAAAGCCGCCTATCAAGGCTCGGTGATGCTTCATCTTGCTTCGGAGAATATGCTGGACAATCTGTTTGAAGAGCGTTTGGAGAAGAACGACCTCCTACCCATAGGCAAAGACGGCAAGCACCTGTTGGTAGAAACCAGTTATTTCAATCCTCCTATGGGCTTGAACAATATTCTGCTTCGTATCAAAGCTAAAGGCTATTATCCGGTGTTGGCACATCCTGAACGATACCTGTATATGAACGAGAATGATTATCTACGTTTGAAAACTATGAATATACAGTTTCAGCTCAATCAATTCTCACTTTTCGGTCTATATGGTAAAGAGGTGCAGAAACGAGCCAAGACTTTGCAAAAGCAAGGAATGTACAACTACATCGGTACAGACCTCCATCGAATCATCACTCTGCAAAATGCGTTGTGTTTCAAATTATAAAAAGACACGGTGTGCACTCCATTCTTATATGAATATGCTCACACGCAAATAAAGACTATAAAAGGACTAGTTCTTCGGTCTGGCAGCATGGAACTGGATTAAAAATATTACAATTATCATTTATGCGAATAAGTAAACTGGCAGAGAACGATATAACAAAGATCGAATCTCCTAAGCCCACCACATTCTTAACTTCAAATGCAGACGGCCATGTAAGAATAATACATATATCCTATATATCTTGGGATAACTGCATAGTGGCTGATATTAACCTTGTTACGAATGATATTCTGATTTGCTCTGACAATGACAAGAAAACCATTGTTTCATCATTCACAGGTCATAATTGTCAAATAGCAGGATACCGAGAGTTAGAACCTATAGGTTGTAATTGGGAGATTATAGGGCATTGTGAGAATATCATTAAGAGTTCTTTAAATCAAGCTAAAGATGAGAAGAACTACTATTTATTATATAACTTGTTGCTACATATCCAAAGCATTCGATATAAATACGTGTACTTCAAAGCCTATGAAATATCAGATGCTCAACTAATTGTCAAAAAAATAGACCAGTTGTATTTGACATATTTTACGGATATTGCTATAAAACTCCGACAGAGATGTTATTGCGGCATCACGAATAATCTTGACCGCAGAATGGAGGAACATAGAGAAAAGGATTTTGCCATCTACCAAGATAAGGTATATGCCATAGTGTGTATGAACAGCACTATTGCAGCGGAGGCAGAACGTTTATTAAGTACAAACTACGTAACCTGCAAAAAAGCAATTTTGCAAGACAGCGATGCGAATGATGCTTCATCGGCAGGTAACGGTGCAGATGAAGATACATGCATTGTCTATTTGTTGATGCCCATTTCATTTCAGCCCCCACAGGAGTCGTGTCTATCCCACTTTAAATGAATAATAGTTAATAATCTAACAAAGCACTAATGGAAAAATCCCAAAGAATAAGGATAGCAGTAGCCGGTACAGGCTATGTTGGACTTTCTATAGCCACACTCTTGGCTCAACACCATCAGGTGACTGCGGTGGATGTAATTCCTGAAAAGGTAGACTTACTTAATCAACGTAAGTCGCCTATACAGGATGAGTATATTGAAAAGTACTTGGCTGAAAAGGATTTGAACCTTACAGCTACACTGGATGGTGTCACTGCTTATGCTGATGCAGACTTTGTGATAATTGCCGCCCCCACCAATTACGATCCGGTAAAAAACTATTTTGATACCAGTCATGTGGAAGAGGTCATAGATTTGGTACTGAAAGTCAACCCCGATGCTGTCATGGTCATTAAGAGTACCATTCCTGTAGGCTATACTCGTAATCTTTATGTGCGATATGCGAAGAAAGGAGTAAAGCAATTCAATCTGCTTTTCTCGCCCGAGTTTCTACGTGAAAGCAGGGCACTCTATGACAATCTTTATCCAAGTCGTATCATAGTAGGCTACCCCAAAATCATAAATCGACCAGAATTTATAGAAGAGAACGAAGCCATACAAGCTGTGACAGATGTGGCAAGAATGGAAAAAGCAGCAAAGACTTTCGCAACTCTGTTGCAGGAAGGTGCCATCAAGCAGAATATAGAGACTCTATTCATGGGCATGAAAGAGGCAGAAGCCGTAAAACTTTTCGCAAACACTTATCTTGCGCTACGAGTAAGCTATTTCAATGAGCTTGATACTTATGCTGAAATGAAAGGGTTGGATTCGAGATCCATTATTGAAGGAGTTGGGCTTGATCCACGTATTGGTACACATTATAATAATCCATCGTTCGGCTACGGAGGTTACTGTCTACCCAAAGACACCAAGCAATTGCTGGCTAACTATGCTGATGTACCAGAGAATTTGATACAAGCTATTGTTGAAAGTAACCGCACTCGGAAGGATTACATTGCAGATGCAATTTTACAGAAAGCAGGGTATTATGCTGAGAATAGTAGTTATGATGCCAAGAAAGAGCATAGTTGTGTGATTGGTGTTTATCGTCTGACAATGAAGTCCAACTCCGACAACTTCCGGCAATCTGCCATACAGGGGGTAATGAAGCGTATCAAGGCCAAAGGGGCAGAGGTGATTATTTATGAGCCGACTTTGGAGGACGGTAGTACTTTCTTTGGTAGCCGTGTGATGAATGACTTAAAAACATTCAAGGCACAATGTGAAATTGTCATTGCCAATCGGTATGACGTGTGCTTAGATGATGTACAAGAGAAAGTTTACACGCGAGATATTTTTAGAAAGGATTGAGTATTAGTTTTATATTCTACATTTCCTATTTTATTGTTAAATTAATTAGGAGAGAGAAAAAGTGAAAGTACTACAAATTAATGCTGTATATGAATACAGTAGCACAGGGAGGACAACTACAGAGTTACATCAATATCTACTATCGCAAGGCATAGATTCGTATGTAGCGGCCAATAATGTAAATGATAGTGAGCATTTTATAAAACTCTCTTCAGTTTGGTCCATGCACTTGCATAGTTTCCTATCTCATTTAACAGGTAAGCAAGGCTATTTCTCCTATTTTTCGACAAAAAAATTATTAAGAAAAATGGATAAGATTAAGCCTAATGTTGTTCATCTCCGTGTATTGCATTCAAATTGCATCAATTTGTCTTTACTATTAAAGTATTTAGCTCAACATAATATCCCAACCGTGCTCACACTCCATGATTGTTGGTATTTCACAGGACATTGCTGTTATTTTACTGACTCTGGATGTAGTAAATGGAAATATAGCTGTGGAAATTGTATAGATATAAAAAAATGGAATTCAAGTTGGTTTTTTGATCATAGCAAATCTAATTTAAAAGACAAGGAAAAATTATTTAGTATAATTCCAAAGGTTGCTGTAATTGGAGTCTCTGATTGGGTAACAGCTTTTATTAAAGATTCAATATTGAAAGATTCGTATATAATTCGACGAATTTACAATTGGATAGATTTAAGCAAATTTTTCCCTCATCCTACAGATGTGCGTAAGAATTTTAATATTGAACAAGACTTTGTAGTATTAGGTGTTGCTCAGAATTGGACTTTATCAAAAGGTATAGAAGACATAAAGATTGTTGCAATGCACAGACCTAATTATAAGTTCATTTTGGTAGGAAATGTTTTTAAGGAAACGCAACCGTTACCGCAAAATATCATTATGGCAGGCGTGACATCTTCTGTAGGAGAATTAGCTGATTACTATGCTTGTGCTGATGTTTTCCTTAATCTATCTATGCGAGAAACTTTTGGCAAAGTTACGATAGAGGCACTAGCATGTGGAACACCAGTTGTAGCTTATAATCTGTCTGCAACTTCCGAATTAGTTAAAAGAGAATGCGGCTTCCTTTGCAAATACAAAGATTATGATTCTATTATTCATGGATTGGATACAATACGGAATAAGGGGAAAAAATCTTATTCTGAAGCCTGTGTTGAATTTGTGACTTCAAATTTCGATAAATATAAACTTATGAACGACTACATTCAGCTTTATAAAGAATTGCAATGAAGAGGAGCTTGAATTATAATTGGAAGAATATATTGTTATTCTTTCTACCATTTTTCTATTTGTATATTCGAGTAATCAATTCATATATAAATTTTGTGTCTACAGGAAATATAGATGGACGTGCTAGTTATATCATTTTCTTTACTCTGATAGGATTTTTCCTTTTGCGAGAACAAGTCATTAGTACAACAATAGCCAGTGCTTTCATATTCACTATATATATGGTGATAAATCCTTTATTAGAAGGGATTAGCAATCCGATTCAATATATGTCGAGCTATATCATATGGCCAGTTGTGTTTTACATTACCTACAACTTAACTTATAAAGAAAAAGATGTATCATTGATTAGTTATCTTGGAGCAATCACTTGTAATATTACAGCTTTCTTATATATTACCTTAACTAATATGGATATATATTCGTTAATTGGCACAAATAACGCTATCGCCGGATATAATTCCATATATTATGTCCTATTATTATACCCGTTTGTTTTTCTAATAAAAGATAGGAAACATGTATTATTATTGGTTTTATTGCCAATAATATCTTTTTTTGTTTCTACCAAATCTACTTGTATCATATCTTCTGTCTTTATCTTGGTATATTATATACATTCAACTTTTTCAGAAATAGAAATATCAAAAAAAATTGTTCTATTGGTAGCGGGATTTATTATGGCATACTTGATTTCTCTCTTTTTTCAATTTCCAAGTGTTTTTCATGGGTTGCAAGAAGACTTTAGTTCTGGAGGCAATGGAAGAAGCGAGATAGCCCTACAAGTTTTTTACAATTTTCTGAGTCATTCATCTTTAAGTGAAATGTTGTTGGGACATGGGACAAATGCCGTTTCCAAAGCATTGAATATAGGAGCCCATAATGATTTTCTAGAAACTTTGTATAATTATGGTCTCATAGGCATATTGCTATTTTTCTTGTTCTGGTACAATCTTATTAAGAATATCAAGTACCTAGAGAGCGGTACTGAAGAAAAAAGAGCTTATATTATTTCTTTAATTGTATTTTTTGTGTGTTGCATGGTTAGTAAATTGCTTGGTACTCAAATCCAAATGCTTTTACTAGCTATCTTTTGGGGAGTTATACTTAAACAAAATGATAAAAAATATGAGAATAGCACTTATTACAGCATCTGAACGCCCCATACCAGCAACTAAAGGTGGTGCAACACAAACAATGATGACTCATCTTATAGATGTAAATGAAGAATATGGAGAACATCATTTCTTTATTTTTAGCTATTATGATTATTTAGCTTATAGTAAATCTAAAGAATATAAGCATACATCCTTTTATTATTACAAGCCTAATGCGAAAATGGACAAACTTCAAAATTTATTTTGGAGAATGATGCGTAAACTGAGTGCAGAGCAGATCTATTTACGCTCTAATTTTATAAAATGGTGCGTAAATACTATCAGCAAAGAGCACTATGACATTGTCATTCTTGAAGGACAGTGCTTTCATACTCAATACATGCGGCAACTATATAAAGGTCCTCTTATTCTTCATATGCACATTGATCGTCTAAACAATGAGCTTAAAAGCACCAAAGATATCATTAATTGCTGTGATGGTCTATTCGCAATCAGTGAATTTTGCAAACGCAGAATGACCAATGTCGTACCTTGTGCTTCAGAAAAAATTATTGTAGTAAGAAACACTGTTGATACAGATAGATTCTCACGGAGGGGGCGAAAGAATGCAGCTTTAGCAATTCGTAACAAAGCCGGAGTGAAACCAAATCAAAAATTAATATCCTACTGTGGAAGAATAGTTCCTGATAAGGGCGTATTAGAATTGGTAAAAGCAATGGTTTTATTAAACGATTCCAACCTAAAATTGATGATTATAGGTAGTAGCGTTTATGCTGGAAGTAAGAAAAATGATTATATACTGAAAGTAGAAAAAGAAGCTAAGAAGATTTGCGGAGGAGCTTTGTTTACAGGTTATATAGAACAATCGAAGCTGCCTAATTATCTGTCAGGAAGTGACATTACTGTAATACCGTCACTTTGCCGGGAAGCTGCGGGAAATGTTACATTAGAAGCTTTAGGTTGCGAAGTGCCTGTAATAGCATCTTCGCAGGGTGGAATCCCTGAATATGCTGATACAATGGCTTGTCGTCTTGTAAACTGCGATGAACATTTTATAGAAAATTTAGCAAAGGAAATTCATGAACTTGCATATAATGAAAAATTGTACTCATCATTAAAGTTTCACGCACGTGAAGTAGCGGTTGCATATAACAAATATAATTATTATAGGAATTTCATTCATGCAGTTAATTCAATTTTAAACCAATGAAAATAGGGACGTTAACTTTTCATACAGCTCACAATTATGGAGCAATGCTTCAAGCGTATGCTCTTGTATATTACTTACGCTCGCAAGGTCATGAAGCTGAAATAATTGACTATCAAGCGGAATTTAATAAAAAACGTTTTGCGCCTAAATCGATTAGCCATTTTTTGAATTTACGGGAAATTTACAACATATTATTTCGAAATTCATATCAGAAGCCTTGTCCTCAAGCATTCTATGATTTTTATACAAATTATCTCCCCAAATCAAGAAGTTCTTACACCAAAGAAGAATTAACTAAGGTCGCTGCTTTTTATGACAAAATTGTTTCAGGAAGTGACCAGGTTTGGAATTTGGCATGTACTGATGGAGATGACTCTTATTTCCTTCCATTTGCTCCCTATGAGAAGAAATATGCTTATGCAGCCAGTATGGGAGTTTCTACAATTCCCAAACAATTGAAAATATGTCTTACTGATTATATCAAATCTTTTAAAGGAATATCCGTTCGAGAACATGAAGCCGTCAGCATTGTAAAAGAATTAACGGGCAAAGATGCTACATTAGTTGTAGATCCGGTTTTACTCTTGACTCAAGAACAATGGGAAAAAATCGCTGATTACAGCCGATGTCCACAAAAGAATTATCTTTTGATTTATGCTATGAGTGAAGATATGGAACTTCTTAAGTTTGCGAAACAATACGCTAAAGACTATGGTTTAGAAATAGCTTATATTAACCAACGTTTGTTTAAGCGTATTAAAGCTATTCATCTCAGAAATGTGACACCCAATCAATGGCTTGGATTATTTTTAAATGCCACTACAATTGTTACAAATTCTTTCCATGGGTCAGCATTCGGGATAAATTTCGGGAAAAATCTCTTCATCAAATATATCCCAAGAAGTATTGCCAATAGCCGATTACAAACACTTGTGAAAGACTATAGTCTGGAAAGTCATCTTATCAACAGTAATACTTTCTCCCAAGAGAGCAAATTAAATTTGAATGAAGCTGCCAAAACGTTAGAGAGACATAGAGATTTATCCTATAGATATATCTCAGAACATTTGTTGTCATAAGTCAGTGAACTTTGCATATGAATCTACTCATTTCAATTATCATTCCTGCCTATAATTGCCAATCTACATTATTGCGTGCGGTTAATAGTGTAAGGTAACTATATACCAGTTTGCAGAAGATAAGTAATATATTAATTTCTCTTTATTGTACCATGTACATTATTTGTTTCATATCTTTACCATATTTAAAAATGAACTATTATGATAAATGTAAAATCATTCAATTCATTAATAGAACTTGCAGAGGCTTTTTCAACAGAAGAAGTATGTTTAAAGTATCTGGAAAGTTTAATATGGGAGAATGGTGTAGTGTCACCTTTCGATCCAGAATCAAAAGTGTACGTGTGTTCCAATAATAGGTATATCTGCAAAAACACAGGCAAATCGTTCAACGTTAAAACGGGAACAATCTTTGAGAATACAAAGTTGCCATTAAGAAAATGGTTTATGGCTATCTGGTTGGTTCTTTCCCACAAGAAAGGCATATCATCTTTGCAGTTGTCAAGAGATATAAAAGTTACCCAAAAGACTGCATGGTTCATGTTGCAGCGTATTAGAGAATGTTTAATGTGTAAAAACGAAGGGAGGTTGGAAAATGAAGTAGAAGCAGATGAAACCTTTGTAGGCGGAAAGAACAAGAATCGCCACAAAGACAAGAAAGTAAAGAAATGTCAAGGTCGAAGTTTTAAAGACAAGACTCCTGTTTTGGGAATGGTTGAACGAAAAGGGGAAGTCGTTACAAGAGTTATCAAAAGTACGTCCAGAAGCGAAATAACTCCTATAATTCAGCAATTCGTAGACAAAAGGGCTGTTTTATATACTGATGAATGGGGAGGGTATGATGAAATTGACAAATCCTATTACCATTACACGGTCGATCATGGCAAAGGACAGTATGTGAATGGAAGAATATATACCAATACGATAGAAGGCTTTTGGACAGGCTTAAAAAGAGGCTACATCGGGATTTATCATTACATGAGTCCAAAGCATCTACAACGGTATGCTAATGAGTTTACCTTCCGGTACAATACCAGAAAGGTTAGTGATTTTCACAAATTTAATTTGTTACTTTGTAACATTAAATATCGTATAACTTACAAACGACTGATTGCATGAGCAAGAAAGGAATGACAACCGGAGAAGAATTTGAGGATTTTCTAAAATTTGCAATGAAATATAGACCTCAAAAAAGAAGGACTAAAAGCAAGTCAAAAGAAAAAATATGCTTTACGCCTTCCGAAGTAAGGGATATTTTCAAGCAAAACAACTTGACTGACGAATCTTTGTACAAGAGATTGCTGGGAATGGGTGAAAGTTCCGACAATGCAAAAATATTAGTGCAAAGAATCCTTCACCCTACTGAAAAGGATTTGGAATTAGAACAGTTGGTCAAAGAAAAAGACCTTTATTTAGATTGATCTTCTTCTTTGTTTGTTTCATCTTGAAGGTCTGAATCTTCTAAGATTACACCTAAAACGGGTATGACATCTTTATCCAGTACAATAGCAGAACATTTCTGACACATATAACCGGAAGGAGTTTTTATCCATTTATGCTTACAATCAGTTTTCATAAAATATTAAAAATCAATCATGAAAGAAAAAATACCACCTACTACAGAACAATGTAGGAAACAATTGGAAGAGATCGCCAAAGAAATGAACCTCCCCATTGAGGATACAAGGGTTTATCGTCAATGGGGGAAAAGAGGAGGATTTTTTAATGACGAAACTTTTGTAAAATTAATTGCACCTCTATACTGCCCGTCTTCTAAATTCAAAATCGAATGGAATGAAGAATTAGGTGTACATGTCGCTGTCCGAAAGGTCTTGGGGACGTAAAAAAAGTGGAGGATATTTTTCATATTTAAGCATATCTGCATAATCCCCTATTTCTATATCAGAAATGTTTAAAGGATATCTGTTTTTATTTTTGTCAATTGCAGAAATAGTATATTCATCTACTATTTCTGCAATTATAAATATTTGATCTGGATCACTTTTTAGTTTAACATAATCCCCAATCTTAATTTCTTGTTCATTCGTATTTTCCATAATATTCATTTTTAAGTTTACCGCAAATGTAACACTATACTGTTACATGTCAAAATAAAATGTTACATTTGTAGCGTCCAGAGGGACTATTGTGGAAAATTTTCGGAAGTGCCTTTTTTCTGTTAAAGTCGCCAATTTTTAACAACACGCAAGGCACAAGTAACTTGCTATATCAAGTGGGTTGCTTGTCTGCGCGTGTACAGGGGTTTGGCGACACCTAACAGAAAAGTGGATAGCAGCCCACTTCTTTTTTTGATAATCATTCCTTTGTTGGCTGTTGGAAGGAGTAAAATAACAAAAGTATGGTAAAATTAAAGTTTTTGTTTGTAACGCTTTTAATGGTGACAACAATTAATGTATGGGGACAAGAAAGTTTTAAAGTAGAAGATTTCTATCTTCCAGAGGAAGGGACTTGTGTTAAGATTTTAGGAACAGTAAAACCAAGTCAAATAGGAAAACAAATTGTTTATACTCCTAAATTGAGATCAATAGTAACATCTATGATGATGGGAGAAACTACTATATCAACAAAAACGGTAACGTATTATGCTTCCCAAGCTAATTCTATTGTTCTTGATAAAATTAAAGTTTCAGATATAAGTGGACATACAAACAATTATGTTTTGAAGGAAGATGAGTTTGCAAAAGACCCTAATTCCATAAAAGAAGACCTTATACTTCCTCCATCGGAAAAAGGGAAAGCAACGTGGACTTATGTTGATTTTAGTGGGGATAAATTGAGTTTGGAATCTATGTACGAGGATATAGTTTTTGATGGAAAACCGCTTAAAACTATAAAAGTTGTGCGTAGAATAAAGGGGACTTCATTTTGTGAGATATATTATTATGGTTACAAGAAAGGTTTAATAAAGGAAGATGTAGTAAAGGAAAATGGACAAATTGAAACTTTATTTAAACTTAAAAAGATTTATAAATTATAGGAAAACTAATTAAAAACAACGGTAACTTTGTACTGGTGCAAACTGGTATATAGTTACCTAGTGTAATTAATCAATCTTACACAAATCTTGAAATTATAATCGTTGACGATGGCAGCACTGATGAAACTCCCGATCTTTGTGAACATATCGCTACTACAGACAATCGAATTCGTGTAATACACAAGCAGAACGGTAGGCAAGCAAGTGCAAGAAATGCCGGACTGAAAGTTTGCAAAGGAGAATATATTCTTTTCCTTGATAGTGATGATGAATTACAACCGAACTGTTGCGAAATTGTAACGAAACAAATAACCGTAAGCCCTGATTTTGTATTATTTGGCTTTAATGTGTACAAAAACGGAAGACTCTTACGAACTCCGAATCCAGGTAATGCAATCTATCAAAATGGTAATTGGGAAATATTCAAAAAGCATTTCAAATATCTTATGCCGTCTCCATGTAATAAATTATACAAAAAAAGCTACATAAAAGTTTTGTTTGATGAAAGTTGCGTCTATGGTGAAGATAGCATCTTCAATTATGCAAATCTCACAGAAGGAACAGTTTTGGTTGCGATTGAAAAGTGTTTATATAATGTTTATTTGGATAAGGAAGATTCTGTAAACAAAACATTTAAAGAAGGAAAACTTCGTGATATTATCAAAGGCGCAAATATTAGAGTCAATAAACTTACTAATATTTTCGATATTAAAAATAAAGCTTTGGATGAAATTAGGATTGAAGCATTAGATGGAATTTTAGAAGGAGTATATACCTGCTGTAATGCACTTCCACAAAAAACAGCGATTAAAGAGCTTGAAATCAATCTGAATAATGATAGGGTATTAGAACGTAAACTTACTTCCACAAGGTTGCATTTACGTCCATTGAATTTTTTCTGTCAGAATAAACATTTCAAGACCGCTTACATTTACTGTCGAATACTTGGCTGGACAATACCTAAAGCAAGAAATCTAAGGAACATACTTCATAAATGGGCTCATACAGGACATTGAACACAATTAAGAATTTGAGTATAGGTTCTGGAACTCAAATTCTATCTTTGCTTTTGTCTTTTGTGACACGAACTGTGTTTGTTGTCACTTTAGGGAATGAATATCTATCAGTCAATGGATTATTTACTAACATCCTTACCTTATTATCATTTACTGAGTTGGGTATCGGATCTGCGATTATTTACAGTCTTTATAAACCTTTGGCTTTAGGAGATAGAGAACAAGTAGGTAAACTTATCAATCTTTTTGCTACGGCATACCGTTACATAGCCATTACCATATTACTCTTAGGATTGTCTGTTATACCTTTTTTAGACTTGATTATTTCTGATGTACCTGATGTAAAGGAGAACATCACATTATTATATATATTGTTCCTATTGAATACAGTATGTTCATATATTTATGGGTATAAAAAATCTCTTTTGATTGCCGATCAAAAAAATTATATTGTCATAGCTATACATACAGCATTAAATATATTATTAGTTGGTATACAAGTAGTAATATTATATCTGACCCATAATTTCATCCTCTTTCTTGTGGCTTTCATCGTTGTCACTTTAGCTAATAACATTTTTACAACTGTCTATGTAAACAAGAAGTATGCATGGATTTCGGAATACGAACATCTAAAATTACAAGTAGAAGAACGGCAAAATATTTTTTTTAATATAAAAAATATTATTATCTACAAACTTGGTTCGGTTATTCTTAACGGCTCAAGCAGTATAATAATATCGGGATTTATTAAGACGACATTAGTAGGTGTATGTTCAAACTATTCCCTTATAATCAATGCAATTACGACTATTATAAACCAAGGGGTTGCAGGCATCAGTGCCAGCATTGGAAATTATAATGTTATGGCATCCAAAGAAGATAATGAAAACACCTTCAAACAGCTTAGTCTTTTGTCCTTTTGGTTGGTAGGTACTGTTTCCGTTAGTATGTCATGCTTGTTGACTCCTTTTGTTTATTTATGGTTGGGTAGAGAATTTTTGTTGGATGATATTGTAGTTGTAACTTTAGTATTGGGGTTTTATGTACTCATGATAAATTCAATACCATCTTCTTATAGAACGGCCATGGGGCTTTTTAAGGAAGCAAGATTTGCACCGTTATATGCAGCTATTATCAATATCGCATTTGGAATTATTGGTGCAATATATTTGGAGCTGCCAGGTGTGTTCATTGCAACAGTAATAGCTAGACTTTTTACATATTGCATTATTGATCCTTATTTTGTATATCGGAAGGGATTTGATAAATCACCAAAATCTTATTATGGAAGGTTCATTGTTTGGATGGTTTTATTGTTTGCCTCATATTTTATTAGCCATTTGATTATTGATTGGGTTAGAATATCTGGGTTATTAGGTCTCATTTTCGATGCTGTTATAAGTATATTATCTTTCAATGTAATATTCTTAGCGGTTTATGGCAAAACGACTGAAATGAAATTAGCTGTTAATCGAATTCGAAAAAACATACTTCATAAATGAAAAGGTAAGTAAGCACTCAATTCAGGTTATTGAAAAATACTCTTTAAAGGGAGTTCCATAAATTGAGTGCTCGTAGGTAAAAATTACTGATAACAATTATTTTATCATTCATACATTATGTCAGTTTTCAAAGATAAAGTTTTGCTGATAACCGGTGGTACCGGTTCTTTCGGCAACGCAGTGCTACGCCGTTTTCTAGATAGCGACATTAAGGAAATACGCATCTTTAGCCGTGACGAGAAAAAACAGGATGACATGCGTCATCTGTTGCAAAATCCCAAAGTGAAATTCTATATTGGAAATGTACGTAATAAGACATCAGTAGATGTGGCGATGCGTGGAGTGAACTACGTGTTTAGTGCTGCTGCTTTGAAGCAAGTACCCAGCTGCGAGTTTTTCCCAATGGAAGCTACTCGTACCAATGTATTAGGTACGGAAAATGTACTTCTCTCTGCCATAGAACACGGAGTGAAGAACGTCGTGGTGCTCAGCACGGACAAGGCGGCTTACCCCATCAACGCCATGGGCATCAGCAAGGCACTGATGGAGAAAGTGGCCATTGCCAAGGGACGTGAATTGGGCGAGAACGCACAGACGACTATCTGCTGCACACGCTATGGTAACGTGATGGCCAGTCGTGGTTCTGTGATTCCCTTGTGGGTGGAACAGATGATGGACGGCAAACCCATTACCATCACAGATCCGAACATGACCCGCTTTATGATGACGCTTGATGATGCGGTAGACTTGGTAGTCTATGCTTTCACACACGGGCATAACGGAGACCTCTTCGTGCAGAAAGCTCCTGCCGCTACTTTGGCCACCTTGGCTACAGCCTTGAAGGAGATTTACGCACAAATCAATCCCAAGTATGGAGAAACCGAAGTCAAGGTCATCGGTACTCGCCATGGAGAAAAGCTTTACGAAACGCTGGTGACCCGTGAGGAGATGGCCAAAGCCATAGACATGGGCGATTATTACAGAATTCCTTGTGACAACCGCGACTTGAACTATGACAAATTTTTCATTGAAGGAGACGAAAAGGTGTCCCAAATAGAGGATTATCATAGCCACAACACGACTCAGCTGGATGTGGAAGGCATGAAAAAGCAATTGATGCGCCTTCGCTTCATTCAGGAAGATTTGGGCTTGATAGAACGCGCCAATGCAAAAGAAATTCGTTCAGAATAATGAAGATACTGGTTACGGGGGCAAGGGGATTTGTCGGCAAGAACCTTTGCACCCAACTCAAGAACATACGTGATGGCAAGGCACGCAATTATGGCGAGCTTGTCATTGAGGAAGTGATGGAATACGACATCGATTCCACTCCGGAACAGCTCGATGAGTATTGCGCTAAGGCTGATTTCGTCTTTAACCTTGCGGGGGTAAACCGCCCCAAAGAGCAGAGCGAGTTTATGGCAGGCAACTTTGGATTTGCCTCTATGTTGCTTGATGCGCTGCGCAAACACTACAATCGCTGTCCAGTCATGCTATCGTCATCCATTCAGGCGACCTTGATAGGGCGATATGGGGAATCTGACTATGGCAAATCGAAGCTGGCTGGCGAGGAACTGTTCTTCCGTTATGGCGAAGAAACAGGCGCAAAAGTATTAGTCTATCGTTTCCCAAACCTGTTTGGAAAATGGTGTCGTCCGAATTACAATTCCGCAGTTGCCACTTTTTGCCACAACATTGCCAACGATCTGCCCATCTCAGTCAACGACCGTTCCACCGCACTTGAACTTCTCTACATCGATGACCTCGTGGAGGAGATGATTGCCGCATTGACAGGGAATGAGCACCATTGCGAATTTGACGGAGTGGAAACGGTGCTGAATCCGGAGGGACGCTATTGTGCTGTGCCGGTAAGCCACAGGGCGACTTTAGGAGAAATCGTTGATTTGCTACAATTGTTCCACAGTCAACCCCAGACCCTCTTGATTCCTCAGATTCCAACCGGATCGTTTGCCAAGAAATTGTATTCCACCTATCTGACTTATCTGCCCAAAGAGGAAATGGCCTTTCCGTTGAAAATGAATATTGATCAGCGAGGTTCATTTACCGAGCTACTGAAAACCGCCGACTGCGGGCAGGTGTCGGTGAACATCACCAAACCGGGTATTACGAAAGGGCAACATTGGCATAATTCCAAGTGGGAGTTTTTTATCGTAGTGGCCGGACATGGGCTGATTCAGCAGCGCAAGGTGGGAACAGATGAAGTAATAGAATTTGAAGTGTCTGGCGAAAAGATAGAAGCCGTACATATGCTTCCCGGCTATACGCACAATATAATCAACTTATCGGATACAGAAAACTTGGTTACTGTGATGTGGGCTAACGAACCGTTTGATCCCAACCGACCGGACACGTATTATGAAGAGGTGGTATTGAAAGAAAATAAATAGGCACTTGATAAATAATGTTTTATGCAATTAATCAATGATATTTTGCTGGACGAAGTGTCGGAGAAAGCCACACTCAGTCCTCGTTTGCGGATGAACTATAATCTGCATGACGATTTGGAGGCCAAGGCACAACGCCTGCTGAACGCTTTGGAGCCGGGAACGCAGTTACCTGTACATCGGCATCCACATACTGCTGAGACCTATATCCTGTTAAGAGGAAGGATAAACGTCCTCTTCTACAATGAAGACAAACAAGTGCAGGAAAGACAGGAATTGTCTGTAGCTTCAGGAATCTATGGCGTACACATCCCTGCCGGACAATGGCATACATTGGAGGTTTTGGAAAACGCGACGGTAATCTTTGAAGTAAAAGACGGACCTTATACCCCTCTGACTGAGGACAACATCATGAATCTCTAAAACAAAAGCGATAATGGAACTGAGAACAGATTATTCGGACATTAAATTCGCCGGGAACGGGAAACTGAAACTGCTGATCATCGTAGGTACCCGCCCGGAGATTATCCGGCTGGCGGCAGTGATCACGAAGTGCCGCCAATACTTCGACTGCATCCTGGCGCATACCGGGCAAAACTACGACTACAACCTGAACGGCGTGTTCTTCCGTGACCTGAAACTGAAAGAGCCGGAAGTGTATATGGATGCCGTTGGGGATGATTTGGGGGCAACGATGGGCAACATCATCAACGCTTCTTATAAACTAATGGTACAGATACTGCCGGATGCGGTGCTGGTACTTGGCGATACCAACTCCTGCCTCTCTGTGATAGGAGCAAAACGCCTGCACATCCCCATCTTCCATATGGAGGCAGGAAACCGCTGTAAAGATGAGTGCCTACCCGAAGAAACCAACCGCCGCATTGTGGATATCATCAGTGATGTGAACTTGGCCTACAGTGAACATGCCCGTCGCTACTTGGCAGAGTGTGGTCTGCCCAAGGAACGGACCTACGTGACTGGTTCGCCTATGGCGGAAGTGTTGCACGCTAACCTAGCGGAAATAGAGAAGAGCGACATCCACAAGCGTTTGGGTTTGCAGAAAGGCAAATACATCCTGCTGTCTGCCCACCGAGAAGAGAACATAGATACGGAGAAAAATTTCACCTCGCTGTTCAATGCTATTAACGCTTTGGCGGCCAAGTATGACATGCCTATCCTGTACAGTTGCCATCCACGCAGCCGTAAGCGTTTGGAAACAAGTGGATTCAAACTAGATACACGGGTCATTCGACACGATCCGTTAGGATTCCATGACTACAATTGCTTACAAATAAACGCCTTTGCCGTTGTGAGCGACAGCGGTACACTACCCGAGGAAAGCTCATTCTTCACCTCGGTTGGTCATCCTTTCCCAGCCGTCTGCATCCGTACCTCCACCGAACGTCCGGAGGCGCTGGACAAAGCATGCTTTGTGTTGGCAGGTATTGATGAGAAATCGCTTCTGCAAGCAGTGGAAACGGCTGTGGAGCTGCACAAAAAAGGTGATTACGGAACTCCTGTTCCTGACTATACGGGTGAGAATGTTTCTACAAAGGTGGTGAAACTTATTCAGAGTTACACGGGGGTGGTAAATAAGATGGTGTGGAGGAAATAAATAAACATGAGGATTCTACTTATTACTAGCGAAGAATGGAATGACTATGTCTATGGGAATGGTGTGCTTACAAACTGGTTCACTGGTTTTAATGCAGAATTCGCCCAAATATATACATCTCCAGGATTACCGATAAATAGCATTTGTGATAAATACTTTCAAATAACAGATGGCCAAATGGCTAAATCAATACTGGGAGGACACAAAGCTGGTAGAAAAATATCCAAGATCAGTAAGGCTAAAGATATTGTAGAAGCAAAGCAAAACGCTCAGCGGAAAGGCATATATGGATTCATGAAGAAAATATCAATGACTTTCAATACGCCTGTTCAATTACTTCGGGATTTTATTTGGTTAGCAGGACGGTACGATACGGAGGAATTACAAAAATTTATTCAAGAATTTAATCCTGATATTGTGTTCTGTCCGCGATATATTTCTCCGAAACAAATGCGTTTAGAAAAGTTGGTGTCTACTATGACAAGCGCTCCTTTTGTCGCATTCACAGCCGATGATGAAGCATCTGTTCCTAAATACGGAAGTTTATTAAATCGGATACGAAGGAAAGCCATTCACGAACGCTTTTCAAAACACATCTCACTTTACAGCCATTATTTCACATTCAGTCAAGACCAAGCTGCTGAATATAAGTCTGAATATGGTATTGAAAGTTCAACGTTAATGAAATGTGGTGAGTTCGCTGACAAATATACTCCTAAAGAAATAGGAACACCTATCCGGTTAGTATATGCCGGACGTTTATATTGTAACCGTTGGAAATCACTGGTTGAAATCGGCAGGGCTCTTCAGGTAATAAACAAGAACGGCATTCGCATGATACTTGACGTCTATACCCAAGAGGAGATGACCAGAGAGCAGAAAGCGGCACTTTCTGAGGATGCATTTATCTTTATGAAAGGGAGTGTAACTCCAGTTGAGCTTAAAAAAGTTTATAAAAATGCAGATATTGCCCTTCATGTGGAATCATTGGATAAAAAGAACAGATTGTTAACTAGGGTTTCTTTTTCAACCAAGATAATAGATTTAATGGCTTCGTCTTGCGCGATTATGGCAATTTGTTGGGAGAAACATGCAGGTTATCAATATCTCAAAGATAAAGATGCGGCATTTTGTTGTTCAGATTATCAAAGCATTTTGCCTCAACTTCAAAAAATTTGCGATATCCCTACTCTCATAACAGAATACCAGAAGAAAGCATATGAATGTGGGAAAAGAAATCACAGTAGAGCTATGATACAAGAACAGCTTTCTAGCAAATTTGAAGAACTTGCTAAAATATACGAGGATTGCTAAAACAAGTTGTATTTCATGAATAAAAATTTATTACCTAGAGTTTCAATTATTGTTCCTTGCTACAAAGTTGAACAATATTTGCCTACTTGCATAGAAAGTGTACTACATCAGTCATACGATAACTGGGAACTTATTCTTGTAGATGATGGATCTCCTGATAAGAGTGGTAAGATTTGCGATGAATATGCTAAGGAGGATAATAGAATAAAAGTTATTCATAAAACTAATGGAGGGGTTGCCGCAGCTCGCAATGTCGCAATAGATTTAGCGGAAGGAGAATATATTTCTTTTTTAGACGGGGATGATTTTCTACATGTAGATTATGTGCAGGATTTAATTAGCCTAGCCTTGAAACATCAAGCAGGGATTGTGCAATGTAATTATGTAAGGGGCAATGATCGTATATTCCCTAATGTTACAAAGGATTTATCTGTAAAAGTTTATAACTCTCATAGCATTTTCACTTCAGATGCTGCAAAAATTATTGTGTGGGGAAAACTTTACAAAACGAACATTGTCAAAAATTTTAAAATACCGGAAGGAAGATTTTTTGAAGATGATTGGATTACATGGAGGTGGTATTATTCGGCAAAGAAAATAGTTGTCACGTCACGCCCATATTATTATTATGCGTATAATGAAATGAGCACTATGACTCAACATAAAAAGAGACCAAATCTCAGTTTTATTGACGCTTATAATGAGCGCATCACTTTTTTTAAGCAAACAGCTGAACGTGATTTAGAAGATTGTTCATATCGTCAACTCTGCAAAGCTCTACTTCTTAGCTATATGAATCCCATGGCAACCAAAGAACAGAAGCAAATGATTCTATTTAAATTTAGTGAAAGCTGGAATGAAATACGGCATTCATCGGTAGTATCATTTAAACTAAAGTTTTCCATGGGATTATTTAATATATTTCCCAATATTGTAACTAAATTAGCCAACATTTTCCTATGTGCACCTTAAGAAAAATTACAAAATTTAACAGGGGGGGGGGTAAATAAGAGCCCTTTGCAAAAAAAAGTTTTAGCGTGGATTCATGGATATAATCACGATAAGTATTGGAGAAGAAGAAACATCGTTATTAATCCTCAAAACAAGACCCCTTTATTAATTAAGTTGTATTATTTATATTGGATAAAGAGGATAGATGCCCGACATCATTGTTCATTTGGTACGAATGTAAACGCTGGCAGTAGGTTTACTACTCCTCCATTTCTACCACATGGACCTAATGGAATTGTATGTGGACATGATATAATAGTTGGAGCTTACTGCACAATATATCATCAAGTAACAATCGCTGGTGGCAATGTTATTATAGGAGATTATTGCGAATTAGGTACAGGTGCAAAAATTTTACCAAATGTAAAAATTGGCAATTATTGCAAGGTTGGAGCCAATGCAGTAGTTGTGGAAGACATGCCTGATTATTCTGTTTGCGTAATGCAAAAGCCTAGAATTATTTTGAAAGAGCAAACTAAGTGATATTTGTATACACTGTTCCGCTGGCACAATATAATGTAAACATTTATCAGTACTTCAAGTGATGAAAAAATTAATATGGGTCACAACAGTCGCCCAGTCAATGG
The DNA here is from genome assembly GCF_025151045.1 of Parabacteroides johnsonii DSM 18315. NCBI lineage: Bacteria > Pseudomonadati > Bacteroidota > Bacteroidia > Bacteroidales > Tannerellaceae > Parabacteroides > Parabacteroides johnsonii. The sequence continues at coordinate 2,779,288 of NZ_CP102285.1, forward strand.
TACTGTTCAAGGGACAACTTAACTTCATGTCGAACCACTTCGACTTGACATTCGTCAGTTCGAACGAATTGAAGCCGAATGAATTGGGCGAAAGAGGAATGTCGGAAGGCATCCAAGTGCATGAACTTCCCATGAAACGGGAGATTTCACTCTTCAAGGACTTGAAAAGTCTGTTAGCTTTCTTATCTTATTTCCATATGATGAAACCGGATGCCGTACATGGAAACACACCAAAAGGTGCGTTGCTTGCCATGCTTGCAGCCAAACTGACGGGAATTAGAACTCGCATCTATATGTGCCACGGACTTCGATACCAAGGTTGCAGCGGCATAATGAGGCGGATATTGGAAAGCATGGAAAAGCTGACTTGCGCGTGCGCAACGCAGGTATTGTGCGTAAGTGATGGGGTAAAAAAAACGCTGGCAAAGGATGGTATTTGCCCGGCAAGGAAAAGCCGGGTAATCGGTTATGGCAGTTGCAATGGGATCAATAAAGATTTCTTTGACGCTTCTGCGTACAGTCAGGAAGAGAAGGAAGGGCTGAGGAATCAATACGGCATCAGCAAGGATGATTTCCTATTTATCTTTATGGGACGTATCGTCAAGGACAAAGGGGTCAATGAAATGATTGAGGCATTTACCCGATACAGGAAAGAGAATCCTCGTGTACGTTTGCTAATTTTAGGGGCTTTTGAAAACGAACAGAATCCTGTGGATGCCCGTGTGCAGGACGTGATAAGGGGGAATCAAGATGGAGTGGTGTATGGCGGAAGACAATCGGACGTAAGGCCTTTTCTGGCGGCATCGCAATGCCTGCTATTGCCGTCGTATAGGGAAGGATTCGGCATGGTCTTAATGGAAGCGGGCGCCATGGGCGTGCCGGTCATCAGTTCGGACATCATCGGGTGCAACAATGTGGTGACCGAAGACAATGGGTTACTGGTGGAACCGAGGAATGCAGATGACCTCTATCGAAAAATGAAAAGGATGGTAGAAGACACTGCCTTATACCAACATTTCGCAGCCTCCACCCGGCCGTCCATCGTCAACCGATTTGACCAACAGAGGCTCTGGAATGAATTCCTCGCGTATTACCAACGGATCATTTGAATTTGTTTCTTGGAGCGATAATCACGCGAAGAATATGATGTATATGTACGATGTACATTTGTGAACGCAAAATCATGTATAAACATTGTTTGAAACGAGTGATAGATTTTATCCTCGTCCTTTGCGTATTGGCTGTCATTTGGCCGATACTCCTTGTCATTACCCTTTGGCTGCATTTCGCAAATAAGGGTGCGGGGGCTTTCTTCCTGCAAGAACGTCCGGGTAAGAACGGTAAAATTTTCAAGGTCATCAAATTCAAGACCATGACGGACGAGCGGGATGCCGATGGAAACCTGTTGCCGGATGAACAACGGCTGACCAAGGTGGGCCGATTTGTCCGTTCCACTTCCATTGACGAGTTGCCACAGCTGATAAACGTGTTGAAAGGCGACATGGCCTTGATTGGACCTCGCCCCCTGCTTGTGCAATACTTGCCCTTATACAACAAGGAACAGGCAAGGCGTCACGAAGTACGTCCGGGAATCACAGGTTGGGCGCAATGCAATGGGCGGAACGCCATCAGCTGGAGCAAGAAGTTTGAACTGGACGTGTGGTATGTAGACCATTGTTCTTTCCTGTTGGATCTGAAAATCATCTTACTAACTATAAAGAAGGTATTGGTTCGGGAAGGTATTTCCTCGGAAACGTCCGCCACGATGGAACCTTTTACCGGAAATAACTGATTCGCGTATGTATTTATATGGAGCAAGCGGCCATGCCAAGGTAATCATTGACATTCTGGAGGCATCCGGTGTACGGGTGGACGGTCTGATAGATGACAATCCGAATATTGACCAACTACAAGGTTATCCGGTGCGGCATACTTTTACCGGAGAATCACCATTCATCATAAGCATCGGCAACAACAAGATTCGTAAACAGGTGGCGGAAAGATTGCAGACTTCCTATGGAAAAGCCATCCATCCGTCAGCCATTCTCTCTCCGACTGCAAAGATTGGAGATGGAACCGTAGTCATGCAAGGAGCCATAATTCAAGCGGATGCTAATGCGGGAAAACATTGCATCATCAATACCGGTGCTTCTGTGGATCATGAATGCGTCATCGGAGATTATGTGCATGTTTCCCCGCACGCAACGCTTTGCGGAAATGTTCATGTCGGGGAAGGAAGCTGGATTGGTGCGGGCACAACTGCCATTCCGAACTTAAGTATCGGTAAGTGGTGCGTAATAGGAGCCGGTTCCGTTATCACGGAAGATATACCTGACCACGTGTTGGCATTTGGCAATCCTTGCAGAATTATCCGTTACTTGAAATAAAATTCTGGTTTAGGCAAGACTATTATCTTAAGCTTGCCTCCTTTTCATAGGTAATCAATTTTTATCTGAAAAATACATCGGCATTTGATTGTTTTCAAATGCCCACACAACTGCATACTATAAAAATCATATTTGATATGGCAAAAAAACGTATCTATTTGTGCCTTGCCCACATGAGCGGCAAGGAACAGGCTTTCATTCAGGAAGCTTTCGATACCAATTGGGTAGTCCCCCTCGGCCCCAATGTCAACGGCTTTGAGGAAGACTTGGAAAGATTTGTGAATCATACAGAGGGCTTGCACGATAACTCACTGAACAAAAAAGTGGTGGCTTTGTCTGCTGGCACAGCTGCGGTACACTTGGCATTGATTGCCTGCGGCGTGAAAGCCGGGGATGAAGTGTTGGTGCAGAGCTTCACTTTCTGTGCTTCAGCCCATCCGGTGACTTACTTGGGGGCCACACCTGTATTTGTGGATTCAGAGTCACAGACTTGGAACATGAGCCCGGAACTTTTGGAAAAGGCGATAACAGACCGAATGGCAGTCACGGGAAAGAAACCGAAGGCCATTGTGCCGGTGTACTTGTATGGTATGCCAGCTATGATAGAGGAAATCTGTGCGGTAGCTGACAAATACGGTATTCCGGTTATTGAAGATGCAGCCGAAGGATTTGGCAGCCGGTATGACGGACAAGTCTGCGGAACCTTTGGAAAGTATGGCATCCTTTCTTTCAACGGAAACAAGATGATTACCACCTCCGGTGGCGGTGCATTGATATGCCCGGACGAGGAATCAAAAAGGAAAATCATGTTCTACGCTACTCAGGCACGGGAAGCTTATCCTTACTATCAACACGAAGAGATTGGCTATAACTACCGGATGTCCAACATATGCGCTGGTATCGGACGTGGACAAATGACCGTGCTTGATGAGCATATTACCCATCATAGGCATGTACAGGCTTTGTACAAGGAACTGCTCAAGGAGGTAAACGGAATCACGATTCATGAGAATCCTTCGCCTCGTTTTGACAGCAATTACTGGCTGACCACCATCCTGCTTGACCCTGACCTCCGCGTAAAAGGCGAGGAACATGCTTATGAAAGTGTGATACAAGGTGCGGTAGGAGGTGCAGCCGGTGTGACCCATGCCGCTTCCAATCCTCATACGGATTGCGAACCAAATAGAAATGTGGAAGCCATGCGCATCGCTTTGGATGTGGCAGGCGTAGAGTCTCGTCCGTTGTGGAAACCGATGCACCTACAGCCTGTGTACAAACAGAATCCATGTTATACGGATGGAACCTCCGAGCGTTTGTTCAAGAGGGGATTGTGCTTGCCAGCCGGACCCTACGTCACCGACCAAGACGTGATGTACATTGTAGAAACGATTAAAAACAGTATCCAATAAAAACAGATGAGTAAATGATTTCAAGCCTTTCTAATTGGTATTTTTCCAAGAGGGCACTTCCATTTTGGGTCATTCTCATTTTGGATTGCCTGATTGTGCTGGGCGCGGACTTTTTCGTCTATGCGCTCAACAACGGAACATTGCATACCCTTCAGCATTTTAACCTTTTGCTGGGAGCATTTAGCTTTTACCTTCTCTTCTATATTATAGGCTTTAGGCTGTTTCATACCTATTCGGGAATCATCCGTTACTCCTCCTTTGTGGATTTGCAGCGGACAGGGTTTGCCATGCTGACCGGACTGGTATTGATCATGGGAATGAAATATGTGTTCCATTCAGACCGCTGGCTCATGGAAATACGCATGAGGGACATCGGACTTGCCGCTTTGCTGGCGACCACACTAATGTGGGCTATGCGTGTTCTGGTGAAATTCCTGTATGATTCCGCTTTCCATCAGAAACAAGCCAAGCGGGTCTTCATCTATGGGGTGAAAGCCGGTGGCGTGGGATTGGCCAAAAGCATCCGTAACCAAGATGCATCCGCATTTATCCTTGCCGGATTTGTGTCGGACGAATCGGATATGACCAGCCGATACCTGTTGGGCGTGCGAGTGTATCCGAACGATGAGAACCTGGTGAAAGAAATGAAACGGCTTCATGCCAAAGTCTTGCTGGTATCTCCGCTAAAAAACGATGCCATCCGGAACAATCCCGATATGGTCAGCCGGTTGGTGTCAGCAGGCATCAAAATACATATGACTGCCGGCATACAAGAATGGGACGGGAAAAGCGACCTGAGCCACACTCAGCTAAAAGAAGTGGAAATAGAAGACTTGCTGCCCCGTGAGAAAATAGAAATCAATCTCGATTCGGTGAAGGATTTACTGACAGACAAGGTTATCCTGATAACGGGTGCCGCAGGGAGCATCGGCAGTGAGATTGTACGGCAGGTGGCGCAGTTTAATCCCCGAAGGCTCATCCTGATAGACCAAGCCGAAACTCCGTTGCACGACATCCGGTTGATGATGGCCAAGCAATGGCCGGACATCGAAGCGCAGACCATCGTCAGCGACATCTGCATGAAGGAGCGGATGGAGGAAATCTTTGCAGAAAGCCGACCGGATTATGTGTTCCATGCGGCGGCTTACAAGCATGTACCGATGATGGAAAACAACCCGGGTGAGAGCATCCGTAACAATGTGGACGGCACACGAATCATTGCAGACTTGTCCGTCAAGTATGATGTGAAGAAATTTGTCATGGTATCCACCGACAAGGCGGTGAACCCGACCAATGTGATGGGATGCTCCAAGCGCATTTGCGAAATTTATGTGCAAAGTCTGGACAAGGCCATCAAGGAGGGCAAGGTGAAAGGGGTAACGCAATTCGTAACTACCCGTTTCGGAAATGTGTTGGGATCGAACGGTTCTGTCATTCCACTGTTCAAGGAGCAAATTAAGCATGGTGGTCCGGTAACGGTGACCCACAAGGACATTGTGCGTTATTTCATGCTGATACCCGAAGCCTGCAAATTGGTGTTGGAAGCGGGAACCATGGGGAATGGCGGAGAAATCTTTGTGTTCGACATGGGAAATCCTGTAAAAATTATCGACCTTGCAAAAAGGATGATTCAGCTGAGCGGGGCAAAGGATGTGGAGATACAAATCACCGGTTTGCGCGATGGCGAAAAGCTTTATGAAGAGGTGTTGAACGAGAAGGAAAACACGCAGCCCACGTTCCATCCCAAAATAAAAATCGCCAAAGTCCGGGAATATGATTACGAGGATGCCTGTCGGCAAGTGAACGACATGGTGAGGGCCAGCGTGACGGAAAGTGACATGGAAATCGTCAGACGGATGAAAGACATGGTGCCGGAATTCAAGAGCCAACATTCCATATATGAGGTCTTGGACAAAAAATAATCACCGGACAAGTTGTATGCCAAGCTATAAATGTTTTGAAGAACATGTTTGCTTTAACCTAAGCAAAGGCGGAAGCTAAAACAACGTTTTATCATGGGGGGATTATATTCGGACTAATGAAGGTGTGAATAAATGATTGGGGAAAATAAACCTTTCACCTCTTTTCAGGTGAAAGGCTGAAAGTCACTTTGTGCGAGTGCCGTTTCAATGTGAGCCATCTTGGAGTAAAACCGGGATGGCTCACATTGGGTTAAAAGGATGAAGAGAAACTTGCGTTTCGTAGAAAACATCACAAAAGGCATCGGATGAAAGATGACGGGGATATGAACTATGACACCAATAGACAATCGAATAATTACGAGCATATATGAAAAAATGAGAGCTTACGAGAGAAAAAGCAAGAAACTGTTCATCTTGCTATTCATGCTGGTCTTTTATGGGCATTCATCCATAATTGCACAGCCGTCCATACCTGCCGGTCAGGTAGATCTGTTTGTCGGGGCAGATTTCAATTACCGGGATTTGTTTCACAATGGAAAAGTGTATGAAATTCTGCTGAACCTGACACCCGGAGTGAAATGGAACATGGGCAAAGGATGGCAGGCCGCAGCGCAGGCATTAGTGCCGGTGTATAACGACTATGGCGACCGATACAAGAAAGTGCGGCTGAACATGGCAGTGCTATCCAAGGAAACCCATTGGAACTCGCGATGGTTTCTAAAGGCAAGCAGCGGATTGTTCGGACGGGAACGGTATGGACTGGACTTGAAAGGAATGTATGTGGTAAACCGATGGCTTGCATTGGAAGCACAAGCCGGATTAACCGGCTATTGCTCTATGGCAGTGGACTGGGAGGCAAGTACCCCAAAACGGGTTACTGCCTTGTTTGGGGCCGATGTCTATCTGAACAAATGGAATACGCAGTTCCGCGCGAGAGGCGGACGCTTCCTCTATGAAGATTATGGGGCTGTTGTGGAAGCCATGCGGCATTTCAACCACTGCACAGTGGGGCTATATGGAGAGTACAGCAATGAGGGAGGCAAGAATGCCGGTTTTAAGGTGGTGATGATGATACCACCTTACAAACGGAAACGTCGCACGGCCAATTTCCGTCCGGCTTCTAACTTCCGTCTGACATACAGCATGGAGGGTGATGCCTATGCCAACAAGATGTACACGACAGACCCGGAGGAGAACGAGCGCGAGGGCTGGTTTGACCGCAACGCCCTGCAATGGGGAAGCAACACCATGAAGCCGGATTTCACAACCAAGAAAGGAGGTAAGAAATGAAAAGATTATTGATTTGCTTTCTTGTTATGGTATGTGGCTATCCGGCATTGCTGGCACAAGATTATTCGGGTGTAACAGGCATGATCCACGTGCCCACTGCGGAAATGGCGACAGAGGGAGAAGCCCGTGTCGGTTTTTTCTTCTTGAACAAGGAATTTCTTCCCGACACCTACCAATATGAAGGAGAAAAATTCAACACGACCAACCATTTTCTGGCCATTACCCCTTTTTCATGGATAGAAATAGCATACGTTTGCACCATCCTGAAAGGAATTGACAATGATGGCAATGTAGGACATCATAAGAAAGACCGTCACTTTCACCTGAAAGTCCGCCCACTGAAGGAAGGCAAATGGTGGCCAGCGATTGCTATTGGCGCACAAGATCCCGGACGCAAAGTGAACGAATCCTATGCCGAAGGCAGATATCCGGTCAACGACTATTTCCAGAATTATTATGTGGCTGCCAGCAAACACGTTATGTACAAACGGCATGAATTTGGTCTACATTTGACCTACCGTTATTTCACTTCGGATTTCAATGCCAAATGGCGGGGTATAGCGGCCGGCATTACCTATCGCCCATCCTTTGCAAGGAATCTTCGGGCGATGGTAGAATATACCGGTGACGATATTAACATCGGCGCAGACTGCTTGTTGTGGAAACACCTCTTTTTGCAGGCGACCTTGCAGAACGGGAAACATTTCACGGGAGGTATTTGCTTCAAGTTAAACCTGTTGGGTAAAAAAAGCAATACTGATTGAAGCACAACGACTCCAACGATAATTTCTCAAATATTCACAATAATATTACAATATCTAATTTTAGTTGTTCAATTAATTTTTTGAGTATGAAAAATCTAACAAAGTTTGGAATGTACGCATTCCTCAGTGTGGCTTTGTCCACCAGTTTCGTAGGGTGCAGTGATGACGACCCGGATTACAGCAACGTGACACCGCCCACCGTGTCTGTGTCGCACAGTATCAGTGGGCGTGTAACCGGCATAGACGGCAACGGGCTTACAGCTACCGTGAGCATGGACGGCACGTCGGCACAAACAAGCGCAGACGGTACGTTCACTTTTGAAGATGTAGCGGCAGGAAGTCATACGCTGACAGCATCCGCTTCAGGCAAACAGACCAAAGAAACGACCGTTATCGTGAGTGAAAGCGGAAATGCCGCCAATGTAGTGTGGAACGTGGCCCTGCCCAATGAGGGCACGACCATCGAGGTTGCCGCTAGTGGCGATACGGAAACCAACGTGACATCTGAAACCATCGAAGGCAATGACGAGGGAGCGGTCACTGTGGCTGTCACCGTACCTGAAGCAGCAGAATTGCCAGCTGGAAGTTCCATTGTGGTTACGCCGCTTTACACGTTGGATGAAGCCGAGGCCAATACCCGTACCACAACCCGCGCGGCAGAAAGAGTCATGCTGATAGGAACCAATGTAGCTTGTAGCGATGCGAATGCCACGCTTTCAAGTCCCATTGAATTGGCCTACGACGTGGATGCGGAAGTGGCACAATCCGTCACGGCACAGAAATACGTGAACGGACAATGGGTGGATGCCGAGTACACGGTGGAAGGCGGACAGGTGACCGTATTTGCCGACCAGTTCACTTCCTATACATTGCTCTTCGGTGCTGATGTGACCTCCTCTTCCACGACCACGCCGCTTGCCTTTGAACAGGACTTGTGGGATAACCTGTACGGTTCGGGTGATATAACAGTAGGTTCGGCTTCGTTTACCTACCACATCGGAACGGAAATCACTTCGTCAGGTACCAGCAGGATAACCGCTTACCTGATTGAGATTTTGGCCCGCATCGCTGGGGCGAACGTCACTACGGCCACGGGCAGTTATCCCCTCAATGTTACCTTGCCCATTGGTACAGCCTTGCACGTGACAGGGACCCAGCAGGTGACTACCCTGACTGTTTCCGCGTTGAACCGTTCAGTCAGCGGACGGCAATACGGAGATATGGCAGTGACAGCAACCTCTTACAACAGAAACCACGACGGAGGTACAAGCAATAATTGATTATTGTTTTACAACTTGACGACAAGCATCTGGAGGTGAAACTCAAATATACTTTCAGGTGCTTGTTTTGTATATGTCGTTGCTGCATATGAACAAAAAGACAATTATCCATCCCGAACACAACCAAATGTCACCAGCCGTGCCATGCCTCCATGAAGGCAAAGGAGCAGAATTACCGTATGTGGCTTGTCAAAATAGTGATTCTCACTACGCGAATGACAGCGATTCAAGCTATGTAGAACAGCCTTGGGGGACTTACAAAGTCATTACCCGTTTCACCTCCCGAAGCGGGACCCGATTCTTGGTCAGGCATGTCTGTATCCATAACGGGGAAAGCTTCCGTTACCAGCGGCATTCCCACCGGGAAGAAATATGGACGATTATGGATGGAACCGGCTGTTTCGTTCTTGACGGGAAAACAAAAGTGCTACAGGGCGGCGATGTGATTCATATTCACAAAGGACAGAAGCACGCCATAAAATCCGTAACAGAACTGGAACTCATAGAACTGCAAATCGGTGACGATCTGTCAGAGGATGATATCGAATGCTTCGAATGGATCTGGTCCTGATGCCCATGATGTAATTTCTTGGATTTGTATTGAATTTGTATTGGATTTGTATTCCAATACAAAATAAGGAAGCCCTTGCCCCGTTTGGAGTCCAAGGGCTTTCTACTTTTATTCCAAAAGCGTTTTAATTTGTTTTGAATTGTACCAAAATGGTAATTATTCGTAAACTCCGAATCGTCCGCATGGATTATAACAGATAATTCCTATTTTTGCTACCTTAACGAGTAGCACATTCATTTAACAGGATGCGCTACGAATAATATGACTAGCAATGAAAGTATCCTTGACACAAAAGATATATGCCGGGAGCTTCCTGTTGCTGGCCGTCATCGCAGGAATGGTGGTCATCCTTATCCATGAGCGTGGCCGGATGCGGGAAATAGATTCCGAAGTGCATGACCTGCAATCGGTACGGAACGACATCCATGCCGCACAGCTTCACATCACCGAGCTTTCCCTGCTGGGCGAGAGCCTGATCAGCCAGGAAAATACGGATACGGCATACTATCGCCGGAAACGCCTTTCCACGGACAGCCTGCTGCTGGCCTTGAAGCCCCGGTGCAGGCAGCATGTGCGTCCGGGACAGATTGATACGCTCCGGCACCTGCTTGCTGACAAGGAAACGCACCTGTTCCGTGTCGTGGAAGCCATTGGGATGCAGGATGCAGCGGACAGCATTCTGGTCAACCATCTGCCCGAAGTGGCGGAACGTGCCACCCGCATACGTACCGTGAGGAAAAGAAGGGACAATCTCCTGGGAGCATTGGGTGCCAAGAAAACCGTCCGTATATTGCCTTCCGCCGGGGAACTGCACGCTTTCAGCGACAGCCTGATTGCTATGCAGCAGGAAGGAACAGAAGAGATGGAAACCAGCGCCGACAGCCTGTACGCCCACAATCTTGCCTTGAACGCCCGGCTGAACCACCTCATCAAGCATCTGGACCGGCAGGCGCAAGAGGCCTGCTCCTTACGGGAGCACAAGATTCTGGAAGCGCAAAACCGCTCCACGCTCCTGCTAGCCTCTACTTTGTCCGCCGCCATCCTCCTTTTGGTCTTGTTCCATATCGCCATCCACCGGGAAATCCGACGTAATCTCAGCGAAAAGAAAAAACGCGAAGGACTTATCGACGAATTGCAGGCGAGCAACGAGAAGAACCGTCAGTTGCTGCAATTTCGTCGTAACTTGATGCAGACCGTCAGTCACGAACTGCGCACTTCCCTGACGGCAATAAGCGGAAATGCAGAGCTTTTGCTCCGGGATGAAGCCCCGGAAGACCGGACACGCCACATACGCATCGTGCGTGAGTCCGCGGACCGCATGGCTTCCATGACCACAGAGCTGCTGGAATTTTTCAGGCTGGAAAACCGGAAAGAGAAGTTGAACATCCGTCCGTTCCGCTCTGGGTCCATAGCCACTGTACTGGAAACGGAGTTCGCCCCTTTGGCGGAAGCCAAGGGCATCGAATTCGTGACCGACAATCGGACGGCAGAGGTGCTGGGCGGCGACAAGGAGCGCATATTGCGCATCGGAAGCAACCTGCTTTCCAACGCGCTCAAGTTCACCCGCAGCGGCCGCATCACACTCCATACGGATTACAAGGACGGACTGTTCACCCTGTCCGTGCAGGACACCGGAACAGGTATCCCGAAAGAAAAACAGGAACAGATCTTCGCCCCTTTCGAGCGTCTTGGCAATGCCGTGACACAGGACGGATTCGGGCTGGGCCTTGCCATCGTGGCCAATCTCGTAAAGTTGATGCAGGGTTCCGCTTCCGTAGAGAGCGAACCGGGCAAGGGAAGCCGCTTTACCGTTGTCCTTCCGCTGCCGAAAGCCGAAGAAGTTCCGGAAGAAGAGAAAGCGAAGGATGTCCACCCCTCACTGGCCGGATGTTCCGTGCTGGCCATAGACAACGATCCGGTGACGCTCCGCCTGATGCGCGAGATGTACCTTCAATGCGGCGTGTCGTGCGACACCTGCCTGACCTTGACCGATTTGACCGACAGGATACGGGACAAGGATTATGACCTGTTGATAACAGACCTGAAAATGCCGGAAGCAAACGGCTATGAAATCTTGGAGCTGCTGCGCATGTCCGACATCGGCAATTCCCGCACCATTCCCGTGGTGGCAGCCACGGCGGCGGGCTATGTATCGGAGGATGAACTGAGGGAGGCCGGATTTTCCGGGTTGCTTCCCAAGCCGTTTTCCATAGACGAGCTGATGGAAACGACACGACACTACAGCCGTGAAAGACGAAACCGGCAGCCGGACTTTTCCGCCTTGCTTGCTTTCGGCGACAAGCGGAAAACCTTGGAGGAGCTGATTGCCGAAACGAAGAAGGACATGGAGGAAGTCCGGAGGGTTTCCGAAAGGAAAGACTTGGCAGCCTTGAACGGGTTGGTACACCATTTGAGGAGCTCATGGATGGTGATACGGACGGAACGCCCCTTGCAGAAGTTACATGAAGCCATCCATAATGAACCGCGCTCGGACGAAGAGGTCGCCTGCGCAGTCCGTGTCGTGCTGGAACAAGGAGAAACCATCATAAAAGCCGCAGGAAAGGAGATGAAGAAATGGGAAAGATTATCGTAGTGGAAGACAACCTCGTGTACAGCGGGTATGTCTGCAATTTTTTGAAAGAAAACGGATACCGGACAGTGAGCACCTTAGATTGCGCGGGTGCCCGAAAGTTATTTGCCACGATGGACGATGACGACATCGTGCTTGCCGACCTGAAGCTGCCCGACGGCGACGGCATCAAGCTGTTGGAGGAACTGCGCCGACAGGGAAAGCGCAATCCCTGCGTCATCATGACGGATTATGCGGAAGTGTCCACCGCCGTGCGCTCCATGAAATCCGGGGCGGAAGACTATATCCCCAAGAAACTGCTGACCAGCCAGCTTCCCGCCATGCTCCAAGACTTGCAGAAAAGGCAGTCGTTCCATGAGGAACCCCTGTTCATGAGGGAAAGCGAAGCTTACCAGAAAGTATTCGGGCGTCTCCACATCCTGGCCAAAGCCGACATCTGCGTGATGATCCGGGGTGAAAACGGAACCGGGAAGAAACACATCGCGGAGAAGATACATGCCCAGAGCGACCGTGCGGACAAACCATTTGTGACGGTGGACTGCGGGTTGCTTTCCGAGAACCTGGCCGCTTCCGCCCTGTTCGGGCATGAAAAGGGGGCTTTTACCGGAGCGGTCGGGCGCAAGGAAGGCTATTGGGCGGAAGCCGAGGGCGGCACGTTGTTCCTGGATGAGATAGGCAACCTTCCCCTCGGCGTGCAGCAGATGCTGCTCTGCGCCATACAGGACAAGCGCTACCGCCCGGTCGGCGGTACAAAAGACCGGAAAGCCAACGTGCGCATCATCACCGCAACGAATGAGAATCTGGAAGAAGCCATATCTGAAAAGCGTTTCCGCCGGGACTTGTATTTCCGGCTGAGTGAATACACCGTGACAGTGCCCCCGCTCAGGGAATGCCCGGATGACATCCTGCCGCTTGCCGAATTCTTCCGGGAACTTTACAACCAAGAACATGGCAGGCAGGTAAAAGGTTTTGATGCGGAGGCGAAGAAACGGCTGCTGGCCCATGACTGGCCGGGAAACGTGAGGGAATTGAAACAGGTGGTCCAATCCGCCGTGCTCTTTGCCCAAGGGGAGATGGTGACTGCGGAGGACTTGAACTTGGAGGAAGCGGAAAAGCCTTCCGACCCTGACGTTACTTTGAAAGGGGAAGAGATGGAAAGGATACGGATATGCCAGGCTTTGGAAAAGGCCGGGCATAACCGGAAAGAGACCGCCAGGCTGCTTGGCATAAGCCGGAGCACGTTGTACGAGAAAATGGATCTGTATGGGATTCAGACGAAGAAGTGACATGGCGGTGTAGTGTACGAAAAACGGACACTTGTCCGGAAGTCGGACACGGGAAAAGGGTTGCTTATTCTTTCTGAAAACATTTTTTTTGCTCATGAATAATCTGATTTATAGCGAATTGTGTAAGATTCTATCGCCATGACACCATAATTGGACTGCCATTTGCTCCTATGGATGTATGTGCGCACATTTCATCCGATTAAAAACAAAAAGATTAGGAACAAATGGAACATCTCACTTTGACGGAAACCGAATTTTTCCGTCTGATAAGCAATCCCGAGAGCCGCGCCGGGTTACGCACGGCCTACGATGAGTTCACCCAAAGGGTCATCCAGCTCTGCCTCACCCCGTCCGGGAGCGGCCACCCGGTGCACGCCCTGAGCTACGCGGAAACGGAACTGCAATACCATGAGGCCCTGCAAGGCAGGAGTCATGAAAATGAACTGAACCTGCATGTGCACAAGGCCCTTGCCTTTGTGCGCAAGATGCTACGGTTCCTTGCCCGTGAATACCATCCGTTGCCGACACCGCCCTCTCGCATGTTCACCGGCGAGAAAACCGGCGCTCCTCATTCTGACGCCCCTCCGATATGCTGGACGGGCAGCATATCCGACCTGGTGGAATTGTTGTACGGGCTCGACACCCTGAAATGTATCAACGGCGGTGAAACCGGCATCCAGGAACTAATGGCCCACTTCTCCCGAATCTTCGGCATGGAACTGAAAGCCAGCCAGTGCTACAACGCCTATGTGGATATCCGGCGTAGGAAAAACGACAGCCGCACCTATTTCTTCGACCGGGCTTCCGAAAAGTTGAACGAGCGGATCGTGAAAGACGATGAGCGGGAACGGGCACGCAAGAGATGAAAGTGTTTCTGTCCGATTTATTGCCGGGAGCAAGGTGTATGGGTAGAAGCCCCTCTTGCTCCCGGTTCCTTTTTCCTGTTCAATCAATGGCAGATTGCAAGAAAATGCTCCAAAATTTCGTATCTGTCGGTCAAATGATTATTTTTGCCCTCCAAACGATTACGCATGAATATAACCCATATAGACGATATAAGCAAACTGGCCTCCGGCGATGAAGGGAGACGGACAGAATACAAGCAGACCACCGGGCAGTTGGAGCGCGGCATGGAAACATTGTGCGCCTTCCTCAACGGCGAGGGCGGCACGGTGCTGTTCGGTGTCAAGGACAACGGGAAAATCATCGGTCAGGAGGTGAGCGACAAGACGAAACGGGAAATAGCGGAAGCCATCCGCCAGATTGAGCCATTTGCCACGATAAAGGTCTCATACATAAGTATTCCCGACACGAACAAGCAAGTCATTGCCTTATATGCGGAGGAACAACGCTATATGCGCCCATTCACGTACAAAGGCAGGGCTTACCAGCGGATAGAAAGTGTGACATCCGTCATGTCGCAGGACAAGTACAACCACCTGCTGATGCAAAGGGGCGGCAAATACAGTTGGGAGGCGATGCCCAATCCCGACCTGCAAATCAGCGACCTCGACGAGAATGCCATCATCGGCGCGGTACGTGCCGGAATCAGCTGCGGACGCTTGCCGGAAACCACTATCCGAGAGGAAATACCAGTCATTCTTGAAAAATTCGACCTGCTGCATGACGGGAAGCTGAACAATGCCGCTGCCGTGCTGTTCGGGCGCAATCTGTACGACTATCCCCAATGCCTGTTGCGAATGGCAAGGTTTAGGGGTACGACCAAAGAGGAATTCATGGACAACCAACGCCTGCAAGGGAACATTTACGCGTTGTTGGACGCCGCCATGTCGTTCTTTTTCAAGCACCTGTCCTTGTCGGGAAAAATAGAGGGGCTGTACCGTGAAGAAAAGCTGAGCATCCCATACAAGGCATTAAGGGAGTGTTGTATCAACGCCTTTTGTCACAGGGCCTACCACCGTCCGGGTGGTTCGGTGGGCATCGCCATTTATGACGATCGTGTGGAAATAGAGAGCAGCGGCGCGTTTCCTCCCGACATGACCCTTGAAAAACTGCTTGGCGGACACAGTTCAGAGCCCCCCAACCTCATCATAGCCAACGTGCTTTACAAGAGCGAACTGTTGGAGAGCTGGGGGCGCGGCATTAGACTGATGATAGACGAGTGCCATCGTGCAGGCATACCCGACCCGGAATTTCACACGGACGGAAGTTCCGTATGGGTGATTTTCCGTTACAAGAGGGAAACGCCAGAACAAGCACCCGACAAGCACCCGACAAGTACCCGACAAGTGCCCGACAAGTACCCGACAAGCATCGTCCGGCTCATTGAACTGATAGGGGAACACACCTGCTCGCTGAAAGAAATGATGGGAATGATGGAACTGAAAGACAGGGAGAATTTCTTGGGCAATTACCTTAACCCGTCTATGGAAGCCGGATTGGTGGAACCGCTCTATCCGAACCAGCCGAAACATCCCAAACAGAAGTATCGACTCACCGAACAGGGGAAAGCTTTGCTGGAGAGGAGTGAGTAATATGGCGAAGAAGAAAAAGAAACACAGCGGACACTACTGCAAGATATGCGGCTGCCACAAGTCCAACGAGAGCTTCACGGGCAAAGGACACGCGCTGCACATCTGCAAGGAATGCCAGTCGCTTCCAAAGGACGAACAGGCGGACATGATGCGCTGCAATGAGGTGGAGAGCGCCGCATTCCGCTTCCCCATGAGGCGGCAGGACTGGGAACTGCTGGAAAAATACGCCAAGAAGTACAAGGACAGGGAGTCGGGGAAATTCGCTCAGGAGATGCTGGACATGAAACGGGGCGTTTGTGTGCCGGAAGAGGGCGATGAAGAAGCGGATGAATGGGACAACGACATTTTTCAAGTAGCGGAAACCCCGTTTTCGGAATTGGAGGAAGACACCCGTACCGCCATGAGGGAACTGCTGGAGGACAACATCAACGAGTACATGATGCACAAGGACTACATCCCCGAGGGGAAGGACTTGCAGGACATAGCCGATTGGGTACTGAAAGAAACCAATGACACGTTTTATTTGAAAGCCGTTCCCGATGACGCTTACCGCAGGCTCGTGGATGATACAGTCCGGCAGCTGGTCAAGGAATGGAAAGACGACGGTATGGAAATAAAGACCTACGCCGAGTCGCTCATTGTCATGGAAACGGAACGGCTTGTCATCCGTAAAATCACCCGCAAGGACATGGGCGCGTTACTCGCCATTATGGGCAAGCCCGAAGTCATGTACGCATGGGAACACGGCTTTGACAAGAAGGAGGTGCGGCAATGGGTAAACCGCCAGTTCTCCCGTTACCGCAAGGATGGCTACGGTTATTTCGCCCTTGTGTTGAAAGACCGGGGCAAACTTATCGGACAGGCCGGGCTGATGAAAAGCGTGATAAACGGGAATGGAGCGGTGGAACTCGGCTACATCCTGGACAATGCGTATTGGCACAACGGCTATGCCACGGAAGCTGCCCGTAGATGCCTGCGGTACGCTTACGAGGAACTTGGTTTGCAAGAGGTCTATTGCAGCATTCGTCCCGAAAACACGCCCTCCATCCGTGTGGCGGAAGCCATTGGCATGAAGCCTTGCGGTAGCCATACCATCATCATATACAATGGAAAGGAAATGCCCCATCTGCTGTATAAGGCGGAGCAATCAATGCAATAACTATCAAGGGTCAATCAATGAGAAAAGGGAATCCTTAGCCCGGTCTGGACATCCAGCCGAGTTAAGGATTTTCCTTTTTTCGCCTATGGCGTTACTACTTGTTCTGCAAGAGGTGTTGCAGTTCCGGGTCGGACTGGATGCGCTGCAACTCGTCGGCGACAATCTGCCGCACTTCCGCCTTGATGCGATTGTAGTTCTCCTGTATCATTTCCTTCATGCGGTCGTTGCCGTCGGCATCGGTGAAGTCCGTGATGATTGGGATGGGCAGGTAAGCCTGTTCCTCGCGCTTCACCTTCTCCGCGTCCACCACTATCTCGCAATGAAAGATTTTCTGCTCGATGCGCTCGTTGAAATTGTCGGCCACCGCACCCACGAACATGCCCTGCGTCAGTGTGGAAATCTTGCTTGCGGGTATCAGGCTCTCCATCTGTGTGTTGATGGAGGTGGACTTGTCCTCGCGGTTGATGGTAATGCTCTGCCGCTTCTGCAAGATTTTCCCGAAACGCTCCGAAAGCGTTTTGGCGGTCTCACCCACCACCTGCCCGGAGAAGATGTTACCCACCGTATTCATCACAACCGCCGCTTCCTTGTCCCCATAATCGCGTTTCAACTGCGAGAAGTCCTGAAAGCCGAGGCAGACCGCCACCTTGTTGCTTCGGGCGGTGGCAATCAGGTTGTCTAATCCCTTGAAGTAAATCGTGGGCAGCTCGTCGATGATTACCGCCGACTTCAGCTTGCCCTTCTTGTTGATGAGCTTCACGATGCGTGAATTGTACAAGCCCAACGCCGCGCCGTAGATGTTCTGTCGGTCGGGATTGTTGCCGACACAGAGGATTTTCGGCTCATCGGGATTGTTAATGTCCAGCGTAAACTCGCTGTCGGACATGACCCAATAGAGCTGGGGCGAAATCATGCGCGAGAGCGGTATCTTCGCTGATGCAATTTGTCCCATCAACTGCTCGGCTGCGCCGCCCTGCCAAGCGTCCATAAAGGGCGAAAGATAGTTTTCCAGTTCGGGATAACTGGTGAGGATAGGAAAGACATCCTCATACCGTCTGTTCAACAACTCAATGGCGTGTGGGAAGGTACAATACTTTCCATCCTGATAAATCCGTAAAAACCAGATAATACTGGCAAAAAGTATAATCGGACTCTCAACGAAGAAGTCGCCTTGCTTTTGTACCCAAGTCTTGTTCAAATTTAATAAAATGGTGTAGGCACTCTCGTAGGCATCGGTGATGTCCTCCATGAAATCCGGGTGGATGGGATTGCAGCGGTGGCTCCTGCGCGGGTCGTCGAAGTTGATCACGTAGAACTTCGGCTTGACCTTGTAGCCGTCGCCGTGGTTCATCAGGTGGTTGTAGGCGATGGTCGATAAGTCTGGGTACTTAAAATCGTAGCAGTAAAGACTAAAGCCCTTTTCAATCTGCTGCTTGATAAAGTTGTTTACCACGGCATACGATTTTCCACTGCCCGGAGTGCCCAGCACAATAGTGGCTCGGAACGGGTTTACCACGTTGATATACCCGTCGTTCCACTTCTTCCTGTAATAGAAGCGCGTGGGCAGGTTCACCGAATACTCGTTCTCCATGAGGCGTGTCTCCTGCATGAAGCTCTCGTTCTCCACGTTGAACACGTCTTCCATAAGGTTGGTGCGCAAGAGGCGGCTCATCCATGTGCCGGACATCAGTAGGCACACATAGCCCGCCGCCATTGAAGCGGTGTAGAAAGCTACGTTGGCTTCCACGGGCAGCGGCAGGGAGAGCAACCACCAGTTGAGGAAGAACAACGCCAGCCCTGCGGCAAGCACCGCCCAAATCCTGCCCCACGTGATTTTTTCCTCCTTCACGCCTTTTGTGCCGAGGCACGAGAGAGCCAATAACAACAACGCACAAAATTTCGTGTAAAGGATATGGTGGAACAGCCCGGCGGTGCGGTTGAAATTGACCAGCATCCGGTCCACGACACCGATGTCGATGCCCCACAGCCTTACGGCTTCATACCCGTACCAATAGAGGTGGACGACCACCAGAATAATGCTCACGGCGCGGAGAAAGTCCATGATTTTCGCCAACGCCCTCAAATCGTCTTCCTGTTGTGACATAAATCTGTTTCTGTTTTTAGTTGATGAATAATAGTGTTTAATTCCTGTCCGGAAGCGTGGCAACCTAAGGTACGGACTTAGGGTATCTCTGTTACGGACTTAGATACCCTCTGTTCCGTACTTAGGTAATCACAGCCCCAAACCCTTGCGGCGTTTCTTCCGCCTGCGTTTGAGTTCGCGCTCGAAGGCGGCTTCCTCCGCCTGTGCGCCCGATGCGTCGCCGCCAAGCAAGCCCAAGCCCGTGGAGTGACCCTCGTCGTGTTCCACATAGGTATGGGCTTCCGTCTGCGGTTCGTCCCGTGTAACGGCGAACGGCATTGGCGGCGTGTCTGCATACAGCAGGGTGAAATGCTCCTGCAAAGCATTGGCGGAAAATTCCCTGCCCAACCGGGAGCCGTTCAGCACACAGCCCATGCGGTGGTCGATGAAGGTCGCCCCGTAGATGCGCCCCTCGTCCGTATGGCGGAACACCACGTCCACACCCTTCGCTTTGAGCAGGGCGATGAACTCTTCCTTGCGGTACGTCCTGCCCAATGCGGCGGCAACGGTCTTGCGCGTCATGTCCGCTAGACGCTTGTCGCGAATTTGGGCATTGGAATACTCAAACCTGCGGCGCACGGCCTCATAGCCGACGGACTTCCCGATGCGGGACGCCTTGAAAGGATTGCCCACCTTGTTCCCGGCATCGTCGGTGGCGGAATAGACCAAACCATGATATTCGCGCCCGTTCACCATGCCACGCGCTTCCTCCACCGTGACGTTGTAGAGGGAGAGCAGGGCGCGGTATTCGCCCATCGTCCGGAACTTATAAGTAGCCATAACCGCCTTGACGGTGTTTGCCACCTGACGCTTCACGTCGCCCTGCGAGGCATCCACCTTGCGGAGCGGATTGTCGTTGCGGTGCTGCCTGCGGTCGGCGGGGTGCAGGCCGTACTTGCGTTCCAAGTCACGGGTAATCTCCTTGCTGCGGCGGAAGTTGTTGCGGTCGCTGATGCACCTGCCGTCGGCATCCACGCGGATGGTCACGATATGCAGGTGGTGGCGGTCTATGTCCTCGTGCTTGTAGATAATGTACGGCTGTTCGCCGAAGCCCATCCGTTCCATGTACTCACGCGCGATGCCTTCCAACTCCATGTCCGTCAGGCGGTCGTCGGGATGCGGATTGAGCGACACGTGCATGACTGGCTTCTCCGTCCTCGTGTGCGGGGAGAGGTAACGGGAGAAGTCCTGCATGGCACGGCAGATGTCCATCTTTCCGGAACAGCCGTCGAAGATTTTGTTCGTGCCGAGCAGCTTGCCCTGCTCCTTGTTGATTTTCTCCCCGTTGTACGCCAACGCCCCGAACAGCGATTTCCCTAAACTGATTTTTGCGACCATCGTTCCTCGAACTCCTTTGTCAGTTCCACAATCCGGCGCGTCAAAGCCGCCAGTTCCTTCGTGCATTGCTCCAGCTTGTAGAGCAACGCCATCGCCTTCTTCTCCGAGAAATGGCAGCGCAGCTCCTTGACGGCCTGGTTGTAGTTGTTGCCTATCATGCGGTACTGCGCATGAAAAGAGGACAGCTTGGCGTAGTATTCGACCAGCGTCCTGTCCTCCCGGAACACGCGGAATTCCTCCCCGAAGATGCGGGCCTTGGCGAAGACCGCCTTAGCCCTGACCTCCGTCTGTTCGTACATGGCGAGGAACCTGAGCCATTCCTCGTCGCTGAAACGCAGCATCACATGGTGCGTCCTCTTTTCCAACTTGGGGTGTCTGCCCCCTTTCTTTCGTTCTCTGTTCATTGTTACTATGGATTTAGTGGTGTCACGGCATAAGCGCAGCTTCGGCATACGCACCGCAGGTGGAGACAGGCTTCCCGACTTCGGAGAGGAAGCCCCTTCCCCTTTCAGGGGCAAGGCTTGCGGGAGTAACCCGCAAGGTTTCGAGTAACTCGAAACATACCTTGCTGTGTCTTAAAGGACACAAAAATCCGTACCCGACGGATTGGGGATAGACCTGTCGTTACCGACCCTGCAAGGCATCGGTTGCCCGATACCTTTCTGCTGCCCAAAAGAAGGACGGAGCCGGGGCCTGCGGTACGCGCTTTCGGCTTTGCCCTGCCGCTTGGGTGCAAAGGTAGGGCGTTTCCCAGGTCTGAAATACGGCTCAAAAACGCCACAAGCTGCCACGACAGCGCCAAATGCTGCCACGCAAGTGAAAAAAGCATAGCTGCCAGCCTGTAGGCTTTCTGATTTGCGAACCGGCAGGCATTCTTTCTTGCCGGGTGGCGGGCATTCTTGCCTGCCTGTTCTCCCGCCTGCCAGTCTGCCTGCCCTTGTGCCTGCCTGCCGGCACACAGGCATACAGGCATTGGGACGGTGAAATGCCAAAGAGCAAAAAAGGAAACGATAGGAAAGCAATGGCAGAAATGCGTTAAGAAGTCCACGAGGCGGCATTGCCCAAAGGAGTTTTACCTGTTTGAAACCAATAGCCCCACGAACCGGCAGGCATTCTTTCTTGCCGGGTGGCAGGCACTCTTGCCCGCCAGCCTGTTCACCTGCCTGCCGGCACGCAGGCATACCGGCATTGGAATGTTGGGAATGTTGGGAATGTTCAAGAGTGGACACCGGTCAAAACGCAAAGGAAATGGCGACAAGGTCGGGCAAAGAACGCCACAAGCTGCCACGACAACGCCAAATGCTGCCACGCAACGGCAAAGAGATACAACCTTGGCGAAAGTCATTTTCCTTTGCAGGCGGAATGGTTGGCACGCCGGACTACCTGCCCGTTTGCGCGAGTGGATGGCTGCCGACCGGACCAAGAAACGGATGTCTAACAAATAAAAAAGAAGAAAGCATGAAAAAAGAACCTTTGTTCATCGCCTTCTCCACCCAGAAGGGAGGGGCAGGCAAAACGACACTCACCGTGCTGATGGCGAGTTACCTGTATTACGTGAAGGGGTATGATGTGGCGGTCGTGGACTGCGATTACCCCCAGTTCAGCATCAAGGACATGCGCGAACGCGACCTGAAAAGCATCGAGCGCAACCCGTACCTGCGCAAGATAGCCTACGAGCAGTTCAAGCGCATCGGCAAACGCGCCTACCCGATTGTGGGGAGCCGTCCCGGCAACGCGATTGAAACGGTCAGGCCATTTGTCGAGTCGGCGACACCGCCCGACTTCATCTTCTTCGACCTGACGGGTACGGTGAACAACCTCGACCTGATCCGGACGGTGGCGACGATGGACTACATCTTCTGCCCGATAGCCGCAGACCGTTTCATCATGGAAAGCTCGCTGAAGTACGCAAGCGTCATCAACGACACGCTAATCACCACAGGCAAGTCGAACATCAAGGGCATCCGCCTCTTGTGGAACATGGTGGACAAGCGTGAGAAGACCGACCTGTACGACATCTATGACAAGGTGATCGCCGGGATGGGGCTTGAAGTGCTGGACACCTGCCTGCCCGACAGCAAGCGTTTCCGCAAGGAAGGCTCGGAGGAAGGAGACCGCCCGTTCTTCCGCTCCACGCTGCTGCCGCCGGACAAGGCGTTGGCGAAAGGGAGCGGCATCGATGCCCTCGCGGAGGAAATACTCGGCATCGTAAAACGTTGAACCGATGGCCAAGAAACTCGATGTGGATATTGACCCCGGCAAGTTCCTGGACTCGTTCCGCCCGGAAATGCCCGCGCCCGCCGCCCATGAAAATGCCGGAACGGATGGAGACGCCCCGGGCGGGGCGACAGGAGAAACGGAAAAAGTGCCAGCGAAAGCGAAGAAAGAGGTGGAATATCTGAAACGCTTCCTTCATGCACCGAAAATCCCCGTGTGTTCGGGCAAGACCGCCTACATCCGCAAGGGCTACCACGAGCGGATACAGCGTATCGTGCAGGTCATTGGGAAGAACGGGCTTACGCTGTCGGTCTATGTGGACCGTGTGCTGGAGCAGCACTTCCGCGAATACGAGGAAGTGATCCGCCGGCTTTACAAGAAGAATTACGAGGACATTTATTGATTTTATTCACCCTAAAAAACGAAAACAAGATGGGATTTTTTAATTCGAGAACAAAGAAAAGGGGGAACGGCAGCCCGAAGGCGGACACTCCCCAAGTGAAGAACCTGGAAACGGCGGACGTGGTCATCCACATCGTGGACGACACTCAATTGGAAAAGGCGGCGGAGTTCCTCCGCTATTTGACACCTAGGCAAGGGGCGCACCGCCAGTGCATTTACCTAAGCCGCGAGATGCACGGGAAACTGTCCCGTATCGTGCGGACATTGGGCGGGAATGCCAGCACCATCGGCGGGTACATTGAGAACGTGCTGGAAGAGCACTTGCAGACCTATGGGGACGACATCAACGCCCTGCTACGCCGTGAAACCTCGCAGCCGCTTTGATTATGGCCGAGCTGTTCATCGTGCTGATGATGGCCTTCAACCTGTGGATGGTCATCTACCTGACTTGGGAACGCCGGGAGGAAAGCGTACCCAAAGAGGGCAAGGAAAAGGATGTGGGCATACCGGAAAGGTCCGGCGACATCATGGGGAAAAGCCTGTTCCGGATGCCTGAAAGGAAACCGCAGGCTGCCGCATCGGTGCCCGATGCCACCCGGCAAGTCTCCGGTGAGGAGGTGGACGAAAAGGATGTGGCTTTTGACGATGAGACGGCCTCCCTCAATAGCCGGCTTTCGGGAGCCAGGCCGTCGCGCCAGATTCCCGATGAGGAACTGGACGACGTGTTTGCCGACAAGCGTGTTTCCGACATCGGGGCGGAATATGACGAAGACGGGGATTATGACGGCGACCCCCATGAAGCGGGCGGATTGACCTTCGAGGACATCGACCTTGCCATGCGGACGGCGAAGAAGCCGAAAGCCACGCAAGAGGAACGCCGCCACGCCGGAATGGTGTTCTGCGACATGAAGGGCAACGAGCTGTTCGCGATGATAGAAAAAAGTTCGGAAGCGACCCGCAAGAAACTGGACGAGCTGATGGACTTCTATCTGGACTCCGTGTCAGCGTTACAGGCAAAACCAGCACCAACGGTTATGCCCCCAAAAGTGCCCAAAGTTCCGGACAGCTTCGAGAACTTCAACATCCGTGACTATGTATAACAAGTAAAAACGTAACAAGATGCGAAGAAAATCGACTACGGCTAAACCGTCGGCTTGCCACCGAAACCACTAAATCCAACAACGGGCAGAAACGCCCGCAAATTAAAAACAAGTATCAACCGCCAAAGGGAATATCCGACCCGGAGGCACAAAAACAAGTAACGATTATGACAAAGACATTGAAGAAAAAGCAAATCATCCTCGCAGCCCTTCTGCTGGCTGCAAACGTCCAAGTATTCGCACAGGGCAACGGCATGGCGGGCATCACCGAAGCCACCAGCATGGTCACTTCCTACTTTGACCCCGCGACGAAACTTATCTACGCCATCGGCGCGGTTGTCGGGCTTATCGGAGGCATCAAGGTGTACGGCAAGTTCAGTGCAGGAGACCCCGACACCTCCAAGACCGCCGCAAGCTGGTTCGGCGCGTGTATCTTCCTGATTGTAAGCGCGACCATCCTGCGCTCATTCTTCCTTTAACAAACGGGCATCCGCTATACATATATAATAATAGGTATAAGGACAATGGCTGAATACCCCATCAACAAGGGCATCGGTCGTCCGGTGGAGTTCAAGGGCTTGAAGGCGCAGTACCTGTTCCTGTTCGCGGGCGGGCTGCTCGCCGCCTTCATCCTCTTCGTCATCCTCTACATGGCGGGCGCAAGTCAATGGCTCTGCATCGGTTTCGGCACCGTATCGGCTTCCTCGCTTGTGTGGCTCACGTTCCGGCTGAACGCGAAGTACGGCGAACACGGGCTGATGAAGCTGGGCGCGGCACGGATGCGCCCCCGCCATGTGCTCCACCGCAGACGGGTGTCCAATCTGTTACAACGAAAAAAGAAGAAAGGAAGAAACGTATGAGAAATGTAATGAAAGCCACCACGCTGGAAAGCCGCTTCCCCCTGCTCTCGGTGGAACACGGGTGCATCGTCTCGAAAGACGCGGACATCACCGCCGCCTTCGAGGTGG
Organism: Parabacteroides johnsonii DSM 18315; assembly: GCF_025151045.1. Lineage (NCBI taxonomy): Bacteria > Pseudomonadati > Bacteroidota > Bacteroidia > Bacteroidales > Tannerellaceae > Parabacteroides > Parabacteroides johnsonii. The sequence goes on from NZ_CP102285.1 coordinate 2,804,609, forward strand.
AGCTGCCGGAGGTCTATACCGTCACGGCGGAGGAATACGAGGGCATTCATGCCGCGTGGTGCAAGGCGATAAAGGTGCTGCCCGACCACTCGGTGCTGCACAAACAGGACTGGTACGTGAAGGAGCGGTACCGACCCGACCTTGGCAGGGAAGGCATGGGCTTCCTCGCCCGCAGCTACGAGATGCACTTCAACGAGCGTCCGTTCCTCCACCACAAATGCTACCTGTTCCTGACGAAGACCACGAAGGAGCGCATGAGGCAGCAGAGCAACTGGAACACGCTGTGCCGTGGGCATATCGTGCCGAAGGAGATACAGGACAAGGAAACGGCGGTGAAGTTCATCGAGGCGGTGGAGCAGTTCGCGCGTATCCTGAACGATTCGGGGCATATCAAATTGCGCCGTCTCTCCGATGACGAGCTTACAGGCACGGACAAGGAGACGGGCATCATAGGCAGGTATTTCGCGCTCTCTTTGGACAACGCGGACTGTCTGGAGGACATCGAGATGACGGCAAGGGAAATGCGTGTCGGCGACAACCGCCTGTGCCTGCACACCCTGTCGGACACGGAGGACCTGCCCGCTGCGGTGGCCACGGACTGCCGTTACGAAAGGCTGTCCACCGACCGATCGGACTGCCGCCTGTCCTTCGCCGCGCCGCTGGGACTGCTGCTGCCCTGCAACCACATCTACAACCAGTATGTCTTCATCGGCAACAGCGACGAGGAACTGCGCCGCTTCGAGAAGACGGCGAGGAACATGCAGTCACTCTCCCGGTACAGCCGCCAGAACGCGATCAACCGCGAGTGGGTGGAGGAATACCTGAACGAGGCGCATTCGCAGGGGCTGAAGTCCGTCCGCGCCCACTTCAACGTGATGGCATGGAGCGATGACGCGGAGGAGCTGAAACGCATCCGGAACGACGGGGGCAGCCAGATGGCAAGCATGGGCTGTGTGCCACGCCACAACACGACGGACTGCCCGACGCTGTTCTGGGCGGGCATCCCCGGCAACGCGGCGGACTTCCCGGCGGAAGAGTCGTTCCACACGTTCATAGAGCAGGCGGTGTGCCTCTTCGCGGGCGAGACCAACTACAAGGACTCTCCGTCCGCCTTCGGCATCCGCATGGCGGACCGCATCAGCGGCAAACCCCTGCACATAGACATCTCCGACCTGCCGATGAAACGGGGCGTGACGACCAACCGCAACAAGTTCGTGCTGGGGCCTTCGGGCAGCGGCAAGTCATTTTTCATGAACCACCTCGTCCGCCAATACTTTGAGCAAGGCTCCCACGTGGTGCTGGTGGACACGGGCAACTCCTACCAAGGCCTGTGTGAGATGATACACCGCAAAACGAAGGGGAAGGACGGCATCTACTTCACCTACACAGAGGACAAGCCCATCTCGTTCAACCCGTTTTACACGGACGACGGGGTGTTCGACGTGGAGAAGAAGGACAGCATCAAGACGCTGCTGCTGACCCTGTGGAAAAGCGAGAACGAACCCGCCACGAAAACGGAGTCGGCGGAACTGGGCAGCGCGGTGAACGCCTACATCCTGAAAATCCAGCAGGACAAGGACATCACACCGTCGTTCAACTCGTTCTACGAATACATGAGGGACGTGTACCGCAAGGAGATGGAGGAACGCTACATCAAGGTGGCGAAGACGGACTTCAACATCGACAACTTCCTGACCACGCTCCGGCAGTATTACAAGGGCGGACGTTACGACTTCCTGCTCAATTCCACGGAGAACATCGACCTGCTGCACAAGCGGTTCGTGGTCTTCGAGATTGATGCAGTGAAGGATAATGCCGAGCTTTTCCCCGTAGTGACGATTATCATCATGGAAGCGTTTATCAACAAGATGCGGCGGCTCAAAGGCGTCAGGAAGCTCCTGATTGTGGAAGAGGCTTGGAAGGCCCTTTCCTCGGCGAACATGGCATCCTACATCCAGTACCTCTACAAGACGGTCAGAAAATACTTCGGCGAGGCAATTGTGGTGACGCAGGAGGTGGACGACATCATCAGCTCGCCCATCGTCAAGGAGTCCATCATCAACAACTCGGACTGCAAGATACTGCTCGACCAGCGGAAGTTCATGAACCGCTTTGACCAGATACAGTCCCTCTTGGGGCTAACGGAAAAGGAGAAGTCGCAGATACTCTCCATCAACCAGTCCAACGACCCGTCGAGGCGGTACAAGGAGGTCTGGATAGGCTTGGGCGGTACACAGTCGGCGGTGTACGCCACGGAGGTGTCCATGCACGAGTACCTCGCCTATACGACGGAGGAAACGGAGAAGATGGAAGTCCGCGAACTGGCGGAGAAGCTGGGCGGCGACATGGAAGCTGCCATACGGCAGATTGCGGAGAAACAAAAAGAAGAAATGCAGTAAACCAATTATTCATCCTTAAAAATTGAAACAGAAAATGAACATTGAACTGACAAAGACACAACGGCTGCTGCTGTGCGGCGGCATGATAGGCTTGGCGTCGCTGATGCTGCAAGCCTGCGAGACGGTAATGAAAGAAAACGAAGACATCCGCGAGAAGATTTGCGGCAACTGGGAAAGTGTGGAGGGAAAGCCCGACATACTGGTGTACAAGGAGGGCACGCTCTACAAGGTGACGCTGTTCCGCAGGGCGGGCGTCCGCCGGAAGCTGAAGCCGGAGACCTACCTGCTGCAAAAGGAAGCGGACGGCAACCTCTACATGAACACGGGCTTCCGCATCGACGTGGTGTACAACGAGGAAACGGACGTCCTGTCTTTTTCGCCTAACGGCGACTATATCCGGGTGAACACGGATGAAGCCATTGGCGGAGAAAATAAAGAAGAACAATAAAAACAATGACCACTAAATCCAACGTGAATGAGAACAAGACAAAAACTGAAAATGCCATTGGTGGCGGTCTGCCTGTGCCTCACGGGTGCAGGCACGGCAAACGCCCAATGGGTGGTGTCCGACCCCGGCAACCTCGCGCAGAGCATCATCAACTCCGCCAAGGAGATGGTGGAGACGGCGGGCACAAAGGCGAACACGCTCAACGGCTTCTTGGAAACCAAGAAAGTGTTTGAACAGGGAAAGAAGTATTACGACGCACTGAAATCCGTGCATGACGTGGTGAAGGGCGGCGTGAAAGTGTCGAAAAGCATCGGGCTGGTGATGGAAATCTCCGAGATATACGTGGACAACTACCAGAAGATGCTCTCTGATGAGAACTACACGCCGGAAGAGCTTGCAGCCATATCGTCAGGCTACGCCATGCTGATAGACGAGAGCTCGGACGTGCTGCAAGACCTGAAGAACGTGGTGAACGTGACGGGGATGTCGCTCACGGACGCGGAACGGCTGGCTATCATCGACAACGCCTACCGCAGCCTGATGAACTACCGCAACCTCGTGCGCTACTACACGAACAAGACCATCTCGGTGTCCTACCTCCGGGCGAGAAAGAAGAACGACATGGACCGGGTGATGGGTCTGTACGGCAATCCCAACGAAAAATACTGGTAGGCCATGGGAGAGTTCGACAACCTTCACCAGATACTCCTTTCGCTCTACGATGAGATGATGCCGCTGTGCGCGGACATGACGGGCGTGGCGAAAGGGCTTGCTGGGCTGGGCGCGCTGTTCTACGTGGCGGTGCGCGTGTGGCAGTCGCTCGCCCGCGCCGAGGCGATAGACGTGTACCCGCTACTCCGCCCCTTTGCGCTCGGCTTGTGCATCCTGTTCTTCCCGACCGTCGTGCTGGGCACGATGAACAGCGTGCTAAGCCCCATCGTACAAGGCGTACACGGCATCCTTGAAGAACAGACCTTCGACATGAACGAGTACCGGGCACAGAAGGACAGGCTGGAATACGAGGCGATGATGCGCAACCCGGAAACCGCCTACCTCGCCAGCGACGAAGAGTTCGACCGCCAGCTGGACGAGCTGGGCTGGTCGCCCTCGGACTTGGTGACGATGACGGGGATGTACATGGACCGGGCGGCGTACAACATCAAGAAGACGGTGCGCGACTGGTTCCGGGAACTGCTGGAACTGATGTTCGCCGCAGCCACGCTCATCATCGACACGCTCCGCACGTTCTTCCTCGTGGTGCTCAGCATCCTGGGTCCGGTAGCCTTCGCCTTTGCCGTATGGGACGGCTTCCACTCGACGCTCTCGGCGTGGTTCAGCCGCTACATACAGATTTACCTGTGGCTTCCCGTATCGGATTTGTTCAGCACCATACTGGCGAAGATACAGATCCTGATGTTGCAGAACGATATACAGGCGATGCAGACCGACCCGAACTTTTCGGTGGAGGCGAGCAACGGGGTGTACATCGTGTTCCTCATCATCGGCATCGTAGGCTACTTCACCATCCCGACGGTAGCCGGATGGATCATCCAAGCCGGGGGCGGCATAGGCAACTACAACAAGAACATCAACACCGCCGGGGCTTTGGGCGGCAGCGTGGCAGGAGCCGCCGCAGGGAACGTGGCGGGTCGCGCGGGAAAGCTCATCAAGGGAACGGCGGGAAAGCTGTTCCGAAGATAAGTCCGGAACTCATCCTGCATCAGTCCGGAACTGATGGTACATGAGTCCGTAACTGATGTCATGCAGGTCTGCGGCTGGTGCGGGATGGCTTCCAATTACAAACCAATAAAAACGAAAAAGAAAAATGGAATTCAAATCACTCAAGAACATCGAGACGAGCTTCCGGCAGATACGTCTGTTCGGCATCGTTTATACGGTGGCCTGCGCCCTCGTGGTGGTCTGCTCGGTGGTGTGCGCCTTCCGCTTCGCCGAAGCGCAGCGGCAGAAGATATACGTCCTCGACGGGGGCAAGAGCCTGATGCTCGCGCTCTCGCAGGACCTGTCGCAGAACCGCCCGGCGGAAGCAAGGGAGCACGTGCGCCGCTTCCACGAACTGTTTTTCACCCTCTCGCCGGAGAAAAGCGCCATCGAGCACAACGTGAAGCGTGCCCTGCTCTTGGCGGACAAGAGCGCGTACAACTACTACGCCGACTTCGCCGAAAAGGGCTTCTACAACCGCGTCATCGCCGGGAACATCAACCAAGTGCTTCAGGTGGACAGCGTGGTGTGCAATTTCAACCGCTATCCCTACGAGGCGCGGACATACGCAAGGCAGATGATTATCCGCGAGAGCAACGTGACGGAACGCACATTGGTGACCGCCTGCCGCCTGCTTAACGCAAGCCGCTCGGACGACAACCCCAACGGCTTCACCATCGAGGGCTTCACGGTATTGGAGAACAGGGACATCCGGACGATAGAACGATAATGCGTATGGGAAAGATGAAAAATCTCATTGAAAAGTGGACCACCCGTTTCAAGACGGAATTGCGCGGGAAGCTGGACGCCCTGCCACCAAAAGCGCGGTTAAGAATAGTCATTGCGGCGTTTGCCGTGTTCGCTTCGCTCTGCCTCTATATGACCGCCACCGCCATTATCGGCTTCGGCAAGGGTGAAAAGGCGTTGAAGATACGGCACATCGAGAAGTTGGAAATATATAATAAGGTGTATCACTCAAATTTGAATCCACAATGAAATTATCAGATTGGATATGGGAAAAGATGGAAAACTTGCAGGATGCCGGATTCCGATGGAAACCGACCTTGAAGTTCTGCCATCAGGTGCTTCGCCTAGATTACAATGCCATTGCCGATTCCATCGTAAGGAACGGGCATCGTCCGGCAATTACGGAGGAACAGGCAAAAATACTTTGGGATTACCGTTTCTTCCGGAATCTGGACCAGACGGAACGCAGCGGCTGGCACAAGGTTATGGATGTACTGCAACAAACCGATTGGGGCAAACAGCAGGTCTGGTTGTTGTCCGGATTGAAAATGGGGAATGAAACACTTCCCCAAAAACTGAATGCCATGTACACGCTGCTTTGCAGTGCCCATACGGGTAAAAGCCATACCCTATGTCCTCTGCCCAATCCGGAAGAAGTGGCTACCGCCCATAAGCTGGTAGGGTATTGCATGAAGGACGAGGAACTCGACTACTTGAAGCGGCTTGCCCTGCATGGGGAATATCCGGGAGACCTGACCGCCATCAGGCATGGTCTGATGGATATGTACCAAAAGATAGAAGACCTCGAATGGGAACGGGCCAAGGAAATGCGTGCGGACAATCACTGGTCGGCGGACTCCATTGATGCGGCCATCCAGGAGGAAAAAGGACGGATTATGCGCAGTGCCTCCGATTTGTACGAGCAGAAAGTGCAAGGCAAGTTCCCGGATGACTACCGGAAAGCCCTGCACCGGGAACGGATGGTGCTTCACGGACTCTCTCAAAAGGGATGGGACGGGCAGACAAAAATTCCGAAGCCTCTGTTGGTCAAGTATGGGTTGGCGGAATCATTCGGCAAGATAAGCGATGCGTTGCTGGATTACGTAGTCCGTTGTGACTTGGGGGATGATACGTACCCTAAACGTACAATAGGGCATCATAACCGTATCATTAAGGAGCAGTCCCGGATAGGACTGGAACACTTGGAGCAGAGGTTGTTTCCGGATAAAAACAAACCGAAGCTCCATCCGACTGCCTTGGGTACGCATAAAATGCCCATTCGCTTACAGAATCAGGTAAGCAAAGAGAATAAAGGAATAAAAATCAGACTTTGACAAGCTAATTGAACTGATGATGGAAACAAAAGAACAGAAAAATGAAACGAGAACAAAAGAGAAGAAGCCGCTGACCGAACAACAGCGTCAGCAAAGGCAGAAGATGCTGGTCTATCCGCTGATGGTGCTGCTGTTCGCCGGGTGCATGTGGCTCATCTTCGCTCCCTCCTCCGAGGACAAGGAGAAAGCGGAGCAAGGACAGGGATTTAACACGGACATGCCCCTTCCCGAAGACTCCAAAATTATCGGGGACAAGGCGAAAGCCTACGAGCAGCTGGATTTGGAAAACAAGCAGAAGGAACGCCGTGGCATGGTGGGCGACCTGTCCGCCTTTTGGAACGACGGTGAAAAAGATGGTAGCGACACCGTATCGGATGACTACCGTCTGACACGGACGGACACGCCCGAAAAAGAAACAGAGGATGAAACACAGGCAGGTATCTGCACTTCCGCAGCCGCCTATGAGCGGCTGAACACCTCACTCGGCACGTTCTACGAGCCGCCGAAGGAGGACACGGAAAAGGAGGAACTCCGAAAGCGCATCGACGAACTGGAAGCCATGCTTGTGGCGCAGGAGGGCAAGCCGTCCACGATGGAGGAACAGGTTGCCTTGCTGGAAAAGTCCTACGAGCTGGCGGCAAAGTACCAGAATGGCAACAATGCCGGGCAAACCGCGCAACCCGAAGAAGCGGAAAGTTCTGTCAGTACAGGTGAAAAGACCAAGAAGGCTGAACCCGTAAGCGATGTGAGGCGGACGGTGGTGTCCGCCCTGCCGCAGCCCATGACGGACTCGGCATTCATCGCGGACTATTCGGGGGAACGCAACTACGGCTTCCACACCGCCATCGGTGCGGAGGAAACGACGGGGAAGAACACCATCGCCGCCTGTGTGCAGGGCGACCAGACGCTGACGGACGGGCAGACGGTGAAGCTCCGGCTGCTGAAGCCGATGCGTGTGTCGGGCAGGATAATCCCACGGAATACGACCCTCGTTGGCGTGGCACGGTTGCAGGGCGAAAGGCTCGGCATCAACATTACCTCGTTGGAGCATCAGGGGACCATCATCCCGGTGGAACTGGAGGTGTACGACAGCGACGGGCAGGCGGGCATCTTCATCCCCGGTTCGATGGAGATTGACGCGGCGAAGGAAATCGGGGCCAACATGGGAAGCTCGCTCGGCAGCAGCATCAACATCTCCACCGACGCGGGGGCGCAGCTCGCCTCCGATTTGGGGCGAGGGGCGATACAGGGCATATCGCAGTACATCTCGAAAAGGATGCGCACGGTCAAGGTGCATCTGAAATCGGGGTACAAAGTATTGCTCTACCAAAACAAGGAATAATAACAACCAACAAACCAATTTTTAATCACCACTAAATCCAAAGTAAAAATGAGTATCAAGAAAGTAATGATGATGTTTGCCCTTTTGACGGGCATCGCCTGTGCGACCTATGCGCAGGGAGTGACGAACGACAGCACCGCCACCGCCAAGGAGGACGGGCTGAAACTGACGAAAGAGGTCTATCCGCAGGAAGAAGAGGACGGCGACCTGTACCACGGCCTGACGAAGAAGCTGATGTTCGACCGCATGATACCGCCGCACGGTCTGGAGGTCACGTATGACAAGACCGTCCACATCCTGTTTCCGGCGGCGGTGCGCTACGTGGACTTGGGTTCGCCCAACCTGATTGCGGGCAAGGCGGACGGTGCGGAGAACGTCATCCGCGTGAAGGCGACGGTAAAGAATTTCCGCAGCGAGACGAACATGAGCGTCATCACGGAAGACGGGTCATTTTACACATTTAATGTGAAATACTCCGACGAGCCGCTTATCCTGAACGTGGAGATGAAGGACTTTATCCACGACGGCAGCACGGTGAACCGTCCGAACAATGCGCAGGAAATCTACCTGAAGGAATTGGGCAGCGAAAGCCCGATGCTGGTGCACCTCATCATGAAGTCGCTGCACAAGGAGGACAAGCGCAAGGTGAAGCACATCGGCTGCAAGCGTTTCGGCATCCAGTACATCCTGAAAGGTATTTACGTACATAACGACCTGCTGTATTTCCACACGGAAATCAGGAACCAGAGCAACGTGCCTTTCGACGTGGACTACATCACGTTCAAGATTGTGGACAAACAGGTGGCGAAGCGCACCGCCATGCAGGAGCAGGTGCTGTTCCCGCTCCGCGCCTACAACTACGCCGTGCGCGTGGCAGGCAAGCAGTCGGAACGCACGGTGTTCTGCCTGCCGAAGTTCACCATCCCCGACGGCAAGCGGCTCGTGGTGGAGATGAACGAGAAGGACGGCGGGCGTCACCTGACGTTCACCGTGGAGAACGAGGACTTGGTACAGGCCGAAACCATCAACGAACTGCGTGTGCGATGAAAGCGAGAGTCCTTTTCCTTGCAATGCTTCTGTCCGTCCTTTGCATGGGACGGGCGGAAGCCCAACGGTGCCTGCCGAAGATGCGGGGCATCGGGTTGAAAGCCGGGCTGAACGAGGCGGACGGCTATGTGCTGGGTGCTATGCTGTCAAGTTACGCCAAAGGCGGCGACAAGTGGGTGTACGGGGTGGAATACCTGAAAACCAGCCATTCCTACCGGACGAAAAGCATCCCTGCGGCACAGTTCACGGCGGAGGGCGGTTACTACTACAACTTCCTGTCGGATGCGAAGAAGGTGGTGTTCTTCTACGTTGGCGCATCGGCCCTTGCCGGGTACGAGACGGTGAACTGGGGCGAGAAGACGCTGTACGACGGGGCGAGGCTGAACAACAGGGACGCCTTTGTCTATGGCTGCGCCGCCACGCTGGAAATGGAGGTGTACCTCGCGGATTTCATCGCATTGACGGCTTCGCTGCGTGAACGCTTCCTGTGGGGCGGCAGCATGGGCGTGTGCCACACGGAGTACGGGATAGGTATCAAGTTCATCATCAACTGAATGTGCGCCTATGGACATAGAAGCGATGAAACACTATCCGCTGGAGGACTTCCTTGCGCGGCTGGGGCATCATCCCGTGCAAAGGCGTGTCAATGCCATCTGGTACAGGTCGCCGTACCGGGAGGAACACACGCCTTCCTTCAAGGTAAACCCGGAGAAGAACCTCTGGTTTGATTTTGGCGAGGGCAAGGGCGGCAACATCTTCGCCCTTGCGGGGGAGTTCATCCAAAGCGGCGACTTCCTCACGCAAGCGAGATATGTGGCGGAGGTGGCGGACATGCCGTTGCGGGACTATGAGCCGCGACATTATCCCGAAGTGCGGCAATCCGCCGGGCACAGCTTTGAGGATGTGGAAGTGCAACCCTTGCAGAACCGGGCGTTGCTCCGTTACCTGCAAGAAAGGGGCATACCGTCCGCCATTGCCATCGCGAACTGCAAGGAGATGCGCTACACCACGCACGGGAAGCGGTATTTCGCCGTGGCTTTCGGCAACGAGGGTGGCGGCTACGAAATACGCAACCCGTTCTTCAAGGGCTGTGTTCCGCCGAAGGATGTCACCCTGCTGTCGGTCGGCTCGGATGCCTGCAACGTGTACGAGGGCTTCATGGACTACCTCTCCGCCCGTGTATTGGGCATCGGTGGCGGGGAGGACCACCTTGTCCTCAATTCGGTGTCCAACGTGGCGAGGGCGTACCGGCATCTGAACGGCTACGGGAGGGTGCTGTGCTACTTTGACAACGACGAAGCCGGGCGGCGGACATTGGAAGCCTTGCGCACACGCTACGGGGAAAGGGTATCGGACTGCTCCGGCATCTACGGCGGATGCAAGGACTTGAACGAGTACCTGCAAAGCCGCCTGAAACAAAACGAGAAAAACAACAAGAATATTAAACTTAAAATGTAACAGATATGAACATGAACAAATTGAACAATACACGGAAAGCGAAAAGAAATAGAATGAAATCATTGGCAACCCTCTGTCTGGGCCTGCTCCCCATCGGCTTCACCGCCTGCGATGACGGTTTGGACGTGACGCAAGCCTACCCGTTCACGGTGGAGACCATGCCCGTGCCGAAGGAACTGGCGCAGGGCGAGACGGCGGAAATCCGCTGTGAACTGGTGCGCGAGGGCGAGTTTGACGGGGCTGTCTATACCATCCGCTATTTCCAATACGACGGGGAAGGCACGTTGAAGCTGGATAACGGCTTGGTGTTGCAGCCCAACGACCGCTACCTGGTGGAGAACGAAAAGTTCCGCCTGTACTACACCTCGGAGTGCGACGAGTCGCAAAGCCTGACCGTTACAGTGGAGGACAACTTCGGCAATGCCTGCGAGTGGGAAGTGGCGTTCAACAACGACTCGGACGCGGAAACGGAGGAAGGCATCGCCGTGCCGGATACCTTGAATACCAACCGATAATGCGCAAAGCATTGTTTCTGCTGCTGGCAGCTGTCCTTTGCGGCAGCCTGCCGGCACAAGGCACGGACGGTATGGCGGAACTGCTGGCTCAATTCAATGGCCATCCGAAAGCAGGCATAGCCATTGAACTGATTAAAAAATACGAAGGAATGCACGACCGTTCCGATTACCCTTACTACGGCTACGGACATCGCAGGTTGCCAAACGAAAACCTCTCCTACGACATGACGGAAGAAGAGGCGGAAGCCCTGCTCCGCAAGGATTTGGCGGTGCGCTACAAGCTGTTCCGTAGGTTTGGCAAGGATGCGCTGCTCCTTACTGTATTGAGTTTCAATGTAGGACAAGGGGTATTGCTCGGTCACGGCGGACATCCGAAAAGCAGGCTCGTCCGCAAGCTGGAAGCCGGAGACCGTGACATTTACAAGGAATACATTTCTTTCCGCTGTTGGAAAGGCAAGCCCGTCCGCTCGATAGAACGGCGGCGCAAAATGGAGTTCCTGCTGCTGTATGAACCGTAATTAGAACTGACATTATGACAAAAGGTGTGTCGTTGTATGAAATGGCACACTTTTTGTTTAATCATCATCGAAATCTGTGGATTTTCTCGTTCATTGATATAGTTGAACCTCTTTTGCCTTTGGAGTTCCAATGTGTTTGGTATATAACAAACGCAGTAGAGAATTGTTATAAACTGGTGTCTAACATTAAAATTATTATGACTATGGTAAAAACATTTTTTATGAGAACAAAGAAGAATTACGCAAAAGTGATGAAACTAATCAACGTGTTGAGGGGTATGGAGACGAGGCAGAAATGTAGTAGTTCAACATGACGAGAATATCATTCCCCTCCACCAAAAATAATGAATACAACATATCTTCATCCGCAATTTTTGCGGATTTTTTTATTTATCGAAGATGGGGGCAAGAGGGCTTTTTGCTACTTTTGTGCCGCCTTCTGCTCACCGTCAAAAGTAGCGGGCGGCAAGCCTGCCATCCGCCAAAGGGTCAGAAACGGGTGTAAAGTCCCGTAACCTGCGTAAAGATAGATTGAAGCATATCAAAATACACCCCCTCGAACTTGGCAATCTCCTTGACCTTGATGCCGAAATTCTTGGTAACGGACTGGCGATAGAAGCACATTGTGTAAGTGTCGGTCACTTCGTCCAATATCACTTTCAGGCGGTTGGCGGAAGTCATGTTCCTCGCAAGGCTCATTTGCAGCCCGATGCCCAAGTCAATGAAATTCTTGCTTCCCGTCATGGCGGCAAACCTATGTCCGCCCATCTGTTCCAAAATCGTCTTTGCTATCATCTTTTCTGAATTTAAGTGTTCTTGTTTTGAGGGTGGCTTTTGCCATCCCGATTTTTACCGCTTCATCCTTTGCTGCACACGTTCAAGCGTGCGCTCGGCAATGGGACGTGTGTCCTTGTTCCAAAGGTCATACCCGTGTACGGATATTCCCACGCTCCGTAGGTCACGGATGTAGCCAGGCACATGGTCTCCCGTAGGCAGGTAAACGAACTGCATCCATGCGTCCTTGCCGTCTGTCAGTATGAAATAGTATTTCATTCCACTCGTTTTTATGGTTGGTAATGGAGTGTGGGCGGTGGTTCCCACCGCCACGCACTCAAAATTCCTTCATGTCGGCGATAGCCGTACAGCGTGTGAGCCATTCCTTTACGCAGGACATGTTGTATTCGGAAGTGATGACTGCCGTATGCCCGTTTATCTGCGTAAACCTCGTACTTTCGTAGTCCTCCACCCAGCCTTTGAGGCTGTCCGTTCCCCATGCGTCCGCATCGGCGAACATATTGTCCAACACCTTGATTGGGTCGCTGAACGTCACTATCAGCGTATCATATCCTGCGCTCATCGTCTGCCCTCCTTGTTTTTAAGGTTCAACCATTCGTCACGCAACCTTCTACATTCTTCCAATGTGGGTTTCACGCAGGAGAAAAGTTCTCCGTCCGTATGTCGGTAGTCGTATTGCACGAAAGTGCGCCTTTTCCTGCCGGAACTCGTTTGGAAACGCTCGTATTTCTCCGTTCCTGCCGCTTGGCAGGTGCTTGTTCCGTTAACGGTCATTCTTGTTGTCATAGCCTTATCAATTAAAATTCGACAATCAGTAATCTGTTCTCCAAACATTGGTCTGGGTCGGATGCCTTTTTCTGCGTCACCCACAGATGGTGTGCGCCATACCCGAATGCGAAAAGGGCATTGAAAAGTTCCTTTCGTGCGAACACCTCCATTACACCCCTTACATCCTGCTCGTTCTTTGTCAGCACAAGCGTGTTCAACAATTCGATGAACATTTCGGGCAGTTCTTCGTGCCACCCGAAAATCATGTTTTCTATTCTTACTTCCATATCGCTAAGTATTAAGTCGTTATACAATCATGCCGCCTTCATCCGCTGCCGTATCTGTTCGGCATTGCTTTCCACAAGGGCGATGATGCGGTCGTGGTATTCGGTATTGGAATTGCATACGCCACGGCTCTGCACCACTTTCAGCGTCCGCAAGTCCACCTCCACCGTTTCGATGCGCTGCCCGTCTATCCGTGCGGAAAGTATCAGGGCGTTTTCTTTGTTGTAGTAGGCGTTGGCATAGACGCAGTGGCGCATGGCTTTTCCTTCCTCGTAGAACTCGTCCACGCTTTGCAGTACCTTGACGATGATTACTCCGTCAGTCAGTATAAGGTTGAGGAAAGCGGCTTTCTTTTGGATATACTCGTCTTTCTCTTTCTCCATTTCTTCCAAACGCTTCTGTTCATGCTCCAACCGCTCTGCTTCCCATTCCCTGCGCTGCTGCTCACGTTCACGCTCCAATTGGGCTTGCCGTTTCTCCATATATAGGTCGTGAGCCGCCTTGAAGTCGGTCGGGCATATGAAATGGGGGTTGCGCAGGTCTTTTCCCAACCTCTCCAAAAGATATACGAGGTCGCACCACAAGGAGATGTCGGTTATGCCATATTTGTTCCGCATGGCTATCTTGTACGAGTTCCAACATCTGTCAAGTTCCTTCGGACGGGAGAGGAAATAGCGCAAGTGTTCGATGTTGCCAGACTTCAGCAATGTTTCCATACGGTTGTCCGAAAGGATTGCCTTGAAGAAGTCGTAAGGCAATATGCCGTGCAGGTTACCGTCAAATCCGTTACGCTTGATTTCGGGGATAATCCGTCGGCGTGGGTAGGTGCAAATTGGGTCGATGTCGTATACCCTGTGCTGGTTGTTCCTGCGGATTTCCATCGGGCTGTCCTCATTCCACAAGTCGTAGTAGAGAAATGAAAAGCCACGCAACCTTGCTACTGTCTCGGATTTTCCGTCGGGTGCAATCCACCGTTGTGCCACCTCGCAGATGGAATACTCCGCCTTCTGCCCGACTTTCTGACGGCTTCTGACGAAAAAGAAGCGTATCACTTGGTAGCCTTTGCAGGTGGTGATGATGGAGAAATACTCGTTGTCCACGAACACCCTCTTTCGGGTGACCACGACTTCCAATGCCGTGCCGCAGTTAGGGCAGGTGCAGCCGCAAAGCGTGTCGGCAAGGGTGTGCCCGCTCTTCCATGCGTGTCCGCACTCCGTGCAGGTGATGACGCCTTTTGCCGTCCGCCTGCCATAATGCTTGAAACAATGGCGGAAAGCGTAGGTTCTCTGTGCGCCTGTCAGTCCGGGCAGGGTCGCGCTCAGACGGACGATTTCTTTCTGTATGGGTGTCTTGGGTTTCATAGGTTCAGAATAATGAAAGTTCAACTTGTTGTGCGTTTGTCTTTTGGCTCGCCTTTGCCCTGTTCCGGTTCTGCAACTTGCGCAGTTCCTCGTCTTGGTATTGGCGGATGGCTCTCTGCCTCGCTTCCGCCTTTTCCTCGTCTGTCAGTTCAACCCCGCATACCATGACTTGGCATGGAATGGGTTTGCCGATTTCGATGTCGTTTTCGTCAAAATAGTGTACCGCTTGCGACAATACTTCTCCTGCGGTAACGCCTATGCCGTTGCCTCCATTGCATTGGCTTTTCGCCCAATGCAACAGATAGGTGATGCAATCGTCCATGTTCTTGTTCGGCTTGCTGTAACTTGCTGCAAACAGTTTGTCCTCCGCCGCACGGCTGTCCAAATAGGCTTGGATGGTCCGCTTGAAATGGTCTGTTCCGTTCATATATGTATGTATTTTAGTTAGTTGAAAATTTCTCCGTTGGATAAAAACTCGTATCCGTTGGCTTCACAATCACGCTCAAAGGCTTCCTCGTTGCTCGCATATTCCACATCATCCCTGCAAAAGCGGAAAAAGCTGTCGATGCAGTCATTCATCAAGTCATACAAGTTCGTATGCTTGTCGGGGGATTTCAGGAAGTCGTATATGGGTTTCAGTATGTCCATGTCCGCACAATAACCCGTCAGCACACAATCATTGGTTACGGATATCCGACTTCTGCGCTGTTTGTGGAAATCCTTTTTGTGCCAATAGGTCTTGGGCTTGAAAAGGCTGTGCCAATAGTTGTTCACGATGAATTTCAGCAACCGCACACCGCACAGTTCTTCCTCTTCCCCGCTGTAATGTGAGGTGAATTGGAAATTATAGGTATGGGCATCATAATTCCACCTGCTTACCTTTACCTTGAAAATCTCCTCAAAGGCTTTCAGCGTTGCCCGGTTGTCGGATGCGTCATATTCAAAGCCTTTCAGCCAATTCCAATAGGCGTTTTCTTTCGCATTGTCCGAAAGTTCGTCCACCTTGTAAACTTCGTATTTCCTCGTTTCCGTTCATAACTTTGCTCTATTGTTCGTCCAACATATTGTGATAAAACAACTCGTCATCCCGTCCGTAGATTTCCATCGTAGGGTTGTTTTCGTTTTCCACTGGGGATAGTCCTTCTGCCGTTTCGGGGTTCAGTTCGTAGTCGCAATAGATGACGTTCTCGTCCATACCGATATGGCTGTTCACGTCTTTATCTTTCCATGAAAGAATGATGGCTTTGGCTTCCTCATAGCTGTTCGCCTTGATTGAGAAGCGGGTACGTTCCCAGCAAGTTACCTTGCAATCCATGTAAAAGTCAAAAGTTTCCATTGTCTGTAATTTAAGATGGTTATACGGTTTCTTGTAAAATCTCTATATGGTATTGGGGCGGGCATTCCAAGATGAGAAAGGCGATGAAGTCTTTTCTCGTTTCCTTGTTCAACTCGCGGTACAACTTTCTGAATGAAGTAAAGTTGCCGTTGATGTACACCTCTACCATATACTCGAAGATGTTGTCCACCTCGTAATACCTGCATTGCTGCGCTGCCGTCTTGCTTTGTCTTTTCGCCATGTCCGTATGAATTAAAGGGTTAATAACCAGATAAAAATTCCGATAGCTGCCGCTACTGAAAGCAGGGCGGTGAGGATGCCGAACATGAAGTTAAACACACCCAACAGGATTTCCCCTGCGATGCCCACCGCCAAACCTCCTGCGCAAAGGGTAATGCCCCATGCCGCTCTCGCCATTGCGGACAATGCCATCCGCAAAGCCTTTCCGATGTCGTTCAAAGTCAATCTTATATCTTCCAATTTTAAGTTGTTGTTACTTACTTGTCTTGCTCGGATGGGGAGGGTCGGGTCGAATCCTTTTTCTTTTCGCCTCTCCGTATGTCCGATGTCTCCTTGTGACGTCTTCCGACCGCGCATCGGTCGTTTTCGTTTCAGGGGAAAAAAGCAAAGGTCAGGGGAGTAGGTTCAGCAAATTTTTTCGACAGAATACTACCTGAGCCTGCGAAGTGTGGAGATTGTGGCTAAAAAATTTGTGTTCCTAATCCCGTCTTTACCTTTGCCCCTGCAACGAAAATGACCACTGATGCCGTCTGGAATGGCGGCATGGGGACATTGGCATACACTTGAAGAGGCGGAAAGGAAAAGGAGTAAAGTGTGTAAGATGGCGCAACGCGCCACAGGAAAATCGAAAGGGCGGCGCAACTGACAAGGGAAAGCCTCGCTTTCCTGCCGCCGTGACGGAAGTCCCGTGACCGTCATTGTCATGCGGGCATGGCTTGCGGTCGCGGGTGTTCCTCCGGCGGCATCTGTCTGAAAATGGTCTTGCCTGCCATTGCTCCGATTGGCAACGGCAGGGCAAGACGGTTGGAAGACAGGCAACACATGACAGCCGGGAATAGTCGCAGGAACAGATTCACGCTTGCCGTGTCCTGCATCCGGCGGCATTTCCGGCTGACAACGGAAACGAAAAAGGAAAATGACAAGACTGTCCACGCCGTTCAGCACAAGCACATAAAAGAAGTGTCCGCGACGATGGCAGTGTCACTGGTGACATTGTGGTCGTCGTGGGCTTTTCTTTGCTTGTGCCGCTTCTGGAATGGGCTTGCGCACATCAAGCCGGAAGCCGTTTTCAGAACAGGAAAAATGATGGAGGATAAAATTGCGGAGAAATAAAAATTGCAGGAAACCTTGCAAAGATAGATGCAGTTTTGTACCTTTGCAAAAGGTAAGTACGTTCTTTCGCTTGATGCAAAATGAGGCAGATTATAGAAGTTCGCTGGTTTCTAAACCGTTAACAAGCCTGTTTTGTTTCTATGTTAATCATCTCATATTTAGAAAGATATAATTTTTATTGTGTCTTGCCTTATATGTTGTCAAGTCAATAGGAATACTCAACCTTTCTCCTATTTCTTTCAAAGACTTATTCACTTTCGCTATAATCTTATGAATCCTATTTACTTTCTGTTGTTCCGTCTTATGAAAATTGGATAGAATAGGGAATAAATAGGGATTATCAGGCATTGAGTATTTCTGAATCAATTTAATAGCCTGTTCCTGCAATGAAACCTTTATCTGCTTTTGAGTTTTCTTTCTGATATAGATTAATCTATTTTCCAAGATATTATCTTTTGTCAGACGAGCAATGTCCCCAAAGTTAATGCCTGCTGCCAAATATGAAAAAGTAAACAAGTCTATAGCTAAACATTCCAAAGGCGATTGCCCTTGATAATTTAGTATTGATAGAATCTCACCTTTCAGAATTGAACGTTTGGCTGTAGTTTGGCTTAATTTAGAGACTTTAAACGAATAAAAAGGATAATATTCTGATTTAACGATCTTCTCCTCTATCGCAAGATTATAAATCACCCGTAAATGCCTAAAGCGTGTTCCCAATGTGTTTATAGCCAATCCTTGACTTTGCAACCACACCTCATAACGTTTTAGCCAGATAGTGTCTATATCAGAAAAAGGAATATCCAAATGCTTGTTGAACTTTATAAGAGAGTACATAGTACATTTATACATATCCGCATAACGTAAACGATTTGCAGATTCAAGTTCTTGAATATACAGGTTAAAGACCTCTTGTACAGTTTTACGCTTTACTGGTTTGTTCACCTTCTCCATTAAAGAAGTTGCAGTAAATTCTTTTTCCTGTGATTTAAACTC
This sequence comes from Parabacteroides johnsonii DSM 18315, assembly GCF_025151045.1. Lineage (NCBI taxonomy): Bacteria > Pseudomonadati > Bacteroidota > Bacteroidia > Bacteroidales > Tannerellaceae > Parabacteroides > Parabacteroides johnsonii. Next base: position 2,823,030 of record NZ_CP102285.1, read on the forward strand.
TATAACCTTATCTGTATAGACTTTTACTTTCTCCGCTATTAACCTTTCTAAGTACTCCTTATTTGGACATTTAGAAGTTGGTTTGTTGACTTTAAAATCCCAATATTTAGGCAATATGGAAATACCAAGACTTTGATATTTCATTTTTCGATCCTTACAAACACGAATCATCAAAGGTGATTCATTGTTTTTCAAGACTTTAGATTTGTAACATACGACATTGACTGTTGTACTCATGGTTTAAACGCTGGTTTAAACAAACCACGAAAACCACAGAAAAAGCCATAAAAAAAGCAGTCATCGAAAAAGATAACTGCTTGATATTGTGAGCCGAAAGCCGGACTTGAACCGGCGACCTACGCATTACGAATGCGTTGCTCTACCAACTGAGCTATTTCGGCGACATTTACTTCCTGAATGCGGGCGCAAATATAAGAAGTCTATTTGACATCTGAAAGAAGTTTCGCTAAAAAATCATCTAAATCTGCATCTAAATCTTTTAAAAGAGGATCATCCAAACGAAGATTTTCATCGTCCAAGAACAGAAGTTCCTCAATAACAGAGAAATCCTCATCTGTCAGGCTTACCGAGAACGGTTTCAAAAAACAAGGGTTTTCAAAAACTTTTTTTGTAACCAAAACGGCAAGCACGGCTTTCAAAGTTGCAGCAACCTGCTGAGTGAACTGATCGTCATCACATGTCGTATTCACCCAATCGAAAATGATAGTCTTCTCAACCAGCGCATCCTCTTCATCATAAATAAGCAACTCTCCACTTTCAGCATCCACCTGTACGTATAAATCGCTGTAACAGTTGCCAGCTTCGTTTGCCGCAAGTTTATTGATGGCCGAATTGAAAGTAGCTTCTATGACAGCTTGAACCTTTGCATTATTAGCACTCATATCTTATTATTTATTCTTTATTCGAAACGTCTGCCAAAAGTAATAATAATTCAGAGAATATAAGATTATTATTCTCCAAATTGCTTATTTAGTTTTTGATCTGAACGGATACGCTTGCCAAGAGCCTCTACATACAGCCGTTGCATTTTCGTATAATTATAGTCTTCTCCCTTTTTACTATTAAAAATCTCGTAAGATTTAGCAGCCCAGTTGTAGGCTTCCTTCAACTGAGTCTTCATTTCATAGTACAAAGCCAAGTTCGATGCAGCTTTTGCCCGTTCTTTCCAACGCGAAGAATTTTCATACACATGCTTCCAACGCAAAGCCGCTTCTTCCCATTTGTCGGACAAGGCATAGGCAGTCGCTTCTTTCCAACGCGCCCCCTCACCTTTGTAGAACCATCGGCTTTCATTATCCCAATGAGGTACAAAGTTCGGAGTAATCTTCGTACCTATATACTGTCCAGCAGCCCGTAAAGCTTCATCCGGCGACGGCAGATAAAGTTTCAATTGCTCCATATTGTCCGCGCTTTCAGACCAGAAAACACTATCCTGCACATAGACGGTGGCCAACGGATTGTCGCGTCCGGGAAGATAACCGCGGACGACTCCCGTAATCTCGACATCGACTCCTCCCACAACAAAACCTTCGGCAAAAGCAACAACATTTTTTTCCATCCGGAACAGCAGGCGGTCGAACGAAATAACAGCGTCCGTCCCTGTCTCCCGGCACAATTCTTTCACCGCTTCGGGCGTCAACTTTTCATCCACCAAATATTTTGTATCCTGACGGGTGCCATCATGATAGAGAAGGACATCATTGAAGAAAGAAACATCCACAATCGATTTGCCTAAAGAATGGCAGGCATCATACAAAGCACTATCCGCATGGGCGCGGGCCGTGTCCTGCACAGTTCCATATAAATTATAGGTATAACCGACATCATCAGGCTGGGGAACGGCGTTATTAACAATCAAAACCTTGTCGACCTTCTTCGGGAAAGTAATCTCGGCCGGGTTATAAGTTTCTATTCCGATATATTCAATGGTGCTGCACGCCGAAAACAGGCAGGCCACTAACAGATACAACGTTGTTCTCATCTTTACATTTATGATTTATAATTTATGAATTATGCTTCACAACTTGTGCTTCATAAGTCATAAATCACAAATCATAAATCATAATTCTTATCATGCCATATCACTAACGGCCTTGAAATAGCCGATAGACTCTGCGATACCGAGGAAAGGATCTTTCATGTCCTTTTCGAACTCCAGACTACACATTCCGGTATAGTTCACTTCGCGCATCATACGAATCAACGCGGGGAAGTCGATCTTTCCGCGACCGATCTCGATACCGCGTCCGGCTTTTGAAGAATCCGTCACATCCTTAATGTGCATATCGAACACGCGGGTATGATATTTCTTCAAGTCGGCAACAGGATCGCAACCATTACGCAGGTCGTGACCAACATCCAAACACATACCAATACGCGGATCCAGATCTTTCGTATGTTCCCAAACATCCGTTGCATCCGGATAAGTCTTGATATCGGGTCCGTGCAAATGGATCGCATAATTGAAGTCGTACTCTTTCACTTTTTTGTCTACATAAGGCAAAAGTTCGTAATTTGGTACGCCGACAATCGTTTTCACACCTACTCGCTTCGCATATTCAAAACCACGATCGATTTCAGCCTCGCTCTTCATATAGATAGGACCGACAGCATATCCAGTCACACCATACGAAGCGCATTTTTCATGAAACGCCTTGATCTCTTCGTCCGTACTTTTGAACGGCAAGTGGAAATCCTTGATACAAAGATAATGAATATCCAAACGCTGCAAAGTTTTTAACGTAGTTTCCAAGTCAAAGTTTACAAATGTGTACCCAGCCATACCCAAATGAAAAGGATTTACGGCCTTAGCAGCCTTAGGCTTCACTGGATCGGGCAATCCGGCCTTAGCCACGCTTGCCGTCCCCAGCAGAATAGCTCCTGCCAGCCCTTTCTTAAAAAAAGATCTTCTTGATTTCTCCATGATATTAATTTAAATATGATTACACTATTGTCGGCAAATATAATCTTTTTTTAGTGTGTACGATAACATTTAAAAGAAAAAAAAGCCGTTGCATCCGTATATTTACGGGACAACGGCTTTTATGATATTCCAATCGAGTTCTTTATTTCTTCAAAGCTGCAATGCTTTCCTCGATAGACTTGATTTTACTTTCTGCATCGGCCTGTTTCTTACGTTCCATTTCAATGACTTTGGCCGGAGCTTTGCTTACAAAACTTTCGTTACTTAACTTTTTCATGACAGAAGTCAGGAAGCCTTGCTGGTATTTCAACTCGTCCTGAAGCTTAGCCAACTCCTCTTCCACGTTGATCATATTACCCAATGGGACAGCATATTCCGTCGTACGCACCAAGAAGGAAACAGAACCGGCTGCTTTTTCTTCTGTACGGATGATGGACGACAGGTTACACATCTTAGCGATTACGGCGTTGAAGTGATCGTTGTGTTCACCCAGTACCTGCAATTCCAATGCTTCCTTATTCGGTATATTTTTCTGGAGACGTATCGTACGCACTCCACCCACAATTTCTTTTGCTATTTCGAAGTCTTCCAGATATAAGTTATCAACAGGAGCAACCTCCGGTATCAATGCGACCATCAGACTCTCGCCTTCCTTACGCGGTTCCAACGCTTGCCACAACTCCTCTGTAATAAAAGGCATAAACGGATGAAGCAGGCGAAGCAGAGCATCGAAGAAGCCAAGTGTTGATAAATAAGTTGACTTATCAACAGGTTGCCCGTAAGCCGGTTTAACCATCTCCAGATACCAGGAAGAGAACTCATCCCAGAAGAGTTTGTAAACAGCCATCATCGCTTCGCTCAAGCGGTATTTACCGAACAGATCGTCCATTTCGGCGATCGTCTTGTCCAACTGCATCTTAAACCATTTGACAGCAGTGGCTGCCGCCTCGGGCTGTTCGATAGTTGAATCGACCGTCCATCCTTTGATCAGACGAAAGGCATTCCATATCTTATTGTTAAAGTTACGTCCCTGTTCGCACAACGCATCATCGAAAGGAATATCGTTTCCGGCAGGTGCTGCCATCATCAATCCCATACGTACACCGTCTGCGCCGTATTGTTCGATAAGTTGCAGTGGATCAGGAGAGTTTCCTAATGACTTTGACATCTTACGGCCCAGTTTGTCACGCACGATACCAGTGAAATATACATTCTTGAACGGCATCTTGCCTCGATATTCATAACCGGCCATAATCATCCGGGCTACCCAGAAGAAGATGATATCCGGACCGGTCACCAGATCGCTCGTCGGATAGTAATAGTTGATTTCCTCATTATCCGGATCGTTGATACCATTAAACAAAGAGATCGGCCATAACCAGGAAGAGAACCAGGTATCCAACACATCCTCATCCTGACGCAGATCGGTCATCGTCAGAGAAGCGTTGCCGGTCTTTTCCTTGGCCATTTCCAAAGCTTTCTCTGCCGTTTCGGCTACGACATAACCGCCTTCGGGCAGGAAATAAGCCGGAATACGGTGTCCCCACCATAACTGACGGCTGATACACCAGTCCTTGATGTTTTCCATCCAATGGCGATAGGTATTCTTAAACTTAGGAGGATAGAATTTAATGTCATCCTTCATCACCGGTTCCAAGGCGATCTGTGCGAGGTGCTCCATCTTCAAGAACCACTGCATAGACAGCTTCGGTTCGATAGGCACATTGGTACGTTCGGAGAAACCGACTTTATTTTCATAAGCTTCCACCTTTTCCATCAGGCCGGCTGCTTCCAAGTCTTTTTCGATCTGCTTACGAACGTCGAAACGGTCCATGCCGACATACAAACCACCGGCTTCGCTGATCGTACCGTTATCATTGAATATATCGATAGAGGGCAAATTATATTTTTCGCCCAACATATAGTCGTTCACATCGTGTGCCGGAGTCACTTTCAGGCAACCGGTACCGAACTCGATATCCACATAATCATCCTCAATCACAGGGATCACGCGGTTTACCAGCGGAACAATCACTTTCTTCCCTTTCAACCAAGTGTTCTTCGGATCGTTCGGATTGATGCACATGGCCGTATCCCCCATGATCGTTTCGGGACGGGTTGTCGCAACAACCGCATAACGCCCTTCCGGATCACCTTCCACCTTATAACGAAGGTAATACAGTTTGCTATGTTCTTCCTTATATATAACTTCTTCATCGGACAGGGCGGTCAATGCTTTCGGATCCCAGTTCACCATACGGACACCGCGATAGATCAGTCCTTTCTCATAGAGATCGACAAAAACCTTGATCACGCTTTCGGAACGCAATTCGTCCATCGTGAAAGCCGTACGGTCCCAGTCACAAGACGCTCCCAACTTACGCAACTGTTTAAGGATGATACCTCCGTGCTCTTCCTTCCATTCCCAAGCATGTTTAAGAAAGTCTTCACGTGTCAAGTCTGTCTTCTTAATCCCCTGCTGTGCAAGGCGATTCACGACTTTTGCTTCGGTTGCAATAGAAGCGTGATCCGTTCCCGGTACCCAGCAAGCGTTCTTCCCCTGCATACGGGCACGGCGGATCAGAATATCCTGGATGGTATTGTTAAGCATGTGTCCCATATGAAGCACGCCAGTGACGTTTGGGGGCGGAATGACGATCGTATACGGCTCACGGCCGTCTGGTTTCGACTTGAAAAAGCCGTTATCCAACCAATACTGATACCACTTACCCTCTACTTCTGCGGGGTTGTACTTACTTGCAATTTCCATATTGTTTCGTTATTATTATATCTATGTTCGGTACAGACAAAAGAAGTCCGCCATTTTCAGGCGCAAAAGTACAAAAATAATATAGATAAGCACATAAGAGCTAAATTTTATATTGCTTTACATTTAAAATCAATCATTAATGCCAACTCCGAACTGTGTTTGTTGCTTTTCGACTTCTCTTACTTTTAATTGATTCAATTCTTTACGCAAACGTTCGTTTTCCCTCTCTAAATCGCTCTTATTTACAACACTTTTCATATTGGATCGTAACTTACCACCACCTAACAATTCTTCTTGTAAAAAGATTTCTTTTTGATCGTTTGCTACCGTTTCAAACTCCAATATTCCATCCAACGGACGAGATTGTCCCGGATTTTGCATAGACGCAATAATCCTCACCTTACCTGGCTTTGTCGTTGATTGTACCAAAACAGGCGCCGATCCCCAAATTATCGGAACTGGATTCATACCAACGGAAGCATCCCCCAACAGCCTACCTTCTCCTTGGATGTTAAAATGGACGTGTGAATTATTCAGCCGTTTCACCGTTCCACGCTTGTCTACCACTTCAGCAATGACGGTCACTACATCGGAACCATCGGCTTTCAGAAAGACATTCTCGTTATCCAGGCGAACGACCAGACGATCGGCTTGTCCGGAAGGGTAGCGTTTATGGCTGACAACGACTTTCCCACCTATCAAACCTTCCGCCAATAGATAGGCATCATCCTGCTTTCCGGCACGCGCCATTGCTTTCCATTCCATGAAATGATAAATATCTTTAAAAGTGATAATCGGAGAAGGCATACCTTTATGATTCGGATCTTTCTTATAAACATATTCTTTTCCGCCTTTAAACACGGTCAGACGAATTTCTTCGCAATTCGAATAAATCGTCACGTCCGTCGGCGAAAAAGGTGTGATCTCATGAGCGATATGAATCATAGGTCCATTGTCAGCAATCAAATCACTCTTTTCGGGAGAACGTTGTGCCATAAACATATAATAAGAAGTTTTCGGCTGGCGGAAAGCATCCATAATTCCTCCATAGAAAGGATCGGCATGATAGCCACGCTGATGGTCAAAAGAGTGCCAGAAGCAAGCGCCGACTATTTGCTTCGGCTTGTTGCATATCGTCTCATAACATAGAATCGGGTATTCCTTTATATAGGACGGATTCGCATAATGTTCCGCCTGGATCAACATCGGCACTTCTCCCCAACCACGTGCCACACGGCTATCGGAATTCTGCGCATTCCAATCATCGACATTATCTCCCCATTCGCGAATGAAATAGGTTTTATCCGGTTGCAATTTTGATTCGATCGGGCGCAACAGCAAAGAATAATACTGATCACCGGAAGCCCCATGATCGCAGGCCGCAATGCTATAAGGATAAGGATATTCCTCTTCACATATTTCCAACGCATTCTTGGCAAAATCATCTGGATAATGCGTTTCGTTCAAGATCGGCTCCCAGAAAAACAACGAAGCATGATTACGATGAATACGGATCATATTGCGTATATCTGAATAAACACGTTCGCCAAAGATCGGCTCTTTACTCCAGAACTGCCAACCGGGCACCTCTACCAATGCAAACACCCCTAATTCGTCACAAGCATCCATAAAGGCCGGATCGATCACATAATGCGTGCGGATCACCTTCATGCCTGCATCGCGCAGCTTTTTGGCATCTCTCCACTGCATGGAGTTCGGCAAAGCATTTCCCAACACGGCGAAATCCTGATGCCGGTTCGTTCCCATCAATTTCTCGTCATAGGGTTTGCCGTTTATCCACAGTCCTTTCGTCTGCTTAAACTCAATGCTGCGGATACCGACCCGCTGGCGATAGCCGTCAACCACCGTTCCGGCATCAGTCGTCACCGTCACATCCAAGTTGTATAAATAAGGAGTTTCCGGACTCCATAAAGAAGGCGAATCGATCCCGATGGAAGCAACGGCATATCCGGCCTTTCCCTTTCTGACCGATACTTTCTTGAAGACCTGCTTAACGACTTCACCCGACTTATTTTTCAAATTGAAAGTAACTGTCACTCGTTCGTTCTTCTCCGAAAGATTGCGAACATGTGCTTTTAAATTCACGATCGCGCTCTTTTCCGAAACATCGGCAAACGAGACAAACAGTCCTCCTCCGGCAACCTCATTTTCATAATTTGCGTTTGTGATAAACACCTTGTTATGCGCCACCAACCAACAATCCCGATAGATACCTCCAAAATAGGTAAAGTCCAACAGGTTTTGCGGTTTTCCGACAGGATAAGAGGGATCGTCGCTATTATCAGCCTTTACCGCAATCACATTCTCCCCATCCCAGTCCAGTTCATTCGTCACATCCAAGATGACGGGTAAATATCCTCCATACTGCTTTTTCAATAGCTTGCCGTTTACATACACCTCGCTTTTACCCATGATGGCTTCAAAATGGATAAACAACTGCTTCCCTTTCAGCCGAGAATCCAGTGTAAAGCGCTTTCTATACCAGGCAACACCCTGATAGTTCGCACAGCCACTTGCCTCAATCGGCAGATACTCCAGACCATGCGGGATAGAAATCACTTCCCAACCAGAATCGTCAAACCCCGTAGCAAAAGGTGTCCCTACCACATCCCCCTTATAAAAACGCCAAGCAAGGTTCATCGAATAAACCTCACGACCGGTGTTGGGCAACTCATAAAAACCGGCAGTGGAAAACTTAGGCTGCTCCAATGCGAACAGACTGGATGCCCAAATGAGAAACAGAGCTATCAATAAATTTCGTTTCATGTAATACATTGTTAATAATTATCACTTCACAATACTACAACACACAAATAAAAAACAGATTCAAATTCACAAATCAACTTCTACTAAATAAGTACTTCCTTTTTGCGTATCAAACATATTTATATAATAATTGCCATCTTGCACTTGAGTAGATACAGTACCTTTTACTCGCACAGGCACAGAAGTCCGCAAGACACATTTATTTCCAAGATTTGATTTTATCTCAGCCTGTTTCAATTGATGATTTTTCCAAGCTATCGCCACTTCAAAATTTCCACGAGACTTCAATCCTGAAATACAACCTGAAGGCCAATTATCTGGTAAAGCTGGTAATAGATGAATTTCTTTTAATTGACTTTGAAGTAACATTTCTACAAAACCAGCTGTCGCTCCAAAATTTCCATCTATCTGAAAAGGGGGGCACGAATTAAACAGATTTGCATAAGTACTATACTGCAACATTTCACGAATCATTTTATACGCATGATTCCCATCTAACAGACGCGCGATTAAACAAATCTTCCATGCTTTACTCCAACCCGTCCCTTTATCACCCCGCAATTCCAATGTACGACTCACGGCTTTTGCCAATTCCGGCGTTATCAAAGGAGATATTTGTCGTCCAGGATATACACCAAACAGATGCGATAGATGCCTGTGGTTCATGTCCGTTTCTTTGTAATCTTTACTCCATTCTTGCAATTGACCAAATGAACCTATCTGATAAGGGAATAATCGTTCTTTCTTTTTGATGACTTCCGATCGAAATTTTTTATCTATACCCAGTATTTCTGATGCCTCAATTACATTTGTAAATAGATCATGAATAATAGCCATATCCATTGTAGCAGCTTCCGATACAGCATAAACATTATTATCTACGAAAAAATTGTTTTCAGGAGAAGTTGAAGGAGAAGTAATTAAATAGCCATTTTTCTCTAACAACCAATCAAAACAAAACAAAGCAGCTCCTTTCATAATAGGATATGCTTCGTTTTTCAAAAACTCTTTATCCCCTGTATAACAATAATGTTCCCACAAATGGAGAGAAAGCCAATTTCCCCCCATATACCAACTTGCCCACGATGGATTTCCATCACCGCAATTCCCCACCGAATTACTCAATGCCCAAATATCTGAATTGTGATGAGCCATCCAACCTCTTGCATGATAATACTCTTTCGCTGTATCCTCACCTGTGATGGAAAGATTTTTAATAAAATTCAACAAAGATTGATGCATTTCCGATAAATTAGTACTTTCTGCCAGCCAATAATTCATTTCTGTATTGATATTGATCGTATAATTGGAAGCCCAAGGCGGACGTACTTCATTACTCCATAATCCTTGCAAATTGATAGCAGAACCACCCGGACGTGAAGCAGAAATCAACAAATAACGCCCATATTGAAAATAGAGCTCTTCTAATTGAGGATCATAATTTCCGTATGAATATAATTTCAACCGAAAATCTGTTGGAAGTTTTTTATTGATAGTACTATTTAAAGTATCTGTCAAATGCAACGAAACACGATCAAAATATGACTTAAAATCTGTGATATGTCGTTTTTTTAATACAGCAAAATCTACTTTGTCTATACGGTCTATTCTATGACAGGAAATAACCTTCTCATCTTTTCCTTCTGAGTCTGGATGTTTATTGAACCCATTAAAACTGGTAGCAGCAGAAAGTAATAATGTTAATGAATTTGCATCCTTAACATGAATACCTTTTTCATCAGAAACAATAGTTCCTCCATCAGGAATTGCTTTCAACACTGTCTGAAAACGCATACCTTGTAATCCATCTTTATCAACTTGCACTATAGGCTCTCTTCCCGGCCTTTCATAATAAATCGGATCTACACAAGCAGGAGCTTGTCCTGATAAAACAAACAAATCTTTTCCATTTGCTGTCACATGATGTTTTAAAAGAGAAGTCAAATGAATATCCAACGTAAGTTTCCTAAGCTTATCCGCTGTAAATTGAATTACCATAACACTATCAGGTGCAGAAGTAAACATTTTCCGAGTATAATGTACCTCATCTACCACAAACTCTATTGAAGCAATGGCTTTATCCAATTGCAAAATTCTTTTATAGTCAACCACTCTTGCCTTATGACCAAAATCTTGCTTAATTTTAAGGTCTCCAAGAGGCAGGAAGTTTTCCGTAAAAAATCCTTGCATCTTTTTACAAAGTTTCGTTGCCTGTTGATAATCTTCTTTAGCCAACGCCTCTCTAACAGGAGCAAGGAACTTATAGGCTTCCGGATTCACATTTTTTTTGAGGGGACTTCCTGACCAAAGCGTTCCCTCATTCAACTGTATCAGCTCCTCTTCAACACCACCAAATATCATCGCCCCTATTTGCCCATTTCCTATTGGTAATGCTTCTACCCACTGATTGGCAGGCTGTTCAAACCAAAGAGTTTTTGGTTCTTCTTGGGCAATCAGTGGAATAGCGATCAATGTCAAAAAAAATATCTTTATCTTATTCATCTTATTAACAATATCAAAAAATCCTGATTATTCACAAAAGATCCCCGAATCTTCATTCAAAAGAATCAGATCCGGGGATCACAACGCGAATTACAATCTATTTTACCAATCTGGGTTCTGAACTAAATTACCATTATTATCCATAGCCTCTTGCGGAACCGGGAACAGATACATTTTATCTTCCCAAAAACGTTCTTCCACATATTTATGATCCATATTTTCATTAACCGCTTTCATACGGGCACCATAAACTTTTCCTTTTTTCACCTTATCAGCAATACGCCAACGAATGATATCGAAGTAGCGCAATCCCTCAAAAGCAGTTTCAACTCGTCTTTCATGACGCAATTTTTCTCTCAACACTGACTGGGATGCCATTTCTATCTCCGGCATTCCTACTCTCCGACGAATCTGATTGATCAAAGAAACTGCTTCGGCCAAATTTTGATTCAATTCAATTAGAGCTTCCGCACGCATCAAAAGGATATCTCCATAACGCAAAATTGTCATATTTTTATCTGCCAATGTACGATCAGCATACTCTCCTCGTAAATCAATCCACTTTTCACACATATAGCCTGTCATATGCGTCTCTTTCTGTACATAATCACCACTGTTAGGATCATCTACTCCATACCGACAACGAACATTTCCATCTACAATCCACTCTTTATACGGCCAAGTGATAGTAGTATTCAAACGAGGATCTCGAAAATCGAATTCACCTCGATGAGTGTCTGTTTCAGCATCTTTTCTTTTTTGAACATATTCACAATCTAAAGATTCACATTCAGAGACCGAATGTCCATTCAAACATTCATACTCTTCAACCAATTCATTTAAAGCAAGAACATTAGACCAACCGGAATAAACACCGGAAACATACGACAAATTCCTGTTTAAATCATGAACGACTAACGGCGAACTATATTGACGTTCAAAGATAACCTCCTTGTTGTTTCCATCCGACTGTGGGCGGAACAATTCATCATAATCGGCATATAATTCGTAATCACCAGACTTGATAACCTTATCTGTATATTCCAAAACCTTCCCGTAGTCCTTTTCATACAAATAAATACGAGAAAGGTAGGCATTGACAGTCTGCTCGTTCACCCGACCACTTTCTTTAATTTCGAGCGCATTGATATTAGGCAAAACAAAATCTTCCAATTCGCTCAAGACAAAATCCAACACCTCTTGGCGAGGTTGGCGAGAAGTTTCACGTGATTCCGCAACAGTCAATGTTTTAGTGATCAATGGAACATCTCCAAAATAGAATATCATATCATAATAGACAAAAGCCCGAATAAAACGAACCTCTGCACTAAACCTTAAATATTCTGCTTCCGTAATTTTATCTCTAGCCTTTTCCAAGCCCTCCAATATATAATTCAACTTGGCAATGGAAGCATATTTCCACTCGTCTTTCACTGCGCTATTTTGAGTTGTATAAGTACCATTGCCTATTTCTGTCTGGGCGGAACTTCTACGCATTCCATTATCGCTGAAACAATCTCGATAGGCAACTTCTTCCGTATCATAAATATAATCATAAGCACCTTTAACCATCATCTCCGTCTGGCTTTTATCATTCCACCACTGATCTTCCGAAATTTGATCCAACGGAGGTGTCGTCAAAAAACTGTCACATGAAACTAATCCCAATAAAAAGGCTATCGCGCACAAATATTTATTTATTGTTTTCATCTTTCCTTACTTTTAAAATTGAACATTCAAACCAAATGAATAAGTACGGGCAAACGGATAAGCCCACGCGCTCGAAGCTTCCGGATCCATACCTGGCACAAAATCAGAGATCGTAAACAGGTTGTTTGCCGTAAAATAAACACGCACGCGACTAAAGCCTGTCGAAGACAACACATTACGAGGGATAGTATATCCCAATGTCAAATTTTTCATACGCAAATAGCCTGCGTTGATCATCCAAAAATCAGAGTTCTCATAATTATGATTGGCATCATCTTTATTCAAGATACGTGGATACTTGGCATTCGTATTCTGCGGACTCCAATAATCCAACTGATGTTCAAAAAAAGTCGCGTCATATAACGGTCTTATAAAATTATCTTTCACAATCCGGTCTTGCTGCCCTATTCCCTGGAAAAATATTCCCAAATCAAAGTTCTTATAATCAAACGAAAGGTTCAAACCATACAGAAAATGCGGATTCGGATCACCTAAAACGACACGGTCGTTCGCGTCAATTTTGTCATCACCATTCTGGTTTTTGTAGCGGATATCACCAGCTCCCGTTTTTGAATTTTGGAATGGGGCTTCTGCCACTTCTTCATCAGATTGAAATAATCCCATTGATTCATATCCATAGATCGAATTGAACGGCAAACCTACTTCCGTATATGTCGTAGAACTTTTCCAAGGTCCGGTATCACCCAAGTCAACCACTTCATTCCGGTTATCCGACAAGTTGGCAGAGATACTATACCCGAAGTCATTAATCCGGTCATTCCATCCCAAAGACAATTCCCAACCTTTATTGCGAACCTGTCCGATATTCATATTCGGCTTACCGAAGCCATATTCCAACGGAACGGGAACAGCCAACAAGATGTCTTTCGTATTTTTGACGTAATATTCACCTGTAAAATTCAAACGACTATTCAACAATTTAGCATCCACACCGACATTGAACATTTCCGAACGTTCCCAACTCAAAGCCTGATTTCCGATTGTTTTCAATTGAGCCATTTGTTGGTAACTATTATTTAAAATCAAACCACCCGTAGAAACCAACGTATAGCTCGGATATAAGCCCAAACCATTTGCATTTCCCGTTTGTCCCCAAGAAGCACGGATCTTCAAATCATCCAAATAATCCTTTGTCTCTTCCATAAAAGACTCCTGAGAAATTCTCCACGCTACAGCAATAGAAGGAAATGAAGACCAACGGCTGCCTTTTGCAAAACGAGAAGAGGCATCCGAACGCATACTCAACGACAAAATATATTTATTGTCATAGTCATAGTTGATACGACCGATGAAAGAGGCCAATGCCCAATGCTCACCGTTACCATCATTACTCCAATTGTCTTTCGGACCCGGGTTCAGCTCCCAGATCAAATCTGTAGGATAACCGGAACGAGATCCTTTCAGCCAGTCGCTGCTTTCGCTCTCCTGCTGATAGCCGGCTAAGATATCCAAATTGTGGACACCGAAACTCTTTTTATAGCTCAACAAAGCCTGCAAGTTGTAGTAGTTATTCTGATCTCTACGGTCAGAGAAGCTGTTTTGGCCTTTTTCAATGATTTCTTGTGTAAAATAGTTTTTATACACCAATTTACGGGACTGAGATTCTTCTCCTTTAAAAACATACTTCACATTGGCAATACCCGTAAACGTCAGTCCTTCGATAATTTCATAGTTCAACTTGAAAAGTCCGGATGCTTCGTGCCGATTTGTAAACTTCTGTCCACCTTCATAAAGAGCAACCAACGGGTTGGTAAAAAAGCCGGCATTGTAACCGTAAGTTCCATCTGTATAATAAGCTACCATCGTCGGATCGGCTCCGATAACCTGCTTATAAATATCTTGCTGATTATTCAATCCTTCCATATCCCGTAACTGATAACGAATATCAAAAGAGACATCAAATTTCTTGCTAATCTGGATATCCGTACTTGAACGGACATTGAATACATTCTGTTGCGTCATCGGGAAAATACCGGTTTGATGATCCACCCCTGCACTCACCAAATACTTCACCTTTTCCGTTCCACCAGAAGCCTCAATACCATGACGGGTCGTCACACTGTTCTGGATGGCCAAGTCCAACCAATCTGTATTAGGATAACGGTTCGGATCCCCTCCTTTTTCATAACCGGCAATCTGTTCAGCCGTATAAATCGGATCTTGATTCATATTACCCACAGCCTCATTCATAATACGGGCATATTGTGCAGAGCTGACTGTTTTAGGCATATGCATCGGCGTGTTCACCCCCACAGAACCGTTATAACGGAATGTTGGTTTTCCTTCCTTACCTCGTTTTGTTGTAATCAACAAAACACCATTGGCAGCACGTGACCCATAGATAGCAGCCGAAGCTGCATCTTTCAACACATTAATACTTTCAATATCTTCAGGATTCAGGAAGTTGAAATCGGCCGGAACGCCGTCTACCAATACTAACGGGGCTGTAGAATTATCAGTATTCAAAACCGAAGAACCACGTAATTGAAGAGAAGGAGCTTCTCCTGGCGCTCCTTTACCTGTCACCATCAAGCCTGGAACCTGCCCTTGCAAAGCTTCTCCAACAGTCTGAACCGGACGGTTTTGTAACGTTTCTGCCTTAACTGTCGTAACAGCCGTTGCAATGTTACCCTTGCGCTGTGTTCCATAACCGACCACTACGACTTCATCTAAACTCTGCAAATCTTCTTTTAAAACAATATTCCATTTTTTCTGGCTTTTCACTGCAAATTGCTGATCTACATAACCGATGTATGACACGACCAAAATGGCATTATCCGAGGAGGCATTGATCGAGAACTTTCCATCCATATCCGTCACTGTTCCATTGGTCGTTCCTTTTTCTACGACATTCGCACCAATAATCGGCAAACCCGTCTCATCTACGATTACTCCAGTGATGTTTTTCCCTGTCTGCTGAGCAATAGATAATATCTGCTTTCCTCCTCGCTTTGTCAAGACAATATAATCATCATCAAAAACATACGTGATGCCAGAACCCTCAAAAACACGGTTCAAGCAATCAGCAACGGAACTGCTCCCGGCTTCAAGCGAAACCGTTCTGTTCGCATCCACTTCTCGCTTATTGTACACGAACATATATCCCGTTTCTTTTTCGACCTGTTCGATAAAGGCTCCGATTGTCATACGGGAATTCGTGATATTTACTTTTGCCGTCTGTGCATCCATGTCTGCCGCATAGGTAGCAAAGGCACAGGCGAACAATCCCAATGTTGATAATCTCATGATATTAAAAAATTTACCAAGGCAGTGCCTTTTACATAATAAATGTAGAGATAAAGTATATTTTTTCATACTTTTGCGAATTATATATTTAATACTTTTTTTACGACTAAGAGTGTTAGATTTAAGTCGTCCGGTGCGGGAACACCGGACGATTTTTTTATATAAAAAGCTTCTTCCATTCAAATCATAGGCATTATCTTTTTTAAGGTTACACATGTTTTTCCAGATATTTATAAGTTTAACCCTTCATCCATAAAAGACCACTATAGATTATTTATTTTTTAACCCTACTTAACATCCTCCAAAACAAATAAACCCGATAACAACATTTCTATCTCCACTATCAAAATGTCACTACTATCCCATCAAAATCGGATTTCTATAGCAGATATTTGGAATTACTATTGCGGGTAATATTTTTTAACCTTACATACAGTACAGTTTTATCCTTTTTTCCCTATCAAAATGGTAATGCAATTTTATTGCAATACAATAAAATTCCTATCGTCATCTTTCGTATACTTGAACGGATATACAATCTGGAGTTTCCGCAAGACGCTTTCCACTCCATCCCGTTGTCTGAATTTACCGGTATAGCGGAAGTTTCCGAGCTTCGTGTTTTTCACAATGATAGACACATCATAATAGAGTTCCAACTTCTTAATGATATCTGTCAGCAACATATCGTCAAAGATAAAGACACCCTCCTTCCATGCCATAAAATCCGTATTCTCGAATGAAGAGACTTTGGAAGAATGGTCCGAGACTACGATCTGCTGCCGAGGTTGCAAAGCATAGCTGCTATTCCTGTTATGCACACAGGAAACAGAGACAGCCCCTTCAACCAGTGAAGCGACGAAATATTCTTCCGTATCGTAAGCATTCACATTGAACTTCGTTCCGGTAACCTGAATATCCATTTTGTTTGTTTTGACCACGAAAGGATTCCCCGCTGCTTTTTCCACTTCGAAAAAGGCTTCGCCATGCAGTTCGACTTCCCGCCTCTTCGGGTCGAAACGTTCGGGATAGCGCAAGGTGGTGTTGGCGTTCAACCAGACTTCAGTGCCGTCAGCAAGCAAGACTTTGGCACGCTGCCCGGCCGGAGTCGAAAACTCCTGATAACGGACAAACTCTTCCTCTTTGTCTCCTGCATAATTCATCAGCAGATAAGTCGACAAGACGGAAAAGAGCACGATCGCGGCATAACCCGCTACTTTACGCAAACTGAATAGCAACGCACGTTTCTTGCGCATGCCGATAAACGAGCGATATTGCCTATCCAAAACTGTTCCCTCTTCATTCGCCAAAGAAACAAGCGCGGATAGATTTTGTATCCCGGCCGCCTCTTTCCTGAGCTCTTCATTTTCTTTCAACTGCTGGAATAGTATTCGTTTTTCTTCCACAGAAATCTCTCCTGCCAAATATTTTGATAACAGATCGTACATACTTCCTTTTGTCATTATATAAGTTAAACCCTCGTCGCGGAACGAACCACTATACTCCAGTTCAAAATAAACATTAATTAACCAGGAACAACAACAGCGGCAAATAGTCTTTCAATGCCACACGCAATTTTTTGAGAGCTGTCACCATTTGGTTCTCTACCGTATTCACGGAGATTCCTAATTCGTCCGATATTTCCTTGTATTTGAGTCCTTCAATACGGCTTTTGATAAAGACTTCGCGGCAACGTTCCGGCAACGTGTCAAGAGCACGCCGGATAACCTCTTGCAACTCCTCTTCCGACTGATAGGAATAGTTGAACGTTTCCAAAGCATACAGTTTAAATCCCAGCTCCTCTTTCATCTGGCTGTTATACTCTTCTTCGATCAGCTTGTGACGCAGGAAGTTCAGGCAACGGTTTTTTACCAACGTAAACAAATAAGTTGTAAGTGTAAAAGAGATCTCAATTTCTTCCTTTCTTTCCCAAAGTATGAGAAACACATCTTGCACAATATTCTCTGCATCTTCGTTTGCCGGAACGTAGTTTTTGGCAAAAGCGAACATCTTCGGATAATACAGCTTATATAGTTTCTCAAAATCCCCTTTAAGGTATAACATATCTGGTATATTTACTCTTTTTAGCAAAAGTAGTATATTATTTCAGAGTTCAAACATCTGCTTCTAAAATTATCTCATCCATACCGGCAGCCTCCGAAACACATTCTGCCAATCCAACAATGATTCTCTTAGCATCCACAAACACAGGCTAATTTCAGTGCAGGCAAGAGGGAATATAATTTTCTTCAGACACTAAAGAGTTGAAATTTCTTCGATAGATAATCCGGTGGACAAAGCGATGATCTCCAAAGAGACTTTGTTCTTTTTCAGATTGCAGGTTATTTCTTTTTGATTTTCCTTTTCTCCTTCCGCCCGTCCATAGGGACACGGAACAAATACGCATTCCCGACGAATGTCCGCACCAACTTTCCTTCCTGCATCATCTTCTTCAGATCCGCAGCCGCCTTCGTCTTCCCGCAACGGCAAAGGCCGCGATAGACCTTGCCGGTTATGTAAGGATGCGTCTTTAGGTATTCCATCGTCCGCTGCTCGCACACTTCCTGGGTGAAACCGACAGTTTTTTTTCTGGCGAACGGTCGTTCGCTGGCTGGAGGACGATCGTTCACCAATCGGCGAACAACCGTTCGTCCTACGGCGGACGATTTGGGAATTACACTCAAAGATATAATAAATAAAGGAAGAAGAACTAATAAATACAGAGAAATACAGTAATGCTTGATTTATTTTATTTGTCCGTATCTCCTTGCAGCATTGCGCAAAAGCCAGTATCTTTGTCAACTATATATAATTAGGAATATGGCAAGACGCTCAGAATACAGAGGCACAGATAGATCCAAGGCCCCTCGAGGACGTAAAGTTACAGTGAAAGAGGAGAATACGTTACTTCCTTTCCTGTTCGGTCTTTTAAACGAACAAAGTAAAAGTTCAGTCAAGGCACTACTCGCCCACGGACAGATTTCAGTCAATGGTACGGTAACCTCCCAGTTCAACACGCCGCTCATACCGGGCGACGAAGTGTTAATCAGTTACGAACGAGGAAAAGTCGAGTTCAACAACCCGCTGCTCACGATTGTTTGGGAAGATGACGACTTGATAGTCGTAAACAAGAAAGAAGGCTTGCTTTCGGTTTCCAGCACGCGTGTAAAGGAACGGACCGCTTTTCATCTACTTAGCGGGTACGTCAAGAAGACGGACCCACGCAACAAGATATTCGTGCTCCATCGCCTGGACCGCGACACTTCGGGGTTGATGATGTTCGCCAAGAACCTGCAAGTGCAAAAAGCATTGCAATCGAACTGGAACTCTGCCATCACGGCACGCACATACGTCGCCGTAGTGGAAGGACGTCCGGAAAAGGATTCCGATCTGATCATTTCCAACCTGACCGAAAACACCAAGATGCAAGTGTATGTGACAACTGAAGGAGACGGAAAAGAGGCGATCACACGCTATCGCCTGCTACACAGTAACGGGGCCTATTCGCTGTTGGAACTCGACCTGGAGACAGGCCGCAAGAACCAGATACGCGCACAGATGCAATCGATCGGGCACTCCATCGCAGGCGATTACAAGTACGGTGCGGAGACAGATCCAACCGGACGCCTGATGCTTCACGCCCGACGACTCGATTTCATTCATCCGGTAACGGGCGAAGAAATGCATTTCGAGACACGCATTCCTGATAAATTCACTTCTTTAGCTCATAAACAAAAATAAAAATAATATGAAGAAGCTCTTTAGTACCTTGATGTTGGTGCTCGTCGCACTGACTGTACAGGCACAGATTCTCCAGCCTGTGAAATGGAAAATACAACTGAATGACTCCGGCTCAGCAGAGAAAGAGATCGTATTTACCGCTACTGCCGATAAAGGCTGGCATTTGTATGACCAGGACCTGCCGGAAGGCGGCCCCGTCTCCACTTCGTTCACATTCGAGACATTAAAGGGAGCCGAGCTGATCGGCAAGCCGACTTCATCTGTCAAACCGACCACCGTGTACGACGAACTGTTCGCCATGAACCTACGTTGGTATCCGGGTACCGTTTCGTTCACCCAAAAGTTCAAAGTGACCGATCCAGCCAAGTTTAAAGCCGAAGGGGAAGTAGAATTCATGGCTTGCAACGACGAAACTTGTCTGCCTCCCGACCGCGTCAGCTTCTCATTCGACAAAAAGAATATAAAAATGACAGCCGTCGCCGAAACAGTGGTGGAAAAACCGGAAGTCGAGCAAGACGATGTAACAGCCGTGCAACCGGATACCGAAAAGGTGGTAGAAGAAGTGGCAGAACTGAAAACTCCCACTCCTGATGTCAATAAGGACAAAGCGGAGAATAAGCCGGTCCTCGTATCCAATGAGCTGACCGACAACGCTGCTCTCTGGACTCCCGTCATTGACCGGTTGAAGGCTTTCGGCGACACGACGGTTTCCGCGACCGATACATCGTGGTTGTTCATCTTCTTCGCCGGTTTCTTAGGTGGATTAATCGCCCTGCTAACACCCTGTGTATGGCCGATGATCCCGATGACGGTCAGTTTCTTCCTTAAACGGACAAAGGACCGCAAAAAGGCGATCCGCGATGCGGTGACATACGGACTTTCGATCATTGTGATTTATCTGGTGATGGGATTGCTGATTACGGGGATATTCGGGGCAAGTGCGCTGAACGACTTGTCGACAAATGCAATCTTCAATATCATTTTCTTCCTGCTGTTAGTTATCTTTGCCATCTCTTTCTTCGGAGCGTTCGAAATGGTATTGCCCTCTTCCTGGACAAATAAGCTGGATACGAAGGCGGATTCAACAACGGGCATTATCAGTATTTTCTTCATGTCGTTCACTCTGGTGTTGGTTTCCTTCTCTTGCACAGGCCCGATTATCGGGACTTTGCTGGTACAGGCTGCTTCAATGGGAACGGCAGTAGGACCGGCTATCGGTATGTTCGGTTTTGCATTGGCACTGTCTATTCCGTTCAGCCTTTTCGCCATCTTCCCGAATATGCTGCAAAGCATGCCGAAATCCGGTGGTTGGCTCAATTCCGTCAAGGTGGTGTTAGGCTTCCTTGAACTGGCACTGGCGCTCAAGTTCCTCTCTGTCGCCGACCTGGCCTATGGATGGCGCTTGCTGGACCGCGAAGTGTTTATCGTGCTTTGGATCGTTATCTTTGCCCTGTTGGGAGCTTACCTGTTAGGCAAAATCAAGTTCAGCCATGACAGTGACTTGCCGTATGTATCCGTACCGCGTCTGTTCATGGCGATCATTTCTTTCTCTTTTGCCGTTTATATGGTTCCGGGGCTTTGGGGAGCGCCATTGAAAGCAATCAGCGCCTTTGCTCCTCCTCTGTATACTCAGGATTTCAACCTGTACAACAGTGAAGTACACGCTGCTTTTGACGATTACGAAGTCGGCATGGCATACGCCAAGAAGGTGAACAAGCCGGTCATGATCGATTTCTCCGGCTTCGGTTGTGTGAACTGCCGCAAGATGGAAGCATCCGTTTGGACCGACCCGAAAGTAAAACAGATATTGGAAAATGATTATGTCCTGATCACCCTGATGGTCGACGACAAGACGAAGCTGCCGCATCCGATCACGATCGAGGAGCATGGCAAGACTCGCAAGTTGAAAACAATCGGCGACAAATGGAGTTATTTGCAGCGCAGCAAATTCGGTGCAAACGCCCAACCGTTCTACATTTTGCTGAATGCCGAAGGCGAACCGATCGGCCCGTCATATGCATTCAACGAAAGTGTTCCCGACTATATCAAATTCCTGGAAAACGGATTGAAAGTATTTAAAGAACAAGAAAATGATAAATAATATCTCATAAGTAATGTGAGGGTGTGTCAAATTGATATTACCGGACGCAGATAATCCAGAACACGCAGACTGACGCAGATTTATTTTGTTGACAATTAATAGTATCCGCGTTAATCTGTGCCAGTCTGCGTCATCTGCGTCCCATGAATACCGATATCTTCCCCTCCACATTCTTCCCTATTATAACAAACAGACAAATGGCAACTAAACAAGAAAAGATGGAAGCCTTCGGACAATTGCTCGACATATTAGACGAGCTTCGTGTAAAATGTCCGTGGGACCGTAAACAAACAAACGAAAGTCTTCGCACGAATACAATCGAAGAGACTTACGAACTATGCGATGCCATCATGAAAGATGACAACAATAACATTAAAAAAGAATTGGGCGACTTGCTCTTGCACATTGTCTTCTATGCCAAGATCGGTGAAGAAAAGATGGCGTTCGACATCAAAGATGTATGCGACAGTCTTTGCCAGAAACTGATCTATCGCCATCCGCACGTTTTTGGAAGCGCACAGGCCGATACAGCCGGCAAAGTAGAACAGAGCTGGGAACAACTCAAGCTAAAGGAAAAAGGCGGTAACAAGACAGTTCTCGAAGGGGTCCCCGCTTCGCTCCCTTCCGTGGTCAAAGCTCACCGCATCCAGGATAAAGCCCGCAACGTAGGTTTCGACTGGGAACAGCGCGACCAAGTCTGGGATAAGGTGCACGAAGAGTTTACCGAACTGAAGACCGAAATCGACAAGATGGATGCAGACAAGATGGAAGCTGAGTTCGGAGACCTGTTCTTCAGCCTGATCAATGCTGCCCGCCTCTATAAGATCAATCCGGACAATGCTTTAGAACGCACAAATCAGAAGTTCACCCGCCGCTTCAACTATTTAGAAGAACATACTATCAAAGAAGGCAAGTCATTAAAAGATATGTCTTTGGAAGAAATGGACCGGATCTGGAACGAAGCAAAAGCGAAAGGGTTATAAAACAAAAGGGGAACCGACATCACGTCGCCACCCCTCCCTTAACTTAAACGCCAAAACTAAATCTAAACAAAAAACACAAATAATGATAATATTTTATTTCTTTTTATTCTCTTCTTTTCTATTATCTCCTCCTCTCATAAATTCCCGCACAAACTTTCCTTCTGCACGTTTGTATTTATAAAGTTTCTTTGGAGACAATATCTTTTTAAACTTTTCATAATACTCCTTTTCCAATTGTGCCTGCTTCATGTTTACGCTCACACACTCATCAATCACCTTTAAATAATCAGCATCAGTCGCACTTTCATTGTGCTTTAAATCTTTGGATAGTTTACGACATTCACGACCGGCCTCAAACATCTTTTCCTGCAGTTCGTTACAAAGAGGTATGAATGATGCAGCCTCTTCCGGGGTCAACCCCATTTCTGCCGTAATAAAAGCATTCTTCTTAGCAAGGAACGCTTCTCTATCAAAATTGCGATGCTGTTTCCCACTTTGAGCGTGAGCACTGAATGAGAACACAACTGAACACGCCACAAATGTAATAAAAAATATTTTATTCATACAAGTATTCTTTCAAAAATATTTCGTCAAACTTCATTTTTTTTCAATTTATTCGGTTTCCCCTATTTCTTCTGCCAATATATAACCGGCATACTGCTCTTCCAGGTACTCCAGGTATTCTTCGTCCTCGGCCGCTTGTAGAGCGGAAACTGAGGCAGGAGACACTTCTGTTTTCACGAGTAGCGAGTCGGTTTTCGCCGCTTTATCTTCGGGTCCGACCAAAACTTTAAAAAACAACCCCAATCCGGCAAAAACGGCTGCCATATATAACCAGGGACGAACACGATCCATCAAGGAAACTTTTTTAGCCTCCTTCTCAGGCTCTCTTTCGGGAAGCTGACTCATAATGTTTGCCGTCAATCCCTCCATATACCCCTTAGGCACAGTAAAAGGATTTTTCCCTTTAAGACGGTCCAGATTGTTTTGTTCTGTTTTCATATCATCTCTCTTTTATGTTCTTTTGACAAATGGTAACACGAAAGGTTTAAATGTCTTTTGTTAAAAACTCCTCTACTTTCTTCACCGCATGGTGATAGGAGGCTTTTAAAGCGCCTACGGAAGTTCCGAAAATCTCAGACATATCTTCATATTTCATATCGTCAAAATATTTCATATTAAAAACGGCACGCTGTTTCTCCGGCAATGTCAGGATGGCTTCCTGCAACTTCATCTGTGCAGCATCCCCGTCGAAGTACTCGTCTCCTTTCAGACGATCCAACAAAAACACGTCCGTATCATCGATCGAGACATTGTTCTGTGTACGCTGGCGGTTCAGAAAGGTTATACATTCGTTTATCGCAATCTTATACAACCAAGTCGATAACTTCGCTTCTCCCCGGAAATAGTCGACATTCGTCCAGGCTTTCAGGAATGTATTCTGCAATAAGTCGTTTGCATCATCATGGTCCAATACCATCTTTCGTATCTGCCAATACAACTTCTCCCCGTAGAAATTGACAACCTGTGCGAAAGCATCACGTTGATGCGCCGGATCACGTAATTGTTTTATTATCTCTTCCTCTATATATTGTTGCATTCCTACTCATTAATTTGGGGTAAATATAAGAAAATAATCATTATCTCCTTCCGTTCTTTTCCTATAAAGGACGGAAATAGTGGCTCAAAGTTTAATCAAACCTCATAAAGGGATATAAAAAAAGCGGACAACCATATGAGTTATCCGCTTTGAAGTGCCCAGAACAGGACTCGAACCTGCATGCCTCTCGACACACGCACCTGAAACGTGCGCGTCTACCAATTCCGCCACCTGGGCAATTCAACACTTTTCAGTGAAGCAATCTCTCTCGATTGCGGTTGCAAAGGTAACAACTTTTTTGAAACCGCCAAACTGTAACTCTACTTTTTTACACAAAAACGGCCACCTCCTTTCAAGAAGCGGCCGTTTCTGATTTTATGCTTTATGGGAAGAATTACATCATACCGCCCATGCCACCCATACCCGGGTTCATAGCAGGAGCTGCCGGAGCTTCTTCTTTCTTTTCAGCGATCACACATTCGGTAGTCAGGAACATTCCTGCGATAGAAGCGGCATTTTCCAAAGCTACACGTGTTACCTTAGCAGGGTCGATTACACCAGCTGCACACAAGTTTTCATACTTGTCTGCACGGGCATTGTAACCGAAGTCACCTTTGCCTTCTTTTACTTTCTGAACAACTACCGCACCTTCTTTACCAGCGTTGGCTACGATCTGGCGCAACGGTTCTTCGATAGCGCGTTTAACGATTTCGATACCGGTTGTTTCGTCTTCGTTTTCACCCTTCATGCCTTCCAACGTTTCGATAGCACGGATGTAAGCGACACCACCACCAGGAACCGTACCTTCTTCGATAGCAGCACGAGTTGCATGCAGGGCATCGTCGACACGGTCTTTCTTTTCTTTCATTTCAACTTCAGAAGGAGCACCTACATACAGTACGGCAACGCCACCGGCCATCTTAGCCAGACGTTCCTGCAATTTTTCCTTGTCATAGTCGGAAGTCGTATTTTCAATCTGAGTCTTGATCTGTCCGATACGAGCCTGAATAGCTTCCTTATCACCTGCACCGTTTACGATAGTAGTCGTATCTTTGTCTACCGTAACCTTTTCAGCCGTACCCAGCATATCCATTGTAGCACCTTCCAGCTTCAAGCCTTTTTCTTCGGAGATCACAACACCACCTGTCAGGACAGCAATATCTTCCAACATAGCTTTACGACGGTCACCGAAGCCCGGAGCCTTAACAGCACAGATCTTCAAAGAACCACGCAGACGGTTTACAACCAAAGTTGCCAAAGCTTCACTATCGATATCTTCAGCGATGATCAACAGAGGACGACCGCTCTGAACTGCCGGTTCAAGGATAGGCAGCAAATCTTTCAATACAGAGATCTTCTTGTCGTAGATCAGGATATACGGATTTTCCATCTCGCATTCCATCTTTTCCGTATTAGTTACAAAATACGGGGAGATATAACCACGGTCGAACTGCATACCTTCTACTACGTCTACTGTAGTTTCCGTACCTTTAGCTTCTTCTACAGTGATAACACCTTCGGTTTTTACTCTCTGCATAGCTTCTGCGATCAGTTTACCGATGGCTTCGTCACCGTTAGCGGAAATCTTGGCTACGTGTTCGATCTTTTCGAACTGGTCACCTACAGCTTCAGACTGAGCAGCGATGCTCTCTACGACTTTAGCTACCGCTTTATCAATACCACGTTTCAGGTCCATAGGGTTGGCACCTGCCGTTACGTTCTTCAGACCGACACCGATAATAGACTGTGCCAGAACTGTTGCAGTCGTCGTACCGTCACCGGCATTATCGTTTGTCTTTGAAGCAACTTCCTTAACCAGTTGAGCGCCCATGTTTTCAAACGGGCAAGCAACTTCCACTTCTTTAGCAACTGTTACACCATCTTTTGTGATATGGGGAGCACCGAACTTCTTTTCGATGATCACGTTACGTCCCTTCGGGCCCAGTGTTACTTTTACTGCGTTAGCCAATTCATCCACGCCTTTCTTCAGAAGGTCGCGGGCATCCATATCGTATTTAATTTCTTTTGCCATGATTTCTATCGTTTTATATAAATGTATAAATATTTTTAATTGTCAATTGTCCACTATCAATTGTCAATTGTTCAGATAATAGCCAAAATATCAGACTGACGCATGATTAGATATTTTTCACCGTCCAGTTCGATTTCCGTACCGGCATACTTACCATACAATACAGTATCGCCATTCTTTACAACCATTTCCTCATCCTTTGTTCCGTTACCTACGGCAACAACTTCACCTTTTAAAGGTTTTTCTTTTGCTGAATCGGGAATAATGATTCCGCCAAGTGTCTTTTCTTCTGCTGCAGCTGGCTTAATCAGCACTCTGTCTGCTAATGGTCTAATGTTCATCGTTGTATATTTTTTTAGTTGTTAATAATATTACGTTAATCTTGTGCTTTCTTATCGCACGTAAATGCTTATGCGAATACTGTGCCAAAACTGTTGTCAGGGAAAAGACTGACAATTTTGCACTTCGGAAAGGCAGACAATGCAAATATGTCTGACAGGATGACCATCCTGCACAAAAGAACTTCCCCATTACAACAAGAGAGTGAATGGGGAAGTTCAACTATCAGTCTATTAAAATAGTAGAAACGGACAGTATCAGAAGTAACGGTTGAACACAGTTAGAATCTTTCGATCAATTCTTCTATCGTGACGAGAGACTGTTCGCCTGTCAACATGTTCTTCAGATTGATCTTGCCCTCGTTTATTTCATTTTCACCGACAATCGCCACAAACGGAATCTTCTTCGTATCGGCATATCCCATCTGTTTTTTCATTTTGGCAGCTTCGGGATACAACTCCGTACGGATACCGGCAGCACGCACTTTCGAGATCAGAGGCAACAAATAGTTTTCTTCTTTCTCGCCGAAGTTCACGAACAGCAGTTGCGTGGTCTTCAAAGAATCGACGGGATAAAGTTCCAGCTGGTTCAAGACATCGAAGATGCGATCAGCCCCGAAAGAGATTCCGACACCAGAAACACCGTCCATGCCAAACACACCGGTCAAATTGTCATAGCGCCCTCCCCCCGTGATACTTCCGATCTGTACATCCAGTGCTTTCACCTCGAAGATGGCACCTGTATAGTAATTCAGCCCACGCGCCAACGTCAAGTCCAGCTCCAGCTCTGCATTCAGTTCCAACTTTTCGATACGATCCAGGATAAATTCCATCTCGGCAATACCTTTCATCGCAATTTCCGATGCAGCCAGTTCCTTTTTCAGGACAACCAGCTTTTCGCGGTTCGTTCCTTTCAGCATAATGATGGGTTGCAAACGAGCGATTGCATCTTCGGACAAATCCTTGGAACGCAACTCTTCATTCACATTATCCAGTCCAATCTTATCCAATTTGTCGATAGCAACCGTGATATCGACAATCTTGTCAGCTTCACCGATTATCTCGGCAATACCGGAAAGAATCTTACGGTTGTTCATCTTTATGCAGACACGAATGCCGAAACGATGAAAGACCTCATCCATAATCTGGATCAGTTCGACTTCGTTCACCAGCGAATCGGAACCTACCACATCTCCGTCACACTGATAAAATTCGCGGTAACGTCCTTTCTGCGGACGGTCAGCACGCCATACAGGCTGTATCTGGTAACGCTTGAACGGGAAAGTGATATCATTACGGTGCTGCACCACATAACGGGCAAAAGGAACTGTCAGATCATAACGTAACCCTTTTTCGCAAGCTTTCACCCCAAACCTCACGGCGTTGCGTTCCAGCAATTCTTCATCCGTTATTCCGGAAAGACAATTTCCGGAATTCAATATTTTGAAAAGCAACTTATCGCCCTCTTCTCCATATTTACCCATCAGCGTAGACAGGTTTTCCATAGCCGGAGTTTCGATCTGCTGAAATCCGTACAGATGGTATACTTCGCGGATAGTATTGAATATATAATTACGCTTCGCCATTTCTTCAGGCGAAAAATCTCTTGTTCCTTTAGGGATAGACGGCTTTTGCATGATTCACTAATTTATTTATTCAGGTTGCAAAGGTAATGCTTCCTATTTAATCCCGGCTTCTTCCACCCAAGAAAATCATGATATAATATAATAACGTAGCAAGCGAACCCAAAGCGGCCACTACATACGTGTAAGCAGCGGAACGCAAAGCGTCTTCAGCCTTATCATGCGTATAAACATTCGTGATACCGGCATTGCTTAACCAAGCCAAAGCCCGCTGACTTGCATTGATCTCGACCGGCAGTGTAATAAAACTGAACAAGGTAGTCGAAGCAAACAAAATAATACCGAAAAGCAACAACTGAGGAAAACTATTTATCAACAGCATCCCCCCCAACAACACCCATGTCATAATGTTGGAAGCAAAGCTGACGACCGGAACCAAAGCCGAACGCATCCGGAGAGGCGCATAAGCTGTAGCATGCTGGACAGCATGCCCGCATTCATGAGCCGCAACAGCAGCGGCAGCAATACTATTACTATAATAAACCGATTCGCTCAGATTGACGGTTTGGTTGGCCGGATTATAATGATCCGTCAAATGTCCGGGAGTAGAAATAACCTTTACATCATAAATACCGTTATCATGCAACATCTTTTCTGCCACGTCTTTCCCTGTCATGCCATTCGGCATAGGAATCTTGGAATATTTTTCAAACTTGTTCTGGAGTCTGGAAGAAACCAGCCAGCTAAGAAGGGCAAAACCGATAAATATAATCCAATACATGCTCATATTCTTCTAATTTATATAGTTATACTAAATGATAAACGACAAAAAGCCTGCCAAAAACAAAAAATGGCAGAAGATCCCCCTTCCGGGAGGTGGTCTTCTGCCATTTTGTATTATTTTCAGGTTTTATTCTTCGGTATATCTGACAATTGTTTGCTCACGGTCAGGACCGACAGAAACAATCTTGATCGGAACTTCCAGTTCTTCTTCAAGGAAAGAGATATAAGCGTTGAACTCTTCCGGGAATTCGTCTTCACTTTGCATCTTCGTCATATCGACATTCCAACCCGGCATTTCCACATATACAGGTTCGATGCCTTCGTTGATTTCAAACGGGAACTCTGTCGTTTCCTTGCCATCGACTTTATAAGCGACGCAAGCCTTAACCGTATCGAAACCATCCAACACATCGCTCTTCATCATAATCAGTTTCGTCACACCGTTGATCATGATTGCATATTTCAACGCAACCAGGTCAATCCAACCACAACGGCGTTCGCGCCCGGTTACGGCACCATATTCATGACCGATCTGGCGGATCTTACTGCCTGTTTCATCAAACAGCTCTGTTGGGAACGGACCGCTACCGACACGTGTGCAATAAGCTTTGAAGATACCATACACTTCGCCAATGTTACGCGGAGAAACCCCCAAACCGGTACAGCAACCTGCACAAATCGTATTGGAAGAAGTCACGAACGGATACGAACCGAAATCGATATCCAGCATAGTGCCCTGTGCCCCTTCAGCCAAAACAGACTTACCTTCTTTCAAATAGTTATTGATCACATGCTCGCTGTCGATCAGGTGGAACTGTTTCAGATATTCCAATCCCTTGAACCATTGCGCTTCCAATTCGGTAATATCGTATTCATAATTCAGAGAACGCAGAATAGCTTCATGTCTTGCTTTTGCCGCAGCATATTTTTCATCGAAATTGTGCAACAGGTCGCCTACGCGCAGACCGTTACGGCTGATCTTGTCCGTATAAGTCGGGCCGATACCCTTACCGGTCGTACCGATTTTGCCCGAACCTTTCGCAGCCTCGTAAGCAGCATCCAGTATACGGTGAGTAGGCAGGATCAAATGAGCTTTCTTAGAGATACACAGTTGTTTGGTCAGGTCGTGTCCGCTGGCAGCGAGTGCCTCCGCTTCCTGCTGGAACAACAACGGATCCAGTACGACACCGTTACCGATAACGTTTACCTTGCCTCCCTGGAAAATACCGGAAGGGATGGAACGTAACACATACTTTTCACCGTTAAATTCCAAAGTATGTCCTGCATTGGGACCTCCCTGAAAACGAGTTATCACATCGTAATTCGGAGTCAAAACGTCGACAACTTTTCCTTTGCCTTCGTCACCCCACTGCAATCCTAATAGAACGTCAACTTTCATCGTTTATATTTATATAGATGTTAATATTCTTACTTCTTCCGTTGAAGCCGGTACTTACATTTACTGCACAAGCCGTAAATGTAAAGCGCATGATATTCCGGAGTGAAACGCGATATCTTCAACGCTCCGACATCTTTCTTCAGTGTCGCATCCTTCAGCTCCCTGATCGCTCCGCATTTCGTACAGATCAGATGCGAATGTGTCTCCGCCAGCATCCTCAACTCATATTGCACAGCCTGGGCTGTCAGCTGATGACGCACAATCAAGCCACTGTCTACCAAAACGTCGACTGTGTTATAAACAGTAGCCCGACTGACATGAAAATTCATTTCCTCCAGTTTCTGATGAAGCAAACACATATCGAAATGACCGGGGAAACTGCATATACACTCCAATATGGCATATCGTTCCTCCGTCTTTCGTAGTTTTTTCTCAGCAAGATACCTGGTAAACAAGTCTTGCATCTCTGTGTACTTTTTTGCATCCATCTTCAAGTTGCGACTCCACGCGACCGACAAAGTTAGCGCATTTATTTTAAACGCAAAGCCTTAACGGCAATATTCAAATTCAAATTTTAAATCATTATATATTTCCCGTCCTTCGGGCGTCTTCATAAATTCGGGGAATGCGTCGAACGATTCA
This sequence comes from Parabacteroides johnsonii DSM 18315, assembly GCF_025151045.1. NCBI lineage: Bacteria > Pseudomonadati > Bacteroidota > Bacteroidia > Bacteroidales > Tannerellaceae > Parabacteroides > Parabacteroides johnsonii. Next base: position 2,854,209 of record NZ_CP102285.1, read on the forward strand.
AGTATTAACTGAGCTTTTTCAGCCGACAACCTTCCATAAAACTTCAACGCGTTCAACGCTGCCTGTTTTTCTTTAAATGAAGCACCGAAGTTAGGACGAGCAAGTGACCGTAAACTTTCCACGAAAATAAGAGCTTTTACCTGTTCACTCAGTTTCTTTTTTCTTTTTAGTAGTTCGACACTGACCAGAAAACCCACCGTCCGGGCGTATTCGTCTTCCACATTAGCAAGCAGCCCAAACAGCAAATCTTCCACATCCGGCAACCGATAAAACAAATTATGGCTGCACTGCTCCGCAATTTCCAAATAAGGGATTTCTTTCACCCATTGCTCCGCTTTTCGCGACGAGAACCCGCCCACCGGTTGCAAGAGAGAAGCCAATATCTTGAACTCACGAATATCTTCTTTCCACAAGGCGGCAGCCAGCTCGGAATCCGGTTTATGCGTAGCGGCAATCTGCTTGATCTCAGGCAGAGGGACACCGAAATTCAGTTTATAAACAATGCCCTTCTCGCGCATACTGGTAGAGATCACCCCATTCATCGCCAGGCGAAGCTGGGTCCGTATTTCTTTTAATTCATCCTGTAACATACACTTATTCATTATAAGAGGGTAAAAACGAATATTCCTTACTATAACGAAGCATCTGATCGGCATACCCTTCGGTATAATCCAGTACAATATCCGTTACTGCTCCTTTATCATTCTTGACTTCCTTCATCACCGGGTTCACAAATCCCTTATATGGAGCCAGATTCAGCTTAGCATAACGTTCGAGCACTTCGGCATGAAGAGCCGGATCGACCTTTACGGCATATTCTTCCACCAGTTTCTTTCCGGCGGCAAAATCGCCTTCGCTCTTGATGCGTTGTACCTCCGCCAGCAAAGTTCCGAACAGTTCACGCAGCTTGGCATAGTCGCCCACAACCACGTAGGTCTTGCCATCCCGCCGTTTCAGTTCGATCACATTATCGGCCTTTCCTTTTTCATAGACCCATTTGGCGATCAGCTGGCGATTACGCATATGGGCTTCTTCGACATTCTTGCCCTGCTCGATCCGGACCAGCTGTGTCATCAGGCCATTCATTATATATTTATAGTATTCGGCCTTATAAGCCTCCGCATCCGGCACCAAGCCGAGCTCCACCAGCTTAGTATCTCCAAGATAATACAAACCGAAAAGATCGGCACGCGCCTCTTCCAAAGTCGAACTGTATGCCTTCAAAGCATCCGGATCGGTATCGGGAAGCAATTTGCCGGAGCCATGCCCCAGACATTCATGCAAATCGGTATGCAAGTTGTCGGTGATAAATCCGTATTTCTTCAATCCTTCGCGCTCCTTGTCGCTCCAGACAAATTCTTCATTAAAACCATTTCCCTGAGAGGCTTTGTCGTATGCCTCGGTGATATTCTCGATCGTAACGGACTTCGAACCATGATCGCGGCGAATCCAGTCAGCATTTGGCAGGTTGATACCGATCGGAGTTGCCGGATAGCAATCGCCTCCCAACATGGAAACTGTAATCACTTTGGCACTGACTCCTTTTACCTTTTCTTTCTTAAACCGTTTATCTACCGGAGAATGGTCTTCGAACCACTGCGCATTGTCACTGATCACTTTTGTCCGCTTCGTCGCCTCCTTGTTTATAAAGTTCACGGTTGATTCCCAGCTGGCTTTCATTCCCAACGGATCTCCATATGTCTCGATAAAGCCATTCACAAAGTCGACATCCGATGCAGTATCTTCCACCCACAAAATCGAATAGACATCAAAAGTTTTCAGGTCGCCGGTCTGATAATATTCGATCAGTTTCCCGATAATTGCTTTTTGCGCATCGTTCTCGGCAAAAGCCACAGCTTTCTGCAATTCCGACACGATCTTTTCGATTGCCGGCGAATAGAGGCCACCGACTTTCCACACTTTTTCGACCAGCTTGCCGTTTTCTTTCACCAGACGACTGTTCAAGCCGTACGAGATCGGAGAAATCGTATCTTTCCCGGCTTTCATCCGGGCATAGAAATCCTCTACCTCTTTCTGGGTAACCCCTTCGCCATAATAATTGTTGGCTGAAGCCCGGATCAGGTCGACATCGCCACTCTGCACCGTACGCTTCGCCATCACGGCCGGATCAAAGATCACGGGATTGATCTCGGCGACAAACTGTTCCACCGTCTGCCCTTCACGTAGCGGAAGTGCAGAAGACTCGACTTGCGAGACACAAGTCCGGAAAAATTCGGGAGTAAAGCCGGGAACGAACTTATCTTCTGCATAATGGTGATGGATGCCGTTGGCAAACCAAACCCGTTTCAGATACGTCTCCAAAGCAACAAACTGCGGATCTGTACGATCTCCCTTATAGCCAGTATAAACAGCTTCCAGCGCACGACGGACCGGCAGGTTATAACGGCAGTTCTGGTCGAACAAAATATCCCGGCCCATCTGGGCGGCTTCCGACAAATGATATAATAGTTGTTTCTGCTTCAAAGAAAGGGATTCGAATCCCGGAACCTGATAACGCAGTATCTGAAGATCAGCAAACTGATCCACGACATAATTGAAATTATCCTGAGTAGCTTCCGCTTTCTCAGCCTTCTGCCCCGTACAGGCAGTCATAGCCATTGCAGTCATAAGCGATAACATTATATTTCTCATATACTAACTTTTAGCTTTTCCTATATTATTATTTAAAAGGTTCTCTCGCAAAGGTACAGATATTTCAGGAATTATACTAATCAAACCCTTTTATTGCAATCTGAATTGTGCAAGGATACAAGCATACGCCTCCGGTCATATAAAATTGTCTGCCCTTTAATATATTCTGTAATCGCCGACAGTGATTATAAAATCAGTAGCAGCGATTATATAATCAGTGACAGCAATTATATAATCACTGCCACTGATTACAGAATATACAACTATCTTTCCGAAAACATATGACATATAAGACAGAAACATGGGCAAATTTGATTTTTTTATTCCAAGGACACGGAAAGAAAAGAAATTTAATAACTTTGCCAATAAGTAATGTTGACATAAAATAAAATGCGATGAAAACAAACATTCCTGAACGCATTGCCGCCCTGAGGGAAGCAATGAAGCAGCATAAAATCGATGCTTATATCATTCCGACTTCCGATCCTCACATGAGTGAATATCCTGCTGACTGCTGGAAATACCGCGAATGGATTTCCGGATTCACAGGTTCAGCCGGAACAGTTATAATCACAGCCGACAAAGCCGGGCTTTGGACCGACTCCCGCTATTTCCTGCAAGCCTCTACCCAATTGGAAGGGACAGGTATCGAGCTTTTCAAAATGATGTTGCCCGAAACCCCGACCATCCCGGAGTTCTTAGCACACGAATTAGAAAAGGGACAGACAGTCGGACTGAACGGCGAGACATACAGCCTGGCGGAGGCCCGCACACTGGAAAAAGCGCTGGCGGAAAAAGAGATCAAACTGAATACAAACGCTTCGCTGATCGATCCGATCTGGAAAGAACGCCCTGCCATCCCGGAAGCTCCGATGTTTGAAATGCCGGTCGAACTAAGCGGAAAATCAGTCGAGGACAAACTACTTGATATCAACAAGATGTTGCATAAGGCAGGAGCCGACTGCACCATCCTCTCCGCATTGGACGAAGTGGCCTGGACCTTCAATATCAGGGGAACGGACGTTGCCTATAATCCGGTTGTCATCAGCTACGCATTCGTTTCCGAGAAGGAGAGTGTACTGTTCGTGAACCCCAAAAAGATCCCTGCCGAAATAGCAGAACATCTAAAGAAAGAAGGAGTGACCCTGGCCGATTACGGCATGTTGGCGACCTTCCTGTCACGGCTGCCGGAACGGACACGGGTGTTTATCGACAGCAAACGGACCAACGTGGCTATCTACAATGCACTGCCTGAAAGCAGCATCCTGATAGAAGGGATCTCGCCCGCCAACCACCTGAAAAGCATCAAAAACGAGACAGAGATAAAAGGATTCCGCAACGCTGTCCTGAAAGACGGTATCGCCATGACCAAGTTCTATTTCTGGCTGGAAAAGAGGCTTAAAGCCGGAGAAAAGGTGACGGAGCTGAGTGCCGCCGCCAAATTGACGGCCTTACGCGCCGAACAGCCTCAATATGTCATGGACAGCTTTGCCAGCATATCCAGCTATGGTCCGCACGGAGCAGTCGTACATTATTCTCCTACACCCGAAACGGATACGGAACTGAAAATGGATAGTTTATACCTGCTCGACTCCGGAGCCCAATATTTAGACGGAACGACTGATATCACCCGTACGATCGCCCTTTGCGACGAGCCGAGCGAGCAGATGAAGAAAGACTTTACCCGTGCCCTGAAAGGTACGATCGGAATTGCCAAATGCAAATTCCCCGCAGGCATACGAGGCTGCCTGATCGACGCTTTCGCCCGCAAAGCCTTGTGGGATGCCGGTATCAACTATCTGCACGGAACCTGCCACGGCATCGGCCATTGCTTGAACGTGCACGAAGGGCCGCAAAGCATCCGCATGGAAGAAAATCCGGTCATCCTGGAACCGGGCATGGTGATGAGCGACGAACCGGCCATGTACCGCCCCGGCGAATATGGCATCCGTACCGAAAATATGATCCTGATCCGTGAAGACAGTGAAACGGAATTCGGGAAGTTCCTCGGTTTCGAGACATTGACTTTATGTTACATCGATACGAAACTGGTTATCCCGTCTATGCTCTCCGTACGTGAGCATGCCTGGCTGAACAAATACCACCAGATGGTATACGACTTGGTAAGCCCGCATTTGAACGAAGAAGAGAAGGCTTGGCTAAAAGAGAAAACGGCAGAAATCTAACGAGTTGAAAGTTGAGAGTTAAAAGTTGAAAGTGAAGAAAAATGTCGCTTTTAACTTTCAACTCTCAACTTTCAACTTTCAACTAAATAATTATGGCTTTAATAAAATCAGTAAGAGGCTTTACGCCTAAGATAGGGAAAGAGACATTTTTGGCAGACAACGCCACCATTATCGGTGATGTAGAGATAGGCGAAGGTTGCAGCATCTGGTTCGGAACCGTGCTGCGAGGCGATGTAAACTCCATCCGTATCGGTAACGGGGTGAATATACAGGACGGCTCCGTCCTGCACACCTTATACGAGAAATCGACAATTGAGATCGGCGACGATGTGTCGGTCGGCCACAATGTCACGATCCACGGGGCAAAGATATGCAACGGCGCCCTGATCGGGATGGGTTCAGTCGTACTGGACCATGCTGTGATAGGTGAAGGTGCAATCGTCGCTGCCGGATCGGTCGTATTGAGCAAGACCATCGTCGAGCCGGGAAGCATCTACGCCGGCGTACCGGCCAAATTCGTAAAGAAAGTGGACCCGGAACAGGCGAAGGAGATCAACCAGAAGATAGCCAAGAACTATCACATGTATTCATCCTGGTATAAAGAAGAAGAATAGATGAAAAGGATTGGATGGGCAATGCTATTGGTTGCCTGCTGCATAGGAGTTTTTCTGGCATTGCCCTCCAACTATTACCTGCGTAGGGCACTCACCCATTTCCTACCCAAGATCGACCAGTACCCGATCTTCGAGAACCGGATCGTCAAAGCGGGCGATCCTTCCCCGTGGCAACAGGCGAAAGCCTATAACACTTGCTCGATACCGGATAAATATCTTCCGGTATTCAACAACCTGGGGACAGTCGCCTATGTTGTCATACAAGACAGCACGCTGCTTTTCGAACAGTACTGGGAAGATTATTCGCCAGAATCGCACAGCAACTCGTTTTCGATGGCAAAAAGTATTGTTTCGCTGGCCGTCGGATGCGCCATAGACGACGGGATGATCCAGGACGTCGACCAGCCGGTCAGCGACTTTTTCCCCGAATTCGGTGGATATAACGGAAAGCCGCTCACCATCCGCCACCTGCTGACGATGAGTGCGGGAGTCGATTTCCAGGAGGCTTATTCCTCTCCCTTCTCTCCCACAACACAACTTTACTACGGAGACGACCTTCGCAAGATCGCATTTGGCATGAAAGAGATTGCCGAGCCGGGTATAAACTTCATCTATCAAAGCGGAGTGACACAACTTCTCGCATTCCTGGTTGAAAAAGCGACGGGAGAAAACATCAGTTCCTATGTCTCCCGTAAGCTCTGGACACCCTTGCAGGCCGAAGAAAACGCCTTATGGAGCCTGGACAAAAAGGAGGGCATGGAAAAAGGATATTGCTGCTTCAACAGCAACGCACGCGATTTTGCCCGTTTCGGACAACTCATCCTGAATAACGGGTACTGGAACGGCAAGCAACTGATCTCCGAAAGTTATCTGAAGGAAGCGACTACGCCTGACACGACTCTTCTTTTCACGGAATATAATGAAACGAACCACTGTTACGGATTCCAGTTCTGGCATCTGAACTACAAAGGTATGGACATCCCGTACATGCGGGGAATACTCGGACAGTACGTCTTTATCATCCCTGACAAAAATGCCGTTGTCGTCCGCCTCGGCCACAAACGAAGCAAAACAAGGACGTCACAACACTATCCGGACGATATCGATACCTGGTTGGCTGCAGCACTGGATATCATGGAACAGAGTAAACAACACAATTAATTGCAAATGAAAGAATACAAATACATCCTACTGGACTTAGACGGTACGATTACCGATCCGATGATCGGCATTACCCGATGCGTCGAATACGCATTGAACCATTTCGGCATACAGGTAAACGACCTCCGTGAGTTATGTCCTTTTATCGGTCCTCCCCTTTTGGACTCGTTCCGGGATTTCTATCATTTCACGGACGAACAAGCCAAAGAGGCTACAGAAAAGTACCGGGAACGTTTTGCCGATACCGGTATTTATGAGAACAAGCTGTATGACGGCATGAAAGACTTTTTAGAAGAGGCAATCCAACAAGGTCACATCCTGATGCTGGCGACATCCAAACCGACAGTCTTCGCCAAACGCATCCTGGACTATTTCGATATCGCCCGTTACTTCACCTTCGTCGCCGGTAGCGGCTTAGACGGTTCCTTTTATACAAAAGGAGATGTGATCCGCCATGTATTGGAAAGCAACAACTTGACGGATCATCCCTCAGTCGTCATGATCGGCGACCGCAAACATGATATCATCGGAGCCAAAGAGAACAGACTCGATTCGATCGGTGTGCTTTACGGCTACGGTGACCGGGAAGAGTTGTCGCAAGCCGGTGCTGACTATATCGCAGAGGATATTGCCGGACTTCGCAATCTGCTGCTCCATCAATAGCACAGCCATTTTATCAGATAGCGGCAAAACACGTCTCCGCCGAAGATCCCCACGCAGTAGAGGATTCCCAACCTGTAGCCTTTCAGGTTACAGGACACTTTCAATGCCTGGAACATCCAGACCAGTGCCCAGATCAAAAAGACAAAAGAGACAAGCGACAGCCATATCCCGACAAGGAATCCGGGCTGTTGCATGATCTCTGTCGGGGACATATTCACATCTATCTGTGCAAGCTTCTGCATAGGTGGCAAGAAATTGAAGAGGTTCATGGCGATCAACGGTAATTGTGCGAAAACGACCGTACCCAACACGTCGACCATCCGTATGCGGGAACGGGAAAGCAGCAATCCTCCCAAATAAAACATAACAGCCGGAATCATCCAAACGGCAAAGTGTTCCACTGCATAGCACCACCAGGCCGGATTCGGAGCCGGACCAAAATGTAGCAACCCGTGATAATGCCAGCCGGAATAATAAGAAAGGGTTGTCGATACCACCATTCCGGCCAATCCCCAAAGTAATGCTTCCCAACCGGCAATCCGTTCAAAAGGATTAATCAATCCATAAAGATGTTGTTTGTTCATAACTTATTCGATTTTAATCAGTTTATCAATCAGCTCGTCCAAGATATTCCGGACAGTCGGATAACTGACTCCCATACTCTTCGCCATATCCTTCAGGCTGCCACTGGATTTGATGAAGTCAATTACAAACCGCTGTTCCTTATCCGTCAGTTTCGCCAGTACAGGCAGTTCAAACGTACCGCACACCTCCGTATCGCATTGCCCACAAAACATCCGGCCTACTTTCAGAGGCGCATCACAAGCCGGACATTGCAAGGGCAGTCTTTTTTTGATCTCGTTGTTCATAGGCTTCTTTATTGTTTATTCCGAATGAAAAGATTACTTTACAACAAATGTATTCAATAATTCATAAATACACAAGGAATAATAAATATTATTCATTCATATATAAATATTATTCAAACATATATACAATTATATCATTTATCCTCGATCCAACATGAACCAGGTAAGGAAGCTAAATGAACCACCTGATACCTCCATATCAAAGAAATTAAACTACTTTTGTGACAGAACACTTAAAAACTAAACAAATTATATCATGAGAAGAAACAATCTGTGGATAACAGCCCTTGCATTCGGGCTATCGTTATCGGCCTATGGACAGGGTAGACAGGAAAGCGGTATCTCTTCCGGGATGTTGCAGGAAATCAAGCAAGCCTACAAAGGAACGCCAGCCGACAAAGCCATTCACAACGCGATCGCGGGTAACGACATCAACAAACTGGCAATCAACAACGACAGTAAAAACAATTTCGACACCTACTTTTCCAACAAAGTGAACAGCAAAGGGATCACGAACCAAAAATCATCCGGCCGTTGCTGGTTGTTTACAGGACTGAACGTAATACGTGCACAGGTCATCGCCAAGTATAACCTGCCGGAATTCGAACTCTCGCAGAACTATAACTTCTTCTGGGACCAGCTTGAGAAGGCCAACCTTTTCCTCCAAGGAATCATCGACACGCAGGAAAAGCCGATTAACGACAAGATGGTGGAATGGCTGTTCAAGAATCCGATCGGAGACGGCGGACAGTTTACCGGCATATCCGACAACCTGATGAAATACGGCATCGTTCCTTCCGGTGTCATGGTCGAGACCTATAGCAGCGACAATACCAGCCGTATGTCCAACCTGATCGGCCTGAAACTGAAAGAATACGGATTAGAACTACGCGACGCAAAAGGCTCGAAACCGGAAGCACTGGCAAAACGCAAAACCGAGATGCTGGGTGAAATCTACCGTATGCTGGTCCTCAACCTCGGAGAACCTCCTACGAAATTCACCTGGACACGCAAAGACGCAAGCGGCAAACCGGTCGAGACAAAAGAATACACCCCGCAATCGTTCTATCAGGAATTCGTGGGTGAAGATTTGAAGAACAACTATGTCATGCTGATGAACGATCCGAGCCGCGACTACTACAAATTATATGAGATCGATTTTGACCGCCATGCCTATGACGGCAAGAACTGGACATATGTCAACCTTCCGATAGAAGATATCAAAGAGATGGCAATCGCCTCCATCAAGGACAGCACCATGATGTATTTCTCCTGTGATGTAGGCAAATTCTTCGACCGCAACCGCGGAGTGCTCGATGTCAACTATTATGACTACGGTTCGCTGATGGGCACGACTTTCGGTATGGACAAGAAACAGCGCATCCAGACATTCGCCAGCGGTTCTTCCCACGCCATGACATTGATGGCAGTAGACTTGGATGCCAACGACCAACCTAAAAAATGGATGGTGGAAAACAGTTGGGGACCAGGTGCCAACAACGGCCATCTGATCATGACGGACGAATGGTTCAACGAATACATGTTCCGCCTGGTTGTCAACAAAAAATTCATTACCGACAAAGTCAAGGAAGTATTGAAACAAACACCGACAAGGTTACCAGCTTGGGACCCGATGTTTGCGGAAGAAGAGTAAAAACGAGTTAAAAGTGAAAAGTTGAAAGTTTTTTGTTGCTATTTCAACTTTTCACTTTCAACTCTCAACTTTCACCTATTAATAGTATCCCTCATTCTGTACCTCTTCAGCAGACGGCTTCGGAGACAGACGGTCGATATGGTTCTGTGGGATCACAGGTTTTCCAAATACAAAGACATACTAAAACAGAACAAATGTTTCCCCCAAAAACACCCGAATTGCCTATTTCCAAAAGCATAACATTCTAACTGTAAAACTATTAAACGATGAAGGCAAACAACTAAAGTGCCTTCACCTTCAGAAGTAAGTCGAATACGAAAAGGTTTAGACTGATAATACCACTTTCGGCACGAATCAGAAAGATGAAAGCAAAATGTTGAGGGTGAAGGCAGTTCTCAGATGTGCCTTCGCCCTTGTATAGATTGACAATCAAAGCATATCAAAAATGGGTGAAGCCAAAATCAAATCCGCCATGACAAGAAACTTTTGAGGCAGCCTCGTTTTACAAAGCTTACAAAGTTCACAAAGCCAATTCCTTCAATATACCGTCCGTCGCACCCGCATTGCCTTTCACAAACTGACCGGCACTCTCGCCGGCAGCCTTCAAGACCTCTGCATAAGTCAACAACTCATCCATCTTGGCCATGAACTCGTCTTTCGATGCGACCGAAAATCCTCCGCCCACCTTGATCAGGTCACGAGCCTCCTTGAACTTCTGGTACCGGGGACCGAACAACACCGGAATACCGTAAACCGCTGCCTCCAGCGTATTATGGATGCCGGCTCCGAAACCACCTCCGATATAGGCGATCGTCCCATACCGATAGATAGAAGACAGCAACCCGAAACTATCCACGATCAGGCAGTCTTTCCCTTCGAGCAGGCTCTTGTCCTGCATCACATCGGACAGACGGACAGCCGGACGTTTCAATAACGACTCGATATACATCAGGTGTTCCCGGTGAATCTCGTGCGGGGCGATGATCAGCCTCATCTCCGGATGTTCATTGAAATAAGGGATCAGTATCTCTTCGTCTTGCGGCCAGGAACTCCCGGCGATCAAGGTCAGAGATCTTTTCCCGACAAACCGTTCGACTTCAGGCAACTCACGGGCCTGATTGCGCACGTCCAATACCCGGTCGAAACGAGTATCGCCATAGACCGTCACGTTACGGATGCCATATTGTTCAAGCAGTTCTTTCGAACGGTTGTCCTGCACGAACAAATGCGTAAAGCAGTACAGCATCTTCCGGTAAGGAGCTCCGAACCATTGAAAAAACAACTGGTCGGGACGGAAGATCGCCGAAATGATATAGACCGGGACTCCCCGCTTCTTCAACTCTTTCAAATAGTTTCCCCAAAACTCATACTTGATGAAAACAGCCACAGCAGGATTCGCCAGATTCAGGAACTTCTTTACCCGATAAGGCGTATCGAAAGGCAGATAGCAGATAACATCCGCCCCGTTATAGTTTTTTCGCACTTCATAGCCTGAGGGAGAAAAGAAAGTAAGCAAGATCTTATATCCCGGATATTGCGCCTTGATTTTTTCGATCATAGGACGTCCCTGCTCAAACTCTCCCAACGAAGAAGCATGAAACCAGATATACTTCGCGTTCCGGTCTATCTTCTCACGCAAAATGCTATTCGTCTTCCACTGGCCGAAACGCATCAGGCGTGCTTTCCGGTGGAAAGGAGAAATCAGAGCGATAATAAAGGCATAGAAATGTATGAGTAAGCTGTACATGGTAAAACAATTTATGATTTATGATTTATGATTTATCATCGATACATAAATCATAAATCATAAATCTGAAATCATAATTTCTCTATCGCTCTCTGGATACGGCGGATCGACTCTTCCTTACCCAAGGCTTCCGTTATGTCGAAGATATGCGGTCCTTTGCCTTCACCGACAAGGGCCAAGCGGGTTGCATTCATTATATTTCCCAAATGGTAGCCTTTGCTTTCGATCCAGGCTTTTACCTCTTCTTCCGTACCTTCGATATCGAACGGCTCACGTGTGCGAAGCACTTCGATCAGTTCGGCAAGCTGAGTGGCACTGTCTTCTTTCCAACGTTTTTTACGCGTCTTTTCATCATATTCTGTCGGAGCGATGAAGAAGAAGGAGCAAAGATTCCACAAGTCCTTGATAAAAGTGGCACGGTCTTTCATCATGGCTACGACCTTCTCCACGTATGCCGGGTCGGCTTTCACGCCATGGCTTTCGAGAATCGGCATAAAGAGGGCAGCAGCTTCCTTATTGTCCATAGCCTGGATATAATGATGGTTGAACCATTTTCCCTTTTCATAATCGAACTTGGCTCCGCTCTTGCTGCAACGACTCAAGTCAAAACTATGGATCAGTTCATCCATGCTCATCACCTCCTGGTCATTGCCCGGATTCCATCCTAACAGGGCCAGGAAATTGACAACTGCTTCAGGCAGGTAACCACTCTCACGATAGCCTGAAGAAACCTCGCCACTCTTCGGGTCATGCCATTCCAACGGGAACACTGGGAAGCCCAGACGGTCACCGTCACGCTTGCTCAGCTTGCCGTTTCCTTCCGGTTTCAAGAGCAAAGCCAGGTGTGCGAACCGGGGCATCGTGTCTTCCCATCCGAAATAACGGTACAGCAGTACGTGAAGCGGGGCACTCGGCAACCATTCTTCACCACGGATCACATGTGTCACTTCCATCAAATGGTCATCTACGATATTCGCCAAGTGGTAAGTAGGCAGCTGGTCGGCTGATTTATATAAGACTTTATCGTCCAGGATAGAAGAGTTGATAATCACTTCGCCACGGATCAGGTCGTTCACATGAATATCCTCATCCGGTTCGATCTTAACGCGGACCACATACTGGTTACCGGCTTCGATCAAGGACTTCACTTCTTCCTCGGAAAGAGTCAGCGAGTTGCGCATCTGCATACGGGTGGATGCATCATATTGGAAATTGGGAATTTCCTTCCGTTTGGCTTCCAACTCCTCAGGTGTGTCGAACGCGATATAAGCATGACCGGCCTCCAACAACTGATCGACATACTTTTTATAAATATCTCTGCGCTCACTCTGACGGTAAGGGCCGTACTCGCCTCCAAAACCGACACCTTCGTCGAACTTGATTCCCAACCAGGTAAGCGCTTCTATAATATAGGCCTCCGCCCCGGGAACGAAGCGCTGCGAGTCGGTATCTTCGATACGGAGAATCAGATCTCCACCATTCTGTTTGGCAAACAGATAATTGTATAAAGCTGTACGAACACCTCCGATATGCAAAGCCCCTGTAGGACTCGGTGCAAACCGGACTCTAACTTTCCTTTGAGTCATAATCTTAACAATTGACAATTAACAATTGACAATTGACAATCAAGGTTAACAATTGACAATTATTTGGAAGACTGTGAAGCTTTTAATTGCCAATTGTCAATTATCCATTGTCAATTGTCTGCGTTTTACTGCGCAAAAGTAGCCCTTTTTTTTCTCTTAGTAAACTTTTTTATGTACATTTCGCCTTTCAATCAAGGAATGAGAGATTTTTAATGCTGATAAAAAAACATATTATTTATGAAGGTAAAGAACTATAGTATACATCCGAGTGTCTATTTTATCGTAGCGGCCTTGTTGATCGCTTACTTCTTTCCGAGGGAAGGAAAGTTCCGTTACCAGTTCTACGAAGGGAAACCCTGGCGGTACGGGTTGCTCACCGCTCCAAGTGATTTTCCGATCTACAAGACCGATGCGGAAGTACAGGCCGAACGTGATAGCGCCCTGAGAAAGTTCGAACCTTATTACCGGCAGGATGCCACAGTCGAATCCAAAGAGATAGACAAACTCCGTGCCGACTATCAGGGCACGCTGAGGAACCGGGCGACTCCAGCTTATATGCAGTATATCGAAAACAGTTTGCAAAAGCTATACCGGGACGGTATCATTTCCACCCAGGATATGGACGAACTCAAAAAAGAGGAATATCCCCGCATCAACCTGCTCGCAGGCAGCGTTGCGCAACCTCACTACAGCAGCGAGTTCTTTACGGTCAAGACAGCGTATGAGTTTATCATCAACAATTGCCCTTCTTACCTGGACAAGTCGATATTGCAATCTTGCGATATCAACAATTATTTGGTGGAAAATGTCACATACGACAAGACGATGTCGGAAAAAGTCAGGGAAGATATACTGAACAGTATCCCGCTGGCCAACGGCATGATACAGGCGGGAGAACGTATCGTCGACCGGGGCGAGATCATTGACAACCATACTTACAACGTGCTCCGTTCCCTTAAGATCGTACACGAGACCAAGTCCGGGGGTGCCCAGCGGCAAGGTATTATCATGGGAGGCCAGTTCGTGTTGGTATTCGGGATTCTCTTCTGCTTCTGGCTGTACCTATGGTCTTTCCGGTTGAAAATCCTGCATAACAGGAGGAATGCGCTTTTTCTTGTACTATGCGTATTCGTGAGTTGCATCCTGACAGAGCTTTGCGTGACGTACGGATTGTTCAATGTCTATATCCTCCCGTTTGCTATCGTGCCGATCGTCGTGCGTACGTTCTTCGACTCGCGCACGGCACTGTTCACACACCTGATCATCGTGCTGATCTGCTCGCTGATGGTACCTTTCCCGCACGAGTTCCTGTTGCTCCAGGTGATTGCCGGCATGGTCGTGACATTCAGTTTGCGAGATTTGTACGAACGTTCTCAACTGATCCGTTGCGCTTTCTTCATCTTCATGTCTTACGCGCTCTGCTACATCAGCCTGTCCATCTATCAGGAAGCGGACTTCAAGAAGATCAACTGGATGATGATGCTCTATTTCGGCATCAACTTTATCCTGCTGATGTTTACATACATATTAGTATATATGTTAGAAAAGACATTCGGCTATGTGTCCAGCATCACGCTGGTCGAGCTTTCCAACATCAACACTCCGATCTTGAAAAAACTATCTGAAACATCTCCGGGCACCTTCCAGCATTCCTTGCAGATGTCGATCTTAGCGTCGGAAGCGGCTGCAGCCATCGGAGCGAACGCACAGCTTGTACGTACAGGAGCCATGTATCATGATATCGGCAAGATGGCGAATCCGGCATTCTTCACCGAAAACCAAAGCAGTATCAACCCGCACGGCCAGCTATCGTTCGATCAAAGTGCGAAAATCATCATCAACCACGTGAACGACGGTGTCAAGATCGCGGAAAAAGCGATGTTACCCAACGCCATCATCGACTTTATCCGTACCCATCACGGACGCGGAAAAGCCAAATACTTCTACAACTCTTTCAAGAACCAATACCCCGACCGCGAGATAGACGAAGAGATTTTCACCTATCCGGGTCCGAACCCGTTCTCGAAAGAGACAGCCGTCCTGATGATGGCCGACTCTGTCGAAGCGGCCTCCCGTAGCCTGAAAGAACACACGGAAGAAAATATACGCGCCTTAGTCGACAAGATCATAGACGGACAGATCGCCGACGGACTGATGCGAAACGCCCCGCTGACATTCAAGGATGTGGAAACGATCAAGAATGTCTTTGTGGAAAAACTGAAGATCATGTATCACACGCGGATCAGTTATCCGGATTTGAAGAAAGGGAAAGATTCATAAATTCCAGCAATCCTGCACAAGCATCCTCCAGCAGATCGAGGACCAGTTCGAAGCCTTCCGCTCCGCTATAGTAGGGATCGGGGACATGGTCATACAGCTTGTTCCGGGAATACTCCGTCATCTGATGTATCTTTTCCACGGATTCCAAATCCGGGGCTTTTCGTTTAAGATCGTCTATGTTACGATGGTCCATGCCGATGATCAGGTCGAAGTCGAAAAAATCTTCCGTACATACCGGACGGGAGATCGAATCCAACTTATATCCCCTGCGGGCTGCATGCGAACGCATACGCGGGTCAGCCTTTTCTCCTGCGTGATACCCAATGATACCGGCAGAATCGACTTTGATCCGGTCATCCAGTCCTGCATCATGAACCAACTTCTTCATCACTGCCTCAGCCGATGGTGACCGGCAAATATTTCCGAGGCACACAAACAATATTTTATATTTTTCCTTCTTATCCATACTTTCTTTCATTCTTTAATTCTTTCATTCTCTAATTCTCCACATCATAATGCACGATCAATTGCTTGAACGGCAAGTAGCGTTGCATTTCGGTATGTACCGATTCCAGTATCTCGCGTACCGGAGCGATCGCGGCGGCAATCTCTATCTTTAAAACAATTTTCCGGATATGAAGGGTTTGTACACGCGTTATCGGCGGAGTAACCGGGCCAAGCACACGTTCACCCAAACGACGACGCAAGTTTTCGGCATATAAAACCGATAGTTCCTGCAAAACAGAATCATTCCGACTGCGCAAGACAATCACGATCAAACGGTAGTAAGGCGGATAACGAAACATACTCCGCTCGCCCAATTGAAGACGCACCATCTCCTTATAAGCGAAACGTTCCACCATCCGGATCAGAGGATGATCGGGAGCGGAGGTCTGCAAGACAACTGTCCCCCGCTTATCCCGCCTTCCGGCACGGCCGCTCACCTGTACCATCAACTGGAAGGCACGTTCGTGAGCTCGAAAATCCGGGAAGTTCATCAGACTGTCGGCATTCAGGATACCGACCACACTAACATTCCCGAAATCCAGCCCTTTCGACAACATCTGGGTTCCGATCAATATCTGTGTCTTACCTTTCTCAAAGTCTGCGATGATCCGCTCATAAGCCGTACGGGTACGGGCAGTATCGAAATCCAGACGCTCGACTTTGGCAGAAGGGAAAAGAGTAGCTATCTCCTCCTCCACCATCTCGGTCCCGAACCCCATCGTACGAAGTTCCGGGCTCTGGCATTCCGGACACTGGTGAGGCAACTGGATTTTATATCCGCAATAGTGGCAAACCAACTCGTTACGAAACTTATGGTAGGTCAGGCTGACATCGCAATTGACACAATGGGGAACCCAACCGCAATCCTTGCACTCAATCACCGGAGCGAATCCCCGGCGGTTCTGGAACAGGATCGCTTGTTCTCCCTTCCCTAACGCCTCGCTCAACTTTTCTACCAAGACCGGCGAAAAGAGCGTGTCTTTCATGATCTTCTTACGCCTCAACTCCTTGATATCGACCGTCAGTATTTCCGGCATCAGCCGGTCGCCATAACGGGTAGTCAGCTCCACCAAACCATATTTGCCGGTAGTGGCATTAAAATAGGAATCGATGGAAGGGGTGGCAGAGCCCAACAATGTTTTCGCCCCATGCATAGCGGCCAGTACCAACGCTGCATTACGGGCATGATAACGCGGTGCCGGGTCCTGCTGCTTGTAAGTGTTCTCATGTTCCTCGTCTATAATAATCAAACCTAAATCCTTGAACGGCAAAAACAAGGAAGAGCGGACGCCTAATACCAGCATCGGCTCGCCCGTATGCAACAGCCGGTTCCAGACTTCCACCCGTTCGTTATCAGAGAACTTGGAATGATAGACCAACAACTTATCACCAAACAACTTGGCAAGCCGTTCTGTGATCTGGGTCGTGATGGCGATTTCAGGCAGCATATACAAAACCTGGCGTCCCATCTTCAACACCTCGTCGATCAGCCGCATATAGACTTCCGTCTTTCCACTGGAAGTAACGCCATGCAACAGGCAGACTTCTTTCTCCCGGAAGACATCATGTATCTCCCCGTAAGCCTTCTCCTGCGCCGCACTTAAAGGGGTAAGGGGTTGCAAACGGCAAACCGGAACCTGCAACCTTCCTACCTCCTTCTCATAACTTTCCAGCACACCTCGCTTCAGCACACCATCCAATATGGCCGGAGAACAACCGCTGCTCTCCAACAATTCCTTCTTCGACAATTCGCGTACCAGTGCCGGATTAAGCGCATGGCTGAGTTCCAAGAAACAGATCAGCAAGTGTTCCTGCTTCTTCGCCCGTTTGAAGTCCGCAAACACAGCCTGTAATTTTTCTTCCTCCTTATACGCCTCGGCAAGACGGATAAAGGTCTGCATCTTCGGCACAAAGCCCCGTTTCAGCTCCTCACTCACCTCAACTGCCCCCTTAGCCATCAGGGAGGCGACCACAGGCACGACATTCCGTAGTCCGGTTTTCTTTTCCAGTTCGGAAACCGTCAGTTTCAAGACGCCGGAAAAAGCATCCAGCACAGCTTGTTCATTCGGCCGCAGAGGGCCGTCGGCTTCGAACTCTTCATTATAGGTTACAGCCGTTTCACTCTCCAATTTCAGGCCGGAAGGCAAAGCCGCCTTATAGACATCTCCTAATTTACACAAATAATAGGAGGCGATCCATTTCCAGAAACGAAGTTGCGGACGACGGAGCACAGGCGTAGCGTCCAGCAAGGCGTAAATCTCCTTCGTCTCGTACTGGCTATCGGGCACACGCTCGTGCACATCCATGACGATAGCCGTATAATAGCGCTTCTTTCCAAAATGGACGATCACCCGGCAAC
Source organism: Parabacteroides johnsonii DSM 18315 (assembly GCF_025151045.1). NCBI lineage: Bacteria > Pseudomonadati > Bacteroidota > Bacteroidia > Bacteroidales > Tannerellaceae > Parabacteroides > Parabacteroides johnsonii. The sequence goes on from NZ_CP102285.1 coordinate 2,872,487, forward strand.
CGGGTATTACCGTCTGTTCCAGATCGGGCGGTATGCTATAAGTATAGCTGTTCTCCAACGGAAGCGGGAGTATAACGTCTGCGTACTTCATTCTTATCCTTCTTTATACGAACCCATGTTCATAGCGATGCCAAAAGTAACAAAAAAGGCCGGACTGCTAAAGCCCGGCCTCTGTTTATCTGATCGCAAATCTTCTTTATTCCCTTTTTAAAACAGGATAGCAGCCGTAATCGACCAGCCTCGGTTCTTACCGTTTAATTCAAACTTTGATGCGCTATAATCATCCGTCAAGCCGAGGGCATAATTGAAACCGACCTGTAAATGTTTGATCAGTTCCACACCGGCACCCAAGTTCAAACCGGCATTGAAACTCTTTGCCTTCAACTGGTCTCCGACCGATCCCGGAATATCCCAGAACTTATCGCCGCCCACCCGGAAACCGACATACGGACCGGCTGACAGATACCCTTTGACAATAGGCAAACCGAATTTCCATTTCAGGTTAACCGGAACGTCTATATAGTCATTCTTAATATCTTTCTCGCTCTTCACGCCTATCCCTTTTTGCGAATACAGGATAGCCGCATCAAAACCGACTCCCATTACCGGGGCCATCACCTCCACCATCGGACCGATATTAAATCCGGTCACATTATCCTTTCCGACAATCTCTTTGTTGAAATGGACAGAGGATATATTCAAACCGCCTTTTATACCGAACTTAATCTGGGATTTCGCAGGTACGGCAATCAACGCCATCACAGCCAACAATATAAGCCCAACAATCTTCTTCATACTTTTTCTTTAATTAGTTAATACGAATTACAAATAAACGCACTTTTCCAATAATAAACAAATATCACCGCCTAAGTGTTGCTTCCCCCCGTAAAAGGAAAGCATGAATCGGAGGCGGAGCTCATCCCGCACACAGATTCATGCCTCTTTTCCTAATTATTATGGCAAAATAATTAAAAACAAGTAAACAGACTACGGGAAACGGGAATTAAGAAAGACAAAAGCCTACGGCTTCACTGTTCTCTTCCGGCCTTTCCTCGAAGCCGTCGAAAAATATGCGTTGCAGGTCTTCTGACTTACTTCCGGTATGAGCGCCTTCCCGACTCGCGTCAGTGGCATAAAAGAATTGCCCAATCCGTTTTGAAGCTTACAGCAGCGGGACTGTCCGGGATTTACACCCGATTCCCTTTTAATCCTTTTCCGCAGATGGCGAAGCAGGAACAATGCATGGGACAAATATAGCGATATTTTCCATATATTTCTCATATATTGTCCATCTTCTTACAGAAAAATACAGACGCGACAAGCATCCTTTCGGTTCCTGCTGCCAGTGCCACAAATATTACACTCCTGTGGCACAACTGTGCCATGCTGAGGAAACGGTTGTGCCATGCAAGGGAAACGGCTGTGCCATGCCGAGGAAACGAGTGTGCCATGCCGAGGGAACGAATGTTCCACCGGTAGAATTCTTCTTACTCCTTACGGTAGGCTTCGACAGCTGCTTGAACGGAGCCGTACATCAACAGCAGATGGCGGGATTGGTTATAGGGAAGGCTCAATTCTTCAGCGACCATGCGAGTTCCACGGTCGATAAGTTTCTGATTGGTGAGCTGCATATTGACCATCCGGTTTCCTTTAACCCTCCCCAATCGGATCATAACGGAAGTGGAAATCATATTCAGGATCATTTTCTGTCCCGTTCCGGATTTCATACGGGAACTGCCGGTGACGAACTCCGGTCCGACAATCATTTCGATTGAGACATCAGCCTCCATCGCCATCGGTGAATCAGGATTACTGGAAATGGAGGCGGTCAGAATGCCCTGTTCACGCGCTTTGCGAAGGGCACCGATCACATAGGGAGTCGTCCCGGAAGCAGCAATGCCGATCACGGTATCCTTCGTATTGACCTGATACTCCAACAATTCCTGCCAGCCTCGTTCCTCATCGTCTTCGGCATTCTCCACCGGATTCCGGAGGGCGGTATCGCCACCGGCTATCAAGCCGATAATCAGTGTGGGAGGCATCCCGAACGTCGGGGGGATTTCGGAAGCATCCAAAACCCCTAACCGTCCGCTGGTTCCGGCTCCCAGATAAAAGATTCGTCCGCCTTGCTGCATACGGGGAACGATCTGCAAAACCAATTCTTCTATTTTGGGTATGGTCCTTCGGACAGCCAACGCCACTTTCTGATCTTCCGTATTGATATCTTCGAGCAGCTCCCGGACGGACTTCCGTTCCAGGTCGTTATAGAGAGAATCCTGTTCTGTTATCTTGATGAATGACATAGCTTATTACAATTTGCAAGTGCAAAGCTACTAAAAATATCACATTCACCTGTTAGTGAATTTCAGGCAAACGGGCTTGCTTACCCGGATATCTTTTTCCGTATCTCTCAACAAGCCGCTTTGTTTGTCTATTTCGTAAACCTGCACAACATTACTGTCCCGACAGGCGCAAAGCAGAAACTTGCCGTTGGGAGTGATGACAAAATTACGCGGATGAACACCGGTCAGCTGATAGCCAACCTTTGTCAGTTGCCCGTTTGCCGGATCGATAGAGAAAATCGCGATACCATCACCTTTCAGACGGTTGGAAGCATACAGGAAACGGCCATCCGGTGTGATGTGTATATCGGCACTGCCGGAGGCATGCAACGTGTCGGCTTCTACAGACTGGACCGGAGTCAGATTGCCTTTGTCGTACTGCATGAAAACGACGCGGCCGGAAAGCTCGCCGATCAGGTAAGCCCATTTGCCGTTCGGATGGAAAACTGCATGACGCGGACCTTCTCCTGCCGGCAAACTGAAAGATGCAGGCGTTCCTTCCCGCAAGCCCAAGCCCTTATCGGAAGCGATGATATCATATTTATAAATCCGGTCTGTCCCCAAGTCATTGGCATAAAGGTAGGCTTCATCCGGCGAAGCATACACGCAATGCAAATGTGGAACCGCCTGGCGTTCAGAACCCGGTGTTCCTCCTTCATACGCATATACTTTAGCCGGTTGCAGAGTGCCATCGGCCGAGATCGGGAAGACACTGATACTTCCGCCGTTGTAATTGGCTGTGACAGCCATCCGGCGCTTACTGTCCACCCAGATATAGCAAGGAGCACTCCCGTCCGTCTTCTGCTCGTTCAGCAAAGAAAGTGTCCCGGTATGTTTGTCAAACGAATAGGCGCATACTTTTGCATCCGGAACAGCGGTTTCACTTACCGAATAAACAAACTTGCCATCCTGGCTCACTGCCAGATAAGAAGGGTCCTGGATACCCGACAGGCTCTTCACCGGCCCAGCCATCCCTTTCTCCACATCGAACCGATACAGGTGTATGCCTGGGTCCGTAGCATCCGCATACGACCCGACAAACAAAAACAATTCACTCTCCTTTTGCATACACGATGTCACTGCCATAATTAACAACCCTGCTAAAAAATACTTTAATTTCGACATACCTATTTATAATTAACCGGAAAACGCATTTACTTCCCGCATTTACCTTTCAGCCATTCAATACGCTCCGACTGCTGTTCCGGATATGTCCAATGACCGGTTTCGAGGTAAAGATGCAAATCCTTCGCTCCCGGAATAACATTGTAGGCCGAATACATGGAAGTCGGCGGACAGGTCACATCATTATATCCCCAGCTATACCAGCCCGGAGCGTTCACACGGCGGGCAAAATTCACGACATCGAAGTAAGCAAGCGTTTCCACTTCGTTTGCCACCGGCTGTGCATTCCGGTAATAATGCGGCCAGCCTCCTGCACGTTTGTGCAGATAACCGGCATAATCACACAAAGCCGGATAGAAAGCGGCAAGGAACTTAATACGCGGGTCCAGGCCGGCCGTGACAATAGACAAGGCCCCTCCCTGGCTTCCACCGGTCACACCAACCGTATTCCCATCAAACTCTGGCAAAGAATAGAGGAAGTCCACAGCCCGCACACAACCGAGATAGACTCGCTTATAGTAATGTGTATCACGATTATTTTTGTTTATTGCATTATATCCGTTCAATGCCCCGGCAGCCAGATTGTTATATACTTCTTGTGGCATCGTTACAGGAATACCATGTATTCCAATCTCCAATGTAATGATATTTTCTCCTAAATTGAATCCGTTGTAAGGACGTATGCCGGCTCCAGGAACTTGAAGGATTGCCGGATATTTACCGGGTTTCTTCGGAACAATCAGAATACCATACATACGGGAACCGGGACGTTCATTCTGAAAACTGACATGGTAAACATTCTGTGTAGAAGTACATCTTTCCGGTAGCAACGTCATCTTGGGATCAAGCGGTTGCTTACGGGCTTCGGCGATCGCACCGGTCCAGAAAGCATCAAAATCTTTCGGATCAGCTGTTGTCGGCTGAATCTTCGTTTCATCCACGCCCACCGTGGCCATCCCTTCATACTTCCGGCCGTCCACTTTGGCCGTCACTTTACAACGCAGGAACCCGGGTTCATTCATCTTCGCTTTCAGTGTCGTTTTTCCATCTGCCAAACGAATGTCTTTCTTTACAACCGTCGGAAAATATTCCGGCCCCAGTTCATAGTCGACAACTACATCTTTCAATAAATTCTCATTCTTGAAAACCTGTACCGTAAACTTCACTTCCTCCTTCGCCTTGCACTTCCAATCAATACGGTCAGGCGAAACCACCACATTGATCAACTTCTGAGCCGGTTGTGCTAACACCAATGCACAATTTCCCAACATTCCCAGAAGCAAACACAATAAGAATAAAGATTTTTTCATGATAAAAACTGAATTAGATAATTTATTATTTATAAAACACTGTGATATCTGATCAGACCTTGAACCGGACTTTGAGCAATCGTACCTAACCGAAACCCGAACTCACAAGCTATCTCTTTCAATAGATCCTGATAATACCAAGCAATGGAACCTATCAGATGGACAGGATGGTCCAGGCAACCATACTGCATGACATTGCGGGCAAAGAATGCTCGAAAACTATTACTCACCAGATCATGTATGGACGGTTCTTCTATATGCCGAAGCAAAAAAGGAGATAAACTTGCCAGAAAACGATTCGGGAAAGGCTGCTTATAGACCTTTTCCATAATGACAGCCGGTGTCAACCCGAACTCCGCAAAGAAAGCCTTTTGCAAGGCTACTGGCAACTGGTTTTTCAACACATCCCCGACCAGCAATTTTCCAAGTACGGCACCACTCCCCTCATCTCCCAAGATAAAGCCTAACGGAGAGATGTTCTTGATAATATCCTTTCCGTCATACAGGCAGGAATTGGAACCAGTCCCTAAAATACAGGCTATGCCTGGACTGTTGCCACAAAGGGCACGGGCTGCCGCCAGCAAGTCGCTACCTACCTCCACCGGGACCGGCAGATAATGCGTAATGGACCGGCGTAAAATCTCATTCTTTTCCGGAAACGCACATCCGGCACCATAAAAGTAAACGGCCTCGATAGAGTCATACTTCTTTATCTTGGGAACCAGGTTATCCCTTATTTCAGCCGAAATATCTTCTTCCGTCTGAAAAAAAGGATTAATCCCCCGTGTCTTGATCCGGTCTATTTCCTGATTGCCGGACACAATACTCCAATCCGTTTTCGTAGAGCCGCCATCCGCTATTAAAAACATCATGATTTATAATTTATGATTTACTTCTTCTTTCCAAATTCAGGGTCGATCTTCAGGCAGGCTGTGACAAGCAGTGTTATCAGGCAACATCCCATCACCCACCAGAAAAAATTCTCGTAGCCCATCTGTTCCTGCAACCAACCGGCAGCCATTCCGGGTAACATCAGGCCTAAAGCCATAAAAGCCGTACAGATCGCATAATGTGCCGTTTTGTGTTCTCCATCGGAATAATAAATCAAATACAACATATAGGCTGTAAAACCGAAGCCATACCCGAACTGTTCGACAAATACACAAATGTTGACGATCCATAAATTATCAGGCAACGCACTACTCAGATAGATAAAGACAGCGTCAGGCAAGGAAATCGCCAATGCCATAGGCCAAATCCATTTCTTCAATCCTCCCGCCGAAGCGGCGATACCTCCCAATATTCCGCCCAATGTCAACCCAATAGTACCGATTGTCCCATACACAAGGCCGATTTCAGCCGTAGAAAGCCCCAAACCTCCCACTTCGCGGGGATCAACCAGGAAAGGGGTTACCAATTTTGCCAACTGGGCTTCCGGAAAACGGTACAACAACATGAACAGGATCGCGACAAAAGCTTGTTTCTTTTTGAAAAAGGAAACGAAAGTTGCAAAAAACTCTTTTACGATTGTGGAGGGAGTCACCGTCACTGAAGGTTTATCCCCTTCCGGGAGAGAAAGTATATACCGGTGATACAAGAACAAGCCTAAAAACAGTCCCCCTAAAATAAAGAATGTGATAGACCAGGCAAGCGGAATATTCCCCGTATTATTTTCCAAAAACCCGGCAAACATCACCAAGACACCCTGCCCGGCAATAATCGCAATCCGGTAAAAGGTACTCCGGATACCGACAAAGAAGGCCTGTTCATGCGAATCGAGGGCCAGCATATAAAAGCCGTCCGCCGCAATATCATGCGTGGCGGAACTAAAAGCCAATAACCAGAAAACCGCCAATGAAGCTTGAAAAAAGAATGTAGTCGGGATCGTAAACGCAACTCCGGCAAGTCCAGCCCCGATCAACAACTGCATAGTGACCACCCACCAGCGTTTGGTTTTCAGCAAATCCACAAAAGGACTCCAAAAAGGTTTGATCACCCAAGGCAGATTCAGCCAACTCGTATAAAGGGCGATATCGGTATTCGAAACTCCCAGACGCTTATACATCAGGACAGACACGATCATCACCGCAACATAAGGTATCCCCTGCGCAAAATACAGAGAAGGGACCCAAAACCAGGGAGACCGTACAGATGGTTGATCAGATAAAGGCTTACGTGAGATCATACTTCTTCTCTTATTTTCCGGATGATTTCATTCTTCTCTTCCTCAGTGATACTTACCTCCTTCCAGACCTTTTCCAAGTCTGCAAATGTCACTTTCTTAAAGTCCTTTTCCAAAGGGACAACAAACAAACCAGCCATCTCGACTGTTGCCGGACTGATCAGGATATTAGCGTCTCCTTCAGCATAATAGCAAGAAGGACGCAATTCCCGCCGGGGGAAGATACAAGTAATCCAAATATCATCCTCCCTCCAAACCAACAAATTCATCATCGGCTCGTAATCATCCGGTTTAACCGGCATCCTATCGTATAACAACTCGAAAACGGCCGCAGCCTCCCCCTTATCTCTCGACACCAGAATAAAACAGACCGGAAGGTGATCGACAGAAGCATAGAAACCAGTCCGTTCACTTTCCCAAACGATTCCTTTCGAGAAGTTCAGCCAATTTCTCACAACCGGAAATTCCTCTTTCTTCCCAGCCTGGAAATGCATATGATCCGGAGCGGAAGCACCACATTTAGGACCATTATAAAACAAAGCATAATCGGATAAATCCGAAACGATGTCCAACATATCCTCATAATAAGGTTTTATCTGTTGTCTCTCATGCCAACGTAAAGGAACCGTCAAATGGTCTTCGAAAATAGGATATGGATTAACTAATATTTCAAATGCATCGTTATATGTCACTCCCTTTTGTTCATCCGGTCGATGACAGAAAAAACAAGGACGGGCCAGCAAAGATTCCTTGTCGATCTTAGCTGCCGAAGAGCGAATCCGTTCCGGATTAAACTGAAGAACAGTTGTCCTATAATCATCCTGGAAATAGCGCGTCTGTACATTTGCCAAAGAAGCATAATTTTCCCTTGCCAGTTTCCAATCCTGCTTTTGGTCTATCAACAAGGATTCTATTTCTCGTTCCAAATCATTCATGATCTTTTCTGTTTAAAGCGATCCGCGCCTGCAATTCCCAAGTACGGATACGGTCTTTGTAAGTATTATGTCCGTTCATTTTCACAACGTCAAGCGCTGCATCCGAATTGTCTTCCCAACGGCGGCAGAGGTACAGGACATCATAGATGCGCCCGATCTGCCAGGTGCGGGAGATACGCAGCCCCAACGCATAGTCTTCCCCATAGCTGGTATTCGGAAGATTTATTTGCCGGAGCACAGGCGTATAGAAAGCACGGGGGGCACCCAAGCCGTTAATGCGCAAGGCATTGTTCCGACCGTTATCAGGCGTCCACTCCCGATGGTCGATGATGCCGGGCGGAATTTCGTTCATCTTGAAATCGGTCATCCGATAAGTTCCGACAACCATCGCACAGTTCTGTTCGTAAAAAGCATTCACGATCTTCTGCAACGTATCAGGACCGCTATATACATCGTCACTATCGAGCTGGACAGCAAATTTACCACAGGCAGGATGATGCACCCCCACATTCCAGCAGCCGCCAATCCCCAGATCGAAACGCTCCGGGATCAGGTGTATCACCCTTTTGTCGGTAGTATATTTCTCTATCGCTTCAGAAGTTCCGTCCGTCGAATGGTTATCCACGATAATGAGGTTAAAACGGAATGTCGTTTCTTGCATTAAGACAGAGCGGATGGCATCTTCTATCGTACGGACACGATTACGGACCGGAATAATAACGGAAGCCTCCTGCTCAAAACCATCAATATCGAAGGATATCGGTTCAAAGCCCGGAGCAAGGTAACCGCCAATCCGTTTCAGATAGGCCGTACAAACAGATTCCATCTCGATCTGTACCGCCCGGTTCTTCGGATCGACATAGTCGAACAACTTCTCTCCGCTCTTGCGAGTATCCGTCTCCACTTCCGAATACAAATATTCATTGACATGAACCAGTTCGGATAGTTCCGATACACGAAGGCGAAGGTCATACAATCCGGCAAAACGGTAATCGGCATCCATTGCCCGAACCGCCTGTTTCAATACTGATGAACGGAAAAACAAAAGGGAACCGAAATCAAAATCATCCCGTAGACTTCCTTTCTGATAGTCTATGACAGGAGCCAGTTTTCTGTTTCCACCTTCTACTTGGTAACGATCCGCATAGAGCATTCCGGCATTCGTATCGCCGGCAATAGCCAACAAACGTTCGAAGGCGAACTGCCCCGGTTCGAAAACCGTATATTTAGTATATAATAATGTATAGGCCGTATCTGCATGTAAAGCGATCGTCCGATAAGTGGCGGTACTGGCAAACGAATCGATCATCAAAATACTACACCCCTCGACCTCACCGGGAATCTTTTCCGTTGCCAACAAGTAGATATTTTTTATCCGGTCACACAATCTCAACGCTCTTACGGTTTGCCCAGCTTGAGGTAAAGAGAGGAACGGAATAAAACAATTTATCATTTTCATAATGTAATTAGTTGATACCGGAACAAAAATAAGGATAAAATATGAGCTTTTGCCGGAAGAGAAAAGTATCTTTGTAAGTATATCAAAAATAAAACAAATGAAACACCAGATAATACTACTTGGAAAAGACATAACTTCGGTCTATCACGGCATCAAAGAGTTCGGGGCAGATCATATTCACCTGCTCTACACGGATGCCACCGATCATATCGAAACCCCCATGTACCCGCTGTTGCCTACGAGCATCCGATGCAACCGCTACAAAACTGAACCTTACAATGGGAACAACGTGATCAAAGTTTGCCGCCAGATTCACCAAAAGTATCAGGGGGAGTTTACCTATAACCTTTCCGAAGGAACGAAGGTCATGGCATTCGCCGCTTTCACCGTTGCCAAAGAATCAGGAGCCGATGCTTTCTATCTGACACAACACGGCGAAGTCGTCCATCTCAGCCACTTTGAGAACCATCCGCTACAAACGACACTCAATAATGATGAAATTCTCAGCCTGAGCGGAAATACCCTCACTACTTATCACGATGCAAAGGGACTAAGCGACGGAGATGTCAAAGCCTCCATGCGTATCAAACAATTCATCGAACAGTATCCGCAGGAACACGCCCGCATCCAAAAGTTCTTTAGTATATTCTGCAAGCGCCAACTCAACCGTTTGCCAGCCTCCAAAATCTTTGCCAACAATCTGCGGTTCAAGCAAAGGAACGGTTCCATCCTGATCACTTTAAGAGAATATGTCTTACTCCGCCTTCATCAAAGCAATGCGATCCAGCTCTATTTTGAAGGACGTTGGTGGGAAACGCTGGTTGCCAACCAGGTCCGTAACTGGAGCATGCAGCAGGAGAACTCGCCTGAAGTATGGCGTAGCGTCATTTTCCAGACAAACGAAAAAGACACACATCCGAAAAACGAGGTCGACGTATTATTGAACAACCAACAGAAACTGGTCTTTATCGAATGCAAGTCCGGCAATGTCACACAAAACGATATTTATAAAATAGACGCGGTGCGGGAAACATACGGCGGCGACATATCGCAAGCCGTACTCGCCAGTTACTATCCAGTGGAAAAAAGTTTGCAAGACAAATGCAAAGATTTGCAGATACATCTCTTCGCCCCGAACTTCCTTACCGAGCGAAGTAACTATTTAAACAAAATGCCAGCCTGGTTAGACAAGCTGGCAGATGATCTTCAATTATAAACAACACAAGAGGTCTTATTTGCCGGATTCGAAGATAAGACCTTTCGTTTGTTTTCTTTCGAGAGACGACGGAGTGAGCAAAATACGGCCTTTACTTTCCGCACGCGCCGATAGGCTTTTCAATCCGCTTATCTGCGAAAGCGCCTCACTTAGCAACATCTCGTTCGTATCTCCAAAGGGCAGCAAATCATTTCCTATAACCAGTTCCTCAATCTTTACATCCGGTTCAAAACCGTTTGCATAGTCAGCCTCGTGATTGGCATTATAAATGCGTAATGTAATCGGATGTAACAGCCAATCATATTCTTCCCTGGTTCCGAAAGTGTTGCTACCAACCCGTTTGCCAATCGTTTTTTCACCTATAACCATGATATTGCTACGGGTAAGATAAGGGATCAGACAGTTGATCACGGCTTCCGAAGCAGATGCGGTCACACTTCCCGTCAGTACGTAAATGCGTCTCAAATCCAGGTTGGCATTCCCCATTTCAGCATTCTTTTTCAACAACAAGGCTTCATCATTCTTTGATTGCTTTTCATTATGCTCCATGATACAGAAAGTCTTGCCCAAAGCATCGGCCGGAGCCAGAAGAGAGGTCATCAACTGCGCACAAGTGACCAGCCCTCCCTGGTTATATCGCAAATCCAATACAAATTCACTCACATTTTCAGCCTTAAACTCCGCAAAGACTTGCTTCATCTGGTCATCATAGATTGTACTTTCATCGTCCGGACCGGAAGAAAAACTGTTGTAAACCAAATAACCAACCTTCTTGTCCCCCACCGTATAAACAGAATCTTTCAGAAAAGGTGTGTCTTCCACTGCCCGGGAAGCGGCAACCGAAATAGTTTTTTTCTTATTAAAAGTGATCTCATTACCTTTCCTTACCGCATCTGCCAATAAAAAAGTAGTTTCACTTCCGCTATAAAAAGCAGACAAGTTCGTCACGTTCGGAGTCTCACTACCGACGGCAATAATCCAGTCACCCCGTTCCAGTCCGGCCTCAGCAGCAGGAGAACCGGGCAAGACATATAAAACCCAGGCATAATAAAGGTTACCGTTTTTATATGATGCAAACTCAAAACCATACGAGTCGGCTGCCATAACAGACTTCGTCTCTTCTTCCTTTTTCTCTATCCGGGAAAAAGTGAGCCATCCGTCTCCGTATTTTACACCATCCTGATCAGACAACAATGAATCGAAAAACTTGTCTGGAGATAACGAGAAGTTCAAGTTTCCTTTGTCAGGCACATCCTCGTTCCATAAATAGTAATCCGTCATGACTTTATAGATCCAATCATTCGTACCCTCGTCGGAGAGATCCGGAACCTTATCATCCGTCGTACAAGACGGTACAAGCAAAAGGACAGCCAGCAATCCCATGAGGACGGCAAACGTCGTTTTCTCTAAAGCAAACTTCTGTTTCATTGTCATATCTGTATTATATTGAAAAAATAACCGCGCAATTTCCAAACGGAAACTACGCGGCTTTTATTGGAAAAACTTACGTTTTTATTATTCACCTAACAGTATTTCCAGGATCTGAACAGCAGCTTTCGCCACAGAAGTACCCGGACCGAAGATGGCAGCAACGCCTGCTTTATACAAGAAGTCATAATCCTGTGCAGGGATAACGCCACCAGCGATCACGATGATATCTTCGCGTCCTAACTTCTTCAGTTCTTCAATAACCTGCGGAACCAAAGTCTTGTGTCCGGCAGCCAAAGAAGAAACACCCATTACGTGAACGTCATTTTCCACAGCCTGGCGGGCAGCTTCGGCCGGAGTCTGGAACAACGGTCCCATATCCACGTCGAAACCACAGTCAGCATAACCTGTAGCAACAACTTTAGCACCACGGTCGTGTCCGTCCTGACCCATCTTAGCGATCATGATACGCGGCTGGCGACCTTCTTTCTTAGCAAACTCGGCAGTCAGCTCACAAGCCTTCTGGAAGTCTGCATCTTTCTTAGTTTCTGATGAATACACGCCTGATATAGTTCTGATGATTGCTTTATAACGACCTACTACAACTTCGCAAGCATCGGAGATTTCTCCCAGTGATGCACGCAAGCCGGCTGCTTTGACAGCCAATTCCAGCAAGTTGCCTTTCTTCGTACGAACACACTCTGTAATGTCGGCCAATGCTTTCTGTACGGCTTCTTCATCACGGTTGGCACGCAATTCTTTCAACAGTTCGATCTGTTCGTTACGAACGGCAGTATTATCGATTTCAAGGATATCAATCGGATCTTCTTTCGGCAGACGATATTTGTTCACCCCTACGATTGTCTGGATACCAGAGTCGATACGAGCCTGGGTACGGGCAGCAGCCTCTTCAATGCGCATCTTAGGCAGACCGGTTTCGATAGCTTTCGCCATACCACCCATGCTTTCGATTTCCTGGATCAAGGCCCAACCTTTATGGACCAGTTCGTTTGTCAGAGATTCCACGTAATAAGAACCTGCCCACGGGTCGATTTCCTTACAGATCTTCGTTTCTTCCTGGATATAAATCTGGGTATTACGGGCGATACGTGCAGAGAAGTCTGTCGGCAATGCGATAGCTTCGTCCAATGCATTCGTATGCAAAGACTGTGTGTGGCCCAAAGCAGCAGCCATAGCCTCGATACAAGTACGGCCAACGTTGTTGAACGGGTCCTGTTCGGTCAGTGACCAACCAGAAGTCTGGCAGTGAGTACGCAAAGCCAAAGATTTCGGATTCTTGGCCCCGAAGCTCTTCACGATCTTCGCCCACAACATACGTGCAGCACGCATCTTGGCGATTTCCATGAAGTGGTTCACACCGATTGCCCAGAAAAATGACAGACGCGGAGCGAAAGCATCGATGTCGATACCTGCGTTCACACCGGCACGAAGATATTCCAGACCATCACAAAGCGTATAAGCCATTTCGATATCGGCTGTCGCCCCAGCTTCCTGCATATGATAGCCGGAGATGGAGATGGAGTTGAACTTCGGCATCTTCTGAGAAGTATATTCGAAAATATCGGCGATGATACGCATGGAGAATTCAGGCGGGTAGATATAGGTGTTACGCACCATGAATTCTTTCAGGATATCGTTCTGGATCGTACCGGCCATTTCTTCCAACTTGGCGCCCTGTTCCAAACCGGCATTGATATAGAATGCCAATACAGGAAGAACACCACCATTCATGGTCATAGAAACAGACATCTTGTTCAAAGGAATACCGGCAAACAGAACTTTCATGTTTTCCAGCGAACAGATAGACACACCGGCTTTACCGACGTCACCTACCACACGTTCATTGTCGGCATCATAACCACGGTGTGTCGGAAGGTCGAAAGCGACAGACAAACCTTTTTGGCCGGAAGCCAGGTTACGACGGTAGAATGCGTTGGACTCTTCAGCAGTAGAGAAACCTGCATACTGGCGGATCGTCCAAGGACGCATAGCGTACATACCGCTATACGGACCACGCAGATAAGGAGGCAGACCGGAAGCATAGTTCAAGTGTTCCATTCCTTCCAGATCTTCTTTAGTATATACGGGTTTCACCTCGATGTGCTCGGGTGTTTTCCAATTGGCCTCGATGCCATTGGCTTTAGCCCATTCGGCAGCGTTAGTAGCTGCAAAACCGGCATTCTTTATATCTATGTTTTTAAAATTTGGTCTCATAATTATTTCTACTTAAGCGATTCCTAATTTTACGTTGAAAGCTTTCAATGTTTCAAGCACGTTGCTCTTTACATTTACATATTGGTCGATGCCTACTGCTTTCAGATCCTCCATGCAAGCAGGCATACCGGCTACAACAAATTCTGCTCTTCCGGCCAAAGCCTTGTAAGCAGCAGGAGCCAATTCTGCATATTCATCATCGCTTGAGCAAAGAACCACGATTTCAGCACCAGCCTCAACAGCAGCTTCCACACCAGCTTCAACCGTATCGAAGCCTAAGTTATCAATTACCTTATACCCTGCACAAGCAAAGAAGTTGCTTGAGAACTGAGAACGAGCCAGGCGCATAGCCAGGTTACCGATCGTCAGCATGAATACTTTCGGAGTCTTGCCGCTCTTTTCCGTTGCCAGACGCAAAGCTTCAAATTCCGAAGCACCGCGTGAGAAGTCAAGAGCCGTGATAGTCGCTTCACCGCAATTGTGACCGCCGCCACAGCAGCAACCGGCAGCTTCGTTCTGTATCTTTTCGGCAGCCACTTCGTTGAAGTTCGGGAACTGGTTGGTTCCTAACAGGATTTCACGACGGGTAGCAACTGCTTTCTTACGGGCTTCGTTGGATGTATTAACAGCTTTCTGGATTTCGCCGGAAGCAACTTCCGCACCAAAACCGCCCTTATCTTCCACTTCCAAGAATAATTTCCAGGCTACATCAGCCAGGGAGTTCGTCAGAACCTCTACATAATAAGAACCAGCAGAAGGATCGACAACCTTATCCAAATGGCATTCTTCCTTCAACAACAATTGCTGGTTACGGGCAATGCGTTCGGAAAAGTCGTCCGGAGTCTGATAAGTCTTGTCGAACGGGCGAACTGTGATCGAATCGACACCGGCAAGAGCAGCAGACATAGCTTCCGTCTGTGAACGCAACAAATTTACGTGAGCATCATAAACTGTCATGTTCCATTCCGAAGTCTGTGCATGAACATGCATCTTGCAAGCACACTGACAAGCAGGATTGTAGGCGGCAACGATTTCAGCCCACAACCAACGAGCAGCACGGAACTTGGCGATTTCCATAAAGTAGTTGGAACTGATACCGAAATTGAATTTAATCTTCTTGGCTACTTCCGTAGCATCCTGGCCGGCCTCGGTCAGCTTAGCCAGCAGTTCATTACCCCAAGCCAATGCATATCCTAACTCCTGAGAGATATAGGCACCCGCATTGTTGAAGTAGAAGGCATTTACAGCCAATACTTTGTAACCCGGCAGAGCGGCACCCGCTTTGAGCACAGCAGCAGCAGCTTCCACCCAGTTTTCATTTTCCTTACCTTTTACCAGAGGTTTCTTGAACGGATCGTAGTTTACAGAACCTTTACATTTTTCCAGGTCTGCACCTTTTCCCTTGAAGTAGTCGGCAAGAATACCGATCAGCATTTCAGCCTTGCAGTTGCAAGTGTTGAAATTCAGTTCCACACACTCAGGACAAATACCGTCAAGTAAGGTTGCAATGTTTTCAGCGTTTACGTCGCTTCCTTTAATGATGAAGCCAAGAGACGTCACACCCTTATTCAGGATGTCAAGGGCTTTTTCATTAGCACCTTTGAAACAGGTGACTTCGATGTTCTGGCGCACCTTCCAATCGTTGTCCTTCTTTGTTCCGCGAACATAAGGGAATTCACCGGGAAGAGACTCGGTCGTCTTCAAACCTTCGATGTCTTCTGCACGATAGAAAGGATTCACATTAAATCCTTCGCCTGTCTTCCAAACAAGCTTTTTCTCAAACGGAACCCCTTTCAGGTCAGCCGTAATCTTCGCCATCCACTCTTCAGTAGACACAGGTGCGAATTCTGAGAAAAGTTTTTCTTTTAATTCTGCCATAATATTAGTTATTTTAATACTGGTATTAGTAATTGTTCAATAGTATATTGTTCAATAACAGAAGGCAAAGGTAGAATAAATAAACTTGAACGCAAATGAAATACAAACGAATTTGATGCCTCTTTTAACGCCTTTTAGTGGAGATACAAAGAATTCGATACCAAAATGACAGGGGATAATCATTTTCTTCAAAAAAATTTCTCCAAATGATACACCGGAATAAAATATTTACTAATTTCGCAACGTCAAACAAAGACTATCCGGTGCATTCGTCTAGTGGTCTAGGACGCCGCCCTCTCACGGCGGAAACTCGGGTTCGAACCCCGGACGCACTACAAAAAGCTCGCAGTTTACTTGCGGGCTTTTTCTGTCTCACCCCGATTCAGGTTGACCATGCCACCACGCTTTATATCCACCAACTATATATTTAAGTGATAAATAAGGATTGTCTTTGCTTTTTGCCCTTGCGCTATTCCCGATGATTATCAAGCCAACCCTCCTACCGAATTTTCATATACCTATCTGAACAATGTTGAAACAACCACGCTATCTCCGTCATTAGGAGCCGGCTGCAGATCCAGCAAGCGGGCAATTATCAGATACAAATTGACATTCGCCATCACCGGTAGCTCGACATTCTGTTTGAAAGAAGGTCCTGCCGCATAGAAGATAGCCTCCATTTCCGGAGCAAAATTATCATATCCATGTGTAGCCGCAAATATAGGACGTGATTCAGGGCGGAATTGCAGATACGTCCCGATATCCGGCAATACGAACAGATCACCTATACGTGGATTCTTCCCATACACGAACTTTTCCGGAATCTCGTTCTTTCTCCAAACCGTTACATGAGGTACACACTTCAGGATCGCATAAGCGCTATCCGTATAAGTCGGTTTCGGATAAAGCAAAGTCGGCACTCCGTCGAAAACATAATCGAAACTGTCACGAGGCAGATAGTCATTCAGGTTCACATAATTCTCCGGATAATAAGTCGCCATACCATGATCGGACAGGACGATAAAATCAATCAGGTCAAAGATATCCAGTCTACGGGCTTTAGCAAAAAAGTCACCTAATATCCGGTCCAAATGTTCAACCGTTGAAAGAGTTGCCGACGAATCGGGAGTTGCCTTATGCCCGATCCCGTCCGGTTCTTCCATATACCACATGATCAGATGCGGGCGAACTTCCTCAGGCAGCTGCAACCAGGCAATCACCGAATCTGCCCTGTCAGAAAAAGGGACATTCTTATCGAACGGCTTCCAGATGGAAGGCTGGCGTCCCTGTATCGGATATTCACTACCAACCCAATAGAACGAGGCGGTTCGGACCCCCTGCTTTTCCGCCGTGTTCCAGATCGGCTCTCCTCCGAAAAAGGCTGGATTCGGATTTCCCATCACATAAACACTATCCAGATCGGGAGCATAAAAGAAATTATTCACCAATCCGTGATGATCCGGATGCAAGCCTGTCGCCATACTGTAATGGTTCGGAAAAGTCACACTCGGAAAACTGGGACGAAAAGCCGCTTTCACCCCAACTCGAGCCAACGAATCGAGCGTCGGCGTATGTGCATACAACGGATAATCCGAACGAAAACCGTCCATAGACAGGACTACGACATAGCGTTCCTTCTTCGAGTGAGCCGTACATCCGGCTATCGACAAACAGATTATCGAAAAGAGACTTACTAATATGAATGTCTGGAATCTGTACATATAGGTTTAGAAAATATATTTACAACCAATCTGGGCATGCCAGCGGGACAAGATATCATTCTTGGTAATCGTATTCCTCGAATTATAAGCATACGTGTTTGTATAGTTGCCATCTTCCCCCTTCTTATTCCCGATTACCTGCAAAGGCATTACATTATAGGCAGCGGTGTAAGTGGTTCCCCATTTCTTATTCAACATGTTGGCAAAGTTCGTAACGTCGAATGTCACCTGAAATTTGCTGCCACGGTCTTTCAGTACGAAAATATCCTGCGCCACATGCAGGTCGACCCGGTTTTCCCACGGAGCCGAATTGGAGTTACGCATGGCGTACGCTCCACGATGTTTCTTTGCATAGCTGTCGCCTTCGATCCACTCGTTAAACTTCTGACGGTCTTCTTCCGTCTTGAAGTCCATCTTCTGCAGTTCGTCTTCAGTCGGGATATAAAGCAATGAGTTTCCCCCGAAACCATCACCGTTGTAGTCGATATAGACCGTTTTCTTTTTCTCTGCATCGTAGTAGGATTCGTTCATTGTCAGACTGTAACGCTGTCCCACGTAGCCGTTATAGACAAGAGAGACGGTAGTCGCCATAAAACCTTTGGCATAGCGGGGGGTACGATAACCGACAGAAACCATCACACGATGAGGTATATCGAACATGGAATAAGCCAGACCGGGGTTGTTGGAATCTACCGCATAATTATATTTCCAGTTGGAATAAGCCACAGAGGAGGTTCCGTCATACACCGATTTGGAATGCCCGAACGTATAAGAAGCAACCAAATCCAAACCGAAATGGAAATTCTTTTCAAACAACGCAGACAGAGAATAGGTATATCCCATATTCGTATTTTTCAGATTGGTAATGCTGAAATACTTCTTGTCTACGGAGTAATAAGGAGTGGCGGAAGTTTCCACACCCGGAACGGCATAGACTTTGGCATTGCCCGATAATGCCAGGTTCTCGAAATATACGTTATTGAATGTCTTGGAATACAGCCCTTCCAAAGTCATCTTCACATCACCGGGCAAGACTCGTTCCAAGGCTAAGTTCATACGGAAAACCTGCGGATATTTAAAGTCTTTGGACACGGTCACGATATCGGGAGTCGCAGGACTTCCCTTTTGGGAATTCATGGCACCGATCGGGTCATCCGCATATTGTCCCAACGAAGGGGCAGAAGTCGAGCCGGAAGCAAAGATAGTCGTACCTTTCTGCTCAACCCCAGTATTATTATAAGCATTGGAAAGCCATACAAAAGGAACACGTCCCGTAAACAGCCCCAGTCCACCACGAATCAAGGTAGTCCGGCTGTCATCCGTATACCAGCGGAATCCCAAACGGGGAGAGACCATCACTTTGGCTCCGGGCATTTCTCCTACTCTTTCCTTAATATTTTTGCTTGCGGCATATTCATTGAACTCATGATTGACTGTCGGATCATTAAACAACAAAGGGATATCGAAACGTAAACCGTAAGTCAGTGAGAAATTATCGGCAACATCCCATTTGTCCTGTGCATAGAAACCGAACTGACCGGCTTTAATAATAGGTGTATAGCGATAGTTACCGCCCGTCACATCGGGGTCCGTATACTTGAATACATATTTAGAAGGACTGTCGTTCAAGAATGCGTCCATCGAACCGAACTCCCAGGAACCGGTAACGGCCTGGATAAAGAGATTCTTCATCCGGAAGATTTCATTGTGCGTACCGAAGGTAAAAGTATGATTTCCCTCATACCAGGAAAGATTGTCCTCAAATGTGTAAATATCCTGATCCAGGGCGTTTGCTCCTGAAGAATACTCCGTACCGATATTGACCGTCGTATTGTTTGTTCCGCTGTTATCACTACCGTTAATCTTTACGTTCGGTCCCTGGTAAGCCACCTGGCGTTCATCCCGGACTGTCGTAACACCTGCACGAAACTCGTTATACAAGACATCGCTCCAATGGGAGTTCCACTCGGCCACAAACGAATTCGTTTTATTTTTCATCCGGTAACCACTCCCGTTAAAAAAGTAGGTCGTGCTCGACGGGCTAAAAATGTCATCGTATGAGTTATTATACTGATAACGGAAAGCCAGTTTATTGTTCCGGTCGATATTCCAGTCGATACGTCCTAAGAAATTAAAGGCCCTCTGATCTACATCGCGTGATCCGAAGCTCTCCCGGATTCCGGTATATTCTTCATACTTATCGGCGATTTTCTGTGCCATATCGGTAGAAAAACCTTTCTCGTCATATCCGGCATAAAAACGCGAGGGGTAAGATTCCTTGCGGTTTTCGGCATTAGCAAAGAAGAACAGTTTGTCTTTGATGATAGGACCGCTCAATGTCCCACCAAAAGTTTTTGTGGACTGTTCCGTCAACTTATCTTTTATGTTGTCTTTATAAGCATTGTATTTTCCGTAAAGACCTTCATTTGTAAAATAGGAATAGACCGATGCATGATATGTGTTGTTTCCCTGTTTGGTAATTGCATTGATGCCCCCTCCGGTAAAACCGCTCTGGCGGACATCGAAAGGAGCTACCACCACTTGGATTTCCTGGATGGCATCCATCGAAATCGGGTTGGCATTCGTCTGACCACCGTTTGTACCCGACGGGGCCAGTCCGAAAACATCATTGCTCACCGTGCCGTCGATCTGGAAACTGTTATACCGGTTATTGGAACCGGCAAACGTGATCCCTCCGTTTTTGGAAATCATGGCCATCGGCATATTCTTTACGACATCATATATATTACGGTCGACTGTCGGAGTCCCCTGTATCCTTCCTGTAGAAAAATTTTCGGATGCACCGATATTCGCTTTTGCATCAGCAGTGACAATCACTTCGCCCAATTGCTCCGAATTGGGATACAAGGTTGCATTCAGGATATATGTATTGCCCAGCTCCAGCCTGATATCCGTAAAAACAGCTTTTTTATAACCGACATAGGAAATTTCCACTTTATAGGGACCTCCGGTACGCATCCCCTGGATCGTGTAACGGCCATCCATATTCGTCACCGCCCCATACATGGTTCCGGACGGTTCATGTACTGCCACCACCGTAGCCCCTATCACATACTCATTTTGATCGTCGATAATTTTTCCGCTCAGTGCAGAAGTTGTCACCTGAGCTTTCACGGAGAACCCTATGCATATCAAAACACATACAAAAAAGCAGATAACTTTTTTCATACAGAAATTTGTTTTTAATGAATACCCTCTACGAATTTTAACATTGCACCACAAAGATACAACCTTATAATCACGCTTTTATTACATTTCTGTATAAAATTAACGACAACTTATTAATTTTTATTTTCGTTGCGAAGCTCATCGGCAATATCCTGATGCTGTCGCGCCAGCTCTTCCTCCCCTATATGAAGAAATGCTTCGGCAAGATATTCATGGGCTGCAGCGTGCTTCGGCTTCAAGTCGACAGCTTTCATAAAGTCAGAAACGGCCTCGTCATAATATTTCAGTTGAAGATAAGATTTTCCACGATTATAACGCGCTTTAAATGATTTCGGATTCAGCCGCACAGCTTCGTTCAGACAAGTAACCGCCTGGAAGCCGTCACCCAAATCGAGAAGAGTCACTCCTTTACGCACCCAAGCATCCACAAACTCAGGATAAAGCTTGAGCGCCTTGTCGAAAGAGCGGATAGCCGCATTCAGATCGTGGGCTTTCGTGATACATTCATTCCCCATCAAATAGTATTCATGGGCATATTCTTTCTGAATCTCCCGCTGGGCGTGTATCTCCTCCCTGAGTTTTTTGATCTGTTCCCGCCCGGTGTTCATAGTCTGCAATTTCATACGGAGCAATCGTTGTACTTCCGGTTTTTCCAACTCATTCCGCTTACTGACGGCAGCCACGAAGGCCTCAACTGTCTCTTTCACATTGCCGGATTTAAAACTATGGGCGGCACGTGCATACAACAATTCCGCCTCACTTTCACGCAAACTTTTTTCAATCAGTTGCCGGTCATTAAACATCTGGCTGAACTGGACAATTTCTTTCCGCACAAAAATGTCATGCGGAGAAATCCTACTTTTCAGCACCAGCCCTTCCAGAGACGTACAACGGCTTAATGCGACATATGTCTGGCCGCCTGCAAACACGCCGCCTGTCAAATCTACCACAACACGGCTGAACGTTAACCCCTGGCTCTTATGCACGGTGATCGCCCAGGCAAGACGAATCGGCAACTGCTCGAAAGTACCGACAATTTCCTCTTCGACCTTTTTCTCCTTTTCATTGTACTTATATTTATAGTTGCGCCAGGAAGTCGGTTCGACCAGATATTCCCTCCCATCCTCCAACAGGACGTAGACATTTCCATTCTCGTCGATCCCCGACACCATACCGATCGTACCATTGACCCAACGACGTTCATAATCATTATCGATAAAGATGACCTGGGCCTGCTCCTTGATGGACAGGTTCAATTGTGTCGGTAAAGACGATTCGGGAAAATCACCTTCGATCTTGCCGTGAAAGACAAACTCTTCACCAGGCAATTCCTTCAACTTCCGTTCATTGATAAAATCCACCTGATCCCGCCGGGTGGCAAGCGTAATATACATATCTTCGTTCCGAGGAGTAAAATCCGGGAAATAACGAGCATTCAGAGTATCCAACTCCTGTTTCCGGGCGGCATTGCTACGAATACGGTCCAAAATATTGATAAATACCGGATCTGTCTGCCGGTACACTTTCTGCAATTCTATCGGGACCAGATTTATATCCTTGAAGACACGGGCCGAAAAGAAGAACGGGCTGGCATAGAAGAGACTTAATATTTCCTTCTGGTCGGAAGGGACCACCGGCTCCAACTGGAAGACATCGCCGACAAACAGCAATTGCTTGCCTCCGAACGGCAAACGCATATTACCGGAAAAGACACGTAAGATCCGGTCAACACAATCGATGATATCTGCCCGCACCATCGAAATCTCGTCGATAATGATCAATTCCACTTCCGAAATCAACTTCCGATGTTCTTTCCTGTATTTGAAGAACTCAAAAATACGTCCGTTCTTCAGACTCAAATCAGGATCATCGGGCAACATCGGGCGAAAGGGTAATTTAAAAAAAGAATGAAGCGTCACCCCTTCCGCATTAATCGCCGCTATACCTGTCGGTGCCAATACAACATATTTCTTTTTCGTATGTGCGCAGATGTATTTCAAGAACGTGGATTTACCCGTCCCGGCCTTCCCTGTCAGGAAGACGGACTGGCGTGTATGAGTGATCAGTTGCAGGGCATCCTGAAACTCCTTATTATCTGTATCTAACTGAAATTCCAATCGTGTAATTTTTGAGTAGACAAAGCTATAGAATATTTTATATATCTACTTATAAAAAGTTCATAATTTATTTGCAGAAGTCCGGAACTTTGCTTTACTTTGTGATATCAAAATAATATCAAATAAAAATCATTATGAAAGCTTATACGGTGTATTCGGAACTTGGATATCCGCACAGCCTGTAGTCAATACAGGCACTTTATATCAGTAATTTAATACAGTAATACTAAAATATGGCCAAAAAGGAAAATGGAAATGCGACCAAGAGTTTCATATTGCGTGTGGACGCAGAAATGATGGAAGCAATCGAAGCTTGGGCTGTCGATGAATTTCGGAGCACAAACGGCCAGATACAATACATTTTGGATCAAGCCTTACGCAAGGCTGGACGGATCAAAAAGAAACGAAAACCAAAATCTGAAGAGAAAGATAAAGAGTAGAAAACAATAATAACGAAAACCTGTCCGGACGTTTTTTAAATATCCTTCGGTAGAAAACGACTTTTCATCCGAAGGATATTTCTTTTTTAATAGAATATAAATCAACGGCTGATAAACAACCACGCATCCTTATATTTCGGATTGGAACGGAGAGTCCGCATATAAGATTCCGCAGCTTCGCGATTATCGAACTTATCCGCATAAATACGATACTTCCCGTCGCGAACAACCTTGCTGACATGCTTGCATTCGTTACGGTCTACACCGGCAATAAATTCGTCCGCCTGCGATTCTGAAGGAAAACTGGCTATTACGATATGATACATTTTTTTAGGCTGGGCAACCACAGGCTTGGACTGGGGCGCTTTCTTTTCCGAAACCGGAGCCGGCTCAACTTTTTTCACTTCACGTGCCATCACCTCTTCCGACGGCTCCTGCTTCATTTTTGTTTCTGCCGCAATACTACCGGGCAAAACTACTTCAGAAAGAACCGGTTTTTGCACGACCATCCCGGTCGGAACAAAACTGGCTGTATAAGCCTCTTGGTTGACATCTTTAACCGGAGTGGAAACCAGCAGGAATAATGCCACTGCAGCAGCCGAAGCCGCCGCCGTACGGAGAAGTTTGCGACTAATCGGAATATAAAGAGTATCTTTCCTTGCTTTTTTGGATGTAAGAAGAGCCACTTCTTCCCGCTCCACCTCTATCGGTGCGAGAGCCGGGAAATGGAAAACGGGCAAGCCATACGAACCGACACTGAACAGATCGGTTTCACCCGGATGGAAAATCATCTGCCCCTCTTCTCCTATGCTGAACGAGCCTAACACTCCTAATGACAACTTTCCATATTGTTTCAGGGTGCTCTTCATATCCTCCACATCTTCTTCCAGCATCAGCCCGGCCTGACGATAGCTCACCGCATACATCTGCATATACGATTCAGGCAAAAGTCCGTCATTATGTTGCAGCGTCATATTGAAGCCGATCTCTTTTCTCAAAGGACGAAACGTATGTTCCTCCATATGCTGCACAGCCGGAACAGCCTGCAGAACAAAACCTCCGAACTTCGGTACAATCACACAATCATGCACCAAAAGCAAACGTTCAATATGTGTTACAATTCTAAGCATACAACAAAGGTAAATCTTTTGTCCGGATTGACAAAAAAATTTATAGGATTACAATTCATGAAATCACTATCTTTGTCTTTCAAAGTATCAATTAATCAACAAAAAAATATCATGCTGGCATATACATATCTTCAAAAGGGTAAATTCGGTTTAAGAGAAAAACCGAAACCTAAAATTACGGATGCCCGGGATGCGATCGTACGTGTGACCCTCGGTAGCATCTGCACCAGTGACCTGCACATCAAGCATGGAAGTGTACCGCGTGCGGTACCCGGAATAACAGTCGGCCATGAAATGGTAGGTATCGTCGAAGAAGTGGGAACGAACGTCACATCAGTCAAACCTGGAGACAGAGTAAGTGTGAATGTCGAGACGTTCTGCGGGAAGTGCTTCTTTTGTCATCGCGGATATGTCAATAATTGCACCGATCCCAACGGGGGTTGGGCGTTAGGTTGCCGTATCGACGGAGGGCAGGCGGAATATGTCAGAGTACCCTATGCCGAGCAAGGCCTGAACCGTATTCCCGATACGGTCAGTGACGAGCAGGCGCTGTTTGTCGGAGACGTACTTGCCACAGGCTTTTGGGCCACTCGCATCTCGGAAATCACGGAGGAAGATACTGTCCTCATCATCGGTGCAGGGCCTACCGGAATTTGTACATTGCTCTGCTCGATACTGAAGAATCCGAAGCATATCATTGTCTGTGAGAAGTCTCCTGAAAGAGTTCGGTTTATCCGCGAACATTATCCTGATATATTGATCACGACTCCTGACAACTGTAAGGAATTTGTACTCGAAAACAGTGACCACGGCGGAGCAGATGTTGTTCTGGAAGTAGCAGGAACCGAAGACAGCTTCCGGATGGCGTGGGAGTGCGCTCGTCCAAATGCAATAGTCACGATCGTGGCTCTTTACGACAAGCCTTTGATTTTCCCTTTACCGGATATGTACGGAAAGAACTTGATTTTCAAAACTGGTGGAGTAGACGGTTGTGATTGTGCAGAGATTCTTCGGCTGATCGAAGAAGGCAAGATAGACACCACTCCCCTTATCACCCACCGCTTTGCACTGAACGAGATCGAGGAAGCCTATCGCGTTTTTGAAAACAAACTGGATGGTGTCATCAAAATTGCTATTTATTAAAATCTTTTTTATCGAAAATATTCAATTAGATCATGGCAGACAATTATCTGGAAAAGAAATACGAAGAATACAAATCCCGCAAGGAGGGACACGCTTCCCGCCCATACAACAGCAGGAAAGCAGCCTCCCACCACAAAACCAGGAGAGTCTTTGTGACAGGAGGGGCGGAAGGTATAGGCAAAGCGATTGTAAAAACGTTCCGTTCCGCCGGACACCGCGTGGCGTTCTGCGACGTGGGAGAGGCGGCTGGTAAAGAGACGGCGTTGCAGACCGGAACCTCTTTTTTTCATGTCGATGTAAGCGACCGGGAAGCACTGGAAAACTGTATGCA
This sequence comes from Parabacteroides johnsonii DSM 18315, assembly GCF_025151045.1. Classification (NCBI taxonomy): domain Bacteria; kingdom Pseudomonadati; phylum Bacteroidota; class Bacteroidia; order Bacteroidales; family Tannerellaceae; genus Parabacteroides; species Parabacteroides johnsonii. Next base: position 2,898,668 of record NZ_CP102285.1, read on the forward strand.
GCAGATCTTCGAGGAATGGGGCGATATCGATATCGTGATCAACAATGCGGGAATCAGTTGTTTCTCCCCGATCACAGAGACCAGTGTGGAAGATTTCGACCGGATATTGTCCATCAACCTGCGCCCGGCTTTCATCACTTCACGCAGATTGGCCATTCACCGCCAGTCACAGGAATCACCCAATCCGTTCGGTCGGATCGTCAATATCTGCTCTACCCGCTACCTGATGAGCGAACCTGGCAGCGAAGGTTATGCGGCATCCAAAGGCGGCATCTATTCACTGACACACGCCCTTGCACTCTCGCTTGCCGAGTGGCATATCACAGTCAATTCGATCTCACCGGGCTGGATCGAGACGCGCGACTACGAACAACTCCGTCCGGAAGACCACGCCCAACATCCATCGGGGCGAGTAGGCCGCCCGGAAGACATCGCCCGTATGTGCCTGTTCATCTGCCAGGAGGAAAACGACTTTATGAACGGCGAGAACGTAACGATCGACGGAGGGATGACGAAGAAAATGATTTATCTCGAATGAAAATAGTTCTACCATCAGCATAACACAACCGTTACATAGGCATGACACAACTGTTACCATAGCATGAAACTGTCGTTCCCTAGGCAGGAAACGGTTGTGCCATGCCGAGGGAACGGTTGTGCCAATGGCATGGAAAAATCGTGGCACAACTATAAAAGATCATCGAAGCCGGCTTCCTTCTCCACTTCCATATACACCCCGGAGACAGGATGTGTAAATCCCAAATATTCGGCATGCAGATACAGGCGGTCTGCTTTCTTGCCATACAACTCATCCCCTACTATCGGAGCATTCAGACCAAGCGGATGAGCCGAATGGACACGCAATTGATGGGTACGCCCGGTTTTCGGAACAAAAGAGACGACCGTAGGGGTAGTTCGCAAACCGCCTTTACATCCGCCATATCGCAGCACACGATAATCAGTCACAGCAGGTTTCCCATGAACTACATCGACCACCTGCCTCGGCCGATCTTCCGGGTCCGGGCGGAGGGGGAGTTCGAGATGTCCTTCTTTTTCCTCCACAATACCATCCAACCAGGCGACATACCGTTTGCACACCGTCCGGTTTTTAAACTGTGCCTGCAAGTTCTGGTGCACTTCCTTTGTCTTGGCAACGAGCATCAGACCGGATGTTGCCATATCTAAGCGATGCACGACCATCGGTCCGGTCGCTCCGGGATACATCCGTCTCACTCGCTGATAGACAGAGTCGACATCCGACTTTCCGGGAACCGACAACATTCCGGCCGGTTTGTTTACCACCAACAACGATTCGTCTTCATACACGATTTCCAATTCCGCATCCCGGTGCACATCCGTCTCCAACGGGTTTTCCTCGACGTCGAGGCCTTGCAACATATGCTTCAGGATAGGTCCGCATTTTCCTTTGCAGGCCGGATAATAATATCCATGACGGCGGATCTCGTTTTTCGGAGAATCTCCCCACCAGAATTCAGCCATAGCAAGAGGTTGCCAGCCATTCCGATAAGCATATTGCAGCAACTTGGGAGCCGCACACTCGCCCGCACCTGCTGGCGGCGTCTTCTGAACGGTATCCTTAAACAGGTCGCACAAATCCTGTTCCTCACCAAGGGCGTTCAGCATGCGAAATTGCTTGAAAAGCCATTGCTGGAGGGCGGCCGAGCGGGTCTTGCGTTCCGTCCTGAGACGCTCGATCTCCATATCGTACGCCTCTATTTCTGCTTGTAAGGAGGCAAGGCGGTTCTTCCAATATTGTTTCTGCCGTTTTAGTTCTGCTTTCTGGAACTGGCTTTCGCGGATCAGCCATTCCGGATTGCCTAATGTGGCGGTCGAACGCTGCCGGTCACGTTCTGCCTTAGCCGCTTTCATCCGGCAGCGCATCTCGTCCAAAACCTGTCCGGCAAAGATCGTCTCGTCAGCCAACCGTCGCTTGCAATCCTTATATCGCTCCTCCTCCTGCAATTCCTCGATCCGCCTGTTGATTCCCGATATCTGCTCCTCTTCGATCCTGAAAAAGCCGTCCGGCTCCTGCACGTCATAGACTGGAGGCACGAAATAAGCGTGTTGGTTTTTCCCTGCCAGGATACCGGAAAAGGCTGCCAGATAGCCGACCTTCCCCCCGCCTGTGCGAACGATCAAAACACCGAACATCTTTCCTTTCCGCAATTCCTCCTGCCATTCTCCTTTTGCCTCCAAATAACGCCCGACTTCTCCTGCTGCTGCCACACAAAGGGGATGCGGGGTATAATGAAACGGATAGGTGAACTTTTCCGGTAGAGAGAGAAGGGAAATCGAATCTGCAAAATAGTGAAGTTTGTCCATGCTTTTTCCGAATCAAAACGTTTTATCCGGCAAAAGTAAAGGATTTTTTTGGACAGCTCCGTTTTATCCAGTAGATTTGTAACCATCAATTTTAGACCAATTAATAATTAGTGTTTTAACAGACCATGAACAGACTCGTCATCGCCTTATTAGGCTCGGTTCTGTATTCCGGCGCAAGTATGGCCCAGAAACAGACCTATTTCACTAATCCCGTTATTCGCGGGGACGTCGCCGACCCGTCCATCATACGGATTGACGATACTTATTATGCAACAGGGACTTCCTCCGAATGGGCTCCCTACTATCCGGTATTCACTTCTAAAGACCTGGTCAACTGGAAACAGACCGGACACGTATTCGAGCAGCAGCCGGAATGGACCAAGTCGTCGTTCTGGGCTCCGGAATGGTATTATCATAACGGCAAGGTGTATGTATACTATACTGCACGGAAGAAGTCGAACAATACTTCCTACATCGGGGTAGCCACATCCGACTCTCCGACAGGTAAATTCAAAGATCATGGACCGATTGTCGAATTCGGGACGGAAGCGATCGATGCCTTTATCCTCGAAGACAAGGGTGATTTATACATCAGTTGGAAAGCCTATGGGCTGGACAACCGGCCGATCGAACTTCTCGCCAGCAAGTTGACTCCGGACGGGTTGAAATTGACCGGCAAGCCGTTCAGCCTGCTTCGCGACGACGAACGTGCAGGAATGGAAGGACAGCACTGGTTCAAAAAGAACGGTTACTATTATCTGATCTATGCGATTAATGGTTGTTGCGGTCCCAATAGCGACTATGCCGTAGCTGTCGCCCGCTCGAAGAAGCTCGAAGGGCCTTATGAAAAGTATGAAGGAAATCCGATCCTGCACGGGAGCGACGAGATACAATCTATCGGTCATGGCACGTTGACAACGACACCTGACGGACGTATGTTTTATCTATGTCACGCCTATTCGGAAGGCAGCGATTTCTTTTTAGGGCGTCAGCCCCATCTCCAGGAATTACGTTTTGGAGAGGACAACTGGCCTTATTTCGTCACCGGCGAATATGCCCGCCTGACCGGACCGATGCCTTTTGCCGATTGCGTGCAAGAACCGATAACCGGTTTCTTCGATAATTTTGCCGATTCGGACCTGCGCCCGGAATGGAGTTGGAATTATCCGTACTCGAATGTCCAAACTAAAATCGAAGCGGGCAGACTATGGCTGAGTGGTTCTCCCAAGCCGGAATGCAAAACAGGAGAGGCGCTTTGTCTTCGTCCTGCATCTTCGGGCTACACATTGGATGCCGGCATAACAAACCAAAACGGCAGTTGGAAAGGGATCACGCTTTACGGAGATAATAGCTATTATATCGCTTACGGCCCGGTCGGCGACCGATTGCAAATAAAGTTGGTCCGAGAAGGGAAGGAACAACAGTTGGCCGATCTGCCACTGCCCAGCATGGCATTGCACCTGCGTATGCAAGTGAAAGAAGGGCTCCCCTATCAATTCGCCTGGAGTAAAGACGGCAGGCAATGGACTCCGGTGAACCACGGACTATCAGAAGAAGCCATACGCTCACTTATTCGCTGGGATCGGGTGGCACGTCCGGGACTTTACCATGAAGGGGACGAAAAGGAGCCTGCCATATTTGAATATTGTTCTTTATCTTATCAGTAAGAATTAGAAACCGGCATTTGCCAGGTTCCTCAGAAGATCTTCATAGGGAGCGACGGACGACTTGCGCAACAGGACTCCGTCCTCCCCATGCATATTTCCACAGATTCATCCAGTTCGCCCCGCTAGTATTTAAACTTGGAAGATAAAGTTGATTTGCCTAAATTTGTAGAAAAGAACAGAGTGAATATGTCATCAACCCGTATCCGACAAGAACAGGAGATCGTCGAACACATGATCCGTCTCTATTGTCGTCAGAAAGAAAGGCATACGGAATTATGCCCGGATTGTAAAGAGCTTTTGCAATATGCTCATGCGCGATTGTCTCGTTGTCCTTTCGGAGAGAAGAAAACGACATGCCGGTTATGTCCCGTTCATTGCTACAAACCGGATATGCGCAAAAAGATGCAAGAGGTGATGCGTTTTGCCGGTCCCAGAATGATACTATATCATCCGGTAGCAGCTATCCGGCATCTGCTCCAAGAGTTTTTCCATAAGTAGAAATCCATTGTTATTAGAAATCCATGCAACAGAAAATAGATTGGTCTGCAATTAGTCCCGATGAGTCAGAAAAGCTAAAAGACGAATTGGTAGAAGTGTGGGAGGCCTCCGTCCGCAGTACACATCATTTCCTGGCCGAAAAGGATATCCAGTTCTTCAAGCCGTTAGTCCGGAACAAATATATTCCGGTTGTCGAATTATACACCATCCGGAATGAGCAAAACCGGATAGCCGCATTTATGGGGCTGAGTGACGAATTAATCGAAATGCTTTTCGTCCATCCGGAAGAACAAGGAAAAGGGTACGGCAAGCAGTTAATCGAATTTGCCATTCACAACAGACGGATCTTCAAAGTAGACGTCAACGAACAAAACGAGAAGGCTACATCTTTCTACTTAAACAGAGGATTTGATATTGCAGGAAGAGATGAAACTGATCCAAGCGGCAACCCGTTCCCAATCTTGCATCTTTCGCTCAATGAAATAACCGTACAGGTTTCGGATGGCTCCCTTGAAATCCGACACATCCTCCATCGTAAAAAACGTTTCCTCGATCTCCTGTTGTTGGCCGATGAACAGGAATCGATGATAGACCTCTATCTCGAACGGGGAGAAATGTTTGCTTTGTACGACCGGAATATATTAAGAGCTATTTGCGTTGTCACAGATGAAGGTGACAGAACTGTCGAACTCAAAAATATCGCAACCGTCCCAGAATATCAGAAACAGGGATATGGCAAAAGATTGATCCGGTTTATTTCCGAACATTATGCGGGAAAATACGATACCCTGCTTGTCGGCACAGGCGAAAGTCCGCTAACCGTCCCTTTCTACGAACATAACGGATTCAGATACTCGCATCGTATCAAGAATTTCTTTACCGACAATTATGATCATCCGATGTACGAAGATGGCAAGCAATTAGTAGATATGGTCTACTTACGAAAAGAACTTTCCAAGTCCAAGTAACAAAGTTAATTCAGAATATAGACAAATATATATAATGAAAAAGGCCAGCAGTCGGAACTGCCAGCCTTTTCTGTGGAGATGGAGAGATTCGAACTCTCGTCCAAACGAGGAACTAATCTGCTTTCTACATGTTTATCTTCGCCTTCGATTGTCGGGTACAAGCAAGACCGAAGCCACCCACTTGAACCTTATCCTCTAAAGTTTCGCTTGAAGTCCGAGGCTTACTTCAAACTATCTCCGATATTGCTGCACCACCTGATCAGAACGCTTCGGAGCCACAGCATCCGGGTGATGTCACGTCCCCGCAACTTTTGCAGGGATTAAGCTTGAATCTACTGTACTTCGATTAAGCAGCGAGAGCGTAATTATTTTCGCCAGTTAATTGTTCGCCGTCTGAGATTTAAGTGCAAGCCGACCACGCACTACATGCTTACAAACCACTTCTACCCGCTGTCAAAACCGGTCATCCCCATGATTTGTGAGTACAAAGATACAAAAAAACGGAGATCTTTGTACTCCATTTAGTTTTTTTATTCTATCACACCAATCTCACGGAACCAGTCTTCAGCCCTGTCAGGCCATTCATTTACGGCTGCACCCGTATCTCTTAAGCCGTAGCCATGACCACCCTTGCTGTATAAATGCATCCATGCAGGCACACCTGCTTCTTTCAATGCATAATAGTAAAAAAGGCTACTGTTGATATAGGATTTATCGTCTTCAGCCTGAATCATCATCGTGGGAGGAGTGGCAGAAGATACTTTTACCTCCGGAGCCAACTGAAAATTTTCACCATCCAGATAGGCAGGATAGACCAACAAGCAGAAATCTGGACGACAACTTATTTTGTCCGCTGCATCCACGGTCGGATAAGTACGTTTATCGAAATTGTTACTTGCCATTGCCGAGAGATGGGCACCGGCCGAGAATCCCATTACTCCGATCCGCTGCGGGTCTAGGTTCATTTCCTCTGCATGAGCCCGGACATATCCGATCGCACGCTGCACATCCTGCAAAGGGGCCTCATGTTTAGCTCGACCCTCACGGCGGGGAACCCGGTATTTCAATAAAACGGCAGTAACTCCCAAATTATTCAACCATTCACAGACTTCGTCGCCTTCTAAGTCATAAGCCAGGATATTATAACCACCACCCGGACAAACCACAACCGCGGCGCCTGTTGCCACTTCGTCAGGTGCCGGATAGACAGTAATTGTCGGTTCACTTACATTTGTGATACGAAGAACCGTTTCGCCTCCCGTCTTTCCTCCTTCAGTATCAGCCTTTTCTATCAACTTGGTTGTTTCGCCTGGCGCACCTTTCGGAAACAATAAAATAGGATTATTTTGTGCCATAGCTGTACCCATTATACAACTCACTCCAACAAACAGGAGTTTCCATTTTCTTATCATAACATACACAGTTTAAATAATTTATACGAATCATTTTGTTTGAGGATAATTAGGACTATAAAGCATTGTTGTCTCCCGTGTGACCAGCTTTCCGTCTTTCACGAAAGCTTCGCCGCGCTCCGCCAGATGATCAACCATTGCCTGACGCATTTCTTTAAGCCGGGCAGCATAAGCTGGTTTACCAGAACATTCCACCAATTCTTTCGGATCTTTCCGGAGATCGAACAACTCCTCTTTTCCAGTATGGAAATTCCAGACATATTTAAGCTTACCATCAGTCAATGCACACCAGTAATTATCCGGACTATAGCAAGTGGCATGTTCCATATCCAAATATTTACGCCACTCGTTTTGCCTACCCTGAACCAGCTTCAACAAAGATTTGCCATCCATATCGGGAGGAACGGCTCCACCTGCCAACTCGATAAAGGTAGGCAAAAAATCACGAAGTTCGACCGGCTGTTCGATCTTTGCACCCGAAGGGATAGTTTTAAACACTCCGGCAGGCCATTTCACGATATAAGGGATATGAGTTGAACCTTCATAAGGATATGTCTTTCTCCAATGATAATGATCGCCTAACATATCTCCATGATCAGCCGTAAAACAAATTATCGCATTATCATACATTCCCTTTTCCTTCAATGTCTCAATAATCTCTCCGATCTGGTCGTCAATAAAGGTTATATTCGCATAATAATGCCTCCGGGATTTGACTGCATATTCATCCCCGAAATTGCCGAAAGGAGCGTCTGGAGCCGCTTTTTCCGGATCCAAATGTTCTGCATATTTGCCACACCAATCGCCGAGAGACGGCTTGGGTATATCGGCATCCCTATACATATCCAGATAACGCTTGGGAGGATCATAAGGACTATGGGGACGTGCAAATGAAACTTTCAAGAATAGAGGTTTATCACAACTATAATTCCGAATCAATTCACAAGCAGTCTGACCGGTCCACGTTGTCGGATGTAACTTTTCCGGCAATTTATAGATACTAGCCCCATGAGCATTCCAACCGATACCTGTCAAATCTGGATTCTCACCTGGCGCATGAAGCTGAAACCATTCCCGATAATCACTAATAAAATCTTTCGATTCGACACGTCCGCTTTCATCGATCAATGTCGCATGAAAACCATGAAGGGCCTTTTGCGGAAACCAATGCATTTTTCCGACACCAAATGTATAATAACCGAGATTACGTAACATTTGCGGCATCTCATACGTGTACTTTTCCGCAACTTGTCCATATCCCAGCATACCATGATGCCAAGGCGACATACCGGTCAAAAGTCCGGCACGGGCAGGCGTACTGCTCGGAGAAGCAGAATATCCATTTACAAACAAAGTTCCCTCCTTCGCCAAACGATCGAGATTAGGAGATATAACAGCGGAATTTCCCATACAGCCAAGAGCATCCCCACGATGTTGATCAGTCATAATCAAAATAACATGTGGCTTTTCAATCGACACACTCTCCTCACTGGCTTCTTCTTTCGCATAAGTATCAAAACCTAATCCGGAAGTCATTAATAGTGATGATTTAAGAAACGTTCTTCTCTTCATTTTAGATGTTTTTCTGCATTTAGATTTAGGTAGCGAAGATAAATATCTTATTTGATAATTCTATCACTAAAACATTATTATTTATCAGAGACCTCCTACTGCTAAACGAATATATTCGATTTTATAATCTATTTCCTAAAGACATCCCATAATGAAATTTAATATTTCCCTATGATAAAGTAATCCCTGAAAGTAATGTCCACCTTTTCAGACTTGCCATTTTCCAGATCTATTATAGTCAAAAGTAATTGATTTGAGAAAATCCCCATAAAGTATTTCCTTTGTTGTCATGAAGTTTCAATTATCCCAAGAAGAGCGAGAGTCCCTGCGTCATATTCAACGAAAGGTATCCGGAACAACGGCCAATGTTCGTGTGACTAGTGTTCTGATGTTCAATCATGGCCGCTCAGTGGACTCCATCAGCGAGGATTTGGGAATCAGTGTGGCTACGGTCTATCGTTATATAGGGCTATATGTGTCCGGTGGCATTGACAAGTTGTTGCGGTGTGAGCAAGTAGGTTATTGGGGGAAAATGGATAGTTTTCAGTTATCCCTACTACGCAAGGAACTGAAAACAAAGCTTTATACTGAAGCCAAAAGCGTTTCGTCGTGGATAAGTCAAACCTTTGATATCCATTATACAGTCCAAGGCTGCGTGAGTTTTTAAACTGTATGGGCTTTACTTATAAGAAAACCTCAGAAATACCATGTAAGGCCGATCATGACAGGCAAGAGGAGTTCATGAAGGAACTATCCCGGGGCCTGGAGAAGAAAGACGCTAAGAGCATTGTCTATTACGCGGACGGCGTGCATCCTACCCATAATAGCCGTTCCACGTACGCTTGGATCGAGAAAGGGGAATAGTTTCCTCAGCCAACCGTAAGTGGACGTGACCGTGTGAACATCAACGGTTTACTCAACGCTTATGACGTGACAGATGTGATAGCCCATGATTGTGACAGTGTCAATGCCCTATCTACAAAAGCATTGTATGAGAAGGCCTTGATAAAACACCCCGAGGCATCCGTTATATATATCATATCTGACAATGCCAAATATTATAGGAACAAAGATTTGCGGGAATGGATCAAAGGCACAAAAATCGTTCAGTTGTTCTTACCCGCGTATTCTCCGAATTTAAACCTTATAGAACGTTTATGGAAATTCCTACGTAAGAAAGTGATAAACACCGGCTTTTACCAGAGCAAAGAAATGTTCAGGAAAGCCGTCATGAACTTTTTTGCCCGAATTGATGAATACAAGGAAGAATTGGAGTCTCTTCTTACTCTGAATTTTCGATTGTACAATTCGAAAACGTTTTCCTTAGACTAAAGAGATCTGTCTTCGCTTTTCAGAATAAAAAAACAGATAAGGCAAAAAGATGAAACGGACGTCTCCGCTTCATGGAAAAACGGAAACGTATTCCGATTTGTTCCTTCATAATCAAGGCTTTTTTCATAGTTAAGGCTTTGGACCAAGTATTTTCATCAAAGAAACGGCTTTATTCCGAATTATGCAAATTTCATAAGATTTTTATAAAAAACTTACACTCGCAGTAGACATATTCTTTCCGATTGTTATTCAAAATATCAAATCGTTGGTTTGAAAAATTCTCATTTTATTTTTTTTCTACTATAAGAAGGGATCATCCCGAAATCCTGAGGGGAAAAATCGTATCTTAGTGGCAGTAAAAAAATAAAAGAGATGAGTTACGATCAATTTCTTCGTTTTATCTTTCCGGAGGGAATGTTTGATTATTTTGAGTTGTCTGATTTCAAAGAAAAGTCGGATAGGGTAGAAATATATTTTGAAGAGAAGAATATACATCCTAAAGAATATGCAACCGATAACTTGGAGAGCAAGGGCTTTTATGAACAAGTCAGGATGCAGGATTATCCGATGCGTGGGCGTAGCTGCCTGTTGTTTATCAAAAAACGAAGATGGTTCAATCACAGTACTGGCAAGTATGTAAGCCGCAATTGGAAATTAGTGGCAGAAGGAACGCAAATAACGACTGAATTTGCGTCTTTTTTAAAAGCATTGGATCGACTCGCGCGCTCTTAGCATTAGTCTTTTGGCGGATCATTACGGAATGGAAGCCAAACTGTTGGAGTCCCAATATAAGAATCATCTGAGTCATTTCAGGAATTGGGAGCAACGTGCCCATGCCGAAGAATGGATGCTCTTCGAGAAAAACATTGGACCCTACGTCGGGATGGACGAAACGGCACTGTCGTCGGGAGAACTGTATACAATCCTGATTAACAAAGAGGCCAAAGGAAGAAAAGGCACAATCATCGCCATGATCAAAGGGACATCCGTAGAAAAGGTATCCCAAGCTATACTCAAACTTTCCCGTCGCAGGCGGTTTCAAGTTCGGGAAATAACATTGGACATGGCACCCAATATGGCCCGGATAGCTCGTCTCTGTTTCCCGGCTGCCAAGCTGGTTATCGATCGTTTTCATGTTCAAAAGTTAGCTTTTGAAGCCGTTCAGGAAATGCGGATAAAGGCACGATGGGAAGCCTTGGATAAAGAAATGGTCGAGATCACATACGCTAAAGCATCAGGACAGCCTTTTGTTACTGAAACATTTGAGAATGGGGACAGTCGAAAACAGCTGTTGGCCAGAAGCCGTTATCTTTTGTTCAAAAAAACTGAACTGTGGTCGGAGAGCCAAAGAAAAAGAGCTAAAATCCTTTTCCGAGAATATCCCGATATCAAGAAGGCCTATTACTTAAGCATGAGGTTAGGGTTGATATATCATCAGGCACAATCGGCAGATATTGCCTTGACGCGTTTGGCACATTGGTATGATCAGGTGGACAAATCCGGTTTCCTGTCTTTTGGCACTGTTGCCAGAACCATACAAACACACTACTTGAATATTGTTGGCTTTTTTAAAAGACGCTCCACCAATGCCGCGAGTGAGTCCTTCAATGCTAAAATCAAAGCTTTTAGAGCACAGCTGAGAGGCGTGAGGGATATTGCTTTTTTCTTATTCAGACTCACCAATATGTATGCATAATTAATTCTCTATGAATATAGGTATCTCCTTATACGTACATAACCGGGCTAAATAAAAGAACTGCAACATAACTACAATAAAAAAGCGTGTCCCTCTAATATAGAGGCAACACACTCTTTCTAATAGTTAAGGTTTGGGTTATTATATTTCTTGTCGTTATATACTGTTATAAAAAAGCTTGACCTGAAAGTTGTCAAGCTATACCCATTGCACAGTCAAGGCTCCTTTGTTTTTGTTCACTCTATACCTATAATCTCTCTGAAAATGAGTGACAGCACGAAGGAACGCTTTTATTTTATACAAAACAAATTTATCTGGAATTATTTTTACACTATCGGGGATTATAATACTATCAGGGGGCTTATAGGAAGATGCAATGGATACTTTGGGAGATGATTATATTTTAATCCCTCAGGATTTCGGTATGATCCGTGAAGTCCTTTCCGGCAGAAGTTTAATCGAAAAAGGCAGAAACAGAAAAAGGAGCCAGTCTTACGACTAACTCCTTTTCTCTTTTGAGCTCTGTAACTCTACTTTCTAAAAACGGCGGCTATCTACTCTCCCACTTTTACGCAGTACCATCGACGTGGTTGGGCTTAACTTCTCTGTTCGGAATGGGAAGAGGTGGATCCCCAACGCTATAACCACCTTAATAACTTTTTATATTAAGATTTTTGACCGGACAACCCCAAGTTAAGCTACATAACTCCTGAGCTAACGACCCAACTTCGGATCGTCCTAAGCGATATATCAATCCTATACATGATACGAAAGTCTCGGGCGATTAGTACTACTCGGCTTCGACATTACTGCCCTTACACCTGTAGCCTATCTACGTCGTAGTCTACAACGACCCTCAGGGATATCTCATCTTGAGGCTGGCTTCGTACTTAGATGCTTTCAGCACTTATCCAATCCAGACTTAGATACCCGGCGGTGCACCTGGCGGTACAACCGGTAAACCAGTGGTCTGTCCAACACGGTCCTCTCGTACTAGTGTCAGAGCCCCTCAAATATCCTACGCCCACGATAGATAGAGACCGAACTGTCTCACGACGTTCTGAACCCAGCTCGCGTGCCACTTTAATGGGCGAACAGCCCAACCCTTGGGACCTTCTCCAGCCCCAGGATGTGACGAGCCGACATCGAGGTGCCAAACCGCTCCGTCGATATGAGCTCTTGGGAGCGATCAGCCTGTTATCCCCGGAGTACCTTTTATCCTTTGAGCGATGGCCCTTCCATGCGGAACCACCGGATCACTATGCTCTAGTTTCCTACCTGATCGGCTTGTAGGCCTCCCAGTCAAGCACCCTTATGCCATTACACTCTACGACCGGTTACCAATCGGTCTGAGGGTACCTTTAGAAGCCTCCGTTACTCTTTTGGAGGCGACCACCCCAGTCAAACTACCCACCATACAGTGTCCTCGCTTCTGCGAGTTAGAACTCAAACAACCAAAGGGCCGTATTTCAACGACGACTCCACAAACACTGGCGTGCCTGCTTCATAGTCTCCGGCCTATCCTACACATTAGTTGCCCAAATTCAATGTAAAGCTATAGTAAAGGTTCACGGGGTCTTTTCGTCCCATCGCGGGTAATCGGCATCTTCACCGATACTACAATTTCACCGAGCTCACGGTTGAGACAGTGTCCAGATCATTACACCATTCGTGCAGGTCGGAACTTACCCGACAAGGAATTTCGCTACCTTAGGACCGTTATAGTTACGGCCGCCGTTTACTGGGGCTTCAATTCAAACCTTCTCTTGCGATGAGTTCTCCTCTTAACCTTCCAGCACCGGGCAGGTGTCAGGCTGTATACTTCATATTTCTATTTCGCACAGCCATGTGTTTTTGTTAAACAGTTGCCTGGACCTATTCTCTGCGCCCACATCTCTGCAGGGACCCTTTATCCCGAAGTTACAGGGTCAATTTGCCTAGTTCCTTAACCGTGAATCACTCGAGCGCCTCAGTATTTTCAACCCAACTACGTGTGTCCGTTTACGGTACGGGTACTTTATGAATTTGCTTAGCGGATTTTCTAGGGAGCCTGATTACGTCCATATTGCCTTGTACAAGTACGCGACATACTGTCAGGTTCGACTCTCAAAGCGGATTTGCCTACTTCGATCTACATCTACACCCTTTAACCATCTATTCCGTCAGATGGCAGGACTGTCACTTCTCCGTCTCCACATCGCTCCATAAAGTAGTATGGGAATATTAAACCATTCTTCCATCGGAATCGCCGTTCGGCTTATCCTTAGGTCCCGACTTACCCTGATCCGATTAACGTTGATCAGGAAACCTTAGTCTTTCGGCGAGGAGGTTTCTCACCTCCTTTATCGTTACTTATACCTACATTTGCGTTTCCATGCACTCCAGCAAGGGTCATCCCTCACCTTCGACGTACATGGAATGCTCCCCTACCATCTCATACGAGATCCATAGCTTCGGTAAACAGTTTATGCCCGAGTATTATCCACGCCAGACTCCTCGACTAGTGAGCTGTTACGCACTCTTTAAATGAATGGCTGCTTCCAAGCCAACATCCTAGCTGTCTCTGCAGTCTGACTTCGTTAGTTCAACTTAACTGTTATTTGGGGACCTTAGCTGATGGTCTGGATTCTTCTCCTCTCGGACGCGGACCTTAGCACCCGCGCCCTCACTCCTTATAAATATATATAACGCATTCGGAGTTTATCTGGACTTGATAGGCGGTGAAGCCCTCGCATCCAATCAGTCGCTCTACCTCATTATATACTATATAAAGGCTGCACCTAAATGCATTTCGGGGAGTACGAGCTATCTCCAAGTTTGATTAGCCTTTCACCCCTACCCTCAGTTCATTGGAACACTTTTCAACGTATACCCATTCGGACCTCCAGTTGGTGTTACCCAACCTTCATCCTGACCAAGGGTAGATCACTTGGTTTCGCGTCTACTCACTCCGACTATACCGCCCTTTTAAGACTCGCTTTCGCTTCGGCTCCGGACCTGAAGTCCTTAACCTTGCCGGAGAAAGTAACTCGTAGGTTCATTATGCAAAAGGCACGCCGTCACAATCAAAAGATTGCTCCGACCGCTTGTAGGCAGACGGTTTCAGGGACTATTTCACTCCTCTGTTCGAGGTGCTTTTCACCTTTCCTTCACAGTACTGGTTCGCTATCGGTCTCTCGGGAGTATTTAGCCTTACGGGATGGGCCCCGCTGGTTCACACAGAATTTCTCGTGCTCCGCGCTACTCAGGATACCACTAGGCTTCATTAAAGAGTCGTATACTGGGCTTTCACCGTCTACGGCCGTTTTTTCCAAAACGTTCTACTTCCTTAATCGCTTGCCATGGCGTGGTCCTACAACCCCGATATTGCCTAAACAACATCGGTTTGGGCTGTTCCGCGTTCGCTCGCCACTACTTGCGGAATCACTTTTGTTTTCTTCTCCTATGGGTACTTAGATGTTTCAGTTCCCCACGTTCGCTTTCCTTACGGAATGACTGGCCTTCTACCAGCCGGGTTGCCCCATTCGGAAATCTTGGGATCAAAGGTTATTTGCACCTACCCCAAGCTTATCGCAGCTTATCACGTCCTTCATCGCCTCCGAGAGCCAAGGCATCCACCGTCTGCCCTTGCTTACTTTCTTTATCACTGACACAGTTTTCAAAATTAATAATTAAACAATTAATAATTAATCTTGCGTGTCGGATTGATATATCTTTAGCTTGCTCTTACTTTTTTTGTTACTTTACTTTTTTGAAGTTGTCCAATACGTCAAAGATCTTATGTTTAATGAATAATTAATAATTAATAAATCAATAATCACTCATCTTGTGTGGAGAATAACGGATTCGAACCGTTGACCCTCTGCGTGCAAGGCAGATGCTCTAGCCAGCTGAGCTAATCCCCCGTAGAGAGTTGAAAGTGCAGAGTGCAGAGTGGAAAGTTGTTTACCTTTCAACTGTTTACTCTCAACTGTCAACTGTTTGGTAGTCCCAGGCAGAGTTGAACTGCCGACCTCTACATTATCAGTGTAGCGCTCTAACCAACTGAGCTATAGGACTGTCAACTGTTGTGCGCCTGAGATAAATACCTCAGCCTCATCTTTCTCTATACCGGCATGCCCGGTTAAGATCATATTTTATACATATTCAACCGTAGTACCAGAGAATAACATACCTCATTGAAATTACTACTTTCTCATGAGACTCTGGCTCCAGAAAGGAGGTGTTCCAGCCGCACCTTCCGGTACGGCTACCTTGTTACGACTTAGCCCCAGTCACCAGTTTTACCCTAGGCCGATCCTTGCGGTTACGGACTTCAGGTACCCCCGGCTCCCATGGCTTGACGGGCGGTGTGTACAAGGCCCGGGAACGTATTCACCGCGCCATGGCTGATGCGCGATTACTAGCGAATCCAGCTTCACGGAGTCGAGTTGCAGACTCCGATCCGAACTGAGACATGGTTTAGAGATTAGCATCCTGTCGCCAGGTAGCTGCCCTTTGTCCATGCCATTGTAACACGTGTGTCGCCCCGGATGTAAGGGCCGTGCTGATTTGACGTCATCCCCACCTTCCTCACAGCTTACGCTGGCAGTCTCACCAGAGTCCTCAGCACGACCTGTTAGTAACTAGTGATAAGGGTTGCGCTCGTTATGGCACTTAAGCCGACACCTCACGGCACGAGCTGACGACAACCATGCAGCACCTCGTAATCAGCTATTGCTAGAAGACCTCTTTCAAGGTCGGTCTGACTACGTTCAAACCCGGGTAAGGTTCCTCGCGTATCATCGAATTAAACCACATGTTCCTCCGCTTGTGCGGGCCCCCGTCAATTCCTTTGAGTTTCACCGTTGCCGGCGTACTCCCCAGGTGGATTACTTAACGCTTTCGCTGTAGAGCTTACTGTGTATCGCAAACTCCTAGTAATCATCGTTTACTGCGTGGACTACCAGGGTATCTAATCCTGTTTGATACCCACGCTTTCGTGCTTCAGTGTCAGTTATGGTTTAGTAAGCTGCCTTCGCAATTGGAGTTCTGCGTGATATCTATGCATTTCACCGCTACACCACGCATTCCGCCTACCTCAAACACACTCAAGTAACCCAGTTTCAACGGCAATTTTATGGTTGAGCCACAAACTTTCACCGCTGACTTAAATTACCACCTACGCACCCTTTAAACCCAATAAATCCGGATAACGCTCGCATCCTCCGTATTACCGCGGCTGCTGGCACGGAGTTAGCCGATGCTTATTCATAGGGTACATACAAAATGGAACACGTCCCACACTTTATTCCCCTATAAAAGAAGTTTACAAACCATAGATCCTTCATCCTTCACGCGACTTGGCTGGTTCAGCCTCTCGGCCATTGACCAATATTCCTCACTGCTGCCTCCCGTAGGAGTTTGGTCCGTGTGTCTCAGTACCAATGTGGGGGACCTTCCTCTCAGAACCCCTATCCATCGTCGGTTTGGTGGGCCGTTACCCCGCCAACTGCCTAATGGAACGCATGCCTATCTATCAGCGATGAATCTTTAACAAATAGTCCCATGCGGAACCCCTGTTTTATGGAGTATTAATCCGACTTTCGCCGGGCTATCCCCCTCTGATAGGTAAGTTGCATACGCGTTACTCACCCGTGCGCCGGTCGCCATCAATAAGTATTGCTACTTACCATGCTGCCCCTCGACTTGCATGTGTTAAGCCTGTCGCTAGCGTTCATCCTGAGCCAGGATCAAACTCTTCGTTGTTGAAATTGTTTTATATCTTCGCTCAGAATCTCGTCTTTATCGTAGTCACTGACGGTATGTTTCGTATTTCATATACGTCTCTTGTACTACTTGTTGATATGTAATATTTTCAAAGAACTTATCGCTATCGTTTCGATTGCGGCTGCAAAGGTAAGGACTTTTTTTAAACTGACAAATTTTTTAGAAGAAAATTTGAAAAGTTTTTTTTCGAAACCCTCCGGGTGGTCGGACATCTCGCTTAGCCTCGCTAACCTCATCCTTCCCTATCACCGTTACCTACTTCGCATCATGTCAATCACGGCCACTCTCGCTCGAATGCGGGTGCAAAAGTAGAACGAAGATTTCTTTTATGCAAATGTTTGGGAAAGTTTTTTTTATCTTTTTTTCTCTCAAAAAAATGGATATATATGGTACGCATATGCGAGAAGTGATACAGCATTTTTTACAATAACCCGATGTTTTTTCTATTTTGATCCTCAAAACGGATGATTTTAAATTGACTTTTCTTCGTTAAAGTTCTGCTTTTTGTGACATACGAGTAAAAGAACCGCCTACCTCACCTCAAAAACATACATTTTGTCAAGAAGACAGCCTCCATTCTACACATTCCGACAAAGCTCAACTTCCGGAGAACCGAATATTTAAATCCGAACGGACATTTGTACGGATACAGCCGAGAGAATAAAGGCCATTTGTCGCCAATGAAGACCGTCTTCATCACGACTACAACCGTCTTCATCGGCACGATGACCGGCTTCGTTGGCATGACGGATCATCCCGAAATCCTGAGGGGAAAAAATCGTAACTTAGTGGCAGGAAGTTACGAAAAGAGTGTAATTTATTGGAACTGAGCGTAGGTTAATTGCTCATGATAGTAATAGGTTACGATTTAGTTAGTTATCTACTGCGTCATCCTTCTGCGCGTTGCGTAACCTTCAAAGAACTCTTCGTATGCAAAAGTAACAATAAAACGGGAGATTTTGAAATGAATCTCCCTAATTTTTTTCTTCTCATACAAGTTTTTCCGTAAAAGCAATTTTATCCGTCGGCACACCATCGCCCAAAAGGATTTTGAACGAACGTATGCCGACTGCCGCATAAGCGGAGAAAAGGGCTTTGCCTCACGCCTAAACAACAGTTTAGACTGATGATGCAAGGCCCATTTCTTTTGTGCTTATGCCAAAGAGGTGCTTTTACGGATTTTTATAGGATTTCTTTTTTCGCTGTTCCTTTGTGCCGTAAGCGGAAAGCCGTGTCTGACCGCCCGATCCATGAATGGAACAAGCCGTCACACACGGCAGGCAAACCGGGAAGAATGATTTTATCCGTCAGACCGGACACGCTCGGCCAGACATACAAAATCATACTTCCTTGTCGGTGGTTTGCCCGGTTTTACGCCTCCGGCAGTGTCCCTTTTCCTTTTGGCGTTTTCCCTTTTTCACGGATTTCTCTTTTGAAGTTTTCCTGTCCAATCTGCCTCCACTTCCGTTTACCTCCATTTTCGCGTCTTTCAGTGAGCCGCATCAGGCAGTCATTTCCGTTCTGGACGCAAAGGTAATTCCGGGATTGGACGGGAATGCAAGGTCAAGCCTCCTGTTTTCGGAAAAAATCTCCAGCCCTGCGGGTAGTATTTTTCCCGAAAAACCTTGCATCCCCTAATCCCTACCTTTTTAAGCACCCGAAACGAAAACGACCGATGCGACAGAAAGACGCATAAAAAAAATGTCGGATAAACGAGAGGCAGATAAGATAGTTTGAAACTCAACTCCCTCAGCTCTTGAATCCGCATTAAAAATCAAAAAACAACGGATATGAGGACAGCAATAGCAATAAAATTCGTGGCATGGGAAGTACCAAGTTTGGAGAACCTGCAAGACACCAAGGTGTACGGACTTCGCACCAAACTCAACAACGGTGAAAAATTGAGCCGAGAGGAAAAGGATTGGCTTACACGCAACGTGAACAGCAATACCTATTTCAAGAGCGCAGTACCCTTGCAAGGGTGGATGTTTGACTTCTCCGACATTCTCCGAACCTACATTGTGAAGCAGTACGGACACTGGACGGAATACAAGGCTACCGACAAGACCGCACTCCGCAGTTTCCTTTACGGCAGGATTGACAGCATCGTGGAACTTAACAAATAATACGGCTATGACGGCAACGGCAAATTTCAGACAAATGGCGCAGTACATAGGGCTTGCGATATGCGGCTTGATGGTGCGCACCGCCTTCGGGGTGTTCGGCATCCTTTGGGGCATCATTAGAGAGATTGTAAACGGAGTGTTCCGAGTGGCGATAGGCGTAATCGTGGCTATCCTTTCCGCAACCGCCTTCTTCGGCTTCATCCTTTGGTCATTCACCCTTTAATCCTTACCGACATGGCAAAGAGAAGCAGCAAAACGGCAGCGCAGCAGTGCAGATACTACGAGGTGGACAACATCTTCGTGTATATGGTTGAAACGTACATCAACGGCAACATATCCGTGTTCCGTGAACTCTACCGAGAACTGAACAAGGACGCACGGAGGGACTTTACAGACTTCCTTCTGAGCGAGGTGGAGCCGACCTATTGGAGAGAAATACTGAAACAGACAATCTAAAAACGACAGCGATATGAAAGGAACAGAACATTTCAAGAGAACGATACAGATGTATCTGGAGCAGCGTGCAGCGGAAGATACACTCTTTGCGAGGAACTACCGCAACCCTGCCAAGAACATAGACGATTGCGTCACCTACATTCTCAACTACGTGCAGCGGAGCGGTTGCAACGGCTTCACGGACGGGGAGATATTCGGGCAAGCAGTCCACTACTATGACGAGAACGAGATAGAGGTGGGCAAGCCTATCCAATGCCAAGTGGCGGTGAACCACGTTGTGGAACTCACGGCAGAGGAAAAGGCGGAAGCACGGCAGAACGCACTCCGCAGATACCAAGAGGAGGAACTCCGCAAGTTGCAGAACCGCAGCAAGCCGAGAACCACCACCAAAGCGACCGCACAAGAAGTACAACAACCCAACCTATTCAATTTCTGATTATGAAACCGAGAACACCCATACAGCAGGAAGTCGCACGATTGAGCGAGCGACTGCCAAAATTGACCGCCACACAGAGGGCATACGCTTTCCGCCATTGCTTCAAGCATTACGCCATCAAGAGGGCGGACGGCACGAACATCTGCACCGAGTGCGGACATTCGTGGAAAAGTGAACACGACCTTGCAGACACCGTTTGCGGATGCACCTGCCCGCATTGCGGCATGGAGTTGGAAGCGTTGCGCACCCGAAAGAGCGTGTTCAGCGAGAACGAGTATTTCTCCATCGTCACCACCTGCAAGCAGTACCAAGTGATACGCTTCTTCTTCGTCAAGTCCCGATACAAGGCAGGACAGGCAGCCGGGTATTCCATTTATGAAGTGGTGCAAAGGTGGATTTCGCCCAAAGGCACAACCGTCACCGTCGCCCGACTGCGTGGAATGTCCATACTTTACTACGACCTATGGGCGGAATACAGCGACATGGAGGTACGCAAGAACAACAAACTCCGTGCATACGATATAAACCCC
This sequence comes from Parabacteroides johnsonii DSM 18315, assembly GCF_025151045.1. NCBI lineage: Bacteria > Pseudomonadati > Bacteroidota > Bacteroidia > Bacteroidales > Tannerellaceae > Parabacteroides > Parabacteroides johnsonii. The sequence goes on from NZ_CP102285.1 coordinate 2,919,473, forward strand.
GTCTGCACCTATCCCCGACAGCGTTTCATTCCCGAACTGAAACGCAACGGCTTCAATGGCAAATACCACAACATACTGCCTTACGACCTTTTCACGGCTATCCTTTCCGACAGCCGAGCCGAAACGCTGTTGAAGGCAGGGCAATACCCCATGTTGCGCCACTACATCCGCAGTTCCTTTGACATAGAGAGGTATTGGGCATCCGTAAAGATATGTATCCGCAACGGCTACACCATTGCTGACGGCTCCATGTGGCGTGACACCATAGACCTCCTGCGGCATTTCGGCAAGGACACGAACAGCCCGAAGTACGTTTGCCCCTCCGACCTAAAAGCCGAACACGACAGACTTATGCACAAGCGCAACAAGGAGATAGAGCGCAAGAAGTTGGAGGAACGCATCCGCCAAGCGAAGAAACACGAGAAGGCATACCGCAAACTCAAAGGCATATTCTTCGGCATCGCCTTCACGGACGGCACTTTGCAGGTGCGTGTGTTGGAGAGCGTGGCGGAGTTTGCAGCGGAAGGGACGGAACTGCACCATTGCGTGTTTTCCAACTCCTATTTCCTTGAAAAGAACTCCCTTATCCTATCCGCCACCATTGACGGCAAGCGCATAGAAACAGTGGAGGTTTCCTTAAAGACATTGGAGGTGGTGCAAAGTCGTGGCTTGCACAATTCCAATACCGAGTACCACGACCGCATTGTAAACCTTGTGAACAGCAACGTGAACCTTATCCGCCAGCGGATGGAAGCGGCATAGTATCAACCTATAATCCCAATAGTATGGAAGTAAGAATTGAAAGCATGATTTGTCTGTGGGACGATAAAATCCCCACGATGTTCCTTGAATTTGTAAACCTCCTCACTCTGGCAACGAGTGAGGAGCAGTTAAGACGGAGTGTAAAGGACTTTGCCGAGAAGCACGGACTTGACAGGTTTTTCCTTTACGGCTTCGGCTCCCACCATTTCTACCTGCACCAACGCTATACGAGCGACCCCGAAATGGTGATGAAGAACAGAATTCTGTCAGTACATTTTTAACCACTCTAAAATCAACGATTATGGCAACACGAATGACCACGGGCGGAATAAGCACCTGCACGGAAGCAGGTACGGAGAAATACGAGCGTTTCCAATTAGGTATCGGCAGACGCAAGCGGACACTTGTGCAGTACGACTACCGCCACCCCACAGACGGAGAGTTGTTCTCTTGTGTCAAACCCACATTGGACGAGTGCCGAGCCGCACGGGACAAGTGGCTCACGGAAAAGGAAGGAAAGGAGGACAACCGATGAACGCAGCCTATCAAACGCTGATAGTGAAGTTCAGCAAGCCTATCAAAGTATTGGACGGCATTTTTGACGATGCCGAAGCGTGGGGAGTTGATACCCTAAAAAAGTGGATAGACGACTACGAGAGCAGCAGGTTTACCGCCATCAACAGCCATACGGCAGTCATCACAAGCGAGTACAATATGGAGTGCCTGATGGAGTGGTTGAAACGAAACACACCCATTGCCGAGATAACAGAATGTTAAACAAGTTGGCGGTGTCCGCACCGCCAACCTAAAACCAAGAAAAGCATGATAGCAAAGACTATTTTACAGCAGATAGGCGGCAGACGCTTTGCCGCCATGACGGGAAGCAAGGACTTTATAGACATGGGCAACGGCTTACGCATGAGCCTTGCGAGGAACAAGACGAGCGCAAACCGCCTTGACATCATCTACGATGCCGGCTTAGACCTCTACAATATGCGTTTCTACCGCAGGACGTTCAGTAAAAAGACATTCGAGTGCAAGACAAAGGACATTGCAACGCACGAGGGCATATACTGCGACATGCTGGAAGAAATGTTCACGATGGTAACGGGACTTTATACCCGTTTTTGAGTGGCGGCGGCGAAAGCCGCCCTACTTTCTTTCGGTGAGCATGATGGCGGACAAAGAAAGTAGCAAAGAAACCGCTGTCCCAATCTACGATAGTATTCACAAAAACAAGTTTCAATCATGGAAGAAATCAGACAGAACGGAAAAATCATCCTGCACAGCGATGACGGAACAAGCATAAGGATGATTTTCAAAAACCTCATGGGCAGGAATTTTCAAGGTCAGGAATATGCGGAGTATATCCGGCACATCGCAATCGGGGAGATGGGATTTTCGCCCGGCATCATAGAGCATTGCAGGGATGGTGAAGTAATCGGCAAAGGAAAAATCCCGAATGTATGAAAAGCGGAAACTCCGATGAAGTTGCGGCTTCATCGGAGTTTGTATGGAAAAGTATTATATATATCTGGATACACTCACCTCCTAAATCCATATTTTTGTTCACGCTTTTTAAAGGCTTCGCGTCCACCTTCCAAAATATCGCAAATATGCTCTCGTATTCCTTGAGAAGATAATATTTGTGAATCTGTTTTATCTTTGCATTTAGTGTTCTCTAATGCTCCATAAATATATTGAAATTTAAAACCGCCCCAATTTGGGGTATCAGTACCATTTTGATTGGCAACAATTACATTCTCTGCATCTGCACTAACTACAACATTTGAATTGTGTGTTACCAGTATTATCTGACGTTCTCGTTTTTTGCGTTTAATATATGCAACCAATTCATTATATATAGCACGATTGTCTAAACTATCTTCGGGTTGATCTATAAGTATCGGACATCTTTTGTCGCTAAAATCTAAGAGTAATTTCAAAATAACAAAAGCTTGTTTCCCTTCTGACATATTTGCGAAAGTATCAGCTTGATATGTTATGCCATAATTAAGGCTATACCAATTCCGTGATAAAAATTCTACAGCAACATTTTGTGCATCATACCCATTCTTTAACAAAACATCACCTGTTAACAAGTCCTTCATAAAGGCATTGCTATTGCTTTCATTATTATCATCATAATTATTTAGCAACTCTTGCAAATATCCTTGTCGTTCATACCCTCTTTGATTAAGTCTGGTTTCCAAAAAATCCTGTAAATCTTTTTTATGAAAACTAATATTTATATGAATATCAAGGCCGTCATACGAAATTGACAATTGTTCTGAAACTTGGTTTGCACTTTTCTTAAAGGAACAATGAGCATTGATTATTTGTAAAATTGAGCTATTTTGTTGTTGCAGAATTTTATTAATTTTACTCTGCATTGTATCAATAGCAGCAAGTTTCTTTTCTTCTTCTTGGATTTTAGTATTTAAATCTTTGAGTTCTTTATTTTCCTCAAATATACGGATTCCCTTTTTATAAATTTCTGATTTTATGATAGTTTGTATTTCAGATGACAATTGTTCCTTTGCTTTTATTGTATTATTTTTAAGCTGATTGATTATTTTATTCCATTCTGTTTCGGTATTGATTCTCAGTTCATTAAACAATCTATATATTTCAGATTGATTTAACCCAAACTGCATACCTCCAAATTGATATTTTTCCTCATACGAAGCATCAAATGGAGTAGATTTTAGTATTCTCTCAAATATTAATAAATCTTGTTCTGCATCTGATATCAATTTTTTCTTCTCTTGAACTTGTTTTATTGATGCATCTAATGCCAATCTTTCTTCGGGAGTTAATTCTGCACCTTTTTGTAACTCAGCAACTTTTGCTTTTAATAAACTTAATTGTTGATTGACACCTTCCCTTTTCCCTTTTTCAAATAAAGACTTCTTTAAAGAGTTTATTTCTTTCTGCATTTGGAAAACAGAAAATACTCCTTCTGAAATAGCCTTAGATAAATCCGTCAAATGTTCATAATACTTCCTTAATAAACCTGTTTCGTCTTTAGATTGTATTATATTCTCTACAATTTGATTTGTCTTATCGGAATCGAATGCAATGTCATGCATATAGCTTTGACGGAAATATTCAATCTCTCGACCAAGTTGATCATTTCCATCTTGCCAGCGAATAGTAATACCATCCAAATGTTGTCTTATGAAATCGTCTTTATCAACTTCTTTATTCCCATGTTTTGCAGCAATAGCTTTAAGCAAAGAAGATTTACCGGTAGAACGTCCTCCTACAATGGTATTTAAATTCGGATTTAGAAGGATTGTCCCATGCCAAAAACCTTCTTCATCTAAAGTTACACTATCTATAACTTGATATATATTTTTTTCATCAGGCTTTGTTGATTGAACACGAACTCGATCTTCTGGTTCAAACAATATCTGTTTTAAACCTTCAAAGGTTGTATCTGCTTTTATCCATGTTTTACAATTTCCTAATCTATCTTTAATTGCAATATCATCAGCGAAACAGTGTGCATCGCTACAATCCAATAATAATTCATTAACCTTTTGTTCATGCAATTTTTTCTTGGATTTGTTATATTTCTCAATGTCCTGAGCCGCTGTAAAAACGACATCAGCACCATTGATTATACTTTTTTTCTCGGCAATAGAATTATCATCCCATTTAAAATCATCCCATTCTGTTTTACCTATCGCTGTAATAAACTTACCCTCAAATATATGATTGGCATTATTTAACGGATTCATTATTACTGAAAGTTCAAGATTCAAGTTATTGAATCCCTCTTTTAAAGGTGATGAATACTGACTCCTTTTTTCTTCTGGTACTGAATTTATTATCTTATTACCTAATTCTTCTAAACTTTCTTTTGTAACAACGCCACCCCATTGCTGATTACAATCAGGACTTAAAGTATAATGTGCGGTAAGAGCATTAAGAAATTGTTGTTGAATCTGATCTGGAGTTAATTCATTAGAAAAGATAATATGATAATTTATCCTTTTGAATTTTTCATTACCACAAAATTTTGCCAACCTAAATTCAACAACTGGTAAAATTAATTCAATATTTTGCAATCTGCCTTGTTCTCTATATTCAAGTACTTTACGATAACCATCAATAAAAAGATAGTCATTGATTCCCAAAACTTTTATATCCGCAGGAAGGTGTTCTAAGGCATCAATATATTTATCCCAAACATTTTCTCCGGGATTGCATTTGTAGTTATGTTCAAGCGAAAATGGAGTATGAACATGTAAATCCCAAATTCGCCATTCAGAGCCTCTATTCATTTTATGTGATGATATAAAATTTATGCAAAGATAGTCACTTATAAGCAAATAGCCAAATTACAGTGCATTTACACTCGTCCCTTACTTAGAATTGAAAGGGACGAGTGTTTTTTATGGTACATACAGCAGTGCAAATTCTGCCTTTCTCCGTTTGAGCAGCATGGCGTGCCGTTTACCTTTGTAGTTGCAGAAAGCGATATACTCCCGGTAAATGTTCCTGTCGCCCGCCTCCAATTTTCGGATCAGCGTGCTTTTGGGTATCTTCCCGCTCCCCAAAAGCCGGTATGGACCGACATTGTAGGCGAGCGTGGCAAGGAGCAAACTGTCACGCCCGAACTTGCGGAACATGGCGCAGAACTTCCGCAAGTCTTTCCGCAGAAGCGCGTCCGCCTGCCGCTTCGTCATGGTGCGTGCCGAATACTTTTCCCCCGGCTGCACCTGATGACCCCAGCCCACGTATGGGTGGTGTTTCTCCGAGTGCCAGCCCTCAAAATACTTCGTACACCGAACCGCCCGCTCGAAAGGCGGCAGGCGGTAGATTGCCGGCTGCCCGTCCGTCCCCTTCTGACGGCTGTCCCGTGCGGACACGGAGCAGACCGCCAGCAGCGAACAGAGAATAGCCATGAATACACGCATCATCTTGGCAGAGGTTTGTAATTGCCTATGGGGATGACGGTCTGAATGTCGTCCTTCACGTTCCGGTTGTTGAAGTCAAATTCCAATTCGTAGGAATTTTTGAAATTGTCCTCCACCACCACGATGAAGCTGTGCGCCTCGTCGCCCTCTGCCGTGTAGTACAGCCGGAACTTCTCGTTTTCGAGCAGGTAGCGGTCGTTGGGCAGGAAAGTGATGCCGTTGTCCATTTCCAACTTGCCTTCCCCCTCGAACTGGAAATACCGGATGGTGTAGAGCGTGTTGGCGAAGTCGCCAGTCCTTTTCAGCTCACAGCGGATTTCCACCGTCTGCCCCTTTGTCACCTTGTTCGGTACGGGCATGGTTTCCACCGTGAACGGATAGGATTGCTGGATGTCCATGTCGTCGTCACACGATGCGAGCGTGAGCGACACGGCGGCGAACAGGCAGAGTGCCAATGCCTTGAAGATGGATGTTCTCTTGTTCTTGTTGTTCAGTATGTTCATTGTCCTTTGATTTTTAAGTTATTGTTCATTTCTTTTTTTGCTGTCAGTTGCAGATACTCGTTCAAGTCCTTGCAACCGTCATAGGGTGCGGAACGGTCACAGACACGTCCGCCGTAGTGTCCTTTGAGGGCTTCCAACGTCCTCCGCCCGGATTCGTCACGGTCGAGGAAGCAGTCGATGCGCCCGTACCCGTATAAGTGCTTCACAGCCTTACCCACGTTGGCAACGGAGTTCAGCACAAGGCAGTCGCCTGTTTCCAATCCGAGCGTAAGGGCGGACAAAAAATCCATGAAACCCTCGAACACGCTGCACACGTCGGAGGCGGTATCTTCCGGTTTTACCAGCGACACATCTTTCGGTGGTACGCAACCCTTGAAGTAGCGGCTACGGATTTCATAGCCGCCAGCCACGTTCGGGAAACCGATTGCGAAATACCGCTTTCCACGCACGCCGTAGTTCAGGCGGCAGCAGTGGCGGGATGCAACGGCATAAGGGATGCCCCGTTCCGCCAGATACTCTGTTAATGGTGAGCGGAGCAGCGGGACGGCTTCCACTCCCTCAAAGGCAGGTTCGGACGGCTCCGGCAGGAACAACGGCTTTTCCGATGCGACAAACGGCATACGGGCGGTTTCCGCTATGAATCTCGCCTGCGCCATGAAGTCGCCGCTTCGGGCAAACTCCCCGGCAAGCGTGAAGATGTCACCGCCCTTGCCCAAACCGAAATCGTACCAGAGCCGTTTCGCCACGTTCACGCGGAAAGAGGGCGTGCGCTCATTGCGGTACGGCGCGAGATACCACAGCTCGTTTCCGCTTCTCCGTACAGGCTCATGTCCCAGCCGTGCGAGAAAGTCCGCGAGGGATATTTGCCTCATGGTGTCTATATCCGTCCGTTCCATGCGGCGCATCAGTTGATGATGAACTTGATGCCGACCCCGAACTGCGTGTGGAACTTTCGTGTGTCGCCACCCCACAGGCAACGCTCCCGGAGATTGGCGAGCAGGGCGATACGGTCAGCCACGTAAAACTCCACGTCCAGCGTCAGCGCACCGCCATAGATGAAGGCGTCCCGGTTATGCAGGGTCGAGCCGTCTTGCAGCACCTTTTCGCCCCAATTCACCGATTCATATCCGACGAGAGCCGAAGCCCCCGCATAGACGAACATGATTTTACGGGCATCGGAAAGTATCTTGAAATAGTAGCCGCCTTCCGCCGTGAACTGCACCACAGGTATGGCGGTATCCTTGTACGGGTTGTTCTTCAGGAGATACTCACCTCCGAACATCCATTTGTTGCCCTTCTTCGTGTAGGTGGAGAGAGCCGCCCCGAAACTGTACCCGCCGTCGTTGCCGCCGGGTTTGAAGCCGTCCGCCAGATTCGCCCTTACCTCGATGCCCTGCATTTTCGGCAGACATCGCTGGGCGTACGCCTGCCCCGTGAACAGGGCAAGCGACGCGATGATGATTGCGATGTACTTTCTCATGGTCAGCGCACTTGGAGTTCGTTGATGTTATTGGCACGCACCAAATCCTCATTCTCGATCACGAAAGACTGATGACGACCTCCGTTCTTCTCGTTCAGCTCCACCACGAGACACTTGCCGTCGGGGATGGTGAACTTCGCCATCGTGAAGACCGTGCGTTCGCTTTTTTTGCCCGGCACGAGCGTGGCGTAGTTCTGCGCACGGAGCGGCAGGATGATACGCTCCTGCACTGCGGTACGCTTCATCACCTTCTTGTCCACGATTTTCCATGTGATGTAGTCCACATCGAAAGGCACGTTGCTCTGGTTCCTGATTTCCGTGTGGAAATACAGAAGCCCGTTGTGCGTGTAGATGCCTTTCAGAAGGTACTGGATGCCGAAACGCTTGCAGCCGATATGCTTCACCTCACGTTTGTTCTGCTTGTGGATGGACTTCATGATAAGGCGCACCAGCATGGGACTTTCACTGCCCAGCTCTTTCAGGTAGATTTCCTGCGCATTGTTCGGACGGTTCACCGCCTCGCCGTCATGGATGAAGTCGCACATCTCCACGTTGAGCAGCAGCGGTTCGGCGGCATACTTCACGTTGAAGGTGTAAAAACTCCCGTCCTCCGTGATTACGGACATGTTGGTTTCGTTCGGGAAGTTCCTCACGGTAGCCTTCACGCGGATGACGTTCTCCGCACCTTCGGCTTTGCCCGCAATCAGGTCGGGCGAGCCTAAATCGACATAGCGCACTTCCGCCGGGAAGATGACATGCACGGTCTTGTCGTAGGTCACTTCCAAGCCGTGCGGGGGAACCATGCGGTCAAAACCCAGCTTTCTCGTCAGACCGTGATACAGGTCGCCGTCCGCCTCCTTCTGCGGATAGACCTCCTTTGTCAAGGTCAGTCCTTCACTGCCGTTGGTCGTTTCAACGGTCACGTTCTCCTGCGCATAGGCAGTTGCGATGCCCATAGCGAGGGCAAACATCATGATTACTTTTCTCATTTTACTTTGAATTTAGTGGGTTGTTGTTATTGATTGGATTTCTTATGATTATACATCAGTCCTTCTCCTGATAGAGCATGACCCTGTACCCGGCTTTCAGATGCACTTTGACGGTGCGCATCTTTTTGGCAATGTACTGGCTCGTGCCTTGTATCAGCCCCTTGCCCAAGTCGGAGGCGAGCTGCGCTCCTGCATTGGTGGAGATGTTGATGCTGCTGCCGAGCGAACCGCCCATGTTGGCGGCAACCTCCCTGACGGCGTTCATCTCCATCGAGTTGGGGATGAATATGCCGGGCTGCCCGTCCGTGTCATAGACCTCCAACTCCACCGGGATAATCGTACCGTCGTGTTCCAGAGAGGTGATTTCGATGGCGAGCCGTTCACCCTGAATCTTGGCTGCGCCGACCACTACCGCATTTCGGGGGATGATCCTCTCAGCCACCGCCATCGGCTCCAGCAGCCGCAACCTGACCGCCTGCCCGTCCGTCACGCTCTGCGCCCCATAGACACATGCCGGTATGGTGTTCCTGTCCGATACGGTCGTGACGCCCACCGCCGTGTTGAAACTGCGGTTGCGCTCCTGCGAGAAGGTGGCAACAAATTCGGCATTGCTCACGGGCTGTCCGAGCGAGGACACCACCTGATGCGTCACCTGCCTTACTGGTTTTGCCGTGTTCTTTCCGGCTTTCTGCACGGGGGACGGCTCTGCGGTCTGTCCCGCTGCCGCCTGCGTGCCGTTCTGACCGCCCATGTACTTCGCCGCCAGCTCGTAGGATTTTTCCATGAGTGCCACCTGCTCGTCCATCGTGGAGCTTCTCTCTTTTCCGCTTTCCAGTTCGGATTCGAGCGTGGCGATGCGTTCCAGCAGTTCGTCCATCTCCGCGTTGTCGTTCTTCGGCTGCTCGTAGAAGTTGCCGAGCGTGGCATTGAGGTCACGGTAGGCTGCTGCCGAGGACTGGATGGTCTTCGGTGCGGGCTTCACCGCCTCTTCCGTTCCACCGGGATTGGCAAGGTCGAAGTCGCTGTCCCCATCCGCTTCCGACGTTTCGCGGTCGAACAGGTCGCCCAACTGCTGCATGGCGCGGCTGCGGTTCTCCTGCCGTTCCTCCATCGCCCCCTGCTCGTAGGCTTTCGCCTTGTCACCGATAATCCGGCGGTTCTCCTTGTCCGCGTCGGGCATCTCGATGTTGTAGCCGCCCGTTCCCGGCTCCTGCTCCTTGCCGGAGGACGGAGCGAATATCAGCCACATCGCCCCGATGAATACCAGCACCATAGCGGGCAGCACTATCATTTTCTGACGTTTCAGCCGTTGGGCTTCGGTCAGCGGCTTGCGCTCCTTTTTCGGTTTTCCCTTCTTGTCGGGTGTAGCCGTGCTTTCCGGTTTGTTCTCCGCCTTGTTTTCGTTCTTGGGTTCATTCTTCGTCTGTTCCATATAAATAAGGTATTAAGTGATTGTCCGTTTGTTGCTGTGCAGGCAGTTCCACCCGTCCGGCATGGTCTATCTCCATCCGGCTGCCGTCATTCCTGCCGATGTCATACACGGCTTTGCCGAAGGTGTAGAGGGCAAGCGCGGCGAATGCGGCGAGCATTGCCAGCACGATGCGCCTGCGTGTCTTCGGCGGCAAACCGTCCAGATAGCCCCTGAGCCTTGCCACCAGCATTTTCTTTTTGTCATGGAGTTTCCAATATGCGCCCCAAAATGATTTCTTGATTTTCTTCATATCCGTTTACCTTTTGATGGTTTGTAAATCCTTGTTCTCGATGATAGTGAATCCCTCGATGGTGAACCCGTTCGGGTTGTCGTCCGAACGGGACGAGTTCAAAAGGCGGCACGTGGTCACGAGGCTGCGCTCGGTGACGTTGCTCTGCCGGATGATTTTCTGCGTGGCGTAGGTCACGGCACGGTAGGGATAGCCGTTGAAGTCGCACACCACGCTGTCCACCTTCAGCACTTGGTTGATGTTCCCGGCGATGATGCGGTTGTAGTACCCCTTCTCGGCGAAGTCCGAATAGTAGTTGTACACGCTCTTGTCCGCCAGCAGCAACGCACGCTTCACGTTGTGTTCTATCGCGCTCTTTTCGGGCGAGAGCGTGAAAAACAGCTCGTGGAAGCGGCGCACATGCTCCCTCGCTTCCGCCGGACGGTTCTGCGAGAGGTCTTGCGAGAGTGCCAGCATCAGCGACTTGCCGTTGTCCAGCACATATATCTTCTCACGCTGCCGCTCCGCGAAGCGGTAGGAACTCCACACGCTCCATACCGTTATCACGGCGCACAGCGAGAGGAAGACGATACCGAACAGGCGTATCTGCCTGAACGATGATTCGATGTTTTTGAGTGACTTGAATTCCATTGTCTGATTTTATTTTTCGGTTCTTAATTCGTTATACAATAGGATCGGTATGCGGTCGTTTGCCACATACGTATGTAACGGGTTGCCACATACGTATGTAATGAGCTACTGCATACGTATGTAGCAGCCTATTACATACGTATGTCATGACAGGTGACATACGTATGTTGCTTTTATGCGGATGCCTGTCCCGTAATTCATGCCTCTATTTCAGCAGCTTGCCGATGCGTCCCACCGCGTTGCCTGCGGCTGCACCCGCCACGCTGCCCGCCATGCCTCCGGCGCGTCCCGCCATCTGGTTCACGTTGCGCCCGTAGCCGCCCATGCCCCCGGCTTGGATGATCCAGCCCGCCACCGTCGGAATGGTGAAGTAGCCGATGATGCCGATTATCATGAACACGATATACACCCCGTCGCTTGAATCCAGCGAGAAGTTGGGGTCGGTCTGCATGCGCTCGATGTCGCTCTGGAGCATCAACACCTGAATCTTGGCGAGTATGGTGCTGAATATGTCCGACACGGGCAGCCACAGATAGACCTGAATGTAGCGGCATATCCACTGCGTGAGCGTGCTTTGGAAGCCGTCCCACACCGATATGGCGAAGGCTATCGGACCGAGTATCGCCAGCACCACGAGGAAAAAGGTGCGGATGGTGTCTATCACGAGGGCGGCGGCTTGGAACATCAGTTCCAGTATCTCGCGGAAGAAATCGCGGATGCCCTTCTTCATTTTGTACATCCCCCGGTCGATATACATCCCCGCCATCGTCACCATGTCGGAGGGCGACCAGCCCAATTCCTCCAGTTGCTTGTCAAATTCCTCGTTGGACACGAGGTAGGCGGTTTCGGGATTGCGCACCATCGCCTCGTATTCCAGCCTGTCCTTCTGCTCCCGGTACTTGTTCATGTCCAAAGTCTGCGTTTCGAGCAGTTTCGCCGTACCCTGCACGACGGGCGAGAGGACGCTGTTTATCGTGCCCAGCACCACCGTAGGGAAGAACATGATGCACAGACCGACGGCAAAGGGACGGAGCATCGGGAAGACGTCTATCGGTTCGGCTCTCGCCAGCGACTGCCATACCCGGTAGGCGACATAGAAGAGCGCGCCCAGCCCGGCGATGCCTTTCGCCACGCCCGCCATGTCGGCGCACAGCGGCATCATCTGCTCGTAGAGCGAGCGGAGAATCTGGTGAAGGTTGTCGAACTCCATAGGCTACCAGTATCTTTCGTTCATACTGCCGTACAGTCCCATGATACGGTCGAGGTCGTTTTTCTTCTTCGCACGCAGGTAGCTCACGCTGATGTTCTTGTTGGTGTAGTAGCTCACGAGGTTGCGGTAACGCTTCATCTTGGAGTGGCAGCGTTCCACCACGTCCATGCGCTCCTTGTCCGTCATGGAGAGCGTGGTGATGTTCACCACGTTCTTCAGCTCCGTCAGCACGTCATTGGATTCTTCAAGCAGCTTCGTGTACCCGAAGGCGATGGCTCCGAGTTCCTCCACCGTGAAGTTGTCGTCGCGCAGCATCTTCTGGAAGCTGGTCACGTAGATGTCCGTGATGTCGCCCACCATCAGGATGGTCTGCTGCACCTTGCGGGCGTCCTTGACCAGATTGTTCACGGATTTGAGGGCGTCGTAATACTTCTTGCCCTGCTCGTAGATTTTCACCGTTTCCTGAAAGTTGTTCACCATGTTCGTGGCGGTCTTTGAGGTGTGGATGATGTTCTTCGAGGCGTTGATGATGCCCTGCGCCAGATTGCCCGGATCGCTCACGACCCATTGGGCGGAAGCCCTGCCCGCGAAAAGCAGGCACAGGCAGATGGCGAATGTTATTCTTGTTCTCATGTTTTCTTTGGATTTTAGCGGTTCATTATTCTTCTGCCGGAGTTTCCGGCTGCGGCTTCACACGCACGTAGTCCCCGTTGGGTGAGAAGGTCAGCACGTCGGTGGCTTCGTTATACGCCACGTCGATGCGGAATCCGGTGTTCATGAACAGGTTGCCGTTCTCCTCCTGCAAGAGGTAGGTTTCCGGTTTCAGCCTGCGGCGGATGCCGCTCCGTTTGAATACCGTCACCTTGTAGGCTTCGCCCTCCTTGTAGATAAGCACGTCGGGTTTGCCCTCCACGCTTTCCCAGTTTCCGCACAGCAGGTCGCGGCGGTTCTCCGCCACGTCGCAGGATTGCAGCACCATGACCGCCAATCCGATCAGACACTTGCTGACTTGCAGCATTTTCATTCTTGATATGCTCATACGCTTTTCTTTTTTCGTTGATAATTGGTTTATTGATTGTTCTTGTTTCTCCGCCTTTCGGCAAGCTGCCGGATGGCGGCTTCGATGTCGCCGCCCAATTGCTCCGCCAGACGGTACACCTCCACCTTTTCCGTTTCCTCGGTGGTGTACGCCAGATATTCTTCAGCACTGACCTCGGTGGCATAGACCGCCGACTGCGTGCCGCCCAAGCCTATCCACACCTCTTTGTAGAGCCGTGAGGGGTTGTTCGCCATGTTGATGGAGAGTATCTGCGACTTCTCCTTCTCCGTCAGTCCGAGCAACGCCTGAATCTGGTCGAACTTGTTCATGTACTTGCGCTGGTCGAGCAGGATTTTACAGTCCGAGTTGTTGATGATGCTCTCCTTGACGACGGGCGAGGAAATGATGTCGTCCACCTCCTGCGTCACCACGATTGCTTCACCGAAATACTTGCGCACCGTCTTGTACATATAGCGCAGGTAGTCAGCCATGTTCGCCGACGAAAGAGCCTTCCAAGCCTCTTCCACGATAAGTTGCTTTCTCACGCCCTTCAACCTGCGCATCTTGTTGATGAAGGCTTCCATGATGATGATGGTCACCACCGGGAACAGTTCGCGGTTGTCCTTGATGGAATCAATCTCGAAGACGATGAACCGTTTGCCCAGCAGGTCGATATTCTCCGCCGAGTTGAGCAGGAAGTCGTAGCGTCCGCCCCGGTAATACTGCCGCATGGTGGTGAGCATGTTGTCGATGTTGAAGTCCTCCTTCTCCACCTTGATGTCACGCTCCGCCAGTTCCCTGCGGTAGTCGTCGCGCATGTACTCATAGAAAGTGTTGAACGAGGGGACGATGCTCCGGTCTGCCCTGATGCGCTCGATGTAGGCATTCACGGCACTGCCCAATTCCCCGCTTTCGGTTTTCGTCACCTTGTCGTCCTCCGACTTCCAGAGCGTCAGCAGCAGCGTCTTGATGCTGTCCTTCTTCTCCACGTCGAACAGATAATCATCGGTATAGAAAGGGTTGAAGCTGATGGGCTTCTCCTCCGTGTAGGTGAAATACACACCGTCCGCCCCGCCTGTCTTGCGCCGTATCATCTCGCATAGCCCCTGATAGGAGTTTCCCGTGTCCACCAATACCACATGCGCGCCCTGTTCGTAGTATTGGCGCACCAAGTGGTTCATGAAGAACGACTTGCCGCTGCCCGAAGGACCTAATACGAACTTGTTACGGTTGGTCGTGACACCCCGCTTCATCGGCAGGTCGCTGATGTCGAGGTGCAGCGGCTTTCCCGTGAGCCTGTCCACCATCTTGATGCCGAAGGGCGAGAGCGAGCTGCGGTAGTTGGTTTCCTCCGTGAAGAGGCACACAGCCTGTTCGATGAAGGTATGGAAGCTTTCCTCCGCTGGGAAGTCCGCAGCGTTGCCGGGCATAGCCGCCCAATAAAGTGTCGGGCAGTCGATGGTGTTGTGGCGCGGCACGCACTCCATGCTTGCCAGCTGGCTGCCAACATCGTTCTTTATGTGTTTCAATTCCTCCGCATCGTCGCTCCACGCCATGACGTTGAAGTGCGCCCGCACCGAGGTCAGCCCGTAGGAGTGCGCCTCGTTCAGGTAGCGGTCTATCCACTCGCGGTTGATGCTGTTGCTCCTTGAATAGCGGGATAGCGACTGCATATTCCTCGCGGACTTCTCGAATTTTTGAAGGTTCTCCTCGCTGTTGTCGATAATCACGTACTGGTTGTAGATGTGGTTGCAGGAAAGCAGCAGCCCCACCGGGGAGGCGAAGGAGAGGCGGCAGTCCGAGCGGTCGGTGGAGAGTTTCTCATACCGGGTGTCGGTAGCCACCGTGCCGGGAAGGTCTTCCGCATCGGACAGGGTGTGCAGGCACAGGCGGTTGTCGCCGATGCGCATCTCCCGTGCCGAGAGGTCGATGTCCTGCAACGTGGCGTCGCCTTCGGGCATGAGCGAGAAGTAACGCTCTATCAGTCCGGCTTTGCCGTCCGTCCCCACAATCTCGTCGGTGGAGAGGCGGCGCAGCCTGACAAAGCCGCTGTCGTTGATGATACGCTCGAACTGTTCCGCAGCCTCCATGAACTTCGCAGCGGTTTCCTTGTCAAGCTCCTTCGGGATGATATGTCCCCGGCACAGCGTGCTGAAATTGCTCTGCATCCGGTTACGCTCCTTTGTCGTCTTGGTCAGGTAGAGGTAGCACGTGTGCTTCAGGTACGGACGCTCGTTGAAGTGACGCTCGAAAGAGCGGCTTAAAAAGCTCATGTCGTCCTTGTGAAGTTCCGGCTGATAGCGTTCCTTGATGAACCAGTCCTGCTTGTGGACGACGGAGAAGTCCGGCAGCACCTTGATTGCCTTACACCAGTAACCGTGTATCGCCTCGTACTCCGCACCCGTCACGGTGTAAAGCTCCGGCAGTTCCACCTCGAAAGCCACCGTGATGTCGGCGTCTTTGGAAATGATACAGCCATGCTCCACAGCCAGCAGCGGGAACTTGTTTTCCAGTGTTGTCATTTTGGATGTATTCCTCATGTCATTTCTTCCTTTCGTTTCCGTTTGAATAATCGGGTGATCCGCCGCCGGTTGATAAGGTATCGGGGATGGCTCCGTGCCGCTCCCAATTTCATAAGCCCGTGTTCGCCGTACCGGGCGTTCAGCGCGAAGGTCTGCCATACGAGGACGGAGGACGATGCCACGCCGAAGCCGATACATACCCACTGGTCGATGCCGACCATGTAGAGGATGACGAACAGGACGAAGAGAGCCAGCAGACCTCCGCAGAAGATGAAGAGGTACTGAGCCTTCAAGCCCTTGAACTCTACCGGACGGCTGATACCCTTGTTTATCGGGTATTCAGCCATACATTAGTTTATTAAAGGAAGAATGAGCGCAGGATGGTGGCGGCGACAATCAGGAAGATGCACGCTCCGAACCAGCTTGCCGCTGTCTTGGAGGTGTCGGGGTCGCCGGACGAGAATTTCCCGTACACTTTCACGCCCCCGATAAGCCCGACTACTGCGCCGATGGCGTAGATGAGTTTCGTGCCGGGGTCGAAGTACGAACTCACCATAGAGGTGGCTTCGTTGATGCCCGCGATGCCGTTCCCCTGCGCGAAGGCGGAGGCGGTTGCGGCAACCAGAAGTGCCGCTGAGAGGATAAGTTTCTGTCTGTTGTTCTTGTTCATAAAACTGTTCTTGTTTTGTGCCGTCCAAAGAGTGGATGGTCCTTTGTCGGGCGGTTGATACTCGGTTACTTTACTTTGGTTTAGTGGGTTGCCCGTTTGTTTCTACGGACTTGGGACTGTCCGTTGCGAACTGGACGTGCCTTGCGCTCCCTCGCCGCATGGGTGTAATTTTACATTTTCATTACCATTTCTTTTTTCGTTATACATAGTCGCGGATGTCAAACTCCTCTATTTTGTCAGGAATCACGAATACCTTGTCTTTTTGCCGTGTCACGGTCATGTTTACCGTATCCACGAAGACAGCCATCGCTTTTGCAAGCCTGCCGCTCATAGCTTCATCGGTCAGGCTCTCCGTTATTCTGGAAAAAAGTTCCGTCCCGTCAAGTTCCGTCATGACCTTTCCAGCGTGTCGCATCTCCTCGTCGGACGGCGTATCCTTCCGTATCGTCTGGACTGCCATGTCGATGTCCTCAAAGCTGCTTCCCGAAGCCTGCCCTTTGTCCGGTTCGTCATCGTCCGGCTCATCCTCCCCGTATTCCAGTTCCGAAGGCGGCATGCTCGTGAAGGTTTCATCGAGTTTCTCCTCCGGGACCTGTGCCGGGCGTGAGGCGGTTTCCGTGTTTCCGTCGTCAAAAGTAGCCTCTTCCTCCGACAGCTCAATGCCTTTTTCCGAAGTGGCGGCTTCTTGCGCCGGTATGGCAGCGGTTGTCCGGGTTGGAGCCATTTTGAACTTGCTTTTACCAATGATGTCCGTTCCACCACCAGCCGAAATTTCCACAGATGCCGTTTCCGTTTTTCCCTCCTTCGCTCCCAATGACTGCCACAATCCGGAAACGCCTTTCAGGAAGCGGACGAATTTTGTTTCCATTATCCTGTCGGACAGGAGCATGAACAGGAACCATACGTTGCAGGCAACCGATACGGCTAAAAACACTTTTGTCATAGCCTTACTTTTTTAGCGTTTTCAATCTGTTCCGTGTACTGCGCCCCGTATTGCCGGAAGTGGTCACGGAGGATGTTGTCCACAAACTTGCCGATGCTCAACCCGTTACCCATGCGGCTGGCAACTATGGCGACTTTCTCATGGATTTCGCGGCTGATGTATATACATTGCCGTGTCTTGATTTCCGATGCTTGCAGGAAGGTGGAGATAGGCTTGACGCCGTCTTTGCCCTTGCGGAACACACCGCCGTCCGTTCCCTGACCGCAGCCGGTTGTACACTGTGCTGCACGGGCAGCGGTTCTTTCACTCTTTCTTGTTTGCAGGCTCTCAGCCTGACTGTTGTTCATCTTTCTTTTCATGATGTTCTTGTTGTTGATTAAACTGTTTATAAATTGTAGGATTCCATATGCCGCCTGAACGATTCCGCGATCTCGTCTTGGAACTGTGTGAAATGGTGTGTCAGCACGTTGTCAAGAAAACTGGCGATAGTCACCTCGTTGCCACCGATTACATGAAGCATCTTATGTATGCGGTCGTGGTACTCCTTACGGATATACACTTGTTTTCCGAGCCTTGCGGTGACGTTGGCTTCGCATACGAATGTGCCGTCATAATCGGTTTTCTCCGTCTTTCCATTCCTGCGCCTGCGTTCAGGTTCCTCTTTGGGACGGGATGCAGGCGGAGGAATGACCGTCCGCATCCCGTCTTCCGGTGATGGAGCCTGCACGCTCCCGTCCGTGCTTCTTGCCTGCGGCGGTATGCTTGTATCATCCATGCGGAACGAATTGATTACGGCATCGCTGTCGATGTCCTCTATTCTTGCTTTCTTTGCCATGACGTTCAGTTTTTGATGATGCCGAGAATCTCATCGACGAGTTTGTCAAGGTTACTGCCACGTACCAGTGCCTTGTCCGCAGGGAACGCGGTGGAGCGGAACACAGCCTTGCGCTCCGCAGCCGTTTCTTTACGGAAACGCTTGCTGTCGGGCAGGAATGTTTCAAGAATGGGCAGCGCGAACTCGGCGCAGACCTTGTCGTATGCCTTGTAAAGCTCGGTCTTCTCGCGCCCGTCAACCATGTTCCATACGAGATAAATCCCTTTTATGCCGGATTTGCCCGTGCTTATCATCTGGTCGTTGATGACGGTGGCGAACTTGATGGAGCTTTCCATTACCACCCGGTCTGCGATGATGGGTGTGAAGATATAGTCCATTTTGGCGATGGTCCGTACCACATCGGCATTGTTGATAGTGCCCGGAAGGTCGAAGAACACGAAGTCAAGATCGGGCTGCGCATCCGTCAGATTCTCTGCGGTTCTTATCGCATCCTCCGCGCGGCTGCATCTGATTGTGTATGGGTTTTTCTTCAGCCGCTTGAGCTGCTCATACGCCAGCATCTTGTAGTGCCCGTCCTCTATGACGGCTTTCAGGTCACGCTTGCGCATGTCATGGATACTGTACTGCGGAAAATCACAGTCCACCACGGCTACATTGTAGCCTTTCACGTAGTGCAGGTAGCTTGCCACAAGCACTGTCAGGGTTGTCTTACCGGCTCCTCCTTTCTGCGTGGAGATCGCCACATAGGTTGCTTCTTTCATCTGTTTGATAATTTATTTGGTTATACTTCTGTCCGGTTGCGTCAACGTATTGCCATTCATACATACGCACGCATATCCGTCCGTTTGTCTATTCACTCACTAATCCGGTTACGTCTGCGGACAACCGTACGCTTTTCCGTTCACCCGTACTTTAATCAATCCATACGGATATGGGGACAGTAACCTGTTTGCCCACATACACCCGCTTTTGACCATTGGGACAGATAAACGGACCGCTGTCCGAATGTCCGTGTGGAAGGGTGTATTTTCAGACCTTCATCCGAATCACACTGCAAATAAACAAGGATATTTTGGAACTTGTATCACTTCCCCGGCAAGTGGCGGCATGTTGCGCCGGTTGGCACTGATTGTCCGGGTCAAGCCTCTGTCCGATACCGCTTTAAGGGCGTAACTTTGCACCCGAACGGCAGGGTTCGCCGAAGGTGGTGCAGCCCGGAGTTTGAAAGGCATTCCCCCAATCCGTCCCCGACGGATTTTTATGTTCGCCTGAACATAGCAAGATGTCTTTTCAGCCGCTCAAAACGTTTTGAGCAGCCACGAAAAGCACTTGCCCTTGCAGGGGACGGGCTTCCTCTCCGAAGTCGGGAAGCCTTTCAAACCTGCGGTGTCTGTGCCAAGAAGCGGCGGCTTATGCCGTCCATCCGCTAAATCCAAAGTTTATATGAAAGAGAAAAGAAACAAGACCGGGAGAAATCCCAAACTTGATCCGGCGGTGTTCCGCTACACCGTCCGTTTCAACGAGGAGGAACACAACCGTTTCCTCGCCATGTTCGAGAAGTCGGGCGTTTACGCCAAGTCGGTTTTCATCAAGGCGCACTTCTTCGGGCAGCCGTTCAGGGTGCTGAAAGTGGACAAGACGCTGGTGGATTACTACACCAGACTGTCCGATTTCCATGCGCAGTTCCGCGCGGTAGGCACGAACTACAACCAAGTCGTGAAGGAACTCAGGCTGCATTTTTCCGAGAAAAAGGCGATGGCGTTGCTCTACAAGCTGGAGCAACAGACCGTCGAACTCGTGAAACTGAGCCGTCAGATTGTGGAACTTTCAAGGGAAATGGAGGCGAAATGGTCGCAAAAATCAGTGTAGGAAAGTCGTTGTACGGCGCACTTGCCTACAACGGGGAAAAGATCAACGAGGCGAAAGGGCGTCTGCTCACCACCAACCGCATCTACAATGACGGCACGGGGACGGTGGACATACGCAAAGCGATGGAGGGCTTTCTTGCCTGTATGCCGGAGCATACGAGGGTGGAGAAACCGGTACTCCATATCTCGCTCAACCCGTATCCCGACGACGTGCTGACCGATACGGAATTGCAGGACATCGCACGCGAGTATCTGGAGAAACTCGGCTACGGGGACCAGCCGTATCTTGTTTTCAAGCACGAGGACATAAACCGCCACCACCTGCATATTGTGACAATCAATGTGGACGAGAAAGGCAGGCGGCTCAATCAGGATTTCCTTTTCCGCCGCAGCGACCGCATCCGACGGGAACTGGAACGGAAGTACGGGCTGCACCCGGCGGAGCGTAAGAATCCACGTCTGGAAAACCCGCTGCGCAAGGTGGATGCTTCGGTGGGCGACATGAAGAGGCAGGTCGGGAATACCGTCAAGGCTCTGAACGGACAGTACCGTTTCCAGACGATGGGCGAATACCGCGCCCTTCTTTCCTTATATAATATGACGGTGGAGGAAGCGCGGGGAAACGTGCGCGGACGAGAATATCACGGGCTGGTCTATTCCGTCACTGATGATGCCGGTAACAAGACGGGCAACCCGTTCAAGTCCTCGCTTTTCGGGAAGTCCGCAGGCTATGAAGCCGTGCAGAAGAAGTTTGCCCGTTCCAAACAGGAGATTCAGGACCGGAAACTCGCCGACATGACAAAACGCACCGTCCTTTCCGTGCTTGAAGGCACGTATGACAGGGAGAAGTTCGTTTCGCGGCTCAGGGAGAAAGGCATCGACACCGTGCTGCGCTACACGGAGGTAGGACGCATCTACGGAGCCACGTTCATCGACCACCGCACGGGCTGCGTGCTGAACGGCTCGCGCATGGGCAAGGAACTTTCCGCCAACGCCTTGCAGGAACATTTCACGCTGCCTTACGCCGGACTGCCGCCGATTCCGCTTTCCGTTCCGGTGGAAACAGGAGAGGATATGCGCGGACAGACCGCATCCGACCTCGAGAACACGGCGGGCGGTGTCGGTCTGCTCACTCCCGAAGGTCCGGCTGTGGACACCGAGGAGGAAGCCTTTATCCGGGCGATGCAGCGTAAGAGGAAAAAGAAGAGGCGCAAGGGCTTGGGAATGTAATCAGAAGTATCTACGAATCAAATTTTTCAATCTATGTCACAACAAGAAGACGATTTGAGGGCATTGGCGAAAATCATGGATTTTCTGCGTGCCGTGAGTATTATTTTAGTGGTCATGAACGTGTACTGGTTCTGCTATGAAGCCATACGGCTCTGGGGCGTGGACATCGGCGTGGTGGACAGAATCCTGATGAACTTCAACCGCACGGCGGGGCTGTTCCGCTCCATCCTCTACACGAAACTGTTCGCCGTCCTCCTGCTTGCCCTGTCCTGTCTGGGGACAAAGGGCGTCAAGGGAGAGAAAATCACTTGGAGAAGAATCTGGACGGCTCTTGCCGCAGGGTTCGTGCTGTTCTTCCTTAACTGGTGGATATTGGCATTGTCGTTGCCGGTTGAAGCGGTAACGGGGCTTTACGTGCTGACCGTCGGCGCAGGTTATGTCTGTTTGCTGATGGGCGGTCTGTGGATGAGCCGCCTGTTGAAGCATAACCTGATGGATGACGTGTTCAACAACGAGAACGAGAGCTTCATGCAGGAAACACGGCTCATCGAAAGCGAGTATTCGGTCAATCTGCCCACACGCTTTTATTACAGGAAACGTTGGAACAACGGCTGGATAAACGTGGTAAACCCGTTCCGTGCCTCCATCGTGTTAGGCACGCCGGGCAGCGGAAAGTCATATGCGGTGGTCAACAGTTTCATCAAGCAGCAGATTGAGAAGGGCTTCTCAATGTATGTTTACGACTTCAAATTCAGCGATTTGTCCACGATTGCCTATAATCATCTGCTCAACCACCCGGAGGGATACAAGATGAAGCCGAAGTTCTACGTGATTAACTTCGACGACCCGCGACGCAGCCACCGTTGCAATCCCATCCATCCGGATTTCATGGAGGATATTACGGACGCTTACGAGAGCGCGTACACCATTATGCTCAACTTAAATAAGAGTTGGGTGCAGAAGCAGGGCGACTTCTTTGTGGAATCGCCCATCATCCTCTTCGCAGCTATCATCTGGTATCTCAAAATTTTTCAGAACGGCAAGTATTGCACGTTCCCCCATGCCATCGAGTTCCTGAACCGCCGTTACGAGGATATTTTCCCGATACTGACCTCTTACCCGGAACTGGAGAACTATCTCTCACCATTCATGGATGCGTGGCTCGGAGGAGCTGCGGAGCAGTTAATGGGGCAGATCGCATCAGCGAAAATCCCGCTGTCACGCATGATTTCCCCGCAGCTCTATTGGGTGATGTCGGACAGCGAGTTCACGCTGGACATCAACAATCCCGAAGAGCCGAAAATCCTATGCGTGGGCAACAATCCGGACCGTCAGAACATTTACGGTGCGGCTCTCGGTCTGTACAACTCCCGCATCGTGAAGCTTATCAACAAGAAAGGGATGTTGAAGTCGTCGGTCATCATCGACGAGCTTCCGACGATATACTTCAAGGGGCTGGACAACCTTATCGCCACCGCGCGAAGCAACAAGGTTGCCGTGTGTCTGGGATTTCAGGATTTCAGCCAGTTGGTGCGTGACTACGGGGACAAGGAGGCGAAAGTGGTGATGAACACGGTCGGCAATATCTTCTCCGGTCAGGTGGTGGGCGAAACCGCCAAGACGCTCTCGGAACGGTTCGGAAAGGTGTTGCAAAAACGGCAGTCCATCTCTATCAACCGACAGGATGTTTCCACCTCCATCAACACGCAGATGGACGCGCTTATCCCGCCGAGCAAGATTTCCGGATTGACGCAGGGCATGTTTGTCGGTTCGGTGTCCGACAACTTCAACGAGCGTATCGAGCAGAAGATTTTCCACTGTGAGATTGTCGTGGATGCCGAGAAGGTGAAACGCGAGGAGAAAGCCTACCAGCCGATACCCATCATTACCGACTTCACGGACGAGGATGGCAAAGACTGCATGAAGGAAACGGTGCAGGCGAATTACAGGCGCATCAAGGAGGAGGTGAAGCAGATTGTCGCAGACGAGCTGGAACGCATCGCTAATGACGAAAATCTGAAACATCTGTTGCAGCAGAAATAGCCGGCAGGCGGCAACAAAAACGGGGCGGGCAAGTTTGATACCTTGTTCTGCCCGTTTTCTTTACCCTTCAGTTTCCGGATTTTCCTCTTTCAGCAATCTGTTTATGGTCGTTATCATTTGTGTCTGGAAGTAGGTCCTCAGTTCCGCGTCATCTTTCAGGAGTATGCCGCATTCCTCATCGTAAGTTCCGATGATATATTTTTTAAGTTCGGAAAAACTTTCCGCAAACAGTATCTGCCTGTTTTCCTGCCAGTATTCGGTTACGGATTCAGTGATAAACGCTTTTAATACGGCTTTTCCCTCTTTGTCCAGTTTCTTGAAACGTGTCGTTTCACGGCTCACGGGCAACAGCTCCGGCAGAATATCCTCCGGATTCTTGCCGCTACGCATGGCGGACATGCAACTCTTGCAGATATGTTGTGCGTGACCTTTGCCGCTGAACTTCTCGTTCGCCTTGTAATCACCGCAGATACGGCAATAGTGTCCCTGCTGTTTCTTCTTTTTCGCCATGCCTATTGCTGTTTCAACAATTCCAAGCCTTTCTCTGTAAGGCGGTATTTCTGTCGTGGGTGTTTAGGCTTTTCCGGGTAAATCGGTTCCACCAAATCCAGCCTTATTACAGGATATAGGTAGAGTTCCAAGAAATTGCTTTTGTCTTTCAATCCGATTATGCCCATAATCTCTTTTGTCGAGAGCGTCTGTTTCCCGATTGCGGACAACACTTTTCCCACTTGTGGGGTGGTTATGGGGGAACTGTCGGGCAACTGTGGGGTAACTGTCGGGTTGTACCCCACAGCTTTCCGGACATAGCGGAAAATAACCCATACGCTGTTTCCGTCCGTATGGAATTCCGGATCAGGAATGCCTATACGCCGGCACTCGCTTATAATAAGCCCGATGCCCCTTCCCCAGCTTTCCAAGACCTCGCTTTTATACAGCACATTCGCTATGATCAGGTTTTGCGGTTCTGAATTATGACCGCTTAACAGCTTTTCCATTGTCATGTCAGGTGGAAATGTTCCGCTGTTCTCTATTTCCACACGGTCGTCATAGATGGCTATCCCCACCGAGCTTCCGGGACGGTGGTACGAGCGGTGGCACAATGCGTTTGTGCAGCACTCCCTCAAAGCCTTGTAAGGTATTTCCAGTTCCTCCTCACGGTATAGCCCCTCTATCTTTCCGGAAAGGGAGAGATGCTTGAAAAAGAACGCCATTGCCGCATCCAGCAGTGCGTAGATATTCCCGGTGACACGTTGATTGTCTATAAACTCGTCTTTCGTCGTGCCTTTGAAACGCGCCAGACGGAGCAGGCATTGGGGATAATAATAAAAATCACGACCGAACAGCACTGCTGAAGCATTGTTAAGTTTCCCGTCATGCAACAGACTGAATTTTTCGAGAATGGTCGGCAGGTCTTCCCTTATGGTTGCTTCAGGTAAACGACCGCTTCTGATTCCCCCGCGAACAGCACTAATGACGGCATGTTCGTCGAGGTCGGATATTTTTAGGTCAGGATTTGTTATTGCTTCCCAAGCGTATTTCCCGCCCCGCTGTATCAGATATTGGTTATACATCTCCTGCGGCATGGTGGATGTCGCGCTTTCCACCCGCAGGTAAGCCCGTCCTTTGTAAGAGAACGGACGCATATATCTTTGTTCTTCCGCAGACAGTGCGATGACGCTTTTGCCGGTGTCTGGTATTTCAGTATAAGAAACTTCAACTGTGGCAAAAGGCTCGATACGCCGGACCGCGTCCGCTATATCCCGCTTGGTTTTGTCGCTAACGTCCTGTCCGATGATTTTTCCCTTGTCGGTGACACCGAACAATACCGTGCCGCCTTCTCCGTTAAGGAAGGCGCAAAGCGTTTCCATGCCGCGCTCCAACTGTCCGGTGGTTTCCTTGAACTCCACCCGTCCGCATTCTTTTTCGGCTATCAACCGTTTTATTATGTCGAGGTTGTCTATGCTCATATACAATTCTGTAACGTGGGTACAAAGATAGTGCTTTTCGCTGGTTTTCGGGCGAATAGATAACGAAATGTATCTACACAGCAGGACAAAACCTACAAAAAATCAGAGAATGACATAACGTCACCCTCTGAATCATCATTTGTACAGGATTATCTTCTCATGCGCTCCATTTCTTCGTCGCGGAGCATTCTCTCGTTCAGTTTCTCCTGCATCCTGTCAAGGAAATAGGTGCGGCTTTCGTTCTTCCGTCGTTTGATGTCTATATAGAAGCGGTAGCAGTCCTTTGATTCGACCCCGAAAATCTTGTAGAGAAGCGGGGCCAGCTGTTTGAGCGGCATGTTGCCGTTGTTGATGCAGCCCATCTCGTTGATGCCGTAGATAAGTTCCACGAGGTCGATGGCGTTGCCCGTCCATTGCAGGGGTGAGGAGGGATTTTCGGTTGTGTTGTCGGAGGATGTACGGATGGGGATTAGTGGTGGCACTTGGGGAGCGGCAAGGAACTTCTGCATCTTCCTAACAAAAGAGAGTGCCTTGCTGATGTAGGCTGCAACCTCCCTCTTTTCTTCGGGAAGATTGCGCACGGGATGGTGCTGCAACTCGATTTCAATGTAAGCCAGCGCGATGATGGTGCGGTTGGAGTCCACATTGCCGCTGCATAGTTCGATCACTTGCGTGGCGAAAGCCGTGTATGCCGTTTCCATATTGCAGTCCCCGGCTTCGTTTATACGGCGGAAAAACTCGGTTTCCGCCAATAAGAAATAATTCATGTCCTGTCAATTTTGAAATTTTACACTCTGTTTTTCGGTATGCGCACATGAATATGATTGGCAAAAAGCGTGTCCATAAAACAAAAAATCCGGCACGCTCTCTGCAAGGTGCTGGATTTCAGTGTAATAAAATATGATATTTTTATCGGATGTGAATTATAACTTTCTTAAAATGTTTGTTATCAGTACATTGTTTTGATTAAAGAAATCTAAAAATGTATGAAAGCGGAACATTCCAGTTATCTCGTGGCTTCCATCCGCGTGTAGATGCTGCGGCATACACCGTTGGGATAGCTTTTCTGCGAGGTTAATATCCATTGTGTTTCGGGCAGGACGGACTGGAAGAAGTGCCGCCCCGTTCCTGCGATGAATGGCACGGTATAGAGGATGATTTCATCCACCACACGCATCCGCAGCAGCCCGTTGATATAGTCAGCCTTTTCAGGAGTGACTTCTGCCAGATAGCAGATTCTTGTATTATCCTTACGCCATTCGTCGAGCATAGAAATGGAATAGTCGGGTGTGATATGATAAAGGGCATGCTTCCTTATTTCGTTGATGCCACATTTGTCAAGGTGCAGTTCTTTATACGCCTTGCAATATAATTCGGAAATATGACACCCGTCCATAGATAGGACGGCAAGAATCTGAACTTTACCCATACTATTTTTCTATTATTAAGCAAGGGTAAAAAAGTAGCGTGCAATCCACGCTATCACTAATGGAGGCTCTGGAATGCCCTTGACAGAAATAGGTGAATGCACGCTATGCGTAGGCATAGCATAAGCAATCACGCAATAGTTTCTGCCAATGTCCATTTTCCAGATTTCCATTAGAAACACCTTGCGGTCTTATGTTATATATTAGCGGCGAAAGGCTTTGCCAATCGCCGTTTATTCTCTAAAATCATGCAAAGATAGCTATTTTCAGCGAATTGCCGGCTATGGTTGCTGAAATTTATATTTCAATCCATATTCTTCCAGTTTGCTGTACAGTGTTGTACGTCCTATTCCGAGCAATTCAGCGGCAACCTTGCGGTTCCCGTTTGCCTGCTTTAACGCACGTAAAATCCGTTCCTTATCCTCTGTGTCATTGCGCAGTGCGAAGCTGACAGGGGAGTTAGGTTTTGTTACGGCAAGTTCCAGATGTTCTTTCGTGACAAGTCCCGTTTGCGCCTGCAACACCGCACCCATGATTTTCTGCCGAAGCTCACGGACATTTCCCGGCCAAGCATGGGTCAGCAATGTCTTCCGAGCTTCCCCGTCAAAGCCGATAACATTACATTCCAGTTCATTGTTCGCAATCTCACGAAAGAACTCCGCCAGCGGCATGATGTCCTCCTGACAGTCACGCAATGGCGGAACGGTTATCTCGAAATCGTGCAGACGGTACAGCAAGTCCTGACGAAAACGCTTCTCATTGACCGCCTTTTCCAGATTCTCGTTGGTAGCGGCAATGATACGGACATTAAAACTCTTATCCGCTCTGTCACCTATCGGGCGGTATCGCCGTTCTTGTATGGCACGCAGAAGCATCTGTTGGGTTTCCGGTGCGAGATTACCCACTTCGTCCAAAAACAGCGTACCACCTTCCGCCTCATGGAAATAACCTTTCTTGGCACTGTCCGCACCGGTGAATGCGCCTTTGACATGTCCGAAGAATGCCGACGGCGCAAGCTCTTTGGTGAGTGAACCGCAGTCCACAGCCACGAATGGCTTGCCGGAACGTTTGCTTTTATCATGCAGATGGTGGGCGATATGCTCCTTGCCCGTGCCATTCTCACCGAATATCAGTACACTCATATCGGTAGGGGCTACCAGCCTTATCCGGTGCATGATTTTCTGAAAGGCGGAACCGTCACGGGCAAACACGGGCATACGGCTTCGCCCGATATTCCGTTCTTTCAGTATGGTACGGAGCAGAGGCACGAGTTTGTCCTCCACGAGTTGTTTGGGTATGTAGTCCAGCGAACCGAGTTTCATACTTTCAACCGCCGTATGCACTTCGGCATAGTCGGTCATGATGATGAACGGCTGCGTCATACCCTCTTTGCGCATCCAACGCAACAAGTCGATGCCGTCACCATCGGGTAAGCGCAGGTCGGAAACCACTATATCCCCGTCAGCGGCTTGTTGCAGAAGTTTTCTCGCTGTCGAGAGGTGGAAAGCCTGCACGGTACGGAATCCCTCACGTGCCAGCAGGTTGCAGACAAACTCGCAATACACGATGTTGTCCTCCACCACGATGATTTTTGTCTTATCCATTGTTGTATTTCTTCCTTTCTTCTTTTGCCAGCCGGATTATCTCCGAACCCTTATCCAGCACGGCTCTTACGGCATTGCCTATTGCTTTGTCGTCAGGTGTGCCATTGTGATGAGTCAGTTTATAAAGTTCCCTCAACGGTCTGTCGGCACGGAGTATCTCCCAAGAGCTGCGCAGGTGGTGTGTTAGGGCGTCCAGTTCCGGAAGGTCTTTCTGTTGTTCCGCATACCTGAGCGACTGCATTTCCTTTTCGGTTTCCGTTATCAATTTCTCCAGCATGACGGCTTCATTGCCGTATGACAGCAGAGAGGTGAAATCCGGCTTTTCATTCTGTTTGCCTTTTATGGCGCACTTGTCAGAAATCTCCATCAGTTCCGATATGGAGAACGGTTTGAGCAGGCATCCGGCAAATCCACGTTCTATAAGTTCCTCCTTGCTGCAACTGCTCGAAGCGGTTGTCACGACCACCGGAATGGTCCTTGAATTTCCCACGTTGGAAGCACGCAACAATTCCAATAACTCAAAGCCGTTTATATCCGGCATGTTCAGATCCGTAAGCAACAGACTGTATTCCTTTTTCCTTACCATTTCCATAAGTTCTGCCGCATCGTTGCAAGTGTCGCAGTGTATCCCTTCCTGTGCATACATTTCTTTCAGCATCAGAAGCAAAACTTCGTCATTATCGATGGCAATTACCTCATGGAATGTACTGTTATGGTGAACTTGTGTTTTATTTATCTGTTCCGGCAGTTCCTCGGCTGTCTGCATGGGGATTTCCACCGTGAAACGGCTACCTTTGCCTTTATCGCTCTCCAGCCGTATTGTGCCGCCGAGCATTGTCACAATACGCTGAACAATGGAAAGACCTAATCCGAAGCCATCCTTTGCGGCAGCGTTTGACAGACGTTCAAACGCCCCGAATACCCGTTGCTGTTCCTCTTCGGTCATACCTGTACCCGTATCTTCGACGATAAGTTTCAGCAGACCGTTATCATAATCTGCCCGCAAAGAAACACTGCCGTTCTCCGTGAACTTGATAGCGTTGGACAGCAGGTTGTTCCCGATTTGCAAGATGCGTTCCTTATCTGTACATACAAAGGCATCCTTGTGGCAGTGTATTGTCAGAGTCAGTCCTTTGTTTATGGCGATTGGCATAAACTCCGTTTCGAGCGTATGTGTGATTGCGGAAATCCTACATGCGGAGAAATTAGGCTGTTCCTTGCCGTTGTCCAGCCGGAAAAAATTCAGCAGGGTGTTCAGCATTTCACGCATGCGGTCAGAAGATTCCTGAATGTTTCGGATATACGTCCCGGTTTTATCCGTATTGCAGTCTTTCCGCATCAGTCCGGCATAACCCGTTATTGCCGTCAGTGGTGTACGTAATTCATGGGTAATGGTATGAACGGCTTTTTTACGAGAGGCAATCAGTACCTCGTTTTGTTTGATAGACTGTTTCTGCTGTTCTATTAAATCCGCAGTTTCTCGTTTGTACCGTTTGATACGGGTGATATTTCGGTGAATGATTATGTAAGAGATTACCAATAACAACACAACGAATCCTGTCAAGCTACCTATCTGAATAAACGATTTTTCACGCATGGTGGCTATCTCGTCCTCTCTCTTTTGAAGGTCAGCTTGTATTTTTCCATCTATTTGGCGAATCAAACTTTGTAACTGACGGTTAAGTTCGGCATTTCGTGCGGCAAGACTATCGGCGTGTTCCGATAAACGGCGGCTTTGCGCTTGTTGTTCGGCTATCATATTCCGGTTAAGAGAATGGAGCATCGTGGTAGTCACGGTGGGCTTTGCTTCCTCCTTTTTACCGAAGATACCCAAGAAGCCCTTTCGCTTCGGCTTCTTGGGTTGTTCTTGCGTACTTTTATATGCGATTTCAGGCACTTGACGGGCTATCCTTTCTTTGATACTTTTCTGTTCATCAAGCATCTGTACAATTCGTCGCATTTGTTTTTCTTTATCCTCTAAAAGATAGCGTACACTGTCAATGCGTTCAGACGGGTAGATAGACGTGAAATAATAAAGCATACTATCCAAAGCCATACGCTGCAAATGATAATTTGCAATATCTTTATCTTCCCATTCCAATATTGTTTCTCCTAACAGAGAAAATCCTGTTAAGCGAAAGTTTAATTCATTAACATATCGGCGCAACTCATCAGTGGTTCGGTTCTCCTTCTCTAATACTTCAAGCTTTTTCCATTCATACTGATAGCAATATATAATCATTCCTATTAGTATGAATATTAGAATATAGCCACATGATATAAACTTGCGGATTGAAATCATAAATTTAACGAGGTTTGAAGGAGATAAAATCAACAATGTCCTGAAGGACTTCAGGGGAGATTGTTTCCTCGATTGTACCGTATTCCTGTACCGCTCCTGTTTGAGCGTACTGGAAAAGGTGATTAAGTCCGGGATAAAGTTTCACGGTCGCTTTCGGGGCGAGTCGTTGCATTTGAGGCATATTCAGTTCCGGGCGAACTTGTATATCCTTTTCTCCGTATAATACGAATACCGGGCAATCCGTATCTGCAATGCTTTCCGTCGGTGAAAAACTGATATAGTAATTTAGCCAACGGTTAGTGTCAGAGGCGATCTTTGTCAGATTGGATTTTAATGATGTGTGAACTGGTGTATTCTCCCAATTTGCACATATAGCCTCAATATTGCCAACAGCCACACTATCCCCCTTGGTTATTTTAAGCTCATACATCTTATGCAATGCTTCAACATAATCCGATACAATATTCGCCGGCATGTTGCCCTGTTCCAGCATTGTGGCACTCTGGTCTATCAAAACCGAGTCACCTCGGACCGCCTGTGCGCCAATGGCAATAATGAAATTCGGATTTGAGAATAACCCCGGATTGTTATCAGCTCCCAACATGAACGCTACTGCCGCACCCTCACTATGCCCCAGTATTCCCACATTCTTGAATTTCATTTCTTTGCGCAGGTATTCCATTGCCGTTTTCGCATCTCGTGCAAAATCTTCAGTGGTGGCATTTTTACCGTCGCCTGTTGATTCTCCATATCCTCTGTCATCATATCGTAAGGTTGCAATGCCGTTTCGGGCAAGGTAATCTGCGATGACAGCAAACGGCTTATGTCCGTATATTTCTTCATCGCGGTTTTGTAGTCCGCTACCGGTAATCATTACGACAACCGGAGTTGTCTCATTAAAACTCTTAGGCAAGGAAAGTGATCCTGCGAGAGTAACACCATCTGATAAGTTGTTGAAACGAACCTCTTTCGTAATGTATGGATATGGTGGTTTAGGTGTTTGAGGTCGCTTTAATTTCTCGATGCCCAGAGATAATTCAAGGTCGGTACTCATTGTTCCTTGTGTGCATTTTCCAATGAGTTTACCATCTTGTTTGCGTCCGGCAAATGTCAATCCTATGCGTCTAACTGTCACATTTACAGAATCAGCCGAAATGAAATTCACTTCTCCGGCTATTCCGTATGCACCTTGATCCGGAGAATCAAGCGTAACTGACGGTTTACTATCTTCGCTTGTCTTGAAATTGAAAACAATCTTTAACTCCACTTGCGGAGTTATTTTCAACGTACCATGCCATGTCCCCGAAATATTATCATCGGAAGCCATGATGTTTAGAACGGAATAGATGGCTAAAATAGCTACGATTATCATTCTTTTCATTGTATTGGCCTGTTATTTTGTTAGTTCCATAAGTATATGACCATTATCATCTTTCAACACCAAGATGGAATCGTCCGTGATTTCGTATGATTTGATACTGGGCAGAATAAATACTATGCTCCGTTCTATCATCATGTTATCGCAAGCCAGTTCGGTAAAGGATATACTGGAGAATTTCAAGGAGTTTTTGCTTTTTTCAAAACTGCCGGAAATTGTATTGCAGTCGGTGATACAGGAGAATACTCCGGTGTTATCCAACTGCAATATATACTCTGATTCCTCGTTTACTTGTGTCAGTCCGTATGACGAAGTGGCGATACAGTTGTATTTTTGAAGTCGCCATTTCCTGTACAGGGCATTATCTGATGGGGCATCGCACGAGCCAACCAATATGGCTAATGCAAGTATTATTACTGTAAAAGTGCTTATTCTCATATCATTTATGTTTTATCGTCTGGCATTTTCTCCTACTCATTTCCTCGGCATACGCTATTTCTCCATGTTCCCGTATATAGCTGATACAAGCCGGGC
Source organism: Parabacteroides johnsonii DSM 18315 (assembly GCF_025151045.1). Lineage (NCBI taxonomy): Bacteria > Pseudomonadati > Bacteroidota > Bacteroidia > Bacteroidales > Tannerellaceae > Parabacteroides > Parabacteroides johnsonii. The sequence goes on from NZ_CP102285.1 coordinate 2,952,061, forward strand.
GGTCGGAGTTAAAGAGCAACGCGAACACTTTGCTTATAAAGTTGGAATAGATTTTACACTCCCTTATGTCACGCTCACACTCGGCACAGGTATGATAGCCTTTGCTTATGCAGCACTGGCGGATTTTACACCACGATGCTTTCTGGTTATTCTTACATCCGGGGCATTTGCCGGACAAGAATTTGCGACACGCTCCACAATACAGCCCACAAGCGGCTATATTATCCTTACTTACTGTTATACTTTCCATATTCAATATTTTCTATCTGTATGTTTTTTGCCACAGCCATCACATATCCCGTCATGAACAGATATGACACCACCGCAATCGGAGCAAGTCCAACGAACCTTTTCTCTTTGCAGAAATTTTTCAATACCATTTTCTCCGATAAAAGCGAGATTGCCCATAAGCGATTCTATCATCGGATAGGCGTTGGCATACCAGCACTCCTTATCGACAATCTCCCTGCACGGGTATTGAGGACATTTGTCACAAAACCCGTCATGTAGAGTTTTCCGTATTTCGCACTTTACAATCTTGCACAGATTGGCGCAATACTCACCTTTGTATCCCTCATTCCGGCATCCGACACAAGGGCTGTCTTTTCGTAGTGCTTCGCTGCACACAGCGCAGTTCAACCCGCACGGGGCAATCATATTTCTATCCATGATCTAATTCTATTAAACTTGTTAAATTGCATCCATTGCAAGTTTCTTAGACCGCTGCCTATATCTGAGATAAACTGAGACTGTCAAGATGCAGGCGATGAAATCAGCCAAAGGAATACTTAGCCAGACTCCGTCAAGCCTCAAATCAAACATTTCAGGCAGCAGAAATATCAAGGGAATGAAAAATCCTATTTGGCGTATGAGCGACAAGACAATACTTGTTTTCGGCTTGCCGATAGACTGGAAAAAGTTTGTTATCATAGTCTGCATGGCCATAACCGGAAACATCAAGGCACAGATACGAAGACCTGCTACTGCAATGTCATTAAGTGCAGTTTCGTTTGAGAACAACTGTATAATCGGGCGAGCCCCCATTTCACACAATAAAAACACGGAGAACATGAAAGCAAAAGCTATTGTCAACCCGGTGTTCATGGCTTTGTCAACCCGTTCTGTCTGACCGGCTCCGAAATTGTACCCTATGATGGGCTGCATACCGACAGCCAAACCGATAATTATCATTGAGAACAGCATATAGATTCGGCTGACTATGCCGTATGCCCCAATCGCAAAGTCACCACCGTAAAATCCGAATCTGTTAATAAGGGCAATGCTTATGGATGCCGAGCAAAGATTCAATATAAACGGCGGTGTCCCCAGTTTCATGATTTCTCCGGATAGACGGAAGTTGCACCTGAAACGGCTTCGCTGAAAATGTATTTTATTTGATTTCGATGAGAAGTGCCTTACGACCCATACAAGTCCGACTACCTGCGATATGACTGTGGACATGGAGGCCCCCTTGATGCCAAACTCAAATACAAATATGAATATTGGTGTCAAAACCAGATTTAGCCCGACGGTCAGCAGAGTGGACTCCAATGATTTTTTGGGGAAACCGTTTCCGCGAAGCAAGTTGTTAAGGCTCAAAAACAGGAATGTTATCGGATTGGCGCAGAGCAATATCTCAATGTACTCCTGTGCATACGGAAGCGTGGCTTCACTGGCTCCGAAGAAGTGCAGTACAACATCCAGATTGAGATATGTGATCCATCCCGTCAGGACGCTGATTACGAAACCAAAAATCACCACGGTATGCAGAATATCGGCCGCCTGTTCATATTGTCTGCGTCCCAGACTTATGGAAGTCAACGTGGTTCCGCCGATTCCGACAAGCGTATTGAAAGCAATCAGGCAATTCATCATAGGAAAAGTGACCGCAAGCCCGGAGATCGCCAGTGTCCCGACACCGTTTCCGATGAATATACTGTCAATCAGATTATACAGTGATACGGCAGCCAGATTGATTATGGCCGGTATGGAATATTGAAGCACCAACTTTCCCATTGGAGCTGTTTGAAGCTGGCGGTATTTCTCTTGTGATACGTCTTGCATTATCCGGATGACTTTTTCATTATTAATGATACAGGGTATGCCGTACTGTAAGATACGGCATACTCCAAGGATCAGATAAGATATTTGTACTATTGGTATTTCTTCCTGTTTTTATTCGCCGTTTGATGACCAATATTCGTTGCAAATATAGTAATTGAACTCCAGCGTATAGCTTGATTCCGTCGGCAGCCCGCTATTTAGTCCGGGGTGGAATTTTGGAAGCATACGCACTACACGCAGAGCTTCGGCATCAAGTGTCTTGCCTGAGCTTTTAACGATTTGGGCATCCTTTACAACTCCGTCTTTGGCGATGGTAAGCTGCACGACGGCATCCATATTAAGAACGCCGTCTTTGTATGCAGTTGCAGGGAAGGAGATGTTTTTATTGATAAAGGCTCTCAGCTTGTCCTTGCCGCCGGGGAAGTTGGGGGCGGTCTCTGTCCTGATGAATGTCACGGCATCGTCCGCATCCGCTTTCTCCGTGACCACCACATCGGAATTTCTCTCTGTCACGCGAATGGTGGAATCGGATTTTTCGCTAATTTTGTAGCGCAGATCCTCCACCGGCGTAGCGGCAGATACTTCGTTGATTACTGCTGACACCGCAGGGGTGGCCAGACCAATTAACGCGAGTGCCATTGCAGGCACCATGACAAAGGCACGCACACGGGCTTTGCCTGTCGGTTTGCTGGATAACATCATAGTTATACGTTTTTTAAGTGAACTGTGATTGAGACAGTTGGAAAGAGTTGCGAACCTTGCTCCAACTGTCTTTTTTATTAGAAACATCTGATACTCTTCTCGTTTTACGCCCGATGCAAGCACACGGCTGTCGGCTTCATACTCATGGAGGGTATGAAGCTCATTGCGCAGAAGCCATATAGCGGGACAATACCAAGTGATAATAATCGCAGCCTGCATAAGAAGCAAGTCAATCCAATGGCGACATTCTATATGCGCTTTTTCATGGCGGACTATCATCTGCCCGAACTCGTACCAGTCACGTCTTGGCATCATGATATATCCGCACCATGCAAACGGGGCGACGCTGTTATGGCGATGAAGTATAATGCGGCAGTCATCCTGTTTGATATGCTCACCTTTGAGAATGAACAGTGCCAACCGTGCAAGTGAAACGAGGAAATAGAGAGTCATGGCAATAACCCCTATAAGGTAAAGTGTGACTATATAATCCCATATCGGAGTGATTTGTTCTGATACCGTATTGGCAATATAGGCAACATCGACCGGATTAAAAGCGATTTCAACATTATTTTCCACAATATCCGCTACCCCAAAAGGATTCAGAATAAACACCGGGAGAATAAAAGAGATACCTACGCAAGAAAGCAACAGAATCCGATTGAACCGGAAACAGCCCAAGTTGGCAAGGGCGCATTTGTACACCACCCAGACAACAATCAAGAGGGTGCTTGCCAATAATGAATATGCCAAGAATATGCCTGCCATTGTTATTCCTTTCCTCTGTTAGATATTTGCAATATTATTTCCTTAGCCTCTTCATCGCTATATTCCTCGCTTTTAATCAAGAAGTTCACAACATTCTGAATGGAATTGTCGAAATACCGCCTAATGACACTCTTCAGATTTTGTCCACAATAATCTTCCCGCTCTATTATGGGGAAATATATGAAGCCTGTGCTTTCAACTTTGTGGTTGAGATAGCCTTTCTGTTCGAGAAATTTCACGAATGTGGCTACCGTAGTCCGGCTTGGACGCGGCTCATTGTGAAGGGCAACGACATCCCGAACCGAGAGTGCCCCGCTTTCCCAAAAGAAGTTCATCACTTCTTCTTCTCTTTCTGTTAATGGCTTCATATCTTCCATTTACATGTAGTCTAATTTCATTAGACGATTCAATAATGCAAAGTTAGTCTAAATTATTTAGACAACAAAATAATATGGCAGAAAAATTTGATTATAGAATACAGACAGTGAAGAAAACCAGATGGTTCTCTCCACTGTTACCTACGTTCACAGCTCTTTACTTATCGCCATAAAGTCCGATGCGGTTGCCGACAGGATCGGCGATGATGGCGAAGTAACCCCAACCGTCAACCTGAATCTTGGTCTTGGGAGTTACGAGCGTCGCGCCGTTATCCAATGCAGTTTTCACGCTGGCATCCAAATCTTTTGTCTGGAGATACACCAACACGCCTCCGTTAGAGGGTGAGAAACCGGGAAACGAGGGGGCCGAGGAGATTGAGCAAACACTCTTGCCGTCTTTCATAAGACAGGCCATTTTCTCGTCGCCGAACTGCGACACTTCCAGCTTTTCGCCGAAGAGTGCCTGATAGAACGCCACCGACTTGTCGAAGTCATTGGTGGGGATTTCAAAAAATGCAATCATACTTTTTATTATTTAATTAGTACGCTGCAAAATTACAGCGACATCGTAGCCTGTGATAGTAAAAAGCGGACATCTTGTGTTAGGTGGAAAAGACCTACTGCTGATTATCTTCATTGTTATAACTGTTCTGCAATTTGTCGCTGAATGATTCTCTGAGAGCTATCCGAAATCCATTCAAGAAAGATTCATGGATATATATTGAAGAAGTCGGACAGTTGTCAGCGCACAGCCGGCACTGGATGCAATTTTTCTCGTCAGTCGGTAAAACCGTATCTTTTAGTGCGAATATGTGCATCGGACAAATCTTGATACATTTCCCGCAATTTATACAAGTAGAGGTATTTAGGAACACCACCTTGTTACCCGCTATTATATCTGAAACTTTACGGCGTATCGTAATGCCCTCCGAATATCCGGTAACCGGATCTTTATAGATAAGAGCCAACGGATGCAACTTCCATCGAAGTTTTTCCGCAAATAGTCTTGCCTTGAACCTATCTCGTTCATTCGGTCTGGCTTTATTGTAGCCGTCCATAAGAACCCACGGCCCGGTGCGGTCAAATCCCCGGCAAGAAAACTCTCCGGCTATAATTCCACCTTTTGCCTCGACGATTTTTCTGAGTGGCTTATGATATGCTCCCAAGAAAGGTCTGCAACGGGTGGAGAATACGAACACATTTTTGCCTTTAAGATTTTGACTTGAAACAAATCGTTGAAGTCGTATATCGTGAGCGGCAAAGTTTATAGCGGAGCCAAAGCCGATAAGGTCATAATCCGATAGGTCGATTGCCGGATTGCTGTCGATAGATACCAATTCAGCAGACAGGGCTTCCGCCATGCTTTTAGCAATCTTCAACGTGTTGCCTTTATACGAGGAACGATAGAATATTATTGCCTTCATTTTGCGACTGATATTTTCGTTTCCGAGGTTCCGGAGCCTCCATTTACACCTTTATATCCCACAAACATCAGAGAACTCGTGTCAAAGTAATAATTACAGCTCCAGAAAGCCGACATAAAGCCGGTAAGACTGACTTCTATTCTTTCCGCGTTCTTTCCGTCGAACTTCTCAGCTCCTTTCTTGGTTGCCGACATGGTATATAGTTTTATGTTGTCGGGGCGAAAACACTCATATTCCATAGACTTACCGTTTTTCAGAGTCAGCCCCGCATTATAGGCAATGTTCTGATACCACGGCTTGCCTTTACTTTTCACTGTCTTAGAAATATGTTTCCCATTGAACTTGCCGGATATGGAATATATCCCTTTGCACAAGCTGACAGTCAGATTGGTGTTTGATGAAGCATCCGCTATCTTCCATGCCTCGGTTTTATATCCGCTTCCTAAGATATACTCATGCTTCTCACCACCTTGAACCGTATGCAGGTATATCTTTCCATCCTTGTGTTCCTCCGTCCATTTGATAGACGTTTTTATCTTGCCACAGGTGGAAATGTAGTTTCTTTCCTGCGCCATTGCAAAAACTGTAAGAAACAGCGTAAGTGCTATTGTAATGATATGTTTCATAGATTGTTGTCAAAGATAAAGTCCACATACTTGGAAATCATAGCTTCCATTCTTTCCCATGCTTCCGGCTTACTGAAATCTATGCCGTTGATTTTGTGGTATTGCCTTGTGAAAAGGACAATATAGTTGATTGCGGATATGATTATGGCAATCGACATATTGTTGTCACCACCCCGATCCAAAAACTTATTCAGTTCCTCCTGCAATTTATGACCGATACGCTCACGTTCTTCGATGATACCCTTGAAAGACGAATGACCTGAAAGTTCCCATACAAGAAGCTCTTGCATGAGAACATTATCTTTTAGATAGCTAAGCTGACACATAAGCACATCCTTAACAATCTGCTTTATGTTACCGTCTTTGGCTCGTTTGATGGTATCAATAAACTCCGAATAGGCAAACGAATAATAGTCATGACGCTTTGCCCATTCCACGAGCAAACCATCCAATCCACCGAAATAGCGATAAATCAAAACCTTATCGCATCCGGCTTGATTAGCGATGCGATTAACTCCGATTTTGGTAAAACCGTCGTTCTCTACGATATGGCTCACGGCTTCAAGGAGCCTCTTTTCTGTTTCTTTCAATTCCATTTTACATAATGTCACTAAATGGTGACAAAATTATAAAAATAATCGGTGACAACCAAATATAAGGTTGTATAAACGCTATTTTTCAGAATGTAAAATAGTCAGAAACAGGAGAGTATCGAGCAATATACTCTTTCGGTGTGTAGCCGGAGAATAGCTTGAATTCTTTAATCATATGGGATTGGTCGGTGTACCCACATTCGTATGACAGTTGGGCAAAACCTATTCCCGGATTATGTTGCAAGACGGATAAAGTGCGTTGCAACCTGATAATGCGCAGGAAGTCCTTTGGGGTAGTCCCGATGTGTTCTGAAAAGACACGGCAAAACTGCTTTTCGCTCAGACACGCTATATCGGCAAGCCCCTTGATGTTTGTTTGGACTGAATTGTTGATATGACGTACTACTGCGGCAAGCCTCGGTATATTATAGTTGTTTTCCAATAGCAACCGGCTTAACAGGAATTGTTCTATGAGGTCAATGGAGATTTCAAGATTGTCGGCATCTTCTATTTTCTTTGCCAAATCCGACAGCTCGATGTCCTCCATATCCAGTATTGGAATGTTCATATCACGGAACAGACTTACGGGGAGATGAAAAAAGATTTTTGCGGTGTGGGGTTGAAACACAGCCACTATCATCTCAATATTGCCAGTGGAAATCACATCTGTAAATCCCGTTTCCTGTCCGCTGATAAACCAACGCGGCTGTAATTCATCACGGTTCGTGACTTTGAGCCTGTCGCCACGATGAAACACAAGTGACATACAGCCTGTCGGCAAAGTGCGTTGCGACACTATGCCTAAGGTACTATCCTGCAATGTCCAGTAATACCGTATAAACGGTTTCAGTGCAGGCGTTGGCTGTATGATTCTGAATTTCTGCATCCCGCAAAATTACAACATGATTATTTCCGATGATAGTAAAAAACGGACATTGGTGTTATATGTCTCACTCAACCGTAAATTCCTCTGAATGATAGTTGCTGTAAAAACGACCTGATATGGCGGTAAATTTAAGCACACAATAATCGGGATCGGTGACACCTTGTGGGTAGTATTCAGTATCCCCGTCACGCCAAATCATTTCCTTGCTTTCAGCATCGGTCAGAACTTCCATTGTGCCGCGAAGCATTGCCCCTCTGAAAAAACGGTTGTCACAGAAATAGACACACGCTTTATTGTCAGACAGGAATTGACGTACACGCATTGACGACGTATTGGTTGTGAAGTAGAATACTTTTATCCCTTCTCTTCTCCGGGGTTGAAGCATTGCCTTGACATTCGGATAGCCTTGTTCATCGACGGAGCCGATGAAAGCAGTTTTTAATTTGTCCGCCATATTGCCGACGGTTTGCTCCGGATTTTTCATAATTTATGTGATTATATGGAGATGTGAGCAAATTCGCGGTTTATCCAGATGGTAGCCTCATTTCCGATAAAACGGATAAGCACATAGTTCGGATCTGCCGGGCCGCCGGGAAAGTAATTTATAAAATACTCCTGCCACATCAGTTTACGGGTTTCATCATCCGTAATGATTTCGACCGTGCCGCGCAACGCAACACTGTCGCCATAAAACGAGTAAGAAAGCCCGGCTTTGGGATTGAGCCTGAAATCGGCAACCTTTTCGGAGTCTGCTGCGGTCACTATCCAAACCTCATTGCATCCTAACGAGTGAATTTTATCCAATGGCACAGGGCGCGGAAAACCGTCCGCATTGACCGATGCCAACGTAACCTCTTTGCACTGCGAAAGTAGGTGTGTAGCTTTTTCAATCAAACTTCTTTCATCTTTCTCTTTCCAGCGTTTGAGTGTTGGGAAGATTTGTTGCATGTGAGCCTTTGCTTGTTGGGGCGTAAGATTCCAACCCGTTTCCTTGTTAATCTGGTCGGTAAACTGAGTGCAGAACTCTATCATCTGACTCATGTTGACATCTTGTAGGAAAACACCTCCTTTGTAGCAGTAGCCACAATAGTCCTCGCTTTTGCTTCCGTCTGAATTTGTGCCGATGTTACCATCTACAAGAGGCATACCGCAGCTTTGACAAAATTTCTGTTCCATATTCTTATCTTATTTTTGTTTAGTCAAACGTTTCCAAACTATCTTGGAAATCTCGGCAATTATGGCTGATGTCGCTGCCATGTCGTAACCAGAATCAGCAACAAACACAGCAATTGAATACCTTGTGCCGTTAGGCAAATTTACATATCCACAATCATTTACTGCTGATATGCGACCTTCGGGTGTCGGAAATCCCGTACCTGTCTTATGCCCTATTGTTGCATTAGTAGGCAAAAGGGGTAAAGCAAGCCTGTCAAGCCCCGTGCGACACTGTTTAAGCATGACGGATATTTCAGAATATGACTGTGATGCGTTTCTCATTTCGTTGTTAAACCTGTCAAAGAGTTGCGCCATTGCCAAGGGGGTGGTACGGTTAAGGTAACTTAGATATGGATCACGGTGCATATCTTCTTCCGAGGCTCCGATTACAATTTCATCAGAGATGCCTATCTGCCTCATTTTTGATGTTGCACCGGATACCCCGCCGACACAATTCAGTAGTATATCCGCTGCATTGTTGTCACTCTCCACCAACGACCATTCAAGCAGTTCTCTTACAGTCATGGCATTTCGACTCTTACCATACTTTTTTAGCATAGGGCTATAAGTGTCCTCTTTCAATGATTTCCCGCTGAATGTGACGGTATCGCTCAGGGACATATTGTTCGTATCTACCCAATTGGCAACCGTCAGAGCCAGCGGAAATTTGACTACGCTCATCATCGGGAAATCCCGATTACCGTTGACAGATACGGTGTCTTTGCCATTGATAATGATCGCGATACCTATCCGGGCATCTTTCCCTTTGATATACTCTTGCAAAGCATTCTCTATCGCCTTGTTTCCACCAGCGAAGGCAGGCGATATAAAAGACAGATATATAATTATAAACAGCAACTTCCTCATTTTGAATGCAGTTTGTTTCTAATTAGCATACAGGCATGAATATGAGCCATCCAATGCTCGGAAAACGGCATAAGAATCAGTCCTTTCAAATCCTCACCACACCAATAATCTATCAACCATTTCGCATTATCGGATTGGCTTACTACACATAAGGACTCAAGACGTAATTTATCTTCGATTGTAAATCTACGCTTCAAATCTGCGAATACCAGATTCTTGAGCATAAGCTCCGTATTAGCTTTGACCTTTGTAGAGTATTGATATAGTGCCTCTAAATCCAATTTCTCCGAAAAGTCACCGATACGCTGTTTTACAAGTTCATTGCCGGTAGTTATTATCGGAGAACCGATGCGCTCTTGAAAATTCTCGGAAAAGAATATTTGGTCATCTCCGTTAATCAGAGCATGGCTGACAATATCCTCAATACGGAATATATGCCAGATGGAATAAGCGATTGTCTTGCTGTGAAAGCCATTCTCTCCTATGAATGGCATAGCATTAAAATCATCACGACATAATTCCGCCTTTAATTGCAATATGGCATTGAACAATCGTTTACGCAACAGCAACAAATTTTCAATTCCCAAATGAAATGTGCTTTCATTGGAGATTTCAACCTTGACTTTACCGAATAGTTCCAATAGTTCGTTACCCATATTCATATTGTATTTCAGTCCTATTCTTGGCGGTTGCCTTCGATTACCTGATTTATCAAATCACGGACTTCATCATCCGACATTTTCCTATCTCTTACAAGTGTGCTAATCACACCACGAATGGAGTTATTGAAATATCGCTGAACAACATTTTTAAGATTGTTGCCACAATACTCCTCTCTTTCAATAAGGGGGTAATAGATAAATCCGTTATTTCCTGCCGGCTTGTGGCCTAAAAAGCCCTTCTCGACAAGAAACTTCACAAATGTAGATATGGCGGTTCGACTTGGATGGGGTTCGGGATAAGTGGCGATAATCTCCTTAACGGTAGCTTCACCCTTATCCCAAAACTTGTTCATCACCTCTTCTTCACGCTTGGTAAGTTGCTCCATAAATCTTGTAATTAGATAATGATATGCAAAATTAGTCTAAATAAATTAGTCAAGCAAGCAAATACGGTTATTTTTATAATTTATAAGCAAACGTGATTATTACGACAATGAAATTTGTAGATTAATGAATGAAAAATGAAGCAAGAGGATGATATTAGATAATTATCCCTCTTGCTTCATTATTTACATTTTAATCCCTTTTGGTCGGTTTTCATCCTTGAATTGAAACCCCGGCCGCCCGATGATGATATGGTCGGCAATGAAATTGCCAGACGGACTTCGTTCATCCACCGGGCTGCGTATCTGCGGTGCATCTTCGATGTGTTGTGCTGGTACGTTCCGTACATCTCCCGCATCCGGCTTGACCTCCTGTCCTCCTTTTTCGGCGACATCGGGTGTAGGCGGCGCAAGTTCCAGCTGTATCTTTCGGTCAAGTACGGCAAGTTCGGACTTCAACTGTTTCAGTTCGTCCTCCTTCTTCCACACCTTGCCGGCTATCTCCTGCAACTGCGGAATATCCCTTTCCAATGCCTCGTTTTTTGCCTTATACTGGTCGATTGTGGAAGGTATCTTCTCCAGCGCATTCAGAAAATTGCGTGCGGCGGCTACCGGGTCTGCCATCGCCAGATGCCCGTTGTTGTAGGTGTACTTGTAGTTTCCCTCCACCACGAAGCGGTTGTCGGTAAATTCCAGCCCCTCTTTGAGTATTCTCTCGCTGACAACCTTTATTGGAAAGCCGTAAAGTTCCCCGACAGGCTTGTACAATCCGCCCGTCGTGGCATTCTTGGCTATCTCCTGCAAACGCTTTCCAATAACTTTTTCGTCGGTTGAATCCACGCCGTCCACCTTGACAATATTAAGGCGACTACCTTCCTTATCAGTCTGCACAACGGAAAGAAAACGGTTCCAGTCCTCCGTCATGGCTTCGATGACAGCCGTGTTGTTGCGCAGTTCCCCCGTCTTGGCTTCCAGCTTGAACTCCGAATCGCGCTTGCCCTTGTTGAACGACTTGCGTTCCCCTTCAAGCGATGCGATACGTTTCTCCAGTTTCGCCTTGTCCAAAAGGTCGGTATTGCCGGAGAGCAACGCCATGTACTCCGAGAAGTTCATGCCCGATTTCTCGTCCATAGCCCCCTCGTCGATGGTACGTGCGCCCATCGCTCCGCTTTTGAGCTGCGAGATGAACGTCTGCTTGCAGTGCAGCAGGTTGAACTTGTAGCTGTCCAGCGACTTTTCCACCGCATAGATGATGACATCCACATTGTTCCCGGCAAAACGCTTGGCAATCTCGTTGCCTGCTCTAACTCCCCGTCCGTCACGCTGTTGTAGGTCGGACGGTCGCCAAGGCGTATCCAAATGATGGATGGTGACACACCTTTTCTGCGCGTTCACACCCGTTCCGAGCATGGAGGTGGAACCGAACAGCACACGCACCGTTCCGGCGTTCATGGCGTCTATCACCCCCTTGCGTGCTTTGTCGGTCTTGCACTCCTGAATGAATCGCACTTCGCTTGCCGGGATGCCGTAGTCCTCCGTCAGCTTCCGCTTTATCTCGCTGTACACGTTCCATCCGTCGCCCGGCTGGTACGTTCCCAGATCCGAGAACACGAACTGCGTGCCTTTCTGCGCGTCGTATTTGTGGTAATACTCCGCAATCGTCTTGGCACAGTGGGAAGCCTTGTTGTCTGGGTGGTCTTCGTAGTTCGAGTCTATCATGCGCATATCAAGAGCCATCTTGCGGGCGTAGTCGGTGGCGATAAGCATCTTCGCCTTCTCCTCCGTTTCCGACAGGGGCGGTCTGCCCAGCAGCGTGGCGTCACCCGTCTTGGCGAACTGCATCAGCTTTTGGATGAAGTCCTCCTGCTCCGGCGTCGGCGGTATGTGGTGCAGTATCTCGTTCTTGTGCGGACGGTCCACGCCCACGTCCTCCGCTGTGCGGTAGTCTGTTATCTCGTTGTAGAAGGCGGCAAGCTCCGGCACTTTGATGAAGTAGCGGAAACGCTCCTTCTGCACCACGTTGTTCGTCACGTTGAACTCGAAATCGGTCGTCTTCTTGGCGAAGATAGCCGCCCACGCGTCAAAGCACCTAATGTCCTGCCGTTCCAGTTCTTTCGGGCGCAGATACTTGAAGAGCAGGTACAGTTCCGTCAGCGAGTTGCTGATGGTCGTGCCGGATAGGAACGTAGCCCCCAAGTCCTTTCCAGTGCGCTCCTGTATGGTGCGGATGGCAAAGAGCATGTTCAGGGCTTTCTGGCTTCCTTCCGAGTTTCCCAAACCCGCCACACGGTCGTGCCGCGTGTTGAAAGTCAAGTTCTTGAATTGATGGCTCTCGTCAATGAAGATATGGTCGATGCCCATCTGCTTGAAGTCCACCACGTCGTCCGTGCGCGACTTGATGGCGTGTTCCACCTTCTCCAGCTTCGCTTCAAGGTTGTGCTTGCGCTTTTCCAGACCTTTCAGCATCGCCCTCGACACGTTCTTGCCCTGCTGCCGCAGCACTTCGAGGTTTTCCTCCACCGTGTCAAGCTCCGCTTGCAGGATGCGCTGCTGCAACTCCGGCGACTGCGGTATCTTGCCGAACTGGTCGTGCGACATGATGACGCAATCGTAGTCGTTGTTCTTGATGTTGTTGAAGAAACGCACGCGGTTGGCGGTCGAGAAGTCCTTCTCCGAGGCATAGAGAATCCGCGCGTTCGGGTATGCCGCCTGATAGGTGGCGGCAATCTCCGCGACATTGGCTTTCAGCCCGATAATCATCGGCTTGTGCGCCAAGTTCAGACGCTTCATCTCATGCGCTGCAATACACATTATCAGCGTTTTACCGGTTCCCACTTCGTGGTCGCAGATACCACCGCCGTTCTGTTTAAGCATCCAGACGCAATCCATCTGCGACGGATAGACGCTCTTGATGCCCCGGCTTGCCAATCCTTTCAGATTGAGGTCGGGAAACGTCTGGTGCGATCCGTCATACTTCGGGCGCACGAAACAGTTGAACTTGCGGTTATACATTGTCGTAAGCCGTTCCTTGAACTGCGGCGACTGCTCTTCCAGCCATTCCGAGAACCCGTTACGGATTTCGTCAATCTTGGCGTTGGCGAGCTGTATGCCCTCGCTGTCGCGCACTTTGATGTCGTTGCCATGCTCGTCTTTGCCGATGGACTTCATCATGTCCGGGCAGGTGTTGTGCAGGGCGTGTTTCAACAGGTGCATGCCGTCATAGTTCCGGTAATAGCCCTTCACTAAAAACTCGTCCGTGATTTTCATGGTGCGGTAGCCGCACGCCACCGAAAATTCGTCCATGCTTGCGGAGTAGGCGATTTTCACGTCCGTGTCAAAAAGACGGCTCATGTAGGCGGCATATACGCCCGTCGGAATCCAGCGTTCCCCGAAATTGAAGTCGAGGTCCTCAAAGGCGATGCGCGGCGGCTCGGCTTCTTTCAGAGCCTCCAACGCCTGCTTCACTTCCGGCATACGTCCGTTTTCGGGGTTGTCGCCTATCCATGCTTCGATGCGTTCCGCCTTCTCTATCACGTTCCCGGCGATGAACCTGTCCTTTATCTCGTAACCGGTTACGAGCGGGTTGTAGAAGATGCGTCCTTTGAGGGCGTCAAGCAATCCCTCCTCCGTGCTGTCGGTTATCTCCCGCATATAGTCGAGATTGACCGTGCCGAACTTGTTGAGCGATGCGGATAACGCCTCTTCGGGAGAGTTTACGATGGCATGGCTCTCCACAGAGAAGGAAACGGGACGCTCGAAAATGCCCGCCTTGACGAACCTGCCGTTCTCCGCCCGTTCCAGCGAAAGGATGTCGCGTCCGGCGGCATCCATCATCACCAGTTTCACGTTATGCTTGGCATTGAGGTTGCCGTAGCGCATGACAAACTCATCGTAGCAGGTGTTCAACGCTCCGCGTTGCGCAGACCCTTCATCGTGATACTCCGCCTCGTAGCGGTAAAGCCGCTCGTATGAATCACGGAGTGACACATACAACATCGCTTTCTCCTTCTGGTAGCCGGTCAGGTCAAGCGGTTGGAATGTTGCGCCGTAAGGCGTGAGGTCCTTCAAATAACCGAGATTGCGTGAAGTATCCAGTACCATAGAGCCGTCACGGTAGTGCGGCTCCAGCAGACCATTGAACGGACGGGGAGAAAGGTCGAGAGGTTCCTCCTTCGGCTTTTCCGTTTCCATTTCGGGAAAAAGGGAGGTTGCAGCCGTTTCCGTTGCGGGAGCGGCAGGAGTGGCGGCAACTTCCGGCTGCGTTTCGGGTTGCCGTGTTTCCTGCTCCGGTGCGGCTTTCACGTCCGGGACATGCTGCCGTTTCTCCTGATGCTGTGCCGCCAGCCTGCGAAGTTCCTTGCGTCGCTCCGGCGTGAGGTCCATCATCATTTCATAGAAGCCGTTGATGGGCGGGTTGGTATCCCAATCCAAAGTGGCGTAAATATCTTCAGGTTCGCTTTGCTTCCCGACATTTTCCGGCTTTGCATCCTTGCTTTCGATTACAGGCTTGACGGATTCAACAGGAGGAACAGCCGTAACCGGCGGCTTCGGTTTAGGAATGGCACGCCTTGCCGGGCTTTCCTTTTTCGCCGTCTTTTTCTTCTTGGAGGGTGCTTCCTGCTTGCGGACTTCCTCGGTCATGCCCCAGAGGTCGAGCAGGGAGAGCTGCACGCCCTCCGAATAATCGGGGCGGCGCGGTTCTATCTCCGGCTTTTCTTCCTCCGGCTGCGGTGTTACCGCTTCGGGTTTCGCTGCCATTTCATGACGTGGCTGTATCTCAGGAGTGACAACCGGTGTGGAAATGGTTTCTGTCACCGTGCTTTTCCCTTGTGCCGGACGCAGGCTGTGCATTTCATATAGTTCTTTGTCAAACTGATGCAACTCAATATCCAGATGTTCCCGCAAGTCCTCCGCCATTTGCCCGATGCCGCCCCTGTGTAGGAGCTGATAGGCAGGTTTCCCGTAAGGGTCTGTGCCTCTGATTAAATCCGTATTGGAAAGAGAGCTGATGCTCCATACATACCCGTTCACGGAAGTGCCGATAGGTGTCTGTTCGGTCTGCATGAAAAGTTTCTCGTTGTAGTACAGCTCCCGTTTCTTGCCGCTGTTCTTTTGCAGGATAATCAGGTCGCTGCCCACTTCCGTACCCGCGTTGTCCGTGAAGAGGTTGTTCGGCAGGCGTGCGACACCCACCAGATTGGCTTGGCTCATCATGTACTCGCGTATGGGCGCGTTGGACGGTGCGTCCAGCACCCCCTGCGAAGTGATGAACGCCACGATGCCGCCCTCACGCACCGCGTCAAGGCTTTTCAGGAAGAAGTAGTTGTGTATTGCCTTCTGTGCGGAACGCCTTGCCGGGTCTTGGCTTCCTGTAAACTCCGGGTCGAACACAGCCACGTCGCCGAACGGGATGTTCGAGATGGCAAGGTCGAAATAGTCCGTGAAGGGCTTCTCTATCTTCTCGAATCCCTGCACCCTTACCTTTTGGTCGGGATGCAGGTGTCCCAATATCTTGCCCGTCATCAGGTCTTTCTCGAAAGCCATGATGTCCGCGTCCGGCTTGTTTTCCAGCACGGCATCCACGAATGCGCCCACGCCCGCCGACGGCTCCAGCACACGGTCGGGACGTATGCCGTGTTCATGCAGAGCCTCCGCAATCGTGCAGGTTATCTCCGGCGGTGTGTAGAAAGCGGTCAGCACGGACTGCTTCATGGCATCCACGTACCGCTTGTACTCCGTATCGTCCTTGCTGTTTTCACGCATCAGCCTGTGCAGCTCCACCGTCGGGGCAAACAGTTCGAGGTCCGATTTCGCCCAATGCACGGCATCCGTCAGTTCCTTTGCCGGGTTCAGTATGCACTTCAACCCGCCGAAACCGCAATACTTCCGAAGTATGGCTTGTTCCTCGGCGGTTGCCGTCCTCCGTTCCCTGTCAAGGATGAATGCCGTCCGTATCGCCTCGATGTTGTCCCGCAGCCGTTGTTTGCGGTTAAACGCCATATTCCCCGATATAAAGGACGACGGCTCCCGTCAGCTCCGTGTAGAGCAGGTCGTATTCGGGCGACAGGGCGAAATTGTCGTCCGAAAGGTCATAAGCGGAGAATACATTACCGACAGGCGGCAGCAGCTTTCGGATGAAGGCCTCGCGTTTCTTTTCCGGCACTTCTTCGGCAAACTCGTTTTCCACGACTTCGCGGAGGATGGCGTACTTGGAATAGCGAAGCCCCCGCAGGAGCGTGTCCATCGCCAACTCCTGCGCCCCTTCGGGCGGATAGCCTTCGAGCCGCGCACGCTCATACGTTTCGACGGCACGGTCGGCACGCTCCCGGATGAAGGCATCGTCGGAAGCCTGTTCAAACCTGTTCGTGCGGAGGTAGTCCAGCAGGTACAGACCGTAATAGGAAAAGTCGGTCTGACCCTCGTTTTTCTTCTTGTTGTTCATTACTTTGGAATTTAGTGGGTTGATAATGACGTGGATAATCGTCTGGAAAGGAGAAAGAAAAGGCACTCGGTATCCCTCCGAGTGCCACCACTAAATCCAAAGTATGAGTGTAATCCGGTATCGAAGAACAATTCATTACTCTGAACCAGTGGCAAAGGTAGTGCAAATCGAAGACAATACGAAATAAACCCGTTTATTTCTATTGTTGAGGTGCAGCCTACTTTCTCAAAAGTTAATACTATTTCTTCCGTCCTGAAAATTTCTTGGTCGTTTTCCTTTCGGGGAACACGAAAGTCGTGTTATAGTCCCCGTCAAAGGCGACTATGGCATTAAAGCTCTTGCCCTGCTTGCTCTTGAAGCCTTTGAGCAGCTTCGTATGCCCGTCGGTGAGCAGGTCTTTGATTTCGTCGTCGGAAAGGGTGCGGTTCGCTTTCAGGCGGAACACGGGCAGCCCGCACTCCGCGTTGTCGCAGCGTACCACCTTGCAGTAGAACTGCATGCTGCCCGTCCCGCACTTGGGACACTTGCAGCCGGAATCCCTGCGGGAGAACAGCTTGTCGCACGAGAGCAGTTCGGAGGTGATTTCACGTGTGTACGCCTCTATCTCCCTGCGGAAGGTGTCGGCGGGCAGTTCCCCACGCTCAATACGTGCCAGATTCTTCTCCCATTCGCCCGTCATGGCTACGTCGGCGATGCGCATCGTCTTCACGACCGAATAGAGGGCAAGCCCTTTTTCAGTCGGCACAAGCGATTTCTTGCAGCGTTCCATGTAGCCGCGCTTGAAGAGCGTTTCGATGATGGCGGCACGGGTGGCGGGCGTGCCGATGCCGCAGTCCTTCAACGCCTGACGCAATGCGTCGTCCTCTATGTCTTTGCCCGCCGTTTCCATTGCCGACAAAAGTGTCGCTTCGGTATGCAGCGGCTTGGGTTTGGTCTTGCCCTCCGTGGTGGAGCAGCCTTTCAGCGTCAGCGTGTCGCCTTCCCGCCAGCCGGGGATGGCGGTTTCTTCTTTGTCCTCCCCGCCATAGACGGCACGCCATCCGGCTTGCCTGATGACGCTGCCTTTCACCGTGAACTCCACTCCGGCACACTCCGCCGTGACGGTGGCGGTGTCCTTGACGCATTTTTCGGAGAAAGCCTCAATCATGCGCCCGGCAACCATCTGATAAATGATGCTGTCCTCTTTGGAGAGGAACAGCGGCTTCTCGCCAGTGACGAGCAGGGCGTGGTGGTCCGTCACCTTGCCGCCGTCCACACTGCGGCGTGTCGGCTGCGCTTTCGCCTGCACCTTGCCTTTCCATTCGGGCAAAGCCCCGATGAAGGCGAACAGCTTGGGGATTTCAGCGAACACGTCTTCGGGGATGTAGCGGCTTCCGGTTCGCGGATAGGTGATGAGTTTCTTCTCGTAGAGCTTCTGCGCGATTTCAAGCGTCTGTTCCGCCGTGAAGCCGTGCTTGGCGTTGGCTTCCTTTTGGAGCGTGGTCAGGTCGTACAGGAGCGGTGTTTCCTCCGTCTTCTCCTTGCGTTCGGCTTTCGTGACGGTGGCTGTGCCTGCCGACTTCACCTTATCATACAGTTCCGTCGCAGGCTCTTTCTCTTTCCATTTTTCGGAAGAGGAAAACTTCACCGTTCCTTCATCGCAACCGTCCGTTGCGATATGGAGCTGCCAGAAGGCTTCGGGCGTGAAACGGCGGTTCTCCCAGTAGCGTGCGCACACCATCGCCAGCGTGGGTGTCTGCACCCGTCCGACGGAGTACGTGCCGTGTCCGGCGGCGATGGAGAGTGCCTGCGTGCCGTTGATGCCCACGAGCCAGTCTGATTCGCTCCGCGCTTTGGCGGCAAGATAGAGGCTGTCGTACCTGCTGCCGTCTTCGAGGTTGCGCAGCCCATCGCGGATAGCCTTGTCAGTAAGCGAGCTTATCCACAGGCGCACGAACGGGGTGGTGCATCCGGTGTAATGGTAGAGGTAGCGGAAAATAAGCTCACCCTCGCGCCCTGCATCGGTCGCCACGATGATCTGTTCGCTTCTGTTGAACAGGGTGGCGATAACCTTTATCTGCGCCGCCACACCGCTGTCGGGCTTGTAACCCTTCTCCGTCTTGGTCTGGCGGGGGACGAGCGTGAAGGTGTCGGGGATGACGGGCAGGTTGTCACGGACGAAGCCGCGTATGCCGTAGCCGTCGGGCATGGCAAGCTGCACGAGGTGTCCGAACGCCCATGTCACGGCGTAGCCGCCTCCCTCGAAATATCCTTCCTCTCTCTTTGTCGCGCCCACGATGCGGGCGATCTCACGTGCCACAGACGGCTTTTCTGCAATGATTGTCTTCATATTCTTCTGTCGTTTTGAATTTTACAAATGTTACTTCGGATTTAGTGGCGGACACCGGATTACATCTTCATGCCCTTATTGTTTCTTTTCTGCGGCTTCTCCTGCTGCTGTTGCTGTGCGGTGTCCTTCGGGGCGGTCTGTCCCTTCCGCAACGGCTCCTTCAGGTTCTTGGTAGCCTCGTTGGTCTTGCCCTCGCTGTTCACCGCCACCTGTGTGCGGCTCTCGTTGGACGGGGCGACCTTCTGCGCGTTGTCGGGGTTGGTGTCGTAGCGGTACGGGCGTCCCTTCTCCGGATTGAACCTGATGTACATCGTGGCGTGGAAGCCTTGCTTGTCGGTCACGTTCTCTAATTTCACGGCTTTGCCCGCCACGTAGTCGGCTTTCTGCTGTTCGGTGAAGTCCACGCCGCTCCATTTGCTGATGGGGCGGATGCTGCCGTCGGCGTTCGTCCACGTGTTGCGGCGTTGCTCCTTCTGCGTATTGGCGGCATTCTCCGTACCCTGCGCCTGTCCTTGTGCGGGGTTGTTCTTCGTTTCCTGCGTCTGGGCGGTACGGGGCGACCTGCCGGTTCCCGGCACGAACTCCACGCCGCGCTGTTCCACGTTCACTTGCAGGGTGGTGACGAACTTCCTGCCGTCCTTGCGCTCGATGAGCTTGTCGCGCACGGGCAGCCCGGCACGCAGCATGTCCTGCTCCTGCTTGGTGATTTCCGTTTTGCCGATGCGTTCCGGTATGCGCACCTTGCTTGCCGGGACATCCGTGATTTCGTTCGTCTTGCGGTCGATGCTGACGAACGAGGGGATGATCTCGCCCGTTTCCCTGTCCACGAGGTCCACGACCCTGCCGAGGTTGCCCGTTTCGCGCAGGTTCTTCCGGTCATCGTCGGAGAACTTGTGTTCCTTGTACTCGTCGAGCTTCTGCTCCTTGCGGATGAAGTGCGGCACAAGGCTGACATTGCCCTCGCCGTCCTTCTTGAAGGAAAGGCGGGCGTCCAGCTCGAAAGCCTCTCCGCCGAAATTGGGCGACACCCTCACCAAGTCGGACTTGCCGTAGTTGAGCATCCTGTCAAGGTCGCCCGACTTTTCAAGGTCGTCGCGCTTCACGCCCCATTTCTCCTCCAACTCCTGCCAGTTGATCTTGCTCTCGTCGATGGGCTGGTAGCCCCGGTTGCTCTGCGCCTGCTGTGGGCTTTCCTGATTCTGTTCGTTTTTCTGTTCCATTTCTTCCTGTTTTTTAGGTTCGTCATCTTGTTTCTGTTCCGGTTGTTCCTCCGGTTTCTGCTCTTGGTCGGCGGTCTGTGCCGCCTGTTCTTCCTGCACTTTCTTTTCGTAGCCGGAGGTGTCCACCTTGTGGGGCGCAAGCAGCTCCTTGTTGGTGTCGGGGTCTTTCAGAAACTCCTTTATCACTTCCAGCAGTTTGTCGGCTTGGTCCGCCGCGACACGGTAGAAACCGAAGCGGCTGGGTTCCTTGCACTGCCGGAAGAAGTTCTTGAAGAAGTTGTCCAGCACGTCGCCGTGACGGTCGAATTGCAGGAAACTCTGCGCGTTCTCCGCTTTCGCGGGGATGCGCTTGGGGGAGCCGTCGGCGTTCAGCCCGGCTACCACGCTGATTTCGCCCGTCTTCTCGTCACGGACAACCAGCACGTCCTTTTCGTCTTTTTTCTTTGCCATCTGAAAAATGTTTTAATGGTTATTTTTGAAAGAAATTATGGATACGGGCCTTGTAGAAGGCTATATCTTCCTTGCGGAAGTCCTTTACATGTTCGGAGAGGAACGTCAGCACGTCCGCCTCGCTGTAATAGGTCTTTTTGCCGAGCGTCTTGTAGGGCAGCGCGCCGATGCTGCGGTAGCGTTGCAGGGTGCGCTTGCTGATTTGGAGCAGCATGCACAGGTCTTGGTTGTCGAAAAGCCTGATCCCGTCCATCGGGTTCGGGGCTTTGCCGGACGGCTGCATGGAGAGCAGCATCTCGTCCTGACGGTCGAGCCGTTCCATCACCTTCTGCATCCAGTTCTCGAAATTGTTGCGGGTAAGCAGTTCCATGTCCTACGTCCTCCTTCCTTTGGGTTTGCCGCCCGTGCGCAGCGTGTGGTTGCGTTTCAGCTGTTCCGGTGTCGCGGCATCTCCAGTGACGGTGCTGTCTTCGAGCAGGCGGTCGATTTCCGACTGCCGATAGCGGCACTTGCCGCGCAGCACGACATAGGCGATGCGCTGTTCGCTGCGCATGCGCTGGAGGGTGCGGCAACTCACGTTCAGCAGGTGCGCCGCCTCGCGGGTGGTGAGCAGCCTGTCGGGAGCTTCTTCCTTCCTCCCGCCGGAAACGGCACGCACGTGTACCGCTATCTCGGCTATCTGTTCCGTCAATGCGGTGAAGGCGGAACTTTCCATCGTTATCACTTTCATATTCAGTCCTTTCTTTTGGTTTCTGCGACAAAATTCGGCAATAAACCAAAGGGGCTTTAACAGCTCATTACGTGGCTCACGTAAGATTTTTACGGATAATGGCTCCGTAACCCGGACAGACGGCGCAACAAGCTGCCTTTTAGCGAAAAACGGCTCGTGTTCAAGGCGGCTTCGTTACCTTTGCGGCAAACTCAGAAATGTTTTGCTTATGGAAATAGTATCTATCGAGAAAAAGACCTTCGAGATGATGGTGGCGTCCTTCAACGCCCTCGCGGAGAAGGTAGCCGCCCTGAGGCGCACGAGCGACGGCGGGCGGATGGAAAGGTGGCTCACGGGCGAGGAGGTCTGCGGGCAGTTGAGAATCAGCCCGCGCACGTTGCAGACATTACGCGACAAGCGGCTTATCGGCTACTCGCAGATAAACCGCAGGTTCTATTACAAGCCGGAAGAAGTCAGGAGACTGATTCCGCTTATCGGTACGCTCTATCCCGGCGGCAGATAATCTTATTATTCACCCACTGAATCCAAAGTTATGATGAACGAGAACAACGATGTTTTTACACTGGAGGACGAGCCGCTTGCCACAGTGGTGCAGAATATGCGCAAAGGCTCTAAATGGCTCTCCGCCTTTCTGGAAAGTTACCGTCCGCCGCTGGACGGGGAGCGTTACCTGACGGACAGGGAGGTGGCGGACTTGCTCCGTGTCAGCCGCCGCACCTTGCAGGAGTACCGCAACAACAGGGTGCTGCCCTTTATCCTTTTGGGAGGGAAGGTGCTTTACCCCGAATCCGGGTTGCGTGAGCTGTTAGAGGTGAACTACCGCAAGCCGCTGGAATAATGTTCTGGCATTCCGGAATAAAATGCGTACCTTTGTAGTTAAAAATGAAATACCATTATGCTTCGGAGTGAATTTGCAAAATTGTTAGAATCCACAATAATTCCTGAAGGAATAGAGCAAGAGGACATAAAATCTCGAATCTATCCAATAAGTGCAGCATTGATGTCAATGTTGCCGCAAAAACTGTATAGATATAGGAGTTGTTCAACATTAAACCTTGATGCTTTTGATAAGGATTTGGTTTATGCTGTTACTGCTGATAAGTTTAATGACCCCTATGACACTCTTGTTTATTATAGTTTGGATAATATTCAAGAGCAAATGAGAGCCTGTTGTACAGAAGAATTTCTTGAACAATTCAAACAGATACTTGAAAATAAAGATTTTGATTTTCCTCCAAGTGTAATCCAATTTTTCGGAAAAAACAATTTGGCAGGTTTAAAAAAACAGGTAATATCATGTAATGGTATAAATCCATTGAGATTAGCTCTTTTTAGTGCTGCAATGGAAAACATATTGAAAGAAATCCTATTAAAAATGGGGGATACATTAAAGATCGTATCTACGATAGCATGTTTAAGCGAAAACATAGATTCTGTTATAATGTGGAGCCACTATGCCCAAAATCATGAAGGGTTTGCATTGGAATATGATTTAAGGTTCTTATTAGAACAAGGAGAAATGAATTGTTGTATTTTGCCTGTTATATATGATAACGACCGTTTTGATGCAAATAGCTTTATTCAATGGTATATAGCAAAGAGTTTGGGGCTGGATGTTAAAAATATAGATTCACTATCACATTTGAAAATGGCTATTCACAAATCCACACAGTGGGAATATGAAAATGAATGGCGTATTATTCATTCCGAGAAACAACCTGCCACACATTCTCGTGCAACAAGCCTGAAAATTGTTCCTAAAGCAATCTATTATGGAGAGAGAATTTCAAATATCAACAAGAAAATATTGCATTATATAGCACAAGAAAAAGGAATTGCGGAATTTGATATGTACATTGATTGTGGCTCATTAAAGTATGAGATGTTATATAAGCCATCTCAATTTTGATACCTCATATTCTTTAACAAATAATTCGTATATTCCAAATTGACTATCTTAAAGTTAAAACGGACAGCTTGATGGTTGTCCGTTTTTAATTGATTGTCATCGTCTTTTCAGCAGTAACCGCCTTTTCCGCTATGTACGAATACCATGTAGGCGATATGCTTGTCTTTTGCGAGTGCCTTGTCCATCAGCCAGCGGCGGAAAAGATGGGCGTGGTAGGTGTTCAGCCGAAAGGCGACAGGGATGATGATTTCCAGCGAATACACGTCGGCTGAAAGCCCGTTTTCAAGCCGCATGTAGCGGCACACCTCGTAGTCGTTCAGCACGTCCGGCTTGCGGACGGCTCTGATGGCGGCGTTCACTGCCGGGACGCCCGTGTGGAACAGTCCGGCGATTTCTGTGGCGGTCATCCATATCTCGTTACCGGTTACGCTGACCGTGTTGTCCTCTATGATAATTATATCACGTTTCATGGCTTCTCTGTTTTAGATGGTGCAACCTGCAAATTCCTCGATGCTGTTCAACCTTGCGGCAAGGTTCTCCATGTCTTGGTTGAGCTTCTCTTTGGTGATTTTCGCGTATATCTGTGTAGTCTTTATGCTCTTGTGTCCCAGCATGGAACTCACCGTTTCGATGGGTACGCCGTTGGAGAGGAACACCGTCGTGGCTGCCGTGTGGCGGCTCTGATGCCACGTGATGTGCTTGGTGATGCCGCAACGCTTGGCGACGGAACGGATTCCGGCAAGGCACGTGTTGTAGTGGGGAACGGGGAAAATCCTGCCGTTCCCGCACAGCCCCCGGTATTTGTCGATGATGCGCTTTGCGATGTCGAGCAGGCGGATATTGGATACCACGCCCGTCTTCTGGCGGTTGATGTTTATCCACTCGTGTTCGTCGAAGTAGGTATGGATGTTCTCTTCCGTCAGGTTGCGCATGTCGGCGAACGACAAGCCCGTGAAGGCGCAGAACAGGTAGAGGTCGCGGTAAAGCTCCTGCTTGGCGTTTTTCAGCCTGCCATCCATCAGCAGCCGGATTTCCTCTTTCGTCAGGAAACTGCGTGTCGTTTCCTCCTTCTTGATTTCATACTCGCGGAACGGGTCGCGTGTGAGCCACTCGTTGTTGATGGCGATGAACACCATCGTCCGCAAGGGGCAGACATACAGCCACACGGTGTTGGTGCAGCAGTGCTTGTCCGTGCGAAGGAACATTTCGAAGTCGGAGATGAAAGCGGACGTAAGCTCTTTCAGCGCGATGTCCTTCACGCGGTAGCGGATGGTGAGGAACTCTTGCAGGTGCTTGTAAACGGTCTTGTACTTCAAGAGCGTGCCTTTGGCTTTCATGCCAGCATCCACCTGTTTCTCGTAGTCCTCGTTGTGCTGGCGGAACACCTGCATCAGCGTGTGGTAGCGGTGTTCCAGTCCGAGAAAGGCGTTCTTGACCTTCTCCGCCGTGACGAAATTGTCACGCTCCATGATTTCCTGATAATGTTTGTTGATGCGCACACGCATCTTGTCGAGCATGCGGTTCGTTTCGAGTGCCGCCGAGCTTCTGCCCGTGACACGTCCCCCTTTGGTGTCCCACAGCTTGGGATCGACGGTCAGTTTACAACTGAACTGCGTCTGGCTGCCGTCCACCGTGATGCGTCCCATGACGGGTACTGTCCCGTCCTTTTTCACTACCTGACGTTTGAGGTAGTAGATTACTGAAAATGTACTCTTCATCGTCCTTAATTTTTTTAGGTTCAAAATTAGTTGGTGAAGAGTCCGGTGTCGGTACGCAAAACGGGGAGGAACGGCGCAATCTTTTTTCGTAACCGGATTTATTGCGTGGGTTGTCAGTAACTCACTAATCTTTAACGCCTTGTTTCGCTATCCGTGTCCGTTTGTCGCCCTTTCGGGCATGGTTACGGACAAGTAACGTAGCGGCGTCCTGATTTGGCTTCAGCGGTGATTGCGATGGCTTCACGAATAATCGGAAACCCGACTGAAACCCTTGTAACTCAATTCTATCACTATATCTTTCCGCATTTCACTTTTTTGTAGTAACTTTGTTATAATAAAAAAATAAAAGGGATGAGTTACGATCAATTTCTTCGTTTTATCTTTCCAGAGAGGGAATGTTTGATTATTTTGAATTATCTGATTTCAAAGAAAAGTCGGATAGGGTAGAAATATACTTTGAAGAGAAGAATATACATCCTAAAGAATATGCAACCGATAACTTGGAGAGCAAGGGCTTTTATGAACAAGTCAGGATGCAGGATTATCCGATGCGTGGGCGTAGCTGCCTGTTGTTTATCAAAAAACGAAGATGGTTCAATCACAGTACTGGCAAATATGTAAGCCGCAATTGGAAATTAGTGGCAGAAGGAACGCAAATAACGACTGAATTTGCGTCTTTTTTAAAAGCATTGGATCGACTCGCGCGCTCTTAGCATTAGTCTTTTGGCGGATCATTACGGAATGGAAGCCAAACTGTTGGAGTCCCAATATAAGAATCATCTGAGTCATTTCAGAAATTGGGAGCAACGTGCCCATGCCGAAGAATGGATGCTCTTCGAGAAAAACATTGGACCCTACGTCGGGCTGGACGAAACGGCACTGTCGTCGGGAGAACTGTATACAATCCTGATTAACAAAGAGGCCAAAGGAAGAAAAGGCACAATCATCGCCATGATCAAAGGGACATCCGTAGAAAAGGTATCCCAAGTTATACTCAAACTTTCCCGTCGCAGGCGGTTTCAAGTTCGGGAAATAACATTGGACATGGCACCCAATATGGCCCGGATAGCCCGTCTCTGTTTCCCGGCTGCCAAGCTGGTTATCGACCGTTTTCATGTTCAAAAGTTAGCTTTTGAAGCCGTTCAGGAAATGCGGATAAAGGCACGATGGGAAGCCTTGGATAAAGAAATGGTCGAGATCACATACGCTAAAGCATCAGGACAGCCTTTTGTTACTGAAACATTTGAGAATGGGGACAGTCGAAAACAGCTGTTGGCCAGAAGCCGCTATCTTTTGTTCAAAAAAACTGAACTGTGGTCGGAGAGCCAAAGAAAAAGAGCTAAAATCCTTTTCCGGGAATATCCCGATATCAAGAAGGCCTATTACTTAAGCATGAGGTTAGGGTTGATATATCATCAGGCACAATCGGCAGATATTGCCTTGACGCGTTTGGCACATTGGTATGATCAGGTGGACAAATCCGGTTTCCTGTCTTTTGGCACTGTTGCCAGAACCATACAAACACACTACTTGAATATTGTTGGCTTTTTTAAAAGACGCTCCACCAATGCCGCGAGTGAGTCCTTCAATGCTAAAATCAAAGCTTTTAGAGCACAGCTGAGAGGCGTGAGGGATATTGCTTTTTTCTTATTCAGACTCACCAATATGTATGCATAATTAATTCTCTATGAATATAGGTATCTCCTTATACGTACATAACCGGGCTAAATAAAAGAACTGCAACATAACTACAATAAAAAAGCGTGTCCCTCTAATATAGAGGCAACACACTCTTTCTAATAGTTAAGGTTTGGGTTATTATATTTCTTGTCGTTATATACTGTTATAAAAAAGCTTGACCTGAAAGTTGTCAAGCTATACCCATTGCACAGTCAAGGCTCCTTTGTTTTTGTTCACTCTATACCTATAATCTCTCTGAAAATGAGTGACAGCACGAAGGAACGCTTTTATTTTATACAAAACAAATTTATCTGGAATTATTTTTACACTATCGGGGATTATAATAAATACTTAAATACTATCAGGGGGCTTATAGGAAGATGCAATGGATACTTTGGGAGATGATTATATTTTAATCCCTCAGGATTTCGGTATGATCCGTTCTTGTTTTGCGGATGAAGAACAGCACGTTGAAAGTCTGTCGTTTCTTCATAGAAAAATTAATGTTTAAAGTTACTGAATCGTGCAGAATAGCAAGAATTAAACGATAAGATAATCAACGACTTACGGTACAATTCGTGGACACTTTTTTCGAGACTAAAATTGTCCACGATTTAGCACTACGGAAGTGCGTAATTCTGCTCAAAATTGCGGATTAGGGGAAAAAGAAAATCTCTGAAATGTTTAGTTTTCAGGGGATTTACCAAATTTGAAGTCTTTTAAAAGTGGTGCCACCAGAAAGAGAACTATTATCTTCTCTCTGTTGATTATCACCGTTTTATAGTTTCTTCCATTTGGAAATCCACATGATTTAGCACACGATTATGTTTTATCGTTTTGCTTGTTATAAGAACGATTCTTTTTTCAAATATCTCTTTGCTTCAATATCGCCTGAGATTCTCCATTAGGAGTTACCATGCTGATATTTAAAACTTTATATTTTTGCTTCAAGCATATCCCATGATTTAACCCACTAATTTGCTACGTGCTTTTGCGGTAGTTTGCTCATGGAGAATACTAAGGACAAAGATAATGAAAAAAATCATATTAAAAAAATGAATTTAATTTTCTACGGAATAATATGAGTTTGTATCCAGTTTTTTCTTATACACAACATCTTTTTTCCTGAAAAACAAAGAATCACATTGCGAATATCTAAAAATTTCTATACCTTTGTATTAGTTGCAATCTGAATTTGATACACATGAAGAATAATACATTGTCTGGATTTATAGGTGGATTAACTGTTGCCTTGTTTCTTGTTGCGGCATGCGTCTTTTTTGAGCCGTTTAATTATAAGTCTATATATGTAGTGAATCCTGAAAAAGTATTGACTAATGATGATTCAATTAGGCAAGATAGTGTAATATGTTCTCGTATTGAAATATTGAAAGACTTGGAAAATAAAGGAATTTTGTTAACACCAGGTGAATATACTTCCCACATTTCTAGTTACTATAGTACTTTAGTTGCTTTTCTTATTGGATTGTTTGTTTTATTTACAATAGGTAGTATTTTTAGTATTAAAATAACCTCAAATAAAGAAATTGAAGAAATTAGAGAAGAACTTGATAATAAGGAAAGTAAAATAAAGGATAATCTTAAAAAAGATATCCGTGAGTCCTTAAGTGAATTATTAAGAGATTCTATTTCTTTTAAAGAAAGCGTTATCAGTGCTATTTATGGTCGCATCGAAGATGATCTTATTACTCGAACTGATAAAGAAAATATTGAAAAGAAGTTAAGTAAAGTAGAAGAAGATATAACTTTTTTATTTGAGTCTTTAGATGGGATTTCAGAAAAAGAATCATCCAAAGAAGAAATAGAATAAAGCTAAATATTATGGGAGTAAAAGGAAGCCGAAAAAAAAATAATAGCCCTACAAAGTATCAGGAACCTGATTTACTCGTAGGAGTTGATGATATATTAAAATCTGCACAAGAAAAAGGATTATATACAGGTAAGTCTTTAAATATTGAAGATGTAGTCAATTCTTTTGAAGATATTCAAGTAGTATACGAATCTATGGACGCAAACCAATCAGGCTCTTTAAGCAACATAGATGGTAAATGGATTGTTTGTATTAATAAAAATCACAACAACAAGAGACAAAGGTTTACCCTTGCTCATGAATTGGGACATTACATTCTACATAAAGAAAAAAGTGTTGAATTCGTTGATACAACCTTCTTTAGAAGTGATGAGATGGATTCGATTGAATATCATGCGAATGAATTTGCAGCAAGATTATTGATGCCTGAAAATACTGTTAGGAATCTAATAGAAGAAGAACGTATAAAAAACATAGGTGTGTTAGCTGAGCAGTTTGGGGTATCATCTGCTGCAATGAAATATAGAGTATTATCATTAGGATATAAAATGAAAGATAATGGATAGAAAATATACGGTGATAGTTAAGACAGGTGAGGCGGAGATTAGGGCTCTTGAAAACACAAGTAGGAATCTCTTGCAATGTATACTTCCAGTAATAGAGATAACTAGAGGTCGAAAAATAACAAAAAATGAAATAGAGACGTATCCTTTTGATAAACGTCTATTGAAATTGAAAAAAGTATTTCAAGGGCAGACTGTATGTTTAGATTTAACATCTGATGATTCATTGTCTTCAGACGAAATTAGTTATTTATATGATCCTACAAATGGATATCAGAACTGGATTAATTTTCTACTTCAAATTAAAAGTGAGAATATTTTTGAAGAAATTATTCCAACTCTCATTTTAAATTTGAATGATGATGATTTTGAAGCGAATCTCCTTCTCCAAGTACAAAATCTAAAAATGTATTTTGATTCTATTTTATATCGCAATGATATTTCAGATGAAAATTGTTATGATGATTTTGAATTAATAAAACAGGAATTGGTTGATATTAATTTCTATGTTCTATTAGATTGTGGATATACACCGCAAGCTTCATACAGAAATGTTGCTTTGAAGTGTATTGCGAGAATCAAAAACCTACATTCTATCTTGGATGATAGAATAAATTATATAGTTTGTTCGACTTCATTTCCAAATAATGTTCGAGACTTAGGTGATGTTGATAGTGACACATTCAGTATTTCGGAAATAGATATATATAATTTAATATCTGAGCAGTGTTCTAACATTATTTACGGAGATTATGCTTCTATTAATCCGGTCAGAAATGATACTATCACAATGGCTAGAGGGTGGATACCTAGAATTGATACTCCGTTAGAAAGAAGTATTTTTTATTATAAGCAACGTCGTCCCAAAGGTGTTTCCGCTTATGCTTCTACTTATATTCAAGTAGCTCAACAAACAGTAAGAGATTCTAGATTTCCTAAGGCTATTGAGGATAACTGGGGAGTTGAGCAAATTAGATCATGTGCAAAGGGGGGAGCTCCTTCATCATCTCCTTCTTTTTGGATATCTGTACGTATGAATATCTATATTGAACAACAGATTAAAAGAATATATTCTTATTGAATCTCAATATTGGAAGACAATAAAGGTATATCATCAATATGGGTTTCTACGCCTCTATCGGATAAGAATAGTAGATATTTTTCTTTTATTTTAAACGAGAAATACTCTCTTAGAAGTTGGTGTGTCTTAGTTATGCTTATTTGTGATGCATATTTTCTAACTTCATCTGAGTTGAATTTGGATTTAATATGTAATGATTGTTTTAAATATCGGGCGTTCATTGTATATAGCATATCCATTTTATTTTGTTCTACTAGCTTTTTGGGTGCTTTTATTTTCTTTATGCGATTATTGTCAATAATGAAAATTCCTATATCGCTTGGAATAGAACCCACAAGTTTGCTAAGATGAACACTTGTTGTACAAATGATTATATAATCAAATATTTTCCGACATTCACTAATCTGCTCTTGTAACCTTCTTAAATCATCGTTATCTCCTTTGATTTCAATAGCAATTAATTTTTCTTTTTTTATTATTAGCAAATCAACGACTTTTCTTTTTATCCCATACATAACTTCGTTGCCGATGAGAATATCATCGGATTCTTGAATAAAAAAGTCAATAATTCTCCCTTTTATATATTCTGCAGAGGTTTGATGTTTTACACTTATTGATTCCATTCCACAAAGATAAGAATTTTTAGGTAGAGGTTTATTGGGTTTAGGGCTATTATTAGAAATAGAGCATACATTTTAAAGTTTGGGATGGCTCTTGCTATTTTGTCTTTCAGGTTACCTTCTTATGTTCAAGATGTATCTTCTTAATCTATATTGTTTCTAATCATCTTTTTATCCCTTTTTTCTTGCGTTTCTGTGCTTGCGATTCCTCTGTCAATGCTGCACTATTACTATCTCCCAATGAGAAGATAGGCAATAGAAAATCACCACTACTATTATTTTGCTGATTATTAGAGCGCTTGTTTTCTTGTTTGCTATCAAGAATACAAGAAATCATGTTTTCTTTTTCACGAGATTGGAATGTTTCTTTTTTCTTTTCGCCAGTAATATTTTGTTCCTGTAATTTAAGCTGTTCTGATATAGAACCGTTCTTTATCGTTTTATGATAATGAAATGTTTCAGTTTGTCGTCGATTGTAATTAAACAATTTATCAAATCCTTGTTCTGCCTGTTGAAATAGGTTCACTCGGTCAAAACCACCTTTTATCACTCCGTTCTTGGTGTTTTTGTGATTGGTAAGTGGTGATAACTTCTTTTTATTGGACTGATCTTTCCGACTCACAATCAGATGGCAGTGCATATTCAGTTCATTATCTGAACGACTACGATCAAAATGAATCTTACCGTAAAACTTTATATCCGAAGTGGATAGTTCTTTGTTGAAGCTCTTGGCATATTCAGAAATAAACACTTCACGGATATATCGCTTCATTGCTTCGGCTTGTTCCTGTTCCGTATTACCCATCGCTCGGAGTTCTTTTTCCGATGGACTGACATGAATAGCATAAAACTTAGCATCCGTTTTTAGGAGTTGCCCGATATTACTATCTATATCTTTTATAACCATTGATTTATAGATGTTATCATCTGTCAGATTGAAGAAGCCTTCGGTATAGATGCCTTTTTCCATTCGTTCGAAATCCTCATGTTCCATATAATTTGCTAGTTGTCGGCTACTACCAGCATTATTATATATGCCATTAGATGGTGGGGCAAAGTCTATGTGCATAATCCTATGTATTTATCAGATTGCTGATTTCAACTTTCAGGTTCTCTTTTCTTTTGCTATCCATCACACCACAAGCGGATAACTCCGAATAGAGTTGTATCAGGTGAAGCAACTTTTTATAATCCCGTTGGTGTATCTGATAAAGTGCATTAATCTGTTTAGACTGGTTGTTTATCACATCGGCATGATTGCCGAACTCTTCGCTTAACTTTTTTAGCACGGCTGTTTGTCTCTCTTGGCTGGCTTCCAGTTGAGAGAGAATAAGGGTTTCTAAAGTTCTGCCGATAGCATCGAAACGTAAAGCGATAGAATTTGTAGCTCGTATCATCGGATTCAGTTGCTCTTCCTCATAGTGACGAATGAAACGGATAATATCATCCTGTCTCTTATTTATTTTCGCCAGTTCTGATTTTACGGATTCAGGTGCTTCGGATGGGTTGATATGCGCCTTGTCTATATACCCGAACGCCAACTTTACAACTTCACTCTTTTTCAGTGAATAGCGTTTGCATATCTTCTCTACCAAAGCTGCCGTTTCCTTGTCTATGGAAATGGTAGTGAATATCGTTTTTCGACTGCTATTTGGCATGGTAATTACTTTTTTATAGAAATATGAATAGATAAATTCCTGATAATAAGCATTACAAAGAAAATGCTTATTACAGGTGTCATTACAGCGTGTTCTTGTAACACGCTAAAGCCGAAGGCTTTGCACCGCAGGGCAAGAGGGAAGAACAGAACTTGTCCAGTTCCCTCTTGCTCAAATTAGCGAAACGAGCGAAGCCGGAAGGCGTAGCTGTTTCTGCTAAATTGGGGTGATAGTACAAGGAAGGAGCAGTAATACTTCATTCCTAAATTTGCTACCTTTTGCTTTCACGGCTGATTCTCCAATTGATTAGCTTTTTCAAACTGTTTGTAGGTTTGAGAATCGGCACGTTCACGAACGAAAGACCGGATATCACTAGCACGATAATAAGTTTTCTTTCCAATGGTAAAGAAAGGTAGTAGCCCGCTTACCCTATAACGTTGAAGAGTTCGGAAAGATACTTTCAGAAGAAAGGCTAAATCCTGATTATCGAGTATCTTTTCATTATCATCTAATACTTTATCGGTATTGATTAGGGATTTTAAGTCTTTCCCTATTTCAGTGAGTTTCTTGGATAGCTTCTCCATCCATTTCTCAAAGTTTTCGTTGTCTATATACATTTTGCTTCATTTTTTGGTGATACATTATGAATGTCAATCGATTGATGATGCAAAAATCGGCAGAATGGGGAATCAGAAAAAGAGGAGTAGTTACCTACTCCCCTGAAAATAGAATTCAAATAGTTGTAAATGAGAAAATTATAAAACCATTTTGCTTAATGTTTATTAGTTCGTTTACGGGCTTCTTTGTTAATTGCATTCTTTAAAGCATCTAATGTTTTGGTCAGATTGAATGGTTTACGCATAAAAATAGCATCCAGTTTATCGTATATACTTCCAAATTTTAAATTGAAAAGGACTTCAAAACCGTGAGCTAAACGAACTAATGGGACGGGCTTTCCGTCTTTTCCGACTACTTCGCCTAAAAAAGATAACCCTATTACTATTTCAGCAATACCAATAATCCCCAAGTCCTTTGACTTAGGGATTACGTATAGATCTGATTCGGATGTTGGTGAGATAGGTGAAACAAATGATTCAGGATGCTTAATTTTTAGACTTAATAGTTCTAATTCTACATTGATAATAGCTAGCACTTTATGCAGATAAGAATTTTTAAGCGCATTTTTCCCCCTGCTCGCACTGATATAGCTCTTTTAAGGGTGCTATCTCAATACGAGTGAGATTCAGCATCCGAAAGATGTTGGAGTTATCTTTTGAATTGCCAATTGTTGCTATGCACCTGATAAATTCGTCATAAGCGTCTTGCATTTCTGTGTCAGTTACTTTTTGTGAGGAATCAGTCAATAAGATGATAATCCTCGTTTTTGATAAATCATTCATAAGCATGAAGTGTTTAATAATTAATGAGTATTAATAATCAGACTAAAGTCTGTTACATGTTGCTGAATGATTTCTGTATATCTTTAAAACATGAATCCAATCTTTATTGAAATAGCATTATGGCTTAGCTTCTCTGCAAACTCGGCTGTAAACAATGATTGCTTTTGCGTTTTCAGTCGTTCAAGTTTCTGGGATTCATATCCTAAAGCCAAGAATAACTTCTTACTTTTACAAATAGAATATTCTACCCCTGCAGACGGATTCAGATAAAAACCTCCATTAGCATTTTTATTCGGTACAAAACTATATCCAACGCCACATTCTATATAAGGAGTGAACTTTCTAGGTTTTATGATTAAAAATTTTGCATCGGCAAATAACGGGATCAAAACTTTCTCATAAATGGATAATCCTGTCCCGACACCGACAGAGAACCGTTTGTTGATGGCATAATACCCCAGAACCTGTAATGAAAAAGGGGTAGCTGCTGGCTCGCTCATGTCAATCCCTGTTCCTACACTTGTTGCAAAAGTGAAGTGTTCTTTATTTTGTGCTGTCGCCATTGCAATAGTACAGCTTGCTATAATTAGTAGAATAATCTTTTTCATTGGATCGTTACAGTTATGCGTTTTACAATGTGTAAAGCTGTTGTAAGCCCGGATGT
Organism: Parabacteroides johnsonii DSM 18315; assembly: GCF_025151045.1. NCBI lineage: Bacteria > Pseudomonadati > Bacteroidota > Bacteroidia > Bacteroidales > Tannerellaceae > Parabacteroides > Parabacteroides johnsonii. The sequence goes on from NZ_CP102285.1 coordinate 2,986,923, forward strand.
ATCTTTATTAATTTCTCCCGAACTTCCATCTGGACTACTATGCCCGGTCAAATTTGCTTCAAATGATTTTTCTCCTGATAATAAATCGACATTGGCAGTATATACAATCGCTGGTTGTCCACTTCCTTCTTTACCTCCAGAATAGTTGGCTTCTCCTTCTTTGGCTGATTTAGGGAAGGCTTCATTGAAATCGGTAGAGTGATTGATTTCTATTTTTACCACGAATTTCTTAAGTACTGTTGTCGGACTTAATTTAATATCAAAACTTTCACGTGGGGTTGCTCCTGATATGCCATCTGTTAATGGTTCTTTCTTTGTGGGCAAATAAAGTCCATCATCGTATTTTATTCCACATGAATAACACCAATGAGGTAGTGCTTCTTTTCGTCGGTTTCCTCCCGATGCTTGCCAAGATTGAGTGGCGATCTTATGAGTTACATAGACCGTTGAAAGATAATTTCCTTGTGTATCTTCCAACCAGACAGCAATTTGAGGTGGGTTCTTTTTGTTGATACCTAAGAACAAAGGAAAGTCATGCAGCCATTGTTCACCCTGTTCGATACATACCTTTACATCTCCTTTCTCATACTCAATCAATTCCTGTTGGCAGGAACAAAGGCTGACAAGCCATAAATAAATCAATGTCAATCCCATTTTATTCATATTAGTTTTATTAAATTGTTATTTTATTATTGTTACTAACCGGGAACATGGCAAGCAAAAAAATATTAGACTAGTAATGTTTCAATCTTTTTACGGGGAGAATAAGGGATTTGCTTTGCATAACCAATTCTCATTATTAATGTTGGGTGTTCCTTATTGACAGGTAATTTCTCTCGTAAGTCAAAAGCTAATGCCGCAACTTCGCACGGCTGATTCAAAAAAGCATAAGCAATCCCGATCTCAGTTACTTTTAACAGAAAGCGTTGGAGTGTTCGCCCCAAGTTAATCCACTCTTCGATTGTATCTCGTTGTGTGGTGCATACAACAAAATGCGAGGAAGAATCTATTTTCTTTCTATCCGATTTGTTTTGTGCATTAGGTTTTAAGAATAAGCTAACTATGGGACGTGCTAATATTCTAGGAAGTGGTGGATTTCCGAAAACCAAATAACTTAGCCCGTTATGTGTAGCCTCAACTTGTTTTTTATTAAACCTCATCCACGAAAGCAATTCATTCTTGAAAGCAATATCAGCCATTTGAATTTCATTCCCTTTCATTATGTATTGGGTTATTGTATTTGCAAATGGCGTATTTATTTCAGTAAAGTAGAATTGAATACCATTTTCTTTTGGAATGGATTGAAGTTGTTGCAGAATTCCATCTGATATTTTATTGCCATTATAGATATTGCGGTTTGTCTGTCGTTTCTCAATTTGATGGAATAGGGAATCTTCAATTGTGAGATCATTTTTCGTTAATTCAAGAATAATCGCTTCTATACTGCATTCTATTATATGGGTAGTGTAACCAAAATAGCTGGCAGCGATGCATAAGTTTTCAACAGCACAGCCTAAGCTAATAAATAACTCACGATTGTTTCTATCAACGACAGGTAACGCTACATCTAAGTTGGGGAGAACCGTAATAGTACTGTCCGTAATATGAAACTTCCAAGGCTGTGTGTTATGTCCCGAAGGAGCTTTGGAAGCATAACTGGCTATTTGTATGAAATCAGTTTTCATCTTGAAATACCTTATTTATTAAAACTTCAATTCCTTCGTTTATCTGTTCCCATCCTGAATTCTCATTCAGAGGAATGCCATTGTAAACCGGACAAAAATCTTCCAGCATTACCAAATAAGTAATTGATGCTGTCAGCATAGAGGCTATTGCTGCAATTTCCTTTTGGGGATGTCCTGTTAGTTCGCTTACTTTCTTTACAAGGTCTATTCCTACTTTTTCCCGTTGCTCTCTTAGCTTTACAATCATATCATTATTACAAGATAATTCCCAGCGATAAAGCCTTTTCAAAGTAGGATTATTCCTTAATTGCTCAATCTGTCCTTGAAACATACTTTTCACGAATGCAGGTAGTTTTTCACGGCTGGGATATTCAAGAGGGAAATTGATCCAAAAATCATGTTGCCGTATGTAAGCAGCCATAAGTCCCTCTACCGAACCGAAATAACGGTATATCAATATCTTTGAAACACCTGATTGGGTAGCTATAGCGTTAATGCCGATTTTCTCGAAGCCATCTTCGGCAATCATTTTACCGATAGTATCTAGCAACCGCTTTTCGGTAGCTTCCCGATCTCTTTCTCCTGTTATGCTTTTTCCTTTCATTTTACGCATTGTTACTATTCGGGAACAAATGTATGTTACTTATCGGAAACATGCAAATAATATGCTTGGTAAATTTGCAGTGGTAGAAAGTTTTTTGCTATCAAGCCAATGCTGAACTTACTATGCCATCCTTGGACAGTTTAGAAAACGGCTCTTGATTCTTCTTTCATTTGCTGGTGAAATAGAATCAACACGTTTTATAAACCATTTAAAATTAAAAGTATGGAAGTAGTAACCATCGAAAAAAGAACATTCTCGTATGTCTGCGAGCGGTTCACAGAGTTTGCCAAACGGATAGAAAGTTTATGCAGCACTCATACCCAAAAAGTAGAAAACTGGCTGGATAGTCAGGAAGTATGCTTGTTGTTAGGCTTTAGCAAACGAACGCTGCAATATTACCGAAGTAGCGGACGGCTGGCTTATTCTCAAATAGGGAGCAAGATTTATTATAAATCTGCTGATATTGGAAAGATTATTTCAAACTGTGAAATAAAGAATCAATCACCCAAACAAATCATGCCTTATGAAAAGAACTAAAGAAGATTATCCGTCCTTCAACCTGTTCTCCATTGTTGGCACATGGGAAAGCATTAATCTGAATCCTACGGTTATCATCTACCGGAACGACAAAGATTATCTTCTCTCTATTATATATGTATCGGAAGCCACCAAACAGGCTTCACCCGCCACATATGAAATACATAAAGAAGGTAGCTTGTATTTTATCGCTCCTGCTCCTAAACGGATTTACATAGATTATGATCCGGTGAAAGATGTGCTTAACCTTTCATCGTTAGGCGATTATCTGCGTAACTAATCAATCAACCAGCTAGTCATTTTACTGATTAGCCACTTAGCAATCTTGAAATCAATATTTCAATAAAACAATCTTTCAATCATGGAATTAATAGATAAAGATACACCGCAAGTTAAAGAGTTCATTTCTTCGCTCGATTCAATGTTGAACGGTATTGAATCAATTATCAAGCACTATAAGCCCCATTTGAACGGAGAACGTTTTCTTTCCAATCATGAGATTTCTAAAAAGCTAAATGTCAGTTTACGAACTCTGCAAGAATGGAGAGATACGGGATTAATCCCCTTCATTCAGATAAAAGGTAAAATCATCTACCGACAAAGTGATATTGATAAACTGCTCCAAAAGCATTACTTTGAAAGCTGGAAGGAATAACCTGCCACCCTCGGAAACATTGTTTTTCGGAATTTAATTTGAATCATTGACTTTTTCAGTGAAGTATTTAGTCTGTGCAAGTCTTTAGATAAAAATACGCTCGAATGTAATGAGAGGAAGATTTTTATCTAAACCGAAGGCTCGGACTTGAACAGGCTAAATACGGAACTTACCTTTGTCAATGCTTCATATTGAGTTCTGGAAAACTTACTTTAAAAGAAAAGGATTGAGAAAATGAATTTTGAAAAGTAATTTATATATGGATATAGTAGCAATAGAAAGAGTTTCCTTCGATTCTTTTAGAAAGAAGTTGGAACAGATTGTATCATGGGCAGATAATACTTCTTTATCTCCCTCTGATATGCGTATTGAGAAAGAATGGATAGAGGGTAGAACATTGGCAGCTTCCTTAAATATTCCTTTACGAACATTACAGTCTTTACGTGAGAGTGGCAAACTTTCTTTTTCGACTGTTGGCAAGAAGGTATATTATAAGGTTGCCGAAGTACAAAAACTATTGGATTCAGGTAGAATAAAAGTAACCACTAAAGAATAATTGCTTATGGATTTATACACGGATGAGGATAGCCAAGAATTATTGCAATCGTTAGATAGGGTTTTACCTTATATAGAATATGCATTGAAGAATAATAAGCCCATGTTTGAGGGTGAACGGTATCTGACAAGTGAAGAACTTTGTTCTATCCTCAAAATCAGCCGTAGAACTTTGCAGTATTATCGAGATGATGGCATTTTCCCTTTTATTCAACTTCCGGGCAAAGTGCTGTTCTGTGAATCGGATATTAGAAAGGTTTTGGAAGATAGGTTTCGTTCTGCCTATAATATAGAAGATTATTCTCTTTAGTTTTTAATAGGATGAATATAGAAAATCGGCTACCGTCCAAATGGATTGGGTAGCCGTTTTTATCTTTAGGTGGTTTTAGTAGAGAAGCTCTCCCGTACATTCTGCATATCTCGGAGAATACTTTGGTCTAATACTTTTGCGTATCGCTGCGTCATTTTTGTATTGGTATGACCGAGCATTTTGGCTACATTTTCCAATGATACATTGTTAGCTAAAGCGACAACGGTCGAAAATGTATGTCGTCCGGTATGCGTGGTTAGATTCTTCTTGATACTGCATAAATCAGCAATTTCTTTCAAGTAATTGTTTAGCTTTTGGTTGCATGGAACAGGTAACAATGTTCCTTTCTTTTTCGCCAGTGGATGCCCATCGTATTTCTCCAATATGGCTAAAGGTATATCCAAAAGAGGGATGTTGCACATGACTTTAGTTTTCTGTCTTGCTTTCCTAATCCATAAATTTCCCTGATTATCAGATACGAGATGTTCTGCTTTTAATTCTGATACATCTATGAAAGCTAACCCCGTGAAGCATTGGAATAGAAAAATATCACGTACTAAATCTAAACGAGGAATATCAAAAACTTTGTTTTGCATAGTTTCTAATTCTTCTTTGGTTAGAAACTCTTTGTGTACTTCCTGCTCGTGGAAACGGATATTGATAAACGGGTCTTTCTCCATCCAATCATTCGCTAATGCCATGTTTGTGATTTTCTTCACTACCTTCATATAACGGATTACTGTATTCTCCTGCAAGTCCTTCCTTGTTTTCAGGAAATGAATATAGTCCTGAATGATGGCATGGCTTATTTCTTTCATGGGAATATCCTTTAGGTGATACTTTTTCAAAGCCATCTCTTTGAAATACCGTAGGCAAGTATCAAACCGGGAGATAGTTACTTTTGCATAATCCTTGCCAATCAACTCACGACATTTGTCATTATGTTCCTGAAAAACTTCAAAGAACATTAGATGCTTTTCATCCAGTCCGAGAAAGCGTCTTTTAATCTCCATCGGATTGATAAGTTTATTTTCATCTTCCAAAGTTCGATGAATATCGTACAGGCGCAGTTTAACTGATTCTAGATAACGGTTTATCTCTACTGATTTAGCGTCTTTGCCTGTACACCGTTCCTTAGCTTGCGACCAAAGTTCAGGCTTAACGGTTCTTTTTAGCTGCATTTCAGCTAATTGCCCTTGAATTGTTATCCGCAACATGATAGGTGTCTCACCTGACTTTACTGTTCTTGTTTTGCGGATGAAGAACAGCACGTTGAAAGTCTGTCGTTTCATACTTCAAAAAATTAATGTTTAAAGTTACTGAATCGTGCAGAATAGCAGGAATTAAACGATAAGACAATCAACGACTTATGGTACAATTCGTGGACACTTTTTTCGAGACTAAAATTGTCCACGATTTAGCACAGCGAAAGTGCGTAATTCTGCCCAAAATATGCGGATTAGGGGAAAAAGAAAATCCCTGAAATGTTTAATTTTCAGGGATTTACCAAATTTGAAGTCTTTTAAAAGTGGTGCCACCAGCAACCGAAAATCGGTTTGTATAGCACTATTTTTCAATAAGTTATATCTTTATTACGATGTTAGTCCCTTGAATAAGGTTTTCACAACTTTGCACCGTTCAACACAATTTTGTGTTTCAGGTTCGATTTCTGCGTGCAAAGGTAGGCATTTATTTGGAATTATCAATATCTCCAAGAAGTTTTTTTAGCCTTTAGTATATTTTCAAATGCTACATTACCTTCTATGGAAACGAAAATAAAAACATTATTTACTGAATAACAAATATTTAGAGAATTCATAAGAATAAAGGGTAACGATATAGAAATGAGCGAAATTCTCTAATTTGCCTTATATTTCCATTGTTCCAAATAACTTTTTCACAAATATAGCACATTTTTTCGCATGAATATACTTACTACTAAGTAAAATCAATTATCTTTGCGGCATGAATGATACAAGAAATGAAATAATTCGTTTGGGAAGTGAATTAATCCGCTCTATCGGATATAATGCTTTTAGCTATGCTGATATATCCAAAGCATTGGGTATAAAGAATGCGGCAATTCATTATTATTTTCCTTCTAAATCTGATTTAGGTGTGGAAATCATTCAACGTAACATTTATGCTTTTAAAGAATTGGTGGATAGTTGGAAAAAGCTGGATTATAGAAAACAATTCTATAATTACGTTCACATGCACGATAGTTTTGTTGAAAATCATTGGGTTTGTGTGGTTGGAGCACTTTCGCCCTCTTTTGATACATTACCTGAAAATATGCAGAAAAAATTACGAGAATTGGTGAATCTTATTCTTAAATGGCTTACAGACTTATTGGAAGTTGGTTTGCAAACCAAAGTTTTTTCATTTAATGAACAGCCACAAATTAAAGCATATATGGTTCATTCAGCCTTACTATCTTCTTTGCAAATGAATAAAGTTCTTAGAAATGATGTATATAAGTCAATTCAGGCAGGATTATTAAGCATTTAATTTTTTTTGCCCTAATAACTTACTTACTAATAAGTATAAATATGAATGCAATAATTAATTCGATTGGGATTTATCATCCAAAACAAAAAGTGTATAATTCGTTTTTTGAGAAAAGATTAGAAACTTCTGATAAATGGATTAAAGAAAGGACAGGCATAGAGAGTCGTTTTTTTGCAGCTACGGATGAATATACAAGTGATATGTGTATAAAAGCTGCATTAAATCTTTCATCTGTTTACAATAAAAATTTAAGCGATGTTGATTTTATAATAGTTGCTACTACAACTCCAGACCAAATTGTTCCAAGTGTCGCAAGCCAAGTTCAAACACGTTTAAAAATTCCACATGCAGGAGCAATAGATATATCATCTGCCTGCGCTGGATTTTGTAATGGTTTAATATTAGCAAAGGGATTGATTGCCGCAGGAACTCATAAGAAAATTTTAGTTTTTGGAGCTGATACATTGTCCAAAGTAACAGATTTTACAGATAGAAATACCTGCATATTATTTGGAGATGCAGCAGGAGTAGTTATTGTTGAACAATCAGAAGAAAATTGTTTATTAGAAACAATAACAGAAACAAATGGAGAATTTGGAAAAGACCTTTACCTAACAAATCAAAAAAACTTAATTAATGATGAAGAGGTCATTGCTAATAATAAGCTACATCAAAATGGAAGAGTTGTATATAAATGGGCAATACAAACATTATCGTATGGGTTAAAATCTTTAGCAAGAAAAAATTGTATCGCCTTAGATGAAGTGTCGTTTTTCTTGCCTCACAGTGCAAACTATAGATTGTTAGAAGCAGTGTTTCATGAATTAAAAATACCTATGGATAAATGTTTAGACAGTGTTAGAGAATATGGGAACACCTCTGCCGCTTCTATACCTTTGGCATGGTATAATGGTATTATGAGTGGAAAGATACAGAAAAATGATATTTTATTACTTATGGGATTTGGGGGTGGTTTTACTTATGGTGGTATTGGCATTAAAAATCAGATAGAAAACAAATATGTATGAATATGTTTTTAATATATGGATAATGTATTACAACAGAGATTTTTTCAGCTATTGTTGGAATGCTCACAACGCAATGTTTCCAAACATGAATTAGTGGAAGCACTTAACGAATTGGCTACACATGTAGCCAATTTTAGTATCAATGAACAGGATTACAGCGTTTTGCTCCGCTATTTTTCTTTTGGTTTACACCGTCTTAAATCGTACCGTGTACGGTTTAAGCAAGAAAAAAATGCCCTATTTGCATCTAATTGATGAAGCAATAGGACTTTTAAACACCGAAATACGTCTTATAGAGTGGCGTATCAAGTACCCGGAACAACTACAGCAACGTGTTAATAAGCAATCTCTTTCCCCTCTTTTTCTCGCAGACAAAACAACCCTTATCAACATCATGGAAATGGTAAGCGGTTTGTTCCTCTCAAAAGACATCGTATATCAGAACGGTAAGCCCGCCTATTTGGTGGACTTATCCAAAGGGTTTGAATGGCTGTTCAACATCAAGATAGGCGACTGTTACCAAAAACATGAGGACGTGATAAAACGAAAGCCGGGCAAACTGACCGGATTTCTTAATGGACTGGCAGACCTTATCAAAAAGGAACATGACAAGAAAGGGTATAGATAATCAGTGACTTATGATTTATTTATAGGGGATTCCATTAGTTCCCCCGTAATTTCTTTGCGCTTGTTTTCTGAACTTTGCTTCATCAATCGATTGACAAACAATAATGTATAATCAGAAAAATGAAGCAATCATGTATATAGACAATGACGATTTCAGCGCATGGATGCAGAAGCTGTACACCAAACTGGAAGAACTCTGCAAGGATGTACGGGTACTGCGCAATGCCGACAGGGTACTGCCCGAAGATGACAACCTGCTGGATAATCAAGACTTGTGCCTGCTATTCAAAGTGAGTATCAAGACCCTGCAACGTTACCGGGCTATCGGTGCGCTGCCATACTTCACAATCAGCGGAAAGGTGTACTACAAGGCTTCCGATGTCCGGGAGTTCATCAAGGAACGGTTTAGTGTTACCACCTTGCGCCAGTTCGAGAAAGAACACTGCACGAAGAAAAAGAAGTGAATTAAAAAGCCGGGGCGGTTCTGCTCCGGCTTTGCTTTGGTTTATGGCTTGCCCAACTTGTCGGCTTGCTCCTTTAGCTGCTTGGCTTGCTCGTTTAACAGCCTTGCCCGTTCCAACGCTTCCGCCTGTTTCCTGCTACGGTATTCGAAGCCTTTCACCGAATCGGTCAGGCGTCGGATGAAAGCGTTATCCCGCTCCCGGCTGAACTTTGTTTCCAGCAAATCAAGGCTGCTACCGTCTGACTTTCCTTTCATCAGGATATAGCGGTATTTTATATCATTGTCTTGTAACCGCTGCATCCGTTCCGTGAAACGAACATTCAGGATTAGCGAAGTGATACAGATAATAAACCCTGCTGAAAGAAGAAAGAACTTAGGTTTCAAATAGGGAGTTCCCCGGTATGTCAGTTTACCGTACCATGAAACGGGCGTTGCTTCTCCGGTCGGTGTATCATCAGCCGGGAACAACACTTTTAACTGCTCCTTGAAATATCGGTGCGAGGTCACGATAAGCCCCTTTATATCTTCAAGGTCTTGTTTTTGATTCTCGGACTGCCCTTTTCTGATATTGCCGATTTGGTTTAGAATCTCCTGCACCGTATTTTCAGGGATGCCGGATTTGCCCTGCATATCCGAAATGCGCTGTTCGATAACGTCCAGTCGGTTAATCGTTTCCTCTCGGCTGGCTGGCGTGACCTGCTTCTCTTGCCGTTCTTTCAGTTCTGTAACCATAGAGAGAAGCCCCTCCAAAATTAAATTATCTTCCATGTCCTATAATTTTAAGTGTCGTTTCTTTTTCCTCTTTTTTCTTTCATCGGGATTGTCGGGCGTTTCATCAGCCGGAGAGGATGAAGCGGAGAACAGACCGCCCAAGCCTACCAGTAACGGACTGTCGGCTTTGCCCGGTGTCTGCGCTGGCTCCTGAACAGGTGTGGAAATCGTCTGTCGGTTGTTTCGGGCAGTGTTCAGTCCTGCATCCCCGAAACATTTATCCAGTTTGGAAAAACTGAAACTGCGGTCTATCTCCGAACCCTTGAACGTGTATTCGCCTTTGGAAAAGGATATGCCCTGCACTTTGCCAGTCTGTCCTTTGTACTTGAACTGGATAGTAATACCCTTTTCCACCAGCCGGGTTTGTAACTGCTGCCAGTTCTTGGACTTCCCGATTTCATCCTTTACGGCATTGTAAATCTCGTATTTGGATTTGTCCGGCTCTCTCAAACGGCATTGCTTTACATGTTCCTTGCCTTTAGCGAAATAAAGCCCGTGTTTGGCTTTCAGCTTCTTGCATACCTGCTCGTTGCGGTACATGTCGTTCCTGTCCGAAATGGTCTTACCGTTGTTGTCTATGCGGTTGAACACGATATGCACGTGCGGATGTTCCCGGTCTTGGTGGCGCACGATGATGTACTGTGTATCGGTGATTTTCATTTCACGCATGTACTCCTGTGCAAGCTGTATCATTTTCCCGTCTGTCAGCTTGGGTGCGTCCACCGGGGAATAGCTTAGCGCAATATGTCCGACAGGCTTTTTCAGGTCGGGGTTCATCCCGGCTTGCAGTATGAAACTGCGTATGATGTCCCGGTTGTTTTCCGCCAACACTCCCTCCGCATGGAGCAAAGCCGCCTGTTCCTTGCCGAGTACATAGTTTACGCAGCCCTTAAACCCGCTTCCCTTTTTTATTTTTCCAATCATCCGACAACTGGTTTATGATTTCAATAATCCTGTTTTTGAGTTTCACCAGTTCCACTGCTACCAGTGCGAACCCTCCGGCATTCGCCCGGTGCGCCAGTTGGTTGATGTTGTTGGCTTCGCCTGCCAGCTTGCGGATAGTGTCCGCATCCTGCCTGTTCAGCCGGGGCGTTACCTCTGCCGAAACAACCGCCTGCCGGACGTACTCGCTGACGCACAGCCCGGCTTCGGCGGCTCGCTTCCTGATTGCGTAGAACTGTAACTCGGTCAGCTTCGTGCTGACTACCCGGTTCTGCTTGTCTATCCGGCTTTTTGCCGGGCGACCTCCCGTTTTGTCCCTTATCTCTGTCATACGTTTTTACTTATAGCTGGTATCTTAAAAATTGCGACCAACGGGAGAAATTTTCTTTGCTGTCAGGCAAAGCAAGGTGTTTCGGTAAACCGAAACATAACCTTGCTCTCCCTAATCACACAGCCTGCCGTCTGTTCATGCCGCCAGTCTTGCAGGTCACATCCTTAGCCCTCTCTTTCTTTTTTCACCCGGATTTTGTCTGTTATCCTGCTCCGGCTTGGGCTTGTCGGTAACTGTCAAGTCTTGGGATTGTTTCACTTTAAGGCTACGCAAATAGTCGTTCAGGTCATTGTGACCGCTGTACAGGTATGATGCGTCACGGACACGCCATTTGTATTCCTGCCTTATGGCTTCAACCGCTTTCCTGCCTGCCTCGTCATTGTCAAGCATACAATGTATATGCCCGTAACCAGCCAACGGATATAAGGCTTTATCCGTGTTGGCGGTGGAGTTCAGGATAACGTAGTCCTGCCAGTCGGTGCAGGGCATATCCGGGCTTTTCTGTTGCCGGATAGTGAGGAACGAGAGGAAATCCAAAAAGCCCTCGAACACGAAACAGGTATCTCTCGGCTCTCCCTGCTGCCGTATATGGGTAATGTCTTTCGATGTGCTGCCCTTGAAACGGGGATTGCGGAGTTCGTAACCTCCTGAATCATTCCTGAACGCCAGCGCAAAATAAGGCTTGCCACCGATGCGGTAATACATTTCCTGCACGTATGGGGCTGCCGTTCCGGGAGAAATTCCCCTTTCCTGCAAATAGCGCATGAGTGCCGGATTCTGTAACGGCTGTATTCTTCTTATTTCTATCGGGCTGGCTGCTTGCCTTTTCGTGTCCCTTTCGGGCAGGTCTTTCCCGTGAAAGGAAAAAGAGGCGGTGTTGCCCTGTTCCAGTCGGCAGATAGCGCCGTAGGCGTTGCACTGGTGCTGCTTCATCACAAGGTCGATGAGCGTCCCGCCCTCACCAGTTCCGTAGTCACACCATAGATTGGCGTTATAATCCACCTTAAAACTTGGCGTGTTGTCCTCCCGTAAGGGGCTGCGATACATGCCGTAGCTTCCTTTTTCCGTGACGGGCTGGATTCCCAAAGAGTTCAGGTAGTCTTTGATACTGATATTGTTGGCTTCCTTGTAGGTCATAATCTTTATTTTTTGATGTTGATAAATTGCAGTAGCACAGTAAGAAGTCAGTAAGAAGAAAAGTTACTATGTTTCTGCGCATAATTCTTTTTCTTTCAGCGGATTATCCCTTATGCAGTAAGATAAGTAAGTTCTTTCTTCAAAAGAAGATAGAAATATAACCTTGATATTTTCTGCGTTTTTTCTTTTTCCAAACTTTTCCAAAAGTTTACGGTTTTATCTTACTGCTTACTGCGCCACTGTTAAATGTTTGATGTACAGACTATAAAGTAAAAAAATGCATCTTACTGTGGCGGTTACTGCGTTGCAGTAATAACCAATCGTAAAATGACCGTGCTAACCGTAATCGTCATTTGTAGAGGATACCGGGACTGGCTTTATTCTGTACCCATATACCGAATAATTCTGTTTGTTGATGCGTTTCTGTACCCGTTTGAACCCGGCTTTACGCAACGCTTCCCCCAGCCGTTTTTCAGATAGCTGCATGGCGCATATATCCCGTAAACGTGCCAGTATTTGCGCTGTTGTCATAAAAAAATGGGGTTCTTCTTCCTCTGTTGGCTTCTCAAAATATTGCGTCAGCATTTCAAACTCGATTGTCTGCACCTCAAATTCCGCATTGTTCAGGTGCAGTTCTCCAATCTCCGCATCATTGAACCAGTAGCGCACGCCCTGACGGTACAGGTACATGATTTCGGAATAGACGTTATCCATGTGAATACTTTCTGCCGTGGGCTTGTCTATGTGCAGCACCTCGAACGGCAAAAAACGCCTGCTGCCTGTCGGGTCGGTCAGGAACTCGTTGCCGTTCACCGAAGCCATGAAGCTGGCGAGGTGGGGGTATTCCTCTATGTAAACGTCATACGGTCTGCGGTATTTCACCGCCGGGGTGGTGATAAGGTTCTTCAATGCGTTCTCGTTTTGCTTGTTGAGTTCCTTTAGCTGGTCGTCAATGTTGATGAACAGGTATTCGGCTATCAGTGTCAGGGTGTCTTTGCCCTGCGGGTCTATCTTTCCAGTGAACAGGTAATTCTTAAGCGGTGTCGGGCAAAGGTTGTCCAGCCACCACGATTTGAACTGTCCCTGCTTGTCCCCTGTCAATACCAGACAGGTATGGTTCTGACACCCCGTGTCGTTCATGGCGTTGGCTACCACACCGATAAGCCATTTCGTGAAATATTCCTCCCATTTGCCGGGGTTGGCTACCTGTACCGTGTTCAGGAGCCTGCCGATATGCCCGTGTTCGGCTGGATTCAGTAAGGGCAGGGCGTTGAAGTATTCCCGTATGGGATGTACCTTTCTTGCGAAATCGCTTTCCAGTATGGTACGGATGTTCTCGGCAGAGCTGACGATACCAGCGGTTGCGTCCAGCCTGCGCCTGAACGAGTTCAGAACGAATTTTGTAACGGGCTGGTACAAGCCCGAAGAACTTGCAGCCCGGTATTCCGTCCGGCTCTTTACGGTATTGAACCGGAAATCGTACAGGACGTTTAACAGGCTTTCAATGCGCTCGTTCTTTGACTGCCAGCCCTCGATATGCCGTGTTTCATCACTTCTTTTCTTTTTCATCGGGAAGTCTGTTAGAAGCCGGGACATACTGCTGCTGCATCCACTTTTTTAGTTCCTCCATGTCGAAACGCAGGGTACGCCCACGCTTGACACACGGTATCAGTCCCTTGCTGGCTAAGTGGTACAGGTAATTGACCGAATACCCGGTTATGCCGCTGGCAACGGATATTTTGACTAACACAGGCTCTTTTCCGTCCTGCCGTTTTTCGGGCTGTGCGCCCATGACCGGGGCAATCATCTTTTCGATGTTCTCCAGCCGTTTGAAAATTTCTTCGAAAGGATTATTCATAGGTGCTTGTTTTTTGAATTAGCACCACAAATAAAATAAGAAAAATCGGTAAAAAACAAAGCGTCAGCCGTTTGGAATCGCTTTGCTTCGCTCTGCACCAAATTAATGTCGGCAAATAGAAAACGGCTTTGTGTTTATTACCTTACTTATTTAGAAAGTGGGGGAAACCGGGATTTCTGTTCTCTTATTGTTTCTTTCCTGTTCGCTTGGGGCAGTGGTGGACATTTTCAGACACGCAAGGTCATTTGAGGACAGAGCGGAACAACCTATTATTCAGCCTTATATATTTGCACCAGTGAAGAAAAACGGAGTATTGACAAGAATAAATGTATCAGTTATGGAAATAGTGACGATTGAAAAGAGAACCTTTGAACTTTGGAAACAGAGGTTTGAAAATTTTGTGGGACGTGTGGATGCGCTCTGCGTGCCTTTACGCAGGAAGCGTGACAAGTGGCTGGATAACTGCGAGACCTGCCGTCTGCTGAACGTTTCAGCCCGGACGATGCAGACCTACCGTGATACGGGGAAACTGCCTTATTCGCAGATTAACAATAAGATTTACTACAAGGCTTCGGACGTGGAAACATTTCTGCTTAGCCAAGTAAGGGACAATTCTAAAAAGTAGGCGTATGGATTTGATAACGAAAGATTCCGATACTACGCTGGTACTGTTTTCCTCCCTTGACAGGGTGCTGGAAAACGTGGAGTACGTGGTAATGAACTATCGCCCTGTATTGAACGGTGAACACTATCTGACGGGCGAGGAAGTGTGCAAACGGCTTTGCATCAGCAAACGGACGTTACAGGATTACAGGGACACGGGACTGTTGGGATATGTGCAGCTTCCGGGAAAAATCATCTACCGGGAAAGTGACATCATGGATTTGTTGGAAAAGTTCTATCAGAAATGAAATCTTGAAAACATGGAATCTTGTTTTATTGCTTTCTTGAAAGATTGAAATATAGCTGTCTTGTTTTCTATATTGTTTGGTTGAAAGCCAGCAATCACAGTTTTCAAGAAACCGTGATTGCTGGCTCTTTTGATTTTTATTTAATGGATTTCTCTGTGCTATATGTTAAATACAGAAGAACCATTAGTTTGTATTACATATTCAAAAGTGATTTCATCGTTATAATCTCCTCGCTTGTCGTCTTTTAATGCAAGAATTTTTATTGCAGCATAAAATCCATTTATATTTTGTAACACGACAATTTGGTTAATAATTGGAGTCCTAATTCTTGATGAACTATCATATATGCGAGCATCAGCTATTTGGTTAATATCCGATAAATCTTTAACTAAGGCAACTGTTGATACACTTGCGGAATCGTTGTATATGTGAATACTTCTATTGCTTGCTTTAGAAAAGCATAATTCAAACATTAATTCATTTTGACCAATACAATATCGTCCATTGTTATTTGAATAATCAAAAGTTACAAGTCCTTTTACCGCCGGAGAAACGTATTTCTCATTTGAGGGTATAAATCTTTGTTTTGCAAAATCTTTTATATTCTTAAATGGATTTTTTCCAATAGGAGGAATAGGTAATACTGGTTCATCAAGAATATCTCTTAATAATTCTTCATATTTTGATTCATATAGATTAGAATCATTGAAATCAATATATTGTCTTCCACCTAAGAATATAGGAACTTTTTTAGTTGTATCATTGTTTCTAATAAGTGGGATAACCCAATTTGAATTTTGGTCTTGAATGTACTCTGCTGATATTATCTGTTTTTCATATCCAGCTCCACCTTTACCCTCATTGGCTTTTGTTACATATTTTTCTGAACATATACAGATTACTCTTTGTGATTTAGAAAGTCCTTGTTCCATAAATGCAGCCAAATCGCTACCTAATTTTAAATTCCATCTATCTAAGATTATATCAACTCCATTTGAACGTAATCTTATAGCAAGTTGTAGAACCCACTCTTTATGCTCTTCATTGTCATGTGAGTAAGATACAAAAACTTTTGGTATCATAGTTCCCTTTTATTTGATTGATTTACACAAAAATAAAATATAAAACTAATATGAGCAAATTTTAGAAACCAAACTTTATACGCTAATATAGAATCTTTAATTCTTTGAAATTTTAGATTCCACTATCTGCATATCCCTTAATATTGTTTGGTCTAATACCTTTGCGTAGTGCTGTGTCATTCGGGTGGATGAATGCCCCAGCATTTTAGCCACGTTCGGCAGTGACACGTTGTTAGCCAGTGCGATAACCGATGCGAAACTGTGGCGGGCTGTGTGCGTGGTCAGGTTCTTTTTGATTCCACACAGGTCGGCAATCTCTTTCAGGTAACTGTTCATCTTCTGATTGCAGGGAACAGGCAACAAAGTTCCTTTATCCATGCAGTAGGGGTTATCCTTATATTTTTCAAGTATCTGTTTGGGAATGCTCAAAAGCGGGATGTTACAAAGGTTGTTTGTTTTTTCGCGGGGTTTCACTATCCACAGGTTGCCGTTGCTGTCCTCTGAAATATGTTCGGGGCGCAGATTATACACGTCTATGAATGCCAGCCCGGTATATACGCAAAAGATAAAAACATCCCGTACCAGTTCCAGCCGTTCAATCCTGAACTCTTTCTGCCATATCCGGTTAATCTCGGCTTGGCTTAGGAACTGTTTGTTTACCTCTACCTCGTGAAACTTGATTCCGGCAAACGGGTTCTTTGTCAGCCACTCGTTGGCAATGGCAAGGTTTATCACTTTCTTGAAGCATTTCATGTACCGGATAACGGTGTTCTGTGCGCAATGTTTCTCCGTCTTTAGGTATAAATCGAATTTACGCACCAGTTCTCCGTTTACCTCACGCAACAGCATATCATCTACCTTGTAGTCACGTCTAACCAGTTCCATGAGATATTTAAGGCAGTTATCGTAACGTCTTACGGTGATGTCGGCATAGTCCGTCCCGATTAGCTTCCGGCAGTTGTCGTTATGCTCCTTGAACACATTGTATAATGTCTTGAAAGTCTCGTCCTTTCCCTGATAGCGGTTCACTATGGCACGTGCGGAGATAATCTTTCCCTCCAGTTCCAAGTCTTGGTAAATCTGATAGAATTTTACACGCAGGGCGTCAATGTAATGGTTAAGTTCCACGGAGTTTCGGTCTTTGCCTGTCGATTTCTCTTTTTCCTGCGACCAAAGTGGGACTTTTACGCTCCGCTTTAGTTGAAGTTCCACGTATAGGCGGTCATAAGTGACACGCACACGCACGGGTGCTTCCCCGTTTTTTAACAGTTTGCTACGCTTGATGAAGAACAACACGCTGAATCTTTTTCTTTCCATACGGCTCAATTTTTAATGATACAAAGTTAGGAAATCGAACCGAGAACCCTGTTATGTAAAATAGCGCAACAAGCTGTAAAAGAATGAAGTAAACACCTCGCAGTGGAACATTTCGGGCTTTTAAAACCAGTCCCTTGAATAAGGACGTATAGTTTGCTCCAATCCCACTAATTTTACCTATTTTTGGAAAAGAAAAATCCCCGAATTTCTTTGAAATTCAGGGATTTACATCATTTTTCTTTCTTAAAAAGTGGTGCCACCAGGAATCGAACCGGGGACACAAGGATTTTCAGTCCTTTGCTCTACCAACTGAGCTATGGCACCGTTGTTTTGTTTAACGGGTGCAAAGATATGGATCTTTTTTGAATCTTGCAATAGGTGGAGTCGCTTTTTATTGAATTTTTATTCCTCCAAAGAATTCCAACCTTGTGCTTTTAGTTCGACTTCGCCTCCATCACGGCCTACCAGGTAGTTACCGAGATCTGGTTTTGTAATATGACCGATTATTTTAACACCTTTCATTTCAGATACTTTGTCATGATCGATGAGAGGAACAGTGAAAAGTAGTTCATAGTCTTCACCACCATTTAAAGCTGCGGTTACCAAGTTCATATTAAATTGTTCAGCCATTGCAGCTGTTTGATAATCGATAGGAATTCTATCTTCATATACACGACATCCGACATTACTTTCTTTTGAAATGTGTAAAAGTTCGGAAGAAAGACCGTCTGATATATCCATCATTGCTGTTGGGATAATCCCTGCATAACGAAGCATCTCGATAATATCTTTACGTGCTTCCGGTTTTAACTGGCGTTCCAATAGATATTCTTTGCCTGTAAAATCTGGAGTGAAATCTTTTTCACCTTTAAATATCCGTTTTTCTCGTTCTAATAATTGTAATCCCATATAAGCAGCTCCTAAATCACCGGAAACACATATCAAATCCGTTTCCTGGGCTCCACTGCGAAGAACAACTTTGTCTTTTTCTCCTTCCCCTATGCAAGTGATACTGATGCAAAGTCCTGTTAAAGAAGCAGAAGTATCTCCTCCGACAATGTCAACTCCATACACATCACAGGCCAGCTTTAGCCCAGCATAAAAATCTTCTACATCTTCAACAGAAAAACGTTTGGAGATGCCAAGTGATACAGTGATCTGCTTAGGCAGACCGTTCATTGCATAAATATCGGAAAAATTTACAACAGCCGATTTATATCCGAGATGTTTTAGAGGTACGTAAGTCAAGTCGAAATGAATACCTTCCAATAATAGATCGGTGGTAACAAGCACTTGTTTATTCTCATAGGAGAGGATTGCAGCATCATCGCCTACGCCCTTTATCGTACTATTGTTCTTTATTTCAATTCTATTAGTCAGATGACGAATCAAACCGAATTCGCCTAATGTTGATATTTCTGTCCTATTACTCATATTTGTTTTGTAAAATATTATTTTTGGGGAATGTGATAATATGTTTTTTTATTGTCTCATCAAAACTCTGCCCATTGCAAAACTGGATTACAATCGGTAGATAATATAAAAAATTCTTCCAACTTTCCGGAACAAGAGGATTGTTTTTTAAACGTGCTGCATCTTTTTCTGTTACTAAAATTAGTTTTCCCGGTGAAGTCATCTTTTCGAATGCCACCTCCAATTTTTTGAAATCTGATTTGCTAAATGTATGATGATCGGGAAAAACCATCGGTACCACTTTGTTTGAATACTTTTCTGCCTCACGAATAAATGGAGCGGGAACTGCAATACCCGATATCAATAAAATATCATCTTCTTTTCCTATATTTTTATGGTTTAAGAAACAAGCTTTCGAGGGGAATACAGGTTTGACTTTCCCATAAACGATGCTGGTAAAGAAAAGTAACTGATGAGCCCGCAACTTCATATTTTCTTCAATAATACGAAAATCGATCGGCTTCATATCTTCTTCGCATTTAGTAACAACCACTATATCTGTTCGGTTTATATTACTTATCGGTTCTCGCAGATATCCAGTAGGCATTAGTTTGTCATTGTAAAATAGACGGTGACAGTCACTCAACACGATCGAAAGGGAGGGGGTCACATACCGATGTTGATATGCATCGTCTAACAGAATTACTTCAGGTTTATCTTTTTCAGGGAGGGACAAAAGATTTTGAATCCCCCGGCGGCGATTAGTATCGACAGCAACAAGTATATCCGGAAATTTGTTTTTCATTTGAAAAGGTTCATCCCCGATCTCCCAACTGGAACTTTCTGAGTCAGCAAGAATAAACCCTGATGTTTTTCTTTTGTACCCTCGGCTTAATACTGCAATGCGATACTTGTCTTTCAGCAAGCGTATGATGTATTCTGTATGGGGAGTTTTCCCCGTTCCTCCTACAGATAAGTTCCCTATGCAAATTACAGGAATAGGGTATTGTTCGGAATGTAAAATACCCCAATCAAAAAGTCGATTTCGCAACCACACCCCAATTCCATATAAAAAGGAAAGAGGAGCCAGGCAGGAATAAAATTTTATTTTGTCATTTTTTTGCATGTAACTTCTTATCTGCTGACAAATATAGTTAACTTATCGGTGGGCTGTCAGTTTTTTATTTGTTTTTTGCCAAAAACAACTTAGATAGCCACTCGAGATCTGGGTGTAAGAGGCACAGACATCCGGGTGTGGGAAAGATGCAGACCCGGGCCTTCGCGGATCCCTGCCGGAGATGAGGGGATGTTTATCTGCTATGTCAGGGACACTTTTATGCCCTGTTTTTACATCTTATCCAGCGGAAAAGGGCGTCTTTTTCGAAGGCAAAATCCATCGCGACCTTGTCTTTTCCCATGTGCCTGAAACGGCGGTAAGCCATATTGGACTTCATCTGTCCGAAGACCACCTCCGGTTCAACGCACCACCTTCAGCCCCATCTTCTCCGCCCGTTGCAGCATAAAAGCATGGGCGGCTTCATATTCGTTCGGGATCACTCCGTCAAGAATCGCATTCTTGATAGCTTCTTTCAGAATACCGACCGGCTGGGAAGGGGGAAGCCCAAATGTTTCCATGATCTCCTCTCCTGTCACAGGCGGCTGGAAATTGCGCACACGGTCTTTCTCTTCTATGGCGGCAAGCTTACTGCGAACTTTTTGAAAGTTGTTCAGGAAACGGCGTACCTTTTCGGGGTTCTTGCTCGTGATATCCGCTTCGCAAAGCTTCATCAAGTCGTCTATATCGTCACCTGCATCAAACAACAGGCGGCGGATGGCCGAATCCGTAACCTCATCGTCCGACAAAGCAATCGGGCGCATATGCAGGCTGACCATCTTCTGGACATATTTCATCTTCTCGTTCATCGGCAGTTTCATCTTGCGGAAGATACCGGGAATCATCTTCTCGCCGATAAAATTATGATTGTGGAATGTCCACCCCAGGCGCGGATCGAAACGTTTCGTCACCGGCTTGGCTATATCATGGAAAAGGGCACTCCAGCGCAACCACAAGTTATCAGTGGTCTTACTCAGGCGGTCAAGCACCATCAGCGTGTGGGCAAAGTTATCCTTATGCCCTATCCCTTCCTTCGTCTCCACTCCTTTCAAAGCGCAAAGTTCTGGGAAGATCAGAGGCAACAGTCCGCAACGGTCCAGCAAGTCGAAGCCGACAGAAGGTTTCGGCGAGAGGACGATCTTGTTCAATTCATCGACAATACGTTCTTTTGAGATAATCGAGATACGCTCCTTGTTTCGTTCGATCGCATCGAAAGTGTCGGGATCGATAAAGAACCCTAACTGGCTGGCAAAACGGACAGCACGCATCATACGCAACGGATCGTCACTAAAGGTAATATCCGGGTCGAGCGGAGTACGGATCAGCAAATTGTCCATATCGGTCAAACCATCGAAAGGGTCGACCAACTCACCGTACCGGTCCTTATTCAAGCAAAGTGCCAGGGCATTGATCGTAAAGTCACGACGGTTCTGGTCATCTTCGAGTGTCCCGTCTTCGACAATCGGTTTCCGGCTATCGTGTGTATAGGACTCCTTACGAGCACCGACAAATTCAAGTTCCAAGTCACCTGCCTTCACCTGCGCCGTACCGAAGTTCTTGAATACGGACAAATAAGCCCCCCTTCCCAATTTCTTAGCGACAGCTTTCGCCAGTTCGATGCCGCTCCCGACGGCCACGACATCAATATCTTTAGAAGGGCGATGCAGAAATATATCCCGCACATAGCCACCTATCACATATGCCTCAATCCCTAATTCGTCTGCTGCTTCCGAAATCAGATGAAACGCCTTCGCCGAAATATGGTTTAATATCTCTCCTTGTTCTATATACATATATATATTGTTTATTTATAAATAATGATTTATTGGCATGGAACCTGGATGACATGGCCATACAAAATAATCGTCATTTGCAGGGGCAGGGCTCTACTCTGCCCATCGAATCCGGCAAGGCGGACTTTATTTCCATTGGGCGGAGTAGCCCCCCCCACGAGACACCATTATTTTATTGCACACCCATAAATCAGCATTTATCGGGCAAAGATAATTAAATTCTTGCGGGGATGCTAATTCTCTCTTTTTCCAATATCTTTGCATCGGATAATAAGAAGTAGACAATTAAACAATTATCATAATGAAAAAGTCAGCAATCTGTATAGCACTTGCAGCCGTGGCATTGTCCGGTTGTAACAATGACGAGAAGAATGCACAGGCAAAGTTGGACAATGCCAGAAGCATGTATGAACGGAATGAGTTCTTTGCTGCCAAAAGTGAAATAGACAGCATCCGTATCCTGTATCCGAAAGAGTTCAAGGTAATTCGGGAAGGTCTGACACTGATGCGCCAGGTGGAACAAAAGGAAGCGGAACGCAACTTGGCTTTCTGCGACAGTCTGATTCCTGTCAAGCAGCAGGAACTGGAAGGGTTGAAGAAAGGTTTTAACTTCGAAAAGGATTCTGCTTATAATGAAATCGGAAATTACGTATCCAAGCAGCAAACTATCGAACGTAATATCCAGCGCTGCTATATTCGTTCCGGTGTAAACGAGAAAGGAGAAATGTACCTGGCAAGTGTTTATTTCGGAGGCAAGCCAATCAATCATACCGGTATCAAGCTGAGCACGCAGGACGGCCTTTTTGCCGAAACGCCTGCCATCCCCTACGACGGCGGCTTGAACTACCATTTCAAGGATTTAGGGAATACGACTGAAGTAGTAACCTATCAGGGAGAGAAATGCGAAGATGCCGTCAAGTTCATTTTTACCCATAAAGGAGAGCGCATCAAAGTCGAATATACAGGCGGAAAGCCTTACATTCTCTATATTGCCGATGCGGATAAGAAAGCAATCGCTTCGACGTATGAACTGGCTGTCGTATTAAGCGACATCGAAAAACTGACGAAAGAAAAGGAAAAAGCCATTAAAAAGTTGGCTTATTTAGAAAAGAAACTTTCAGGCGAGAAATAAAACTTCTCCAGCAAATACTAAAAAGGCGGCTCCCTTTGCAGGAGGCCGCCTTTTTAGTTATAAGATCATTGTTCTTATTTTACAATCACTTTGTAAGTGGTGTCACCTTCAACTGTTACCAATACAATGCCGGAGGTAGCAGGCATTGAGAAGTATTCAGAGTTTGCTCTGCGAACACCGATTGTTTGTCCTAAGATGTTGGACAATGTAATCATTTTACCGGAAGCATTCGTCACGATAACCTGACCGTCATTGCTGATCACCTTGATTTCGGAGACGTTCATCTCTTCGTTGGCTGTCGGAGCGGAAGCAGTTTGTACCTCGAATGCGACAGACGCGAATCGTTCCAACACGACAGAGTTACCCACGATGCCGACATATGGATATCCGCCCTTCAATTGCTGCTGGTTCTCCAAGATATAACCGCCATGCTCATTCACCTTAAAGGCGAACAAAGCCGGACTGTCTTTCACCGTCTTGACTGTATCCGGCAAGAACATAGCATTCTTGTAGGCCTCAGCACTTATGCCATTCACCGTCGTGTCCTTGAAAGACAAATAGTAACGAGTACCGTCCACTACCGAGGATATGAAGTAGAGCTGTTTTCCTGCAACTACCGTGTCCGGTTCCACCCACAAGCTGAAGTTATCTTTCTCATAAACAGCTTTTGTGATTTCACTACCTTCCGCCTTCATTTGGGCAAAACGGTTGAGCGGATTCATCACCAGCGAATTGCCATCGACAGAGATACGCTTGTGTCCAGCTTCAAAAGAGGCGTATTCAGGGGCATCTTCCGGTGCAAGGTTCACATTCGTCCACTGGTCCGTCAATTGCAGGTTGGAAGAATTAATGTCGATTCCGACATATTTGCCGTCTTCTGTCATCATTGCATATTGCATCAATCCGGCCGGGTGAATCCGGAAGCGGAACCGGAGAGCAGCGGCAGACGTGGAGAACTTCAAGAATTCCTTTTCTTCATCTTTAGCGATTTTTCCATCCACGAAATAACCGCCTACCTCATAGGTGATCTCGGAGATCTCGTCGCCCAACAACTTGGCTCCGGCAACAACGGTCGTATCGACCGGATACAATTTAAACAAGTTCATATCCACTGCGCTGCCTTTTAAAATAGAGTCGTTTGTGTACATAAATAAATCCGGCACACCGGGAGTCGACGTGAAGAGACTCATATAATATCCCTTATCGACCAGTTCCTGTTCAGTCGGGGCAAACGAGCCGATGAATTTGTCTTTCAAATCTACCCCTACTTGCTTGACTGAAATTGTGTCTTGACCAATTAGGTACGCACTTTCCATCCCCGGCACTTCAAATATTTGCTTGTTCTGAATCAATGCCGTGTTTGATTCACGATCCACGATCGTATACTTGCCATTGTTTTCCTTGACAATCCATTGTCCGCGTGGACGAGTCAGGACCGGAACGCTGTCACCACCGAAAAAGACACCTTCATTGTCTTTATAAGCCACATAATATTTGCCACCTTCAACATCTTTGCTTGCGCTCTTGAGGTAATACACGCCGTCACCATCGGGCAGCGTTGTCGGTGTGCCTTGTCTGGAAGTAATCAACGGGAGTGCACCTTGTTCGATCGTTCCATCTGTGCCAACCCTCGAAACTGTCAATACTTTCTTATTGCCGGTCTGAGCATAAACGACACGGACATCACCGACCACTTCGCTCAACGATTCACCATTTACATTTGGAGCCGCTTTTACATACATTGCAATGGAATCGTTCTTCAAGTCGATCGTAAACTTGAACTGCTGGAAATTTGCATTCCCAACTGTATGGACACCTGCTAATGCTTTATAAGTCGAATCAGCCTTGAAATTAGCACCAAAAACATCATTTGCATTGGTGATCGTAACCTTCGTCGTATCAACCCCTAACAACTTCGATTTGCCGTCCGAGAACACCTCATCACCTTTGATTTGAAGGGTAACGTAGCCCTTATCGGCATCCACATCTTTCGCTATCAGTTCTTTTCCTTCGAAGATATTTCCTTCATATTTATCTCCGAAAACCAATTGGAAAACGGTAAAACCATTACCAAGCGACTCGGCGTTCAAAGGAAAGTTTATTTTTGGGGTTTCAAAGCTAACTTCCGTCCCTACTCCCCCCTTTTTCATTGCAAACTGGCCATCATTTCCAACACCTATCACCAAATAATCGGTCGTTCCAGGATAGTATCCTTTTAACTTATTGCCATCCATCTGCCAGCGATTGATTCCTTTAGCCGAAAAGTCCAAAACTGGGGTAGGTTCATCTTTAGGAGCAAAAGCCAAATAAGCATTAGTCGCTTTGTTCCTTATCTGATAGGTAGCCACTCCGTTGACAATCTGTTTATCAACGATCTGCCATAGGGCAGAATCGAGTTGCGCCTTAGTCAAATTCTCCTCATCAACAGCCTTCATGATTACGGAGTCTGCTTTGGATCCATGTAAAGACAAAGCAAGATTTTTCATTTTCAAATAACAATAATCCTCGGTAGTCTCTAATTTAGGGATCGAAATCGTTTCTGCCGACAATGTTCCTGCCACCATCAAGGCGACAGCCAAAGATGTAAACTTTTTATTCATAAGCAATTCTTTTAAATTATCTTTTTATCAAACATTGACAAAGATAGGAAAGTTCTATTTCACAAAATTATAATCTACTATAAAAGATACTTACATCCGGGCATAATGTACAAAAACGCCATTATCCATGCCATAATAAAAAAGGCCCGTCACCGAAGTGACGAGCCCGGAATCATTTTCTCTTATAATCAAATAATAATACTAAAGTAATGAAATAAAGTTCTTAATATCTTGTACTTATATCTTTCTTGTTAATTATTATAATGATTGACAAAGATAAATCTTTTTGTTCAAAATTTTATCCTTCAAAAAGACTCCTTACAAAACCTATCGATTATTGAACAAACCCTTTTCTTTTCAGGACAAATCAGTTATCAGCCCGATGCACAGTGAGTTGCGGGAACGGGAAGTTGATGCCTTTTTCATTGAATGTTGCATAAACCTCCTGATTGATTCCGAAATAAACATTCCAATAATTCGGGCTTTCCACCCATACACGGACAACAATATTCACACTGCTGTCTGCCAACGCATGCAAGGCAATGAAAGGAGCCGGATCAGCCAAAATCCGAGAGTCACGGGCAAGAATCGTTTGGATCACCTCCTTTACTTTATCATAGTCTTCACCATAATCGACACCAAACGTCCAGTCCACTCGGCGGGTAGTCTGCCGGCTGAAGTTCGTGACCGCTCCACTACTCAACGATCCATTCGGGATATACACCATCTTATTATCAGGTGTCGACAGAATCGTGTGGAAAATCTGGATTTCCTTCACCGTTCCGCCTGTACCCTGTGCCTCTATATAGTCACCGACTTTGAAAGGCTTGAACAAAAGAATAATCAATCCACCCGCGAAGTTCGCCAGATTACCGCTCAAAGCCATACCGACAGCGACACCTGCAGAAGCAAGAAGAGCGGCAAAAGAAGTTGTTTGTACACCCAAAGCACCGACAACCGAGATGATCAATAGAATAGTCAGGACAACATTTACCAGGCTTCCGACGAAACTCTTGACTGAAGGATCGATATCGCGTTTCAGCAAAACCCGTTTTATCAGTTTATTCACCAAGTTAATCAGGAGACGTCCGACTATAAAAACCAAAAACGCCTTGATAAGCGTCCATCCCAACGCCGCCCCTTGCGTCATCAGGGAATTCAAAATACCTTCCAAACCATGTGAAAGATCAATTGCTGTTACAATCATAATTACTATATTAATGGAAATTCATACTAATTACATAACAATCATTCATTCCAAAAGTATTAGAAATTGTAGCAAAGGTATAAAGTTTTTTTATTCGAATAAAGAACCAATTTTATTATGTAGTTTTGCAAACGGTCAGATAACAGATATAAACGATAGAGAATGAGGACTTTCTTGATTATTATAGGTTTGTTCCTGTTTATAGGAAACAGCTTTGCGCAATCATACGAAGAATTAATAGAGAAAAGCTATGACTTCGTGGATAAAGGTGACTTGGTGTCCGCAGAAGAGAGCCTGAAAGCAGCTATGCGCAAAGAACCGGCTAACCCGCTGAACTATGCCCTGCTTACGAACCTCGGAACCATACAACGCCGGCAGGGAAAGTTGGAAGACGCACTCATCTCCTATACTTCCGCACTAAGCGGGCATACAAAGAATATCACCATTCTCGAAAACCGAGCTTCCCTTTACACCGAGCTGGGAGAAACAGAAAAGGCATTGAACGATTATAACACGCTTTTGATAGAAGATCCGGAACATCAGGAAGCGCTTTATTGCCGCGGGCTGCTCTATATACAGCTACAAAATTATATGTGGGCGGAACAAGATTTCGACAAGATCCTGGAAGTAAACGAGAAATCGGTCCGCGCCCGCCTCGGTCATGCCATTTTGGAAAAGATGCGCGGGAACTATGACGAAAGCGAACGGATATTCAACTACCTGATCAGCGAAATGCCCCGTGACTGGGTCCTCTACGAAGGACGGGCGGACTTGTATTTCATGATGGGAAAGAATGCACGGGCAATGGCTGATATAGAAAAGGTCTTCGTCGAAAGCGAACCGACAGCCAATCTCTATGTGCTGAGAGGCAAAATCAAGCTGGCACAATACGAAAAAGAACGGGCAGCCCTTGATTTCAAGAAAGCCGAATCGATGGGATATAATAAAGAAGTTATCAAGGAATTGATGAAACTCGCCCAACAATAAACAAGCAAACATTTTCTAACATACTTAAATCATCTTACTTATTATGCAGAAAGACACTAAACGCAATTTTGCGCTCGATGTACTGCGGGTACTAGCCTGCTATATGGTAATCCAAGTACACACCGGAGAGTTTTATTATATCGGCCCGATCGGGGATGTGATAAAAGGAGAGAATGCTTTTTGGGTAGACCTTTACAACTCTGTCTGCCGATCGGCTGTTCCTCTATTTGTGATGCTGACCGGATATTTCCTTCTCCCTGTAAAAGATGAGCCGGCACAATTCTTCCGCAAACGTTTCACACGTGTAGTCATACCTTTTATATTCTGGTGTATCGCTTACTCTTTCTACCAGTTCTTCCGGGGACAAGTGGACTTTACAACCGCCTGTACGAATATCCTCAAAATCCCGGTAAACTTCGGGACACAAGTGGGGCATCTCTGGTATGTCTATATGCTGATGGGACTATATCTTTTCGCTCCTATCATTTCACCTTGGTTAAAAACAGCTTCTCGAAAGAGCATCGAGCTATATCTTGGAATATGGGCGTTTACTTTGTGCGTGCCTTATATCCATCTGTTATTTCCGGATATATTAGGGGAATGCTTCTGGAACGGGACTCCGATGTTATACTATTTCTCCGGGCTGCTGGGATATATGGTATTAGCTTATTATCTACGCACATATGCTTCAGAACGGAAAAGCTGGAACCTGCCGGTGGGCATCGCTTTATTGGTAGTGGGCTATTTCATCACCTGGTACGGCTTCCACGAACGGTTATCGACAGCCGAATATGTTCCTCAATTGGAAATCACTTGGGGATACGAGACAATCAACGTGGCAATGGTGGCTACAGGTATTTTCCTGTTGATCAAGAATATCCGGATCAAGAGCCCAGATTCATCCTGCGGAAAGTTAGTTACGGATATATCGATTAAGAGTTACGGAATTTACCTAATACACATCATGTTGCTGAACCTGTTCTATGACTTGTTGAATAATCTGTCCGACAGTGCCATGATTAAGATTCCAGTAATCGCACTCTGCACTTTCATTACTTCTTATCTAATGATCAAAGCCCTTTCCTATCTGCCAAAGAGTAAATACATAATCGGATAACCGAAGAATAGAGAATTGACAATTACTTGCAGCCAATTTGAACAACGCGAAGCTAAATTGTCAATTCTCCATTATTAATTGTCAATTGTTAATAATGTAGTCGACAATCCATGCACCGACCTCTTTTGTGCCATATTTTGCACCACCTTCCACCTGGATTTCAGGGGTACGGACATTAGCGTCCAGAGAAGCATCCACAGCCTCGCGGATCAAAGCACCTTCCGCCTTGCACCCGAAGTACTCAAACAGCATGGCAACCGAAAGAATCTGTGCCAACGGATTGGCAATATTCAATCCTTTAGCCTGCGGCCATGAACCATGAATCGGTTCGAATACAGGAGTGCTTTCGCCCGTCGAAGCAGAAGGGAGCAAGCCCATAGAACCGCTGATACAAGAGCCTTCGTCAGTAAGGATATCACCAAACGTATTCTCCGTTACCATGACATCAAAGAATTTGGGTTCCTGGATCATACGCATGGCCGCATTATCGACATACATATAGTCAGTCTGAACCTCCGGATAAGAAGGAGCCATCTCTTGTGCGATTTGGCGCCACAGACGAGAAGAAGCCAGGACATTTGCCTTATCGACTACCGTCAGATGTTTTTTCCGTTTCATGGCGTATTCGAAACCGACTTTCAAGATACGCTCGATCTCAGGGCGTGTGTACATATTGGTATCGTAAGCCTTATCGTTGTCCTGATATTTCTCCCCGAAATACATGCCTCCCGTCAGTTCACGGATACATAGAAAATCCGCACCATCCACCAAGTCTGCACGAAGCGGAGACTTGTGCAGCAGGCACTTAAAGGTTTGTACGGGACGGATATTCGCAAACAACCCCAGTTTCTTGCGCATGGCCAGCAACCCCTGTTCAGGACGCACTTTAGCTGTCGGATCGTTGTCGAACTTCGGATCACCTACAGCAGAGAAGAGGACAGCATCCGCTTCTTTACAAATCTCATACGTTTCTTTTGGGAAAGGATCTCCCACCTTGTCGATAGCATCAGCTCCGCAAAGAGCATATTCATAACGGACTTCATGTCCGAATTTCTTACAAACGGCGCTCATCACATCCACACCTTGTGCAGAAATTTCAGGACCGATCCCGTCACCGGGAAGTACAGCTATATTCAAATTCATATCATAAATAATTTATTAATTTACCATTCCGTTATCAGCACAGTTATTGGCAAACTATTCTATTCTCTTTTAAAATAAACGTATTTGGGTTCTGTCGGGACATAGTTTTCGTCATCCCACAATGTACTTGTTATCATCAGGTCAGCACTATACCGGTTACAGGCGATAGGCACGTTATGAACACGGCACTGGCGAAGTAACATTTGGATATCGGCCTCATGCGGCTGCGGGTTCAAATCGTCGATCAGGAATACGGCAAGGTCTATTTCTTTCCGTACTACCATCGCTGCAATTTCGGCATCTCCACCCAGCGGACCGGAATGCATACAGGCGATATCCGCCGGAACACCTTTTTCTTCCATTGCCTTCCGAACCAAATTTCCGGTTGTTCCGGTACATACGATGTGATGATGGGACAGAAATTCAGCATTGTGAACAGCCCATTCTACCATGTCAGCCTTCCGGTTGTCGTGCGCAACAAGCGCAATCGTTAACTTCTTCATAACTTCAATATTAATAATTAATAATTTGCCAATGTACTAATATCTCAACTTTTCATTCATCGGTACATCGGCATATTAGCAAATTGGCACATTATTATTGTTCTATCTTGTTCAGCATCTTCAGTGTCGCCTTGATAGCAGCCTCTGTCTGGTCTGCATCAAGACCACGGGTTTTAAAATCCACTCCGGCATAATTCCAACTAATGATGGTCTGCACAAAGGCATCAGTCCGTCCGCCGGGCGGTATGGAAACGGAATAGTTGGTCAGCATCGGGAAAGGACGCCCCAAATCAGTATATATCTTCCGCAGAGCACGTACGAAAGCATCATATTGTCCGTCACCCGAAGCCGATTCCTGGTAAGCTTCACCATTGATCTCTATCTTCAGCGTTGCGACCGGTTTCAATCCCTGCGCTAAAGACAAGGAATAATTCAGTATGCGGATACGCTGATCGGCCATCGTATCGTGATGGAGCACATCGCTGATAATATACGGAAGATCCTCCGTCGTAACCATTTCTTTCTTATCACCCAGCTCGATGATCCGCTCGGTCACTTTACGCATAGAGTTCTCGTCGATATCGATTCCCAACGATTCGAGGTTCTTGCGGATATTCGCTTTGCCGGAAGTTTTGCCGAGCGCATATTCGCGGACACGACCGAAACGTTCAGGCAGGAGGTCGTTACAATACAAGTTGTTTTTGCTGTCGCCGTCAGCATGGACACCGGCACATTGCGTAAAAACGTGTTCCCCGATAATCGGTTTGTTAGGCGGGATATGAACGCCGGAGAAAGTTTCCACCAGACGGCTGGCGTAATTAATCCGCTCTTCCTTGAGCGTCGTCCCTACTCTCAACTGGTCTTTCAGCACGGCAAGTACACTGCTAAGCGGAGCATTCCCGGCACGTTCTCCCAATCCGTTCAACGTGGTATGAAGTCCTTCTATACCGGCACGGACAGCGGAGTAAACATTCGCTACCGCCAGATCGTAGTCGTTATGAGCATGGAAATCGAACTTCAGGTCCGGATAACGCGTAACCATATCCTTACAATACTCGTAGGTATTGCCAGGGTTTAGGATACCGAGTGTATCAGGCAACATGAAACGCTGAATCGGTAGGTCACGGAGCGAATCGACTGCCTGGAAGACATATTCAGGCGAGTTCTTAATACCGTTCGACCAATCTTCCAGATAAACGTTCACGGCGATCCCCCGTTCTGTTGCCAAATCGATGACAGAACGTATATCGGCAAAATGCTGTTCGGGAGTCTTACGAAGCTGTTCCGTCACATGCTTGTAAGAGCCTTTACAAAGCAGGTTTACCACACGACAACCCGCCGCTTCGATCCAATTCAACGAAACATCGCCATCCACAAAACCGAGCACTTCGAGCTTCTGAATGTTCCCGGTACGTTCCGCCCAGGAAGCCACGCGCTTCACGGCCTCAAACTCGCCGTCCGAGACACGCGCAGAAGCGATCTCCAGACGGTTCACACCCAGATCGAGCAATGCCTGTGCAATGCTCAGCTTCTCATGCGCCGCAAAAGAAACTCCCGATGTCTGTTCCCCGTCGCGCAGGGTGGTATCCATTATTTCTATCATAATTACACTATTTTGTCAGTATGAACATTGCACGCAGATAACACAGATTTAAACAGATGACCGCAGATTTTCTTTTTTATCGTTTGAATAAACTTTTCGTTTTATTTGCGGACGTTCTCCAAAGTTCAATAATAAACCCACTTCAATATTTGTTGCTTTCAAATAATTTATCAGTTGCAATTCATGCTCTTTACACAGACAATCTACAGCTTTCAATTCCAGAATAATATGACCATTTACTATCATATCGGCAAAATACTCTCCGACAAGAGTTCCTTGGTAATATACGTTTATTTTTTGTTGAGCCGAACAAGCATATCCTCTCTTACATAACTCCAAATACAAAGCATTCTGATATACACGTTCCAAAAAGCCATACCCCAATGCATTATATACATCATAGAATGCAGCAATAATCCCGTCCGTTTCTTCTTTAAATAAATAATCTGCGATCATCTGTTCAATCTGCGTCATCTGCGTGCCATGTTAATCGTTATTTCTCAAAACTTCGAATGCTTCGATCTTTTCCTTATTGGATAACAAGTAGTCGATGTCATCGAGACCGTTTACCAGACAGTCTTTTTTGTAAGCATTAATGTCGAAATGCTCGCTCTTGCCCGTGGCCTTGTTGGTAATGGTTTGGGCAGGCAGGTTGACTTCGACTTCCGTTTTCGGATCGGCAAAAATCGAGTCGAAAAGCTCGGCCAAAAAAGGTTCACTAACCACCACAGGAAGAACAAAGTTATTCAGTTCATTGTTTTTGTGGATATCCGCAAAGAAACTGGATACGACTACGCGAAACCCGTAATCTGCAATCGCCCAAGCAGCGTGCTCGCGACTGGAACCCGAACCGAAGTTCTTCCCTGCCACCAATATCTGTCCACTATAAGTCGGATCGTTCAGAACAAACGATTCTATTTTGTTGCCCTGCTTATCGTACCGCCAATCGCGGAAGAGGTTTTCACCGAACCCCTTTTTGTCGGTTGCTTTCAAGAAGCGGGCAGGAATGATCTGGTCCGTATCCACATTCTCAAGAGGAAGGGGGACGCAAGTCGATGTTATGATGTTGAATTTCTGTTTCATTATTCTTTCCTTTTAGATTTATATTCTCTGTAGATATCAAAAGAGCCTAAGATAAAGGCTAAAAACCTCTCGGATCGGTAATTTTCCCTGTCACTGCTGCCGCTGCTGCCACTAACGGACCGGCCAGAATCGTACGGGCACCCGGTCCCTGACGTCCTTCGAAGTTACGGTTACTTGTCGAAACGGCATATTTCCCTGCTGGGATCTTATCGTCATTCATTGCCAGACAAGCTGAACATCCCGGTTGACGCAATTGAAAACCGGCTTCTTCAAATATTTTGTCCAGTCCTTCTTCACGAATCTGTGCATCTACCATCCAAGAACCGGGAACCAGCCAGGCGATCACATGATCCGCTTTCTTCCGTCCCTTTACAATGGAAGCAAAAGCGCGGAAGTCTTCGATACGGCCATTGGTACAAGAGCCTAAGAATACATAGTCGATCTTCTTGCCCAACAATGATTCACCCGGTTCGAAACCCATATATTCCAGGGATTTCATAAAAGAAGCTTTCTCCACTTCGCCCATACCTCCGACAGTCGGGATATGTCCAGTGATCCCCATTCCCATACCCGGATTAGTTCCATATGTTACCATCGGTTCGATATCGGCAGCATCAAACAGGATCTCTTTGTCAAACACGGCATCATCACCGCTCTTCAACGTCTTCCAATAGGCAACCGCCTTGTCCCAATCTTCGCCGCGAGGAGCATTTTCACGTCCTTTGAGATAAGCAAATGTTGTTTCGTCAGGAGCGATCATACCACCACGGGCCCCCATTTCGATAGACAAATTGCACAAAGTCAAACGACCTTCCATCGTCAGACTGCGAATCGCCGATCCTCCATATTCAATGAAATAACCGGTCGCACCACTGGTCGTCACTTTCGACATGAGATAGAGGGCGACATCCTTCGCCGTTACCCCTTTTCCAAGATTGCCTTCCACACGGATACGCATGGTTTTCGGCTTTGCCTGCAAGATACACTGGGAAGCCATCACCATTTCCACTTCACTGGTTCCGATACCGAAAGCGACAGCACCGACTGCTCCATGGGTAGAGGTATGAGAGTCGCCACAGACAATTGTCATCCCCGGCAAGGTCAGTCCGCGTTCCGGGCCTACCACATGAATAATACCATTCCGTTCATCCATCATTCCATAATGAGTCAAACCGAATTCGGCAGCGTTTTTTGCCAACGTATCGACCTGGTTCTTCGAAACAGGATCTTCGATCGGTTTATCCTGATCATGTGTCGGCGTGTTATGGTCCGGCATACAATAGATACGTTCCGGACGGAGCGGTTTCAAACCACGTGCACGCATACCGGCAAAGGCCTGCGGACTGGTTACTTCATGACAGTACAACCTGTCTATATAAAGCTGTGTGGGTCCCTCTTCGATCATCGTCACCACGTGGGAATCCCAAATCTTGTCAAATAATGTATTCATAATTGTCAATTTACTTCACAAATTTATTAATTGCATCGATAAATGCCTCTACAGAAGCCGCTATAATATCGGTATTGGCTGCAAAACCGTAATAACGGTTTCCTTCGTATTCGACCTGCATATGTACTTTACCCATGTCGTCGCTACCTTTGTTGATCGCCTGGATCAGGAATTCCTGGATCGTCATCGTACGGTGGATAATGGATTTCACAGCCTTAATGGCCGCATCGACAGGACCGTTACCGGAAGCGGCTGCTTCGAACTTCTCGCCTGCGATATTCAGACAAACACTGGCCACAGACTGCAAACCGACGCCGGAGGTTACCTGTAGATATTCCAGCTTGATGCGGTGCATAGCTGTACGATCCTTACCGGCAAGCATCAGGACATCGTCGTCGTTGATATCTTTCTTGCGGTCGGCCAATTTCAAGAATTCATCATAGACCTTATCCAACTTTTCCTGAGACAGTTCGACACCCAGCACCTGCAAACGGTGTTTCAATGCAGCCCGTCCGCTACGGGCAGTCAGCACGATTGCATTATCGTCGATACCCACCTCTTTCGGGTCGATAATCTCATAACTCTCACGATTCTTCAAAACACCGTCTTGGTGGATACCCGAAGAATGAGCAAACGCGTTACGTCCGACGATCGCCTTGTTTGGCTGGATCGGCATATTCATCAGGCTTGAAACCATACGGCTGACCCCGTATATCCGGGTTGTGTTGATATTGGTAATAATCTCACGTTCCTTATGACTCTTGAAAATCATAGCGACCTCTTCCAGGGAGGTATTACCGGCCCGTTCGCCAATACCGTTCATAGTGACTTCCACCTGGCGTGCACCATTCAAGACACCCTGTACAGTGTTGGCAGTAGCCATCCCCAAATCGTTATGACAGTGGGTAGAGAGGATAGCCTTCTCGATGCCATCCACATGTTCCATCAAATATTTGATTTTTGCCCCATATTCGTCCGGCAGGCAATAACCGGTCGTATCTGGGATATTGACAACAGTCGCACCGGCTTTAATGACCGCTTCTACCACACGTGCCAGATATTCGTTGTCCGTACGTCCGGCATCTTCACAATAGAACTCGATGTCTTCCACGTATCTTTTGGCATACTTAGTTGCGGCAATAGCTCGTTCCAAAATCTCTTCCTGGTTCGAGTTGAACTTATACTTGATATGATAATCAGACGTTCCGATACCCGTATGAATACGTCCATGCTTCGCATATTTCAATGCATCGGCTGCCACATCAATATCTTTTTCCACCGCACGGGTAAGCGCACAGATTGTAGGCCATGTTACGGCTTTCGATATTTCAACAACACTATTGAAATCGCCCGGACTCGATACGGGGAAACCGGCTTCTATCACGTCTACTCCCAGTTCTTCCAGTGCTTTGGCTACCTGAATCTTTTCAATACTGTTTAACTGGCAACCCGGCACCTGTTCGCCATCACGCAACGTCGTGTCGAAAATAAATAATCTGTCTGACATAGTTCTTATCGTCTTAAATTTGTTAATACCTTTTTGTAAGTTGATTGAATAAAAAAAGCCTCTCTCACAAGGAAGTGAGAAAGGCTTTTTCATATCTTAATGCCCAGCAAAGCATACACAGTCTCACTTCCTATCCCGTTCCCAGAGTAGAATAATGTTTAGAGAAATAATGAGACTATTTAGCATTGCCTGTTTCATGTTGTCCTTTTAACTTGTTTTTGTTTGAACGCTGCAAAGATACAGCCTTTTTTCAAACCACCAAATATAATTCGAAGTTTTTTATCGATGTTTTCTTATAAAACGTAAGACAAATACAGCCAAACAACTTCAATTCATAATAAAAAATCTACTAATCAAGCTACATCTCCTATTTTTCAAGGCTTCTTTATGGAGAATTGATCCAACACCTTCCCGTCCACATCCACGACCTCTATTTTCAGTTCTTTCGGATCGGCAGTTGCTTTCAGGACAGCTGTATTGGAATTGACGATAATCGGGAACGGCGTCTGAACCGTTGCATCCTGATGAATGAAACGATGGAGATGGCCGCACAGCATCACATCCGGCTTGGCATCACGCAGCAAAGGCATGAATTTCTGCTCCACTTCCAAGTTTCCATGCCATCCACCAATCGGAGGAATATGGGCTACGACGATCTTAAACGGCGCTTCTTTATATTCTTTGCTATTCAATACCTGGCGCAACCATTCGGCCTGTTCCGTCCGGTATTCGTCGTAAACCGTTATGCCGGCATATTCGATATCGGAATCCGGTTTATCCTCTCCCGTATCGAGGATCACGAAACAGATCGGACCTTGCCGGAACGTGTAGTAGATATTTTCTTCTTTCGGAGAAAAATAGCGCTGGAACTCAGTTGCAAAAGCACCGCGTGTTTCGTGGTTACCTCTTGTATAATACATCGGAATTTCAGAGGCAAACAACTTGGTTGCCGTATCCATAAAACCATCGAAGATATGATTTTCCTCATTGAAGACTGACACCATATCGCCGTTGAAAAGGAAAAAATCCGTCTTTTTCAGATCACATTTGGAAACCAGGTTCGTCAGTACGTCATTCTTGCCATGTATATCATTTACCATTGCAAACGAAACAGAATTATCCCCTGGATCACTTGTCTTGAACATCAGCGGTTTTTTAGAGTAGACATCAGTCGAGGCATAGTTTCCATAGATGATCTTATGTCCGATATGGCTCAATACTTCCTGTACGAAGACGCGATAACGATAGTTCGTCCCCGGTTTAAGCCCTTTAATCTTCACGGTATGGATCGTAGAAGTATTCTTTACTCCATTACGGGCATCATAATATTTAGGACGTTCAGTAGCATAAAAGTTCGTATCATCATCCGGCGCCAACTCCACCCAACCGACAGATGGCTTATCCGACAACCATACGATCGTCACTTCATCAGGCCCCAAATTCTGCAAATAGGGACCATGCACTAACTGGATCTTTGACTCGACCGCTCCTGCAAGGCAAACCGACAGCCAGAGGAACGCTATTAAAATTT
This sequence comes from Parabacteroides johnsonii DSM 18315, assembly GCF_025151045.1. Classification (NCBI taxonomy): domain Bacteria; kingdom Pseudomonadati; phylum Bacteroidota; class Bacteroidia; order Bacteroidales; family Tannerellaceae; genus Parabacteroides; species Parabacteroides johnsonii. The sequence continues at coordinate 3,024,430 of NZ_CP102285.1, forward strand.
GAAACTTCTTCATGATATAATCAGGTAGTATTTATATGTTACAAAAGCAAAAGGACGCCTGTCACTGCCACCAGCGACAAGCATCCCTTTCACAAAAGATAGTAACTCATTGTGATTTATATTGGCAGTGAGCCACACAGGAGTTTTAATTGTTTTCCGGGCGCAATTTGCGAACGACTGCACCTGCACGCCACATTTCGCTTTCGCGCAATGCCGCCAGTTCTTTTTCCAAACCTTCGCGATAATCCGGTTTGCTGTTCGTATCGATAGAACGCTGTGCTTCGTTGCCACAGGCGACCTCCCGATATAATTTCTCAAATACAGGCTTGACAGCATCATGGAACGGGCCCATCCAATCCAAAGCGCCGCGCTGTGCAGTTGTCGAACAGTTTGCATACATCCAGTCCATGCCGTTTTCTGCGAACAGCGGCATCAAAGACTGTGTCAGTTCTTCCACTGTTTCGTTGAATGCTTCGGAAGGTTCGTGGCCGTTTTCACGCAATGTCTCATATTGAGCTAACAACAAACCCTGGATAGCACCCATCAAAGTACCGCGTTCGCCGGTCAAGTCGGAATACACTTCCTTTTTGAATGTCGTTTCGAACAGATAACCGGAACCGACACCGATACCCAGTGCGATTACCCGATCCCATGCTTTGCCCGTTGCATCCTGGAAGATTGCGTAGCTGGAGTTCAAGCCACGTCCCTGCAGGAACATACGGCGCAATGAAGTACCCGAACCTTTCGGAGCGATCAGGATCACGTCTACATCAGCAGGAGGGATGATGTTGGTACGTTCCTTGTAAGTGATAGCGAAACCGTGAGAGAAATACAACGCCTTGCCCGGAGTCAGGTATTTCTTGATGCGCGGCCAGCATTCGATCTGAGCGGCGTCGGAAAGCAGGACCTGTATGATGGTTGCTTTTTCGCAAGCTTCTTCGATACCGAACAATGTTTCGCCCGGCACCCAACCGTCAGCAACCGCCTTGTCGTACGTCTTACCCGGACGTTGTCCTACGATCACATTGAAACCGTTGTCACGCAAGTTCAAGCTCTGTCCAGGGCCCTGAACACCGTAACCGATCACTGCGATTACTTCATCTTTCAACACTTCTCTTGCTTTTTCCAACGGAAATTCTTCGCGGGTTACTACGTTTTCGTCAACACCGCCAAAATTCATTACTGCCATTTTCTTTTTATTTTAAAATGTATTTAATATAATTGTTTCTATTTCCATGTAACGGCAGCGCGACAGATCGCTTTGCCTTCGTTACAGATTGCCATATCGTATTTTCCGGAATCAGCCTCCTTCTTATGCAACATGAGTTCCATCCCATACTTGCCTTCAGACTGGTAGGCGATTTCGAAACGTTTGATATCTTTTGTCTTGAACAAATCCAGGTCGAACAGGTCCAAAAGATGTTCCATATACTTAATGCTATTCAAGTGCCCGTTGATGTCGAGGTCACTGTACTTGATGATATATGGGAATCCTTCCGTATCTTGCTCCACAGCCGCAATCTTTCCCGGCTTCTCGATCGGGCAAGGACGGTCTGTGACATAAGCACTCAGCCCAGCAACATCCAATAAGGTCGGCCGGCGTGTTTCTACATCGATAGCCGCCCAAATAGAGCGGGCGTAGCCGAATGTCTTACCACCAGCATTCACCAACTCGAAACAACGGCTGGTAAAGAGGCGGCCGACTTCGTCCACCCAGGTATACAGTGTTATGGGTTCGGACATGGCAGGATATTCGATCATTTCGATTGCCAGACGGGAAAGTACCCAGGCCGTATGCCGTTCCGACATATCGTTGAAGCCGAATCCACGCTCGGCAGCATGGCTGGAAGCGACATGGATCAGGTAGTTCCCGATCATCGGGATCGTGACACGTCCACGGAAATCCAACAGGTACGGTTCTGTGACGAAATGAAATTCTCCTACTTTGTTTTTGTCCATGATTCTACTGTTTAATGGGGGGCGGGCAGCCCCCGCCCCCTACGTTATTGTTGCTTGTTTTGTTTTTCCTGTAACTTGCGTTCCATATCGGCCAACATATCACTCAACCGTTCGACACGGCTTTTGGTGATCGCAACGCGCCCGGAACGGATAAACTGGAGGACACCGATCGTTTCGCTCAACTCTTTGAAGAGAGCCTGCGTCTCATCGTAATGCCCGCTCTTTTCGAGCACGACACACGTTTCGTTCATTTCCAGAATACGGGCGTTATACTTGCGGATCAGATCCTCGACCGTCCCCATTTTGATAAACAGTTCGGTGCTCAGTTTATAAAGAGCGATCTCCTGGAAAACCAGGTCTTCATCCGTATTGTAATAAGCTTTCAGTATATCCACCCGCTTGTCGATCTGCTTCACGACCTTGTCGATCATATCTTCATCGGCAAATGTCGTGATCGTAAACTTGTGTATGCCCTGTATGGCAGAAGGTGAAACGGAAAGCGTCTCGATGTTCAACTGCCGGCGCGTAAAGATAATCGTAATCTGGTTCAGAAGACCTACTGTATTCTCTGAAAAGATAATAACGGTATATAATTTTTTTGTTGTCATAGCTTCACCTCCTTACTTATCTCCTAATATCATATTTGTCACGCTTCCTCCGGCAGGAACCATCGGATATACCATACCGCAGGTTTCCACGTTGGCAACCAACACATACGCCCCGTCATGGTTCAACATCTCGGTGATCGCCTCATCCAGTTCCTCCCGTTTTTCCACAGCACGGCTGGCAATGCCGTATGCTTTCGCGATCGCAACGAAATCCGGATTTTCCATGATCGTATTCGAATAACGTTCGTGAAAGAACAACTCCTGCCACTGGCGTACCATCCCTAAAAAATTATTATTGAGGATAATGATTTTCACGTCCAGCTTTTCCTGCATGATGGTTCCCAACTCCTGGATCGTCATCTGCATCCCACCGTCGCCGGTAAAGAAGCAGACAGTACGGTCAGGCGCACCGAACTTGGCCCCCATAGCGGCAGGAAGACCGAACCCCATCGTCCCTAAGCCACCTGAAGTAACCACACTACGGGAACGTTTATATTTGAAATAGCGAACCCCCATCATCTGGTTCTGTCCGACATCCGTCACTAAGATAGCATCGTTGCCGGTTGCCTCGGACACTTTTCGGACGACTTCGCCCATTCTCAGCTGACCGCTTGCCGGACACAGTTCCTTTTCGATCACCTTTTCATACTCTTCCTGTGCATCCGGCTCAAACTCGGCATTCCACTCCGGACGTTTCCGTTCTTCCAACAAGGCTGTTATCATCGGGATGGTATGTTTGGCATTTCCGAGCACCTTCACATCAACCGGTACATTCTTCCCGATCTCCGAGTTGTCGATATCCAAATGAATCACTTTCGCCTGTTTGGCGTATGTCTTCAAATCACCTGTGACACGATCGTCGAAACGCATACCGATAGCGATCAGCACATCGCATTCGTTGGTCTTCCTGTTCGGTCCGACATTGCCATGCATACCGAGCATCCCCTTATTCAAAGGAAAATCGGAAGGCAACGCCGACAAACCAAGAACGGTCGAACCGGCGGGAATGTCATTCTTCACCAGAAATGCTTTCAGCTCTTCTTCGGCACCTCCCAGTAGGACACCTTGTCCGACCAGGCAGAAAGGTTTCTCCGCTTTATTGATCAATGCAGCAGCTGCCTTGATCCGATCCTGGTTGATATCCGGTTCCGGCTGATAGCTGCGGACATAATCCACTTTCTTATATTCATACTCCACCAATCCTACCTGGGCATCCTTTGCCAGATCGAGCACGACAGGTCCCGGACGTCCGGTAGAAGCAATATAGAAAGCACGTGAAACAGCCCATGCAATCTCTTCCGGTTTACGGATTTGGTAGGCCCATTTGGTGATCGGCTGCGTAATGCCGATCACATCGACTTCCTGGAAAGCATCGGTTCCGAGCAATGGAGAAGGAACCTGTCCGGCGATGACCACCATAGGCGTGCTGTCCATCAACGCATCAGCAATGCCGGTGATGGTATTCGTCGCACCGGGCCCTGAAGTAACCAACGTCACTCCTACTTTACCGGATACGCGGGCATACCCCTGTGCAGCATGCGTCGCCCCCTGTTCATGACGCACCAAAACATGTTTCAATTTATCCCTGTAATCGTACAAACTATCGTAAATAGGGATCGCCTGTCCGCCGGGATAACCGAAAATCGTATCTACTCCTTCAGCAATCAGTGACTTCAGTAAAGCCTCCGAACCGGTTATCTTATGTTTCTCCATATCTCTCTTTATTTTAGTCTTGTGTTTAATCTTCTACAATTCTCACTCCTCCCTTATCAGCCGAACTTACCATCTTGCCGTAGGCTCTCAAAGCTTTCGAGACGACACGCTGGCGATGAGGAGGCGTAAAGGCTTTTGTGCCGCGAGCCTCTTCCTCTTTACGACGCTCTGCCAATTCTTCATCGCTGACCTTCACGTTAATCGTACGTTCGGGGATATCGATTTCGATTATATCTCCGTCTTTCACCAGACCGATTGCTCCGCCTGCCGCTGCTTCAGGAGAGATATGGCCGATGGAAAGGCCGGAAGTACCGCCACTGAAACGGCCGTCTGTGATCAGCGCACACTCCTTGCCTAAATGGCGGCTTTTTATATAAGAAGTAGGATAAAGCATTTCCTGCATACCCGGACCACCCTTCGGCCCTTCGTGTGTGATCACCACCACATCGCCTGAGACGACTTTTCCACCGAGAATGCCTTCGCAAGCCGCATCCTGTGAATCGAATACTTTTGCAGGGCCGGCAAACTTCCAGATGCTTTCATCCACACCGGCAGTCTTGACCACGCAGCCATCCAGTGCGATATTTCCTTTCAGGACGGCCAGGCCGCCGTCTTTGGAATAGGCATGTTCGATGTCACGGATACATCCGGCGGCACGGTCGGCATCCAGCTCTTTATAATAGGTTTCCTGCGATCCCATCTGAATACTGAAACGATGGGCGGGGGCACTCTTATATTTCTTAACCGCCTCATCCGTTACATTCGGGGAGGTGATAGCAAATTTATCTACAGCCTCGGCAAGTGTCATGCCGTCCACACGTTTCACATTTCCGTCCACCAGGCCGCCTTTCAGCAGTTCGTTCATGATCCCCATGATGCCACCGGCGCGGTTTACATCCTGGACATGATAGGTATGTGTGTTGGGAGCTACCTTGCAAAGGCAGGGGGTCTTGCGGGAGAGCATATCGATATCGTCCATCGTGAAGTCCGCTTCCGCTTCCTGCGCAACTGCGAGCAGGTGGAGAACCGTATTGGTGGAACCACCCATTGCAATATCCAATGACATGGCATTCAGGAAAGCCTGACGGGTAGCGATACTGCGGGGAAGAACCGATTCATCGCCGTCACGATAGTATTTATAGGCATTTTCTACAATCTGCCGGGCAGCATCGCGGAACAACTGCGTACGGCCCACATGCGTAGCGACGATCGTCCCGTTGCCCGGAAGTGCCAGGCCGATCGCTTCGTTCAGACAGTTCATCGAGTTGGCCGTAAACATACCGGAGCAGCAGCCGCATCCCGGGCAGGCATTCCGTTCTACCTGCGCGATCCGTTCATCGCTGACCGACGTATCAGCCGATTCGATCATAGCATCGATCAAATCCAGATGGCGGTTATCCAACTCACCGGCTTCCATCGGGCCACCGGATACAAAGATAGTCGGGATATTGAGCCGCATGGATGCCATCAGCATACCCGGAGTGATCTTGTCGCAATTGCTGATGCAAACCATTGCATCGGCTTTGTGGGCATTCACCATATACTCGACGCTGTCCGCAATAATATCACGTGAAGGAAGCGAATAGAGCATTCCGTCGTGTCCCATAGCGATACCGTCGTCAATAGCAATCGTATTGAACTCGGCTGCAAAGCAACCCAGCTTTTCGATCTCCGCTTTTACCTGCTGCCCGATCTCATGCAGATGGACATGGCCGGGTACAAACTGAGTAAATGAATTCACAATGGCTATAATCGGTTTGCCGAACTGCTCTTCTTTCAGGCCGTTGGCACGCCACAAAGCACGGGCTCCGGCCATGCGTCTGCCCTCTGTGCTGTATGAACTTCTTAACGGATTCTTCATCATATTATTTGTTATTTTCGAACGGCTCACGAACCGCCCCTATTTTCTTATCCTATTATATATTAAAAAAGCCCTTCTCTGTATGGAGAAAGGCTTAAGAAATATCTTTATACGACTTCACAACTTCTTGCACACCTTTCTCCTTACCTGCTAATGACTAGAAGGACCACCACGAGAATAATATGCAATACATTGTTCATCATCTTTTCTTACGTCTTTATTATTGTTTGACGCTGCAAATGTAGAACAATAATTCATATCACCAAAGAAATTAAAAGAAAAATATCAATTTATCTTACATTTCTCAAGCAAAGAAAGGAGATAGGATTGCAGTTTAATACTTCAACAGGGGTTTCAAAAAGAAAGTTCGGATAGACGAACTGCCCGACTTCGACAATAAGCATATTTGTTTGGTAATAATCCCACACCTTACTGTCAGATTCTCCACTTATTGTATAATTCCTCCAAATGCCCGCTGGTCCAAATCGAAACTCATGCTCATGAAAATCGATTTTCATACCCATGAAACAAAATTTTCCTGCAGGGGTAATATTTTTTAAGAAACATGATTTTAGACAAAATACTGAATACAAGCAATATATAAATATTTGCTTTTTTAGAGGGGGTTATTGTAAACCGCTACAACTTTGCACCCCTATCCAAAAGCAACAATTTCGCATATATCCGGATATGAATTATCCCCATTGAACATCCGCCCGGATACAGCCTCTTGACACCGATCAATATGTGGCTGGACTTGCTGCGGTTGACTCTACCTGTGCTACCCAGAGGAAATCGAAACAGTTTCTAAATATAATTCGTATCTTTGGCCCCTATCAACAGACAGAACTTATAGATAATGAAACAATACAACTTTGACGAGATCATCGAGCGCAAGGGTACGAACTGTGTCAAGTTCGACAACCTGAAAGAACGTTTCGGAAATGAGCACCTGACCCCTCTTTGGGTAGCCGACATGGATTTTCGGACACCGGATTTTATTGTGAATGCAATCAGGAAACGTTGTGAACATGAGATTTTCGGGTACACATTCGATTCGGATTCTTATTATAACAGTATCATCGAATGGGTACATTATAAGCATAACTGGAAAATCCAACGTGAATGGATCTGTTATATCCCAGGCATTGTAAAGGGAATCGGTTTCGTTTTGCAATGCTTCACCCAGCCGGGCGACAAAGTGATTATCCAGCCACCGGTTTACCATCCTTTCCGCATCGTCCCCGAAAATATGAACCGTAAGGTTGTTTACAATCCGCTTAAAATGGTAGACGGCGTTTACGAAATGGATTTCGAGCAACTTGAATCGGTTATCGATGAACATTGTAAAGTTCTGATTCTTTGTAACCCTCATAATCCGGGCGGTGTCGTCTGGAAAAAAGACACACTGGCTAAGTTGGCAGAGGTTTGTGCCCAGCACAACATACTCGTTATCTCTGATGAAATACATGCAGAGATGGCCTATCCGCAATATACGCATCATCCGTTTGCGACTGTTTCAGAAACAGCGGCCAACTGCGGTATAACGTTCATGGCTCCGAGCAAGACCTTCAACATTGCCGGAATCGTCACCTCCTACTCGATCATCCCCAATGCGGAAATACGCGAAAAATTCTATTCCTTCATGGAAGCGGGAGAATTCAATGCCGGAACGATCTTTGCCTATACGGCGACAGAAGCTGCTTACACATACGGAGCCGAATGGTTGCAACAAATGCGGATGTATATCACGGAAAATGTCCGCTTCGTAGATGAATATTGCAAATCCAAACTCCCGAAGATCAAGGTCTATCCACCACAGGCTTCTTTCCTTGTATGGCTGGATTGCCGTGACCTGAAACTCAACCAGACTGAGCTGGTAAGCTTGTTCCAGGATAAAGCCGGTTTATTACTGAATGACGGAAGCATGTTCGGTCCCGGAGGTGAAGGATATATGCGTTTGAACATCGGTTGTCCGCGTTCCGTCCTGTCTTCCGCACTGGACGCTTTGAAGAAAGCTATAGATAAGAAATAAAAACGTTTGCCTATTTAAATATCGAGATTAAGCAGACAAGTCGGAAATTATGCGTAAATTTGTCATCGTTTTATTTATCACAAATACAATTACAAATGAAAATTACAGCAAATAAGTTCGTTGCAGTTACTTACGACCTGAACGTAGGCGAAGGCGAAGAACGCGAATTGATGGAAAGAGCAACATCCGAAGTTCCTCTGAAATTCGTCTTTGGAACAGGCGCTATGCTCCCCGCTTTTGAAGACGCTCTGAAAGGACTCGAAGTTGGCGACAAATTTAACTTCTCTATAGCTCCGGCTGATGCATACGGCGAGTATGTGGAAGAACACGTACTGGATCTTCCGAAGAATATTTTCGAAGTAGACGGCAAGTTCGACTCGGAAATGATCAAAGAAGGTAACACGGTCCCGATGATGGATTCAAATGGCAACCGCATGAACGGCTCTGTCTTGGAAGTAAAAGAAGATGTAGTCGTTATGGACTTCAACCATCCTCTGGCCGGTGAAACATTGCATTTCAGCGGTGAAGTTATTGATGTACACGAACCGACAGCTGAAGAAATCGCAGCCCTCACAGCTCCGGCAGGTGGATGCGGTTGCGGATGTGACGACTGCGGAAGCGGTTGTGGCGACCATGACCACGAGGGTGGATGCGGATGTGGCGGATGCCACTAAAAAATATCGGTATTCATGGGACGCAGACAACGCAGACGAGCGCAGACAGACGCAGATATATTAATTATCAACAAAATAAATCTGCGTCTGTCTGCGTATTCTGCGTCATCCGCGTCCGGTAATGTTAATTGTCAATTTTAGTAAGGGTGAATACATTCGGAAACATATACAGGCTGACCTCTTTCGGAGAGTCGCATGGCCCCGGGATCGGAGGCGTAATAGACGGATGCCCTGCCGGTATCGAATTGGATACGGCATTTATCCAAAGTGAGCTGAATCGCCGCAAACCGGGACAATCCAAAATCACAACCCCACGCAAAGAGGAGGATGAAGTACAGTTCCTTTCCGGCATTTACGAAGGGAAAACGACAGGTACTCCGATCGGTTTCATCATCTGGAACAAGAACCAACACTCGGCGGACTACGACAATATGAAGAGTGTCTATCGTCCTTCCCATGCAGACTACACCTACCAGACCAAATACGGAATCCGCGACCCGCGTGGAGGTGGACGTTCGTCTGCACGTGAAACGATCGCCCGTTGCGTAGCCGGAGCAATAGCCAAACTGGCTCTCCGCCAAAAAGGTATCCGGATACAGGCATTTACCTCGCAGGTCGGAAACATCAAATTAAACGGCTCGTATACGGATTACGACCTTAACAAGGCGGAAGACACAGCCGTACGTTGTCCTGATCCGGCGACTGCTGAAGAAATGGAAGCTTTGATCGCTGAAGTGAAATCCAAAGGAGATACGATCGGCGGCGTGATCACCTGCGTGGCACAAGGAGTTCCCATTGGTTTGGGCGAACCGGTGTTCGGAAAGCTGCATGCGGCATTGGGACATGCGATGTTGACAATCAATGCCGTAAAAGGTTTCGAATATGGCGACGGCTTCGAAGCGGCTTTATATCGTGGCTCTGAACGGAACGACCGTTTCTTCAATGACAACGGGCACATCAACACTCATACAAACCATTCCGGCGGCATACAGGGAGGTATCTCGAACGGGCAGGATATTTATTTCCGTGTCGCTTTTAAATCGGTTGCCACTATCCTGATGGAACAGGAAACCGTCAATATGGAAGGTGAAGACACGATCCTGAAAGCTCGCGGACGCCATGATCCATGTGTCTTACCCCGAGCTGTCCCCATCGTCGAATCAATGACGGCAATGACACTGTTGGATTATCTACTGATACAACAAGCGAAACGCTTTTAAATGGACAATGGACAACTGACAATTATTTGATACACATTTCAATTGTCAATTGTTCATTATTCATGGTGATACGGTTCGTTATTCAGAATCGTCATCGCCCGATAGATCTGCTCGATAAAGATCAGACGAATCATTTGGTGGGAGAAAGTCATCTTGCTTAAGGATATTTTCTCGGCAGCAGCTTTATAAACGGCATCACTGAAACCATACGGACCACCGACAACAAAAACCAGACGCTTCGGAACCGTATGCGTCTTTCTTTCTATATAGGCAGAAAACTGCATCGAGGTAAATTCTTTTCCTTTTTCATCCAACAAAACCAAATAATCTCCCGGCTGTAATGTTTTCAGAATCAATTCACCTTCTTTCTCTTTCTGTTGGGATTCGGAAAGATTCCTGACGTTCTTAATATCAGGGATCACTTCCATTTCAAAAGGGATATAATGAACCAGACGGTTCTTATACTCATTGATCGCTTCCACAAAATAGCCGGCATCCGTCTTGCCGATCACAATCAGTGCAATTTTCATTCGTTTACATTTTAGAGATTGAGGACGCTAAATTACAGGAAAAAATACATACCTTTGCACGATAATACTCACAAAAAGAGGAGAAAGCTTATGAAACGATTATTTCTGACGTTGGCATTGGTTCTCTCGGTTCTGAGCGTAATGGCTGCCGATATACTTCCTATATCGAACGCTTTTAAAGGAGGCAACGCCTCGTCGCTCAGCGGATCAATGGACAAGGAAGTCGATATGGCCCTACCGGGTTCATCCAAAAAGTGCAACGCAAACGACGCTGTTTCAATGCTGAACACCTTCTTCGGAGGGAACAAGCCGACAGGATTCACAGTCGTTCACCATGCTGATAAAAAAGAAAATGGCTTCTTTGTTGCCAAACTGCCTACTTCATCCGGTGAATATCGCGTAAACGTGACATACCGTGCAGAAGGAAACAAAGCGATAATACAGTCTATCAGAATTGAATAAAAAGATCTTACAAACAATAACATGAACGTACAAGAAACAAAAGAACAACTGATTGCAGAACTGATCCGCCTGGCATTTGCAGAAGATATAGGTGATGGCGACCATACGACTTTATGTTGTATTCCGGCTACGGAAATGGGTAAGAGCCAACTGATCGTGAAGGAAGACGGCGTATTGGCCGGGGTCGAAATGGCTGAACGTATTTTCCACACATTCGATCCGGATCTGAAAATGACGACATTCATCCACGACGGAGCCGAAGTGAAGAAAGGCGATATCGCTTTCGTAGTCGAAGGTAAGGTACAGTCTTTGCTGCAAACGGAACGCCTGATGCTCAATGTCATGCAACGCATGAGTGGTATTGCAACCACGACACGCAAATATGTCAAAGCATTGGAAGGAACGAAAACACGCGTACTGGATACGCGTAAGACAACTCCGGGCCTGCGCATGATCGAAAAAGAAGCGGTTAAAATTGGTGGCGGCGTCAATCATCGTATCGGGCTGTTCGATATGATTTTGCTGAAAGACAACCATGTAGACTTCGCCGGCGGTATTGAAGCGGCCATTACACGTTGCCATCAGTATTTGAAAGAGAAAAACAAGGATTTGAAGATCGAAATCGAAGTTCGTAACTTCGATGAATTACAGGAAGCGATGCGCGTCGGCGGTATCGACCGTATCATGCTGGACAACTTCAATATCGAGAATACAAAAAAAGCTGTCGAAATGGTTGCCGGACGTTATGAACTGGAATCTTCCGGTGGTATCACATTCGCCACGCTTCGCGATTATGCCGAATGTGGTGTGGATTACATCTCGGTCGGAGCACTGACACACTCTGTCAAGGGGCTGGATATGAGCTTCAAGGCTTGCTGAAAAACTTTAGTTGGGGGGCGAGCGACCTCGCCCCTACGAAATACGCGTTACGACGTCACCCCGTAATTGGTATTGCTGATTGCTCTCCGGGCATGTGGCGATACCTTTTTCATTGAAGGAGAGGCGATGCCCGTATTCGCTCACCCAACCGATCCGGCGGGAAGGGTTGCCAACTACCAAAGCGTATGGCGGAATATCTTTGGTCACTACGGCTCCAGCACCGATCATGGCATATTCGCCGATCGTATGGCCGCAAACGATCGTTGCGTTCGCACCGATAGAAGCACCTTTGCCGACATACGTTTTCAAATATTGGTCTTTACGGGAAACGGCACTGCGGGGATTGACCACATTTGTAAAAACGCAGCTGGGTCCTAAAAAAACATCATCCCCGCAAGTCACGCCGGTATAGACGGAGACATTGTTTTGCACCTTCACATTATTCCCTAAAACCACCAGAGGAGAGATCACGACATTCTGCCCGATATTACAATTCCGGCCGATTGAGCATCCCGGCATAATATGGGAAAAATGCCAGATGTGTGTGCCGTCTCCGATCGTGCATCCGGGATCGATAACGGCTGTTTCATGTGCCTTGTAAGTTTCCATTTACTTATATATTAAGAAGATTGTCGGTTTCTTGCTCAGATCAGGAACTTTTCCGGCCCATTCTTTAACAGGACGCGTATGGATATATTCATCTTCGCAAGTGATATTCGAAGCAATACACAATTTGGTCGAAGGGCGGCACGTACGGATCAACTCCTCCGCCAATTTATTATTGCGGTAAGGCGTTTCGATGAACAACTGCGTCTGGTTCTCCGAATAAATGCGCCCTTCCAGCTTCTTGATCGCATTCGTACGCTGTGAAGCATCGATCGGCAGATAGCCATGAAAAGCAAAGCTCTGCCCGTTAAAACCGGAACCCATCACCGACATCAGGATCGAAGAAGGGCCGACCAGCGGAACCACCTTGTAACCTTTACGCTGTGCAATCGCCACCACATCCGCACCCGGATCGGCAACAGCCGGACAACCGGCCTCCGAGATCACACCGACCGACTCGCCTTTGGCCAAAGGGGCCAGATAGCCGGTAACCTCTTCAGGCGACGTATGCTTGTTCAGTTCATAAAAGACAAGATCGTCTATCACGATAGAGGGTTCTGTTTTTTTCAGGAAACGGCGTGCCGTACGCACATTTTCAACAATGAAATGGCGGATGGAAAGGATGACATCCCGGTTATATTCGGGAAGCACCCGGCGATGTTCAACGTCGCCAAGCGTGACGGGAATGAGGTAAAGAGCGGACATGAATTTATGATTTATGATTTATGATTTATGATTTATGACCATGATAAAAAAGGCGACATGGCCATAAATCATAAATCATAAATCTTAAATCTTACGCAAAAGTAGTATTTTTGCCGAAAACAAGCGAAAAGAGATGGCACTTCCGATAGATTTTATCACACGTACCCGCGCATTGCTGGGAAATGAGTTCGACAGTTTCGAAGCGGCGTTGCAGGCCGATGTCCCCGTCAGCATCCGTATCAACGAAAAGAAAGGCACTCCTGCTCCGGTAGCCGATATTCCTGGTAACCGGGTGGCTTGGTGCGATACAGGCTATTACCTGCCTGAAAGGCTTTCGTTTACCTTCGATCCGCTCTTCCATGCCGGCGCCTACTACGTACAGGAAGCGTCGTCCATGTTTCTCGAACAGGCGGTCCGCAGTCATGTGAAAACGCCTGTCCGGTGTCTTGACCTATGTGCCGCTCCGGGAGGTAAATCAACTCATCTGGCGGCGTGCCTGCCGGAAGGGAGCCTGCTAGTCAGCAATGAAGTGATCCGTAGCCGGAGTCATATACTTGCGGAAAATATCGCCAAGTGGGGAAATCCGAATTGCATCGTGACAAACAATGATCCGAAAGAGGTCGGCTGCCTTACGCATTTCTTTGATGTGATCATCGCTGACGTGCCCTGTTCCGGCGAAGGTATGTTCCGCAAAGATACCGATAGTACAGGCGAATGGAGTATCGCGAACGTCGAACTCTGTGCCGGACGCGGACGCCGCATCATCCACGATGTTTGGAACGCACTGAAGCCCGGTGGTCTGCTGATCTATAGCACCTGTACCTACAACACGGAGGAGGATGAAGAGAATATCCATTATATAACGGAAGAATTGGGAGCCGAAGCACTGCCCATCCCCATAAAGGACGAATGGCAAATCACCGGCCCATTGAAATATAACCATCCGGTCTACCGTTTTTTCCCGCACAAGACCAAGGGAGAAGGTTTCTTCCTCGCCGCCCTGCGCAAAGCGGATGGCGAGACGGAAGAGATCCGGTTCAAAAACAAGAATAAAAAAGAAAAGGGGAAAACTGCTCCTGCCATCCCGAAAGCTGTCCAATCCTATCTGTCGGACACGTCTTCTTTTTCACCCGAATGGAGCGGTAATATCCTGAGGATGCTCCCCGAATCCGCTCGGGACGCATCCCCCCTGCTTCGCGAGCACCTGCGCATTCTTTCGGCCGGTATCTGTATCGGCGAGACGAAAGGAAAAGATTTCATCCCTGCCGAAGAACTGGCACTCAGCACGGCTCTGTGCCCGGAAGCTTTCCCCGTGGCTGATTTAGATTGGGACGATGCGATCCGGTATCTGAAAAAAGAAGCTCTCCTCCTGCCTGCCGGCACAGAGAAAGGCTACGTATTGGTCCGTTACAAAAAGTTTCCGCTCGGTTTCACCAAACATCTCGGCAACCGTGCCAACAACCTTTATCCGCAGGAATGGCGCATCCGCACGGGGTATGTACCGGAGCAGGTGAAGACTATGCTATCTCTCTTATAGAGAAAGGGTCCCCCTCTACACAGGCCGATCTAAAAGACAGGATGTTGAATTAACACATAGCATCTTTCAATAAGATTATTCACTTTTCACAACCTCTGCCGGATTACTGTTAGCCGCCCTCAACACCTGTCCCAGTACGGTAAGTAGCACCACTGCGATCACCCCCGTGAGTACTCCTGCAAGTAGCCATCCAGGGATATCCGTGCGATAGGCATATCCTTGTAGCCAGTTGTTCATGGTAAAGTAAGCCAGCGGAAGTGCAAAGACACCGGCGATGACCACTTGCAGCGTATATTCGCGGAAGAACATACGAACGATCGTTTCGGCTTCAGCACCAACTACCTTACGGATGGCAATCTCTTTTCGACGACGGTGAGAAGCGGCAGAGGCCACAGCATAGATACCAAACAATGAAATCAACAGGCAAACAACCGCCAAAACGGAAAACATTTTCAGACCCACCTGTTCCGAACGGTTAAGGCGGTCATACAAATCACCTATCGGTGTCAAACGGGCATCAGTCAACGTAACGTCGACTTCGGGAAGAATCTCCATAATCCGACGGATCGCCTCCATCTCCTTTCCGGGAACAATGCGTAAATACAAAATATTGAACAACTGTGGTGAAGGAAAGAAAAGCGCAGGCTGGATACGGTTGCGAAGTGACAACAAATGGAAATCTTTCACCACACCCGCCACTTCATAATCGGCTACAGAATCCTCTTCGAACACCGGCATACGGATAACCGTCCCCACCGGGTCACGAAGCCCCATTACACGGACCGCCTCCTCGTTGAGGACCACCTTTTGCATCTCTCCTTCCTCCCACCACTTCCCATGAAGCAGTTCCAAACGGAACGTCGAGGCAAAACACTCGTCTACAGGAAGCAGATAAAAAGAGCTGTTCGCAGAAAATTGCTCTCCCGGCCATTCCACCCGATTCGACAGACAATAAGGCAGTACTTCATGGCGAGGTTCGAAATAAGCATCGGTCAGAATTTCGATTTGGGGAACAGTTTTCAACCTGTCTATCAAAGCAGCTTCCACTTTTCCCGAATAATCCTGAAATCCGGACAACTGTACGATTCCGTTACGGTCAAACCCCAAATCTTTGTGATTGACAAAACGCATCTGCATCATTACGACGGATGCGGCAAGAATAAACACGACACTGACAGCAAGTTGTAAGGTCACAGCCATCCGCCTCAGCACCGGCTGCCTCCTACCCTCCCTTTCCGACAGAGACAGCATAGCCAAACGGCTTAAGCGCCAAAAAGCAACAACACCGACAAGCAGTATCGAGCTCCATAATACGGCACTGCAAGCCAGAAAGAACAGAATCAATTGCGACACCCCTATTTCAATACCCAACAAGCCAGAAAAAGCAGGACGGACAAGTATTATCAGGAAATAGGACAGCAGAAAGGCAATCAGAGTCGAACAAGCCAGTTCAAAAAGCATCTGCCGGATCAACTGGCCTCCCGTCGCCCCGTTCACTATGCGTAAATGCAACTCTCGGAGGCGCTGGCGGAAAAAGTCGAGATGCAAGTTTAAGAAATTGAATACCGTTGACAACAGCAACAATATCCCGGAGGCGACAAACAAACCTATGAAATTCAGTGTAAAGGGAGCATCCGAGTTCAGATGGTGACGGATATCGCCAACAGGTAATATCCGCAACTCAACATCGGGGTTACTCCCAGAACGGGAAGCCAAATCACGCACTTGCTCTGCCAGTGCCCCAGCATCCGCATGAGGATTCAACTTCACATACAAATCAAAGATAAAAAAGCCCCATTGTTGTTTTTCATCTATTCCGGCAAAGTGTTTGACCATATCGCTGTAAATAATCGCATCGAATGAGAAATTCGAGTTGGCCGGCGGGTCTTTCACCACAGCCGTGACCGTATAGGGAGGCCAATCCGCCCTTATCGTATTCTGCACCTGCTGCCCGACCGCTTTTTCCGGATCACCGAACAAGCGGATAGCCATTGTTTCCGTAAGCACGATATTATCTATGACTTGTAGCGGATGTTCGGCATCACCACAAACAAACTTCTGCGGGAAAACATTGAAGAAAGCATTCTCGGCATAAAGCATGCGCAACCGGACATACGGAACATGATCAGTACGACAGTTCTCCTCCTGCCCGGTTATGCAAACAGCAGAAGCTTCTACTGCCGGAAACTGTTCGTGCAATGCCTTCTCATAAACTTTCGAAAGGCTTTTGTTCACATTTCCGGACCGTTTATCTATGGCATAAACACGATAAATATCCTCCGCTTCCGGATAGAAACTGTCGTAAGACGTTTCGTAATGCAGCCAATAAAGGGCCGGGACAAAACAAGCAAGCCCGAATGCCAAACCGAAAATACCGGTCAGCGACTGTGTCTTGTATTTCCACATATTGCGAAAAGTGATTTTCAGATAAAGTGCCAACATAATACTATCACATTTAAAGTATAAACATTTCAATCCATGCAAAACGTATAAAGCGAAGCTTCGCCACGTCGGAGCAGTTTTGCTTTTTTTGTGTTGGGGGCATAGACGAAGGTTTCCGTCACGACAACCCGCTGGTTCTTTTCATCGAGATGAGCATGGCTGACAAACGGACCGCCCATCATATCGCCTTCCATCTCCCATAAGCCTCGCACGACTCCACAGTATTCCCCGTTCTTCGAGATTGCTTCGTAAGAGGGAGTAAAACGCTTTTCGGTCGTCATATAAGAACCGGGAAACGCCCCCTGTATATGTTCTCCCAAAACGGAATCACGCATGGCGACCAGATAATCCAACGTAAACGTGCGTCCGCTGACATAAGGAAAACTATACACGACCATATCGATCCGTCCTCTCGTACCATGATCAGTCACCCAAAAGAAGTCTGCCGTATCTTTGTAAGAACACATCTCTTCCGGAGCATACAGCTGCGCATTGAAACGTGCCCTCACTTTGTCATTCACCCAGACGCTATGCGAACTTTCCAGATAATCGGCCTGCCGTTCCCGTTCTTTCTCTCCTAACCAAGCAACCAATGATGTGCCTTGTTTTTCCAAGTATTCAGCCAAAAGCCGGGAAGAAGGAGCGTTGAGCGTAACCACTTCCTGCCCCGTAGCCCACCGGTCTTTTTCCTTATGTACAGACACCTTTGTATAAAGGGCTTCATCGATCCGGACATGGATAATGTTGCGGACATAATGCAGCAGACCGTTAAACTGGGAAGGCTCGGCATACGTCACCCGCATGGCCGGCTCATTCTGCGGCAGTCCCGGAATAGGAGCAGTCAGTTGGTCGTACAGTGACCGGCCCGCTTCCCCTTTCCACGCATCTTTGTCCATTACAACCAATACTTCATAAGCAAAACCAGTTGCCCGCTTCATAAAGATAGACTGTTTAGCCGGTTTGGATGACCGATTACAAGCGGTCCCCCCTATCAGGGCGATCAGAATCAAAGTTAATAGAAATCGCGTTCTCATATCATTCCTCCATTAGATTATCTTAAAAAACTAAATTTACACGAAACAAAGATAGAGAGGAAGAAAAAGAAAGAAAAGAGACGATGCCGGACAAGTGAAACACCGGATAACAAACTAAGATACAACCATATAAACCAATCAAAAAGTAACAAATATCCAATTTGGCGGACAATCCGCCTCTTTCCGGTCCTTAATAAAGACGAATAAATTGATCCAAATCGACCTTCTCATCCAGCCGGAGCTTCTTCTTCAACCGGTTTTTCGATTTGGTCAGTGCTTCCGAAGTATTATTGAAAACAGCTAATTGTTCCTTCCGCGAGAAGTTCCATTTGACCAGACAGCAGATTTCCTGTTCATGGCGGGTAATCCCTCGCTTCTCCTTCAAGTCGGACAAGACATGGTGGAAAAGGATATCGGTCAGATGGAACAGCCCATTCC
Organism: Parabacteroides johnsonii DSM 18315; assembly: GCF_025151045.1. Lineage (NCBI taxonomy): Bacteria > Pseudomonadati > Bacteroidota > Bacteroidia > Bacteroidales > Tannerellaceae > Parabacteroides > Parabacteroides johnsonii. The sequence continues at coordinate 3,043,133 of NZ_CP102285.1, forward strand.
ATTCCTCGCGGGTAAGGTTCGTGCGAAGCGGATCCTCTTTCAACTGGACCAGCATCGAAAGGGAATCGGACTGGCATTCGTTTTCAACCGATAAGGAGGAAATTATCCGCTCGCTCTCCCGGAGTTTCTGCTGGTAGAACTCAAGGTCAGACATCCGTTCCTTATAGTGTTCGGATTCGGATGCCGAATGCAACAAGTCTTCTTCCAACTGCTTCACCTGCCTGGCATATTCGTAACGTTCCTTTTGCCAACGGCAGATGGCCGCTTTATTCCGTTTCAGCTTCTCCTTCACCAACCGAAAGCGTTCTTGTCTGCCACCCGTACGAAACCCGACCGCAAATCCGAGCAAAGCTCCTGCGATCAGGGCGACAAAACATAAGGTAAATAATACGAATGTCCAGGAAGAAGAAAGATCCATACCGTCTATATTTTGTTTTTCAGATATTCATAAATTGCCAGTTGTGCCCGGACTTTCACCGGGTTGTCATCCCGTTTGAAATTGTTATGTAGATGTTCGTCGATCAAACAGGCTTTTACATTATCTTGCAACTGGATATTCAGGATATCTATGATATTTCGCTTAATCTCCGCATTCAGAATCGGGAAAGCAGTCTCTATACGCCTATTCAGGTTCCGGCGCATCCAATCGGCAGAAGTCAGGAACAGCTCCTCTTCACCGTCATTATAGAAGTACCAGATGCGAGAATGTTCCAGAAACATATCCACTATACGAGTAACCTTGATATTCGCACTGAACGGACGGTTCGGAACCAGGCAACAAATCCCCCGGACAATCAGGTCGATTTCCACCCCGTTCTCACTCGCATTATACAGTTCATTGATCATATTCTGATCATGAAGTCCGTTCATCTTCAATATGATGCGGCCTTTACGCCCAGCCTTCACATGTTCGATCTCCCGATGGATCATACGAGTCAGTTCCGGCACCATATTAAAACGGGCAACCAGCAAGTGGCGGAATGTCGGATCGGTCAACTTCCCTTCCAGCACTGCAAACACTTTGTTTATGTCGGTTATCAATTCCGAATTCGAAGTCAGCAACGCCATATCAGAATAGATACGTGCCGTTTTTTCATTGAAATTACCGGTACTCAGATAGGCAAAATCCCTCCGCTTACTGCCGTCTTCCGTATCTTTCCGCAGGATAACCGCCACTTTTGCATGCACTTTCAAGCCGGGAATGCTATAGATAATACGGATACCTGCCTGCTCCATCCGTTCAGCCGTACTCATATTGTTCTCTTCGTCGAAACGAGCTTTTAGCTCTACAAAGACCGTTACCTTCTTCCCATTCTGCGCAGCACTGATCAACGTGTTGATAACGGCCGAATTCTCCGCCACCCGGTATTGCGTGATTTTAATTTCATCCACTTTCGGATCAAAAGCCGCCTCCATCAGGAAACGGATCAGGTAGTCGAAAGACTGGTAAGGAAAATGCAACAGGATATCCCGCTTTTTCACTGCCCGGAAGACAGAGCCCATCTCGTCCAGGAAAGGCACACGCATGGGAGACGGAACCTGTTGTTCCAGCTCTTTCCCCTTCGGATTCGGCAGCTTGATCAGGTCCTGCAAATTGTTATACCGTCCCCCCAATACCAGATCGTCCGTGGTAATACCAAAGGCACTGCATACAAACGCCAGAAAATCTTCAGGCATATTGCTATCGTACATAAACCGACTCAAGGCACCAATCTTACGCTTTTTCACTTTCTTGCGAATGTTTTCCACGATATTCCCTCCTTTCTCGTCATCCAGGTAAATATCAGCATCTCTTGAAATCTTGATGCTGTAACAACTCTCCACCACATAGCCGGGGAAGATACTGGACAAATTGGCCCGGATAATATCATCGATAAACATGATATAATGTTTCCCTTCATGCGTGGGCAATTCAATAAAACGGGGCACTTTTGCATACGGGATTTTCATCAGGGCATAATAATAGTCCGGCACATAATCCGGATCAGCCATCCGCTTGCTCTTTTTCATCATCCGGATAACCAGATAAAGACGGCGGTCACGTATGAACGTACGGATATCCCCCGCCTGTATCATGACTGGCGAAAGGAAAGGAAACACCTCTTCGTTGAAAAAATTATGCACAAATTCCTCATGAAACGGTTCCGGCCGGCTGTCCTGATACAAATAAATATCCTGCCGGTTCAATTCTTGCAATACTTTGGAGAAGATACGATAATATTCGCGCTGCTGCCGATTCACCTCTTCTGTGATTTCGGCAAGTGTCTCTTCGGCTTCCGCTCCGCTTTCTTCGGTAAAGTTCTTTTTCATGATCACTCCCCGATGCTCGGCAACCCTGATTTCGTAAAACTCTTCGAGATTGGACGAATAGATCGACAAAAACTTGATACGCTCATAGATAGGGAGCGTTTCATCCTCCGCCTCCAGCAAAACGCGATAGTTAAAGGACAACCAGCTAATATCACGTTTAAAGTATTTATGTGAATTCTCCATCGTATTATTATCTTCGGTCGGTAAATATAAATACTTTTGTGAGATAAAAGAAATTGTTATGCTTAAAATAGGACTTCTTTCAGATACCCATGCCTGGTGGGACGACAAGTACGCGGAATATTTTTCGGAATGTGATGAAATCTGGCATGCAGGAGATATCGGTTCGGACGGATTGGCGGCACGGCTGGGTACCCTGAAACCACTTCGCGCCGTATATGGTAATATTGACGGGCAATCACTCCGGCTGCAATATCCGCAAATCGCCCATTTCAAAGTCGAAGAAGTAAACGTGATGATGACGCATATAGGAGGCTATCCCGGCCGTTATAACCCGCTTATCCGGAAAGAGTTGTACGACACCCGGCCCAATCTTTTTATTGCCGGACATTCGCATATCCTGAAAGTTGCTTTCGACAGAAGTTTGAATTGTTTGTATATCAACCCGGGAGCAGCCGGTAAAAGCGGGTTTCATCAGGTAAGGACTCTGGTACGTTTCGTAATAGACGGGAAGCAGATCAAAGATTTGGAAGTTATTGAATTGGGCAATCGGTAAGAGTGCAACCATTTGCACCCTTACCGATTCTAACAATTGGCACAGCAGAAATTTTCTGCCAACAGGACAGTGTTTTGCAAATAAGCAAACTCCTGTTCAAAATACTCGCTGAAAACACCTGAACTCAGATTTTCTTCAATCTGTTTGGAAGTCCAGAGTTTTCCATTCGGTTGTTTGATCTGATCCATTACCTCTTCTGAGCGCACACACATCACATACAGGTTCACCAGATGTTTCACCTTTTCGTTCTCAAATGTGTACCGAATCAGGAAGCGGGGCATGGCATCGTCTTTCTCACCCAAGCCACCCATTGTTTCACGCACTGTACTTTCTATACTATGGCGGAACAAAACATAGCTGTAAAACGGATAGTCGATCGTATCAGGAGATACAAAAGACTTCTTCCCCCTATTTACCAGATAAAGCATTCCCTGGTAAATAACAGCTACACGTACGACAGGATGATAATACTTTTTTGGTAACGAACGACTTACAGATCGGGCTATGCAACCAATCACCTTTCCTCCGTCGTTCAAAACAGGCAACCACATTTCTTTTCGAAGGCTGCCTTGCATCATCGAGATTCTTATCTGTTCATACAGAATCAAAAATACTCCGATAACGATCCCAAGCTCCCTGTATAAAAAACGCTCCATACGCACGCTCTGCATCGTTTCGGGCAGAATACTGTATACCAAAATGATAAACAGATGCAATGTATAGAGATTCTGGATGAGCTGGGCGACAAAAAAGAATTCATTTAATGTAGTACGCATCAATGTCCGCTTGTAAGTCGGATGCTGAGAAGTCCGGATTCGCCGCAATATTGTCCGTTTGGCAAACCCCAAAAACGCCAATACCACCACCAACAAAACTTCTGTTATTAACGGAGAATAAATAAACAACACCGGCTCAAGCCGAAGGCAAAGAAAAATCGAATAAAGAACTAATGTTGTCGCAGCCGGTAATAACAAAAATTGATAAACCTTATCCTTACTCAGGATCTGAAACAAAAAAATACAAACGAAACAAAAGGTAACGCCGATTATGAAGGATAACAAATATGAAAAATAATTATCCAAAAACATAAACAGCAACAATGGCACTAAGCCTATGGCCTGATTATCCAGGCCTCTCTTCACTTTGTTCATACCCTTTTCCCCTTTTTTCCCTTTATAACATAACAAATTGTACAGAGAAATGTTCTCGCCATCATACGTGTTTTTCAGCGTGATAAGAGGAACGGACCAGTGGAGCGCTCTCCACCTTTTTGAACCCTTTTTGTAAAGCAATTGATTTATAAGACTCAAACTGTTCGGGCGTCACATATTCTTTCACCGGAATATTTTTCCGGCTTGGCTGCAAGTATTGCCCGATTGTCAAGACGGAGACGCCGGCAGCCCGCACGTCATCCATTAATTCGCAAACCTCCTCGACTGTTTCACCCAGGCCTACCATTATACCGGTCTTAGCTACGACGCCTTGTGCGGCTATACGCGCAAGCACGGAGAGGCTTACCTCGTACTTCGCTGCGCTACGCACCTCGGGACTGATACGGCGAACAGTTTCCATATTATGGGATATTATTTCAGGAGCGGCTGCCACCACTTTATCCACCAGTTCCAACCGTCCCTGAAAGTCGGGGATTAAGACCTCTACCGTCGTTTCCGGATTGACCGCTTTTATCGTACGGATCGTATCGACCCAATGCTGCGCACCCAAATCAGGCAAATCATCCCGGTCGACAGAAGTAATGACCGCATGTTTCAATTTCATCAGCCGGATGCTTTCCGCCACATTCGCAGGTTCCTTCGGGTCCAACGGGAGCGGCTTGCCAGTCAACGTATTGCAGAAACGGCAAGAACGCGTACAGATATCTCCCGCAATCATAAAGGTAGCCGTCCCCCTACTCCAGCACTCTCCCATATTCGGACATTTCCCGCTGGTGCAGATCGTATGTAGGCAGTGGGATTCAACGATGCTTTTTGTTCGTGTGAACTGTTCGTTCCCACCCAGCCGGATTTTTAACCAATCCGGCTTTCTCAAATGTTTTGACATTATAAGTTACAAATTATCAAATAAAAAGTTAGACATTCTGGTATACAGATGATAGCGGGTGTTTCCACCGTAGATGCTATGGTTACGGTCTTTGTAGACCTGCATTTCAAACTGCTTTCCGGCTTGTACCAAGCTTTCGGCATAATCCATTGTCTGCTGGAAATGCACATTATCGTCGGCTGTGCCATGAATCAACAACAACTTCCCCTGCAAATCCTTCGCCAGACGGATCGGTGAAGTAGCGGCATAACCTTCAAAATTTTCTTTTGGCGTACGCATAAAACGTTCCGTATAGACAGAATCGTAATATTTCCAATCAGTAGGAGGTGCAACAGCAATACCGGCTTTAAAAGTTCCGTTGCCAACACTCATGGCCATCAGCGTATTGTAGCCACCGAAACTCCATCCCCAGATAGCCATGCGGCTCTTGTCGACAAACGACAATTTACCTAAAGCCTGTGCCGCTTCCACCTGGTCCCTGGATTCCAGTTCCCCCATCCGCAGATAAGTACACTTACGGAAGGCTTCTCCACGGGCACCTGTACCACGTCCGTCCACACAGACCGTAATAATCCCGTTAGCCGCCAGATATTGTTCCCAGTCAAAGCCATATTTATCCAACACCTGCTGGGAGTTCGGACCACTGTATTGGAACATTAGAACCGGATATTTTTTCGATTCATCAAAGTCGACCGGTTTCACGATCCATGCATTCAGTTCATAATCGGAAGCTGTACGCACTTTGATAAACTCTTTCTTGGCATATGAATAGCCAGCCAGCTTATCGACCAGACGAGCGTTATCCTGAAGGACCCGCAGGACTTTATTCGACTTCGTCTCGTTTACGGTAATTTTGACCGGCGTATTCGCATTTGAATATTGATTTACATAATAAGCGAAGTTATCGCTGAATGTTGCATTATTCGTTCCTTCCTGCGTGGAAAGTTTCGTCTTTACTCCTTTCGCATCGATTTTATATATAGCACGCCGGATCGGACTTTCTTCGGCCGATTCATAGTAGACCGTCTTTGTCGCTTCATCATACCCCAGGAACGCTGTCACATCCCAATTGCCCTTCGTCACCTGGCGCTGCATGACACCCGTAGGAGAATACAGATAAATATGCGCATAGCCATCCTGTTCGTTCACATATGAGAAACTGTTCGCATAGAAATGGATAGAGTTCAACCATTCCGAATCGACATATGCCTTATTTTCGTCACGCAGGATCAAACGGAAAACACCGCTTTTAGGATTCGCATAATACATATTGAAAACATTCTGATGACGGTTCAAGGTCATCACAGCCAACTGATCGTCATTATTCGTAAAAACAATCCGCGGAATATAGCTATCCGCCTCTACCGGAACTTTCAATTCTTTCGTATCTTTCGTCGCCACGTCATAAGAATGCAACGTAACTTTCGAATTCTTCTCACCGGCCTTCGGATATTTATAATTATAATAGCCGGGATATAACCCATCTCCGAACATCTGCATCGAATATTCGGGCACTTCCGATTCGTCGAAACGCACAAAAGCTAGTTGTTCACTGTTCGGCGACCAAGCCATCAGGTTCGTTACGGCAAACTCTTCTTCATAGACCCAATCAGTAATACCATTCAGGATTTTATTCAGCTCACCGTCTTTCGTCACCTGGACTTCCGTATCGTAATCAAATTTACGAATCCATATATTATTGTCACTCACATAAGCGACCATCCTCCCGTCCGGCGAGAATGTCGGAATCATTTGCTTGCCTTTCGAATCTGAAATCGGTTTCACATAATTACGGCGCACATCGTAGTCATACACATTCGCCTTGAATGAACGGCGATAAATCGGTTCCGTATCGCGCCATACAAGAATATGGTGTCCGGTGCTGCTGATCGTATATCCGTCGAACTTGTCAAACGTACACTCACGCGCTTTCCCTGTATTGAATAAAGTATCAACCGGATTTCCAGTACGATAAGAATATTTTATAATCATGTTGCGAGCATCGTTCATCGCCGTATAATGCTCGCCGTCAGGCATAGAACGCATTTCTCCAATATTAGTAACCTGGCGGAACTGACCGTCTGTAATTTCTTTTAAATCGACACGTTTGCTCCCATTCTGGGCTGCCAGGCTCCCTACCAGCAGGAACGAAAGTAAAGCACCAAACCCTAATCGTTTCATGTATGATTCTATTTTTATCTTAATATTTCAGTTAGAACGGATTGCAAAGTTACTACATTCTTGCCGTATTTGGCAGAAAATTGTCAATGATTAAAGGATATTTGTGTAGAACAAAGGCTTCCGGATATCATTTTATCAAATTATTAACCACCGGACATTGCCCTTTAACCATTATAAATTACCTTTGCCCTTATGGAAAACAGCAAACCATATCGTGATTTCGGAGACTTCTTGCGGGAAGTATTCCCTTATAAAGTGCAAAAGATATCGATCAATGCCGGCTTCACCTGTCCCAACCGTGACGGGACGAAAGGTTTCGGCGGTTGTACCTACTGCAACAACCAAACATTCAGCCCGGAATACTGCCATACCGAAAAAAGCGCAACGGAACAACTGGAAGCAGGCGTTCGCTTTTTCTCCCGTAAATATCCGGAGATGAAATATCTGGCCTATTTCCAAGCATACACAAACACGTATGACAAACTGGATTCATTGATCTCCAAATATGAAGAAGCCCTCGCCTGTCCGGATGTCGTCGGACTGATCGTCGGAACACGCCCGGACTGTATGCCGGACGCGCTATTGGATTATTTCTCCACTTTATCCCAAAAGAAGTTCGTGATGATCGAATATGGCCTGGAGAGCACGCTGGACCGCACCTTAACCCGTATCAACCGGGGACATACACATGCCGAATCGGAAGAGACCATCCGTCGCACGGCGGCCAGAAACATCTACACGGGAGCCCACTTGATCTTAGGCCTTCCGGGAGAAAGCAGGGAAGAGATATTGCACCATGCCGACATTCTGTCCGCCCTTCCTCTCACGACGCTGAAGCTCCATCAATTGCAGCTTATCCGAGGTACGCGCATGGCCAGGGAACAGGCGGAACATCCTGAACAGTTCCATCTCTACACCGCCGATGAATACATCGACCTGGTCATAGACTTCATAGAACGATTAAACCCCTCTATTGTCGTAGAGAGGTTCGTATCACAATCCCCAAAAGAGTTGCTGATTGCACCAGATTGGGGACTTAAGAATTTTGAATTTACAGCCAAGGTAAATAAACGTATTTCAGAACGAAATGCGCGGCAGGGGCGTCTGCTCAATCCTCCTTCTTCGGAGCCAGTTCTCCCTGGTATGTGATATTCTGCCTATTAGTCGGCGTTACGCTTATGATCGCGGAACCATTTGAAAATACTTGCATATTGAAACGGAAAGTATCTTCTTTGGTACGGGCTACGAATTTAATTCGAGCGGTCCCCTTCTTATCGAAGGTTGATTGATAATCGGTAATTGATTCTTCAAAACGCATCCCATCGCCTCCACCATACGGCAAAGAATATGCCCTGCCGAAATAAGGCAGATAAGAAATCGCCGAGTCACCGCGCATTTCAAGAGAATAAGGAGTCGTCAGATTAACCGTACGTCCTCCCATTGGCAACGCCCGGTCCACCTCGATCGTAAACCGGCCGTTTTCTATCATTTCTTTTATCTCTTTTGCTTTCTGTTCCTTCCTCTCTTTCTTACTTTGAGAATAAAGGGATTGCCCCCCCAAAAAAAGGACAATCCCCACAAAAAAGAATAACCTAATGTTCCTCATATAACCTTAAATAACTAAACACTATTATTTGCCTATGTATATATAAGACAATTCAAAGCCTTAAAAGGTTTATTCGTTTATCATTAAATTACCTTAAAAACAAAGACTTAATCACTATCTGATTTCAAACATTAACTTCCTGCATTTGTATATGTCCCTTAACTTTACTTTATTTGTCCCTTCAATTTTCTGAAACAGATTAATAAATTTATGGAGAAAAAACATCAGTATCAAGGATTAACCAAACAAGAAGTAGAAGAAAGCAGGCGCCTTCACGGCGAAAATATCCTCACTCCTCCAGAGAAAGCCTCTCTATGGAGCCAATTTCTTGAAAAGTTCAACGACCCGATTATCAAAATCCTATTGGTGGCATGGTTCTTATCCATGATTATCGCCGGCGTACATTGTTGGGGACCGGAGGCTAAAGGCTTCAGCGCTTTCCTCGAACCGATCGGCATATTCTTTGCCATCATGTTGGCTTCTTGCGTCGGCTTCTTTTTCGAAGTCAAAGCAAACAGAGCATTCGACGTTTTGAATACAGTCAATGATGATATTTTCGTGAAGGTGATCCGCGAAGGGAATATCTGCCAGATTCCGCGAAAAGAGGTGGTCGTCGGCGATATAGTCGTACTTGAAACGGGAGAAGAGGTCCCGGCCGACGGACATCTATTGGAAGCGATCTCCCTCCAGATCAACGAATCGACATTGACCGGCGAACCGATCATCAGCAAGACGACCAACGAAGCGGACTTCGATGAAGAAGCGACCTATCCGTCTAATGTTGTCATGCGCGGAACGACTGTTGTCGACGGACACGGCGTTATGGCGGTGGAGAAAGTCGGTGATGAAACCGGATACGGGAAAGTGTATGAAGGCTCGCAGATAGAAAACAATATCGACACACCGTTGCAGATGCAGCTGGCAGGGCTGGCAAAAGTAATCAGTAAGGCCGGCTATGCGATTGCCGCCATCACTTTTATCGCACTGCTGACAAAAGTATTACTGTCTTCAGCCGGAATGCCGGTCATGGACCTGATCTCGCATATTTTGAATATCTTTATGGTAGCCGTCACGTTGATCGTCGTATCCGTACCGGAAGGTTTGCCGATGAGCGTAACCCTCAGCCTTGCACTCAGTATGAACCGTATGCTGAAAACAAACAATCTGGTCCGCAAAATGCATGCCTGCGAAACAATGGGGGCTACCACTGTTATCTGTACCGATAAGACCGGAACACTCACACAGAACCAAATGCAGGTATATCAGACAAACTTTTATAACCTGAAAGACCAGCAATTAGGAGACGACTGCCTGAGCGTGCTGATAAAAGAAGGAATATCGGTCAACTCAACCGCCTTCCTCGATTTCTCCGAAGAAAAGATAAAAACATTAGGGAACCCGACAGAAGCAGCCTTGCTGCTATGGTTGAACAGCCAACATCAGAATTACCTGGAAATAAGAGAAAATGACCGGATACTGGACCAATTGACATTCTCCACCGAACGGAAATATATGGCAACAGTCGTACAATCATCCTTATTGGGCAAACGCGTGCTGTATGTCAAAGGTGCTCCGGAAATCGTACTGGCGAACAGCAATCGGGTGGCTATCGACGGCACCTACAAACCGGTAGAAGAATGCAAAGCCGGTATCGAAAAGCAACTGTTGGACTATCAGAACCAAGCTATGCGTACGTTGGGATTCGCCTATCAGATACTGGAAGACGGGCAGGATGCCGCATTTTTCGTGAACGGACGGCTGCACAAGACGGACCTTACTTATTTAGGTATCGTCGCTATTTCCGACCCTGTTCGTGCTGATGTTCCGGCTGCTGTCCAAAGTTGCCTTGATGCCGGCATCGACATCAAGATCGTGACCGGCGACACTCCGGGAACGGCTAAAGAGATCGGACGACAGATCGGAACCTGGAAGACCGGAGACACCGAACGCAACATCATCACCGGCCCAGGCTTCGAAGCCTTGACTGACGAAGAAGCGCTGGATCGTGTGCTCGACTTGAAGATCATGTGCCGCGCCCGACCGACTGACAAACAACGCCTAGTACAATTGTTGCAACAAAAAGGAGCCGTAGTGGCCGTCACAGGCGACGGTACCAATGACGCCCCGGCCCTGAAAGCCGCACAGGTCGGACTATCTATGGGAGACGGAACCTCCGTGGCAAAAGAGGCAAGCGACATCACGATCATAGACAACTCGTTCAGCAGCATTACCCGGGCGGTAATGTGGGGACGTTCACTGTACCGGAACATCCAGAAATTCTTGTTGTTCCAGTTGACGATCAATGTGGCGGCCTGCCTGATCGTCTTGTTGGGGTCTTTATTGGGGACCGAATCCCCGCTTACGATCACCCAGATGCTTTGGGTGAACCTGATTATGGATACATTTGCCGCCGGAGCACTGGCTTCACTACCACCTAACGAACGGGTGATGAAAGACAAACCTCGCCGGAGCGGTAAGAACGGCGACTTTATCATTACCCGCCCGATGGCTTACAATATTTTCGGTGTCGGTCTCGCATTTGTAATCGTTTTGATGGGATTGTTGCTTCACTTCCATGCACAGGACGGACTGACGCCGCACGACCTATCTTGGTTCTTCAGTTTCTTCGTGATGCTTCAGTTCTGGAATATGTTCAATGCAAAAGCGTTTATGGAAGGCCGCTCGGCATTCGCCAACCTGAAAGGGTGCAAGAGTTTCTTGATGGTGGCCTTGCTCATTATCATAGGGCAATATCTGATCGTCACGTTCGGCGGCGAGATGTTCAGTGTCGTCCCGTTATCCTGGAAAGACTGGGGAATCATTATCGGCTCGACTTCTCTGGTTCTCTGGATCGGAGAGATAGGTCGGTTAATCGAAAGATGGAGAAAATAAATAAAAAAAGAGGGTTGCGCCAAAAACTGACGCAACCCTCTTCACTTACATCTAAATCATTAACGGAGATTCTTACTTCTTGTAAGTTTTATATCCATAAACAGCCAAGTCACCCAACTCCTCTTCGATACGGAGCAACTGGTTGTATTTCGCCATACGGTCCGAACGGCTCAAAGAACCGGTCTTGATCTGCCCACTGTTGGTAGCAACGGCGATGTCGGCGATCGTAGCATCTTCGGTCTCACCCGAACGATGCGAAGTGACGGAGGTATAGCCGTTACGGTGTGCCATTTCGATTGCATCCAGTGTTTCAGACAACGTTCCGATCTGGTTCACCTTGATCAGGATAGAGTTGGCACAACCTTCCTCGATACCTTTCTTCAGGAATTCTACGTTTGTCACGAACAGGTCGTCACCGACCAACTGGCATTTGCTTCCCAGCGCTTCAGTCAGCAGTTTCCAGCCGGCCCAATCGTTTTCGTCCATACCGTCCTCGATAGAGTCGATCGGGTATTTGGCTACCAGTTCGGACAGATAAGCTACCTGTTGCTCGGCAGTACGCTTGGCTCCCTTGGCTCCTTCAAACTTCGTATAATCATATACGCCGTCATGATAGAATTCGGAAGAGGCACAGTCCATGGCGATCGTTACGTCTTTACCCGGCTCGTATCCGGCAGCTTTAATGGCAGCCATGATGGAGTTCAGAGCGTCTTCCGTCCCATCCAAAGCAGGAGCAAAACCACCTTCGTCACCGACAGCCGTGCTCAGGCCGCGATCGTGCAACACCTTCTTCAAGGCATGGAAAACTTCGGCACCCATGCGCAAACCTTCCCGGAAGCAACAAGCGCCAACCGGACGGATCATAAATTCCTGAAAAGCGATCGGGGCATCTGAATGCGAGCCGCCATTGATAATATTCATCATCGGGACAGGCAATACATAGGCATTCGTCCCGCCGATATAACGGTAGAGAGGCTGGTCCAAATAGTTAGCTGCCGCCTTAGCTACAGCCAGAGAAACGCCTAACATGGCGTTGGCGCCTAAATTAGACTTTGTCTTCGTACCGTCAAGTTCAATCAGTTTATGGTCGATCTCACGCTGGTTCAGGGCGCTCATACCCAGGATAGCGGGAGCAATTACATTATTTACATTAGCGACAGCTTTCAGAACGCCTTTGCCACCATAGCGTTTCTTGTCACCATCACGAAGTTCGATTGCTTCGTTTTCACCGGTAGAAGCGCCAGAGGGAACAGCTGCGCGGCCAAAAGCGCCGGAAGCCAAATGTACATCTACTTCAACAGTCGGGTTACCACGTGAATCAAGGATTTCTCGTCCTACTACTTTTACAATTTCCATATTTTTACTATTTGAGTTTTATCTTTCGTACAAATATAACAAAAGAGGACGAAGCTTTGTTGGGGAAAGGGGATCAATATTGTCTATCGCCCCATTTACAACGACATCGACAATTCGATCCGATATCCTAAAGCGTTCATAATGCGATAGAATGTTTATACATAACGAATCCCAAAAGGAAATGCCACCTCCCCTACTTTTTCCGAACAAAACTTTCCGGCTTTCAGATAAACGATTATCTTTGTTACACTATCCGGCATTGGATAGCGACCTAAAACCTGTCAAACTATGAAATCAGACATGTTTATTGATCCGAAATCGGATTACGCGTTTAAAAGGTTTTTCGGTACTGTGTCGAACAAGGAGCTTACAATCGGCTTCTTGAACAGCCTGCTTAACAAGGGTATCAAAGATATCATATTCCACAACGTGGAAATGCAAGGCAACAATACTGATAGCAGGAAAGCTGTATTCGATTTGTTTTGTGAAGGATCGGATGGGGAGCTTTTCATTGTCGAAATCCAGAAAAAGAGACAAAAGTACTTCTCCGACCGTGTACTTTACTACGCTTCGTTTGTTATACAAATGCAGGCTGATATAGAAAGCGAGAAGTTCCGGTTGGCAAAGGAGGAGGAGAGAAGACGGTGGAACTATCATATCAACAAAGTGTATGTAGTCTGCTTTTTGGACTTCCGGCTCGATACGCGCTACACTGACAAATATCGTTGGGATGTCGTGCGCATGGACCGTGAACTGAAAATTCCGTTCAGCGAAACACTGAATGAGATCTACTTGGAGCTTCCAAAGTTCAACTTGAACTTTGAGGAATGCGATACGTTTTACAAAAAGTTTTTATACACGATGAACAACATAGACATTATGGGACAGTTATCAAAAGAAACAATACAAAACGACAAACTCCTGCGAAAACTCAAAAGCGCTATCGAACTACAACGCATGAGCGCTAAAGAACGCTTAGCATACGAACTAAGTATTGCAGCCGAACGCGACCTGGCTGCCTGCATGGCTACAAGTTTTGAGGAGGGGGAGGAAAAAGGGATGGCTAAAGGCATCGCCGAAGGAATGCGCAAAATCATCCTGAACATGAAGCAGGCAGGTATGGATCTTGCCACCATAGCCAAGACAGCCGGACTACCGGAAAAAGAGGTGGAGGCGCTATTGAAATGAATTACAGCCTTGAAGGATCAAGATGAACTGCAACGTAATAATATAACGAAGCCCTTGCAACCAAACGATTGCAGGGGCTTGTTTTTTTGTCTGCCTCCGGTCTTCACAGAGGGAAGGACAGAAGAACTTTTTATAATTTCATTAACTTTAGTATTAATATTCACCGCTTGTTCCCCCTCGCGAGGTAATTGGCCGCTCCCAAGTAACGGCTGCAAGGCCAGCTATCCGGGAAATACCGCACGGTGATATTTAGAATTATTTGATTATAAAATGTCATATGTCTCTGTAGGGGCGGGATTCTACTCCGCCCTTACGATAGACAACAGTATTGTTTTTTAGTATCAATCGTTATTTAACGATAGCTTTTACAGCTTCTTCACCTTCAACAGCTACGACTACGATACCCTGCGGAGCAGCGATTGTAGCGTTGTCAGAAGAAACAACCGTGTTAGCTACTACCTGGCCTAAAATGTTGCTGATGACAACTTTCTTACCGGCAGCACCAGCGATTGTTACGTTACCTTCGCCAGATACAACTTTAACTGTTGCAACTTCCACGTCCTCGTTAGCTGTTGCATCGCCTTCGCCCAATGTAACAACCAGAGCTTTTTCCACCTGATTTGTAAAGCCTAACTTACCGTTCAGGTTGTACAAATAATAATTCGGAGCAGAAATCGGTCTGATTACATAGCTGCTTTCAGAAGCTTTCATAATGTAGAACTTGAAGTTATCAACACCACCCAAGCATACATCTTCTTCTTCCTCTTCTGCAACCAAAACAGTCTCGCCGTTTACAGTCGTAGAGATTGTGTCAAGACCAGCCAATGTTGCCGGACGGAAAATAGCTTTCAAATCGCCATCACGTCCATCAGCAGCTACATAAGAGCCTTCCAAAGCATAGTTTACATTATATACATAATCAGCCTTGTTAGCATCCCAATGAAGCATAGAATCCGTTGCGAAATACAAGAAGCCTCTTGCTTCTTCTTCACCATTACCTTTAGAGATATAGAAAGAATGGAAATCCTTGTCGATATCAGCTGTATCCAACCAGAATGTCATACCTTCGCCGATAATACCTTCCAAGATACCGTTCTTGTTCTGTTTCACAGCAACAGCACCTTCTTCGCTATTGAATGTAGCGTGACGTGCTACAGCTTCCAATGATTCAGAAAGAGCGTTAAAGTCAACCGTTACAGCTGAATAAGGAGCATCCAGTTCATCCAAAGTTGCAGTACCAGCTTCAAAAGAAGCAGAAGATGTATTTACAGACCATTTCTTTGCATCAGCCTTAACAACAGCTGAGTAACTAAGAGCATCTGTAGCTAAAGAAATTTGAGCTTTAGTAAAACGCATCATAGCATATGTTCCATCCGCATTCTTTTTGAAGAATAAACGCTGCGCGTTATCTTTATCATTTGCTGCTTTATAATCACTAGCAACACCACCAAAATACTGCTTAGAATTATCGTTCTTCAAATTGTACAGCAAATAAGAAGTCGCAATGTTTACAACAGAGTCTTTCTGTTTTACATCTGTTCCGTCCAGATAAGCATATTTCATCTTATTTTTTACGCTTTCAGCCTTTTCAAACATCCACTGAACGCTATAAGCAGCATTGTTGATAGGAACAAAGTAAGCAGGAGTAGCGCTACCTGTGTAAGCCATGTACAGCTTTTCAACCGTTACCGAACCAGTACCGTTGAAAACCAATTCAGTCTGCTGGCTCAACTGTGCATCTGTCAATGCCAAGAAGCCTTCGCTTTCAGTTATCGGAGTCAGTTTGACAATCTGATATTTCCAGTTAGCAACCGTAGACAAATCTGCACCGGAAGCAGGAGCATTTACACCATCAATAGAAGTTATAGAAGTTCCATTGCTCAATGTAGCATTACTGATTACATATTCGCCAGCCTTGTCTGTCTTATACATGCTGACAGTGAAAATCACGTTTGTTTCACGGTTTGTGAATGTAAAGTTACGACCACTTACAGAAGAGATTACCCACTGAGCCAACGGAGCATTTACATCTACATTTTCCGGAGCTGCTACGGCTGCGCCGAATGCAGCAGCACCATAAGTCGGGATCAAATATTTGCCATACAAAGAAGAAGCAGCAGCAGTAGTGTTAGCCGGCTTAGTTCCCAAGAAAGAGATGTTGTAGATAGCAGCATCGTCTGCTTTCAATACGTCAGCAGCAGCAGCCCAAGTGTTGCTTGTTGTCATAGCCAAAGACAGTTTGTCGGCGTTACCGGAACCAACAGTCGTGATATAAGTCTTGATACCTCCTGTAGTCAAAGAGTAAGCACCTACAAACAAGTTTGAAGCAGCCGTGTTGTCATTACCTTCAACTTTAGCAGAAGCCAATGTAATCGTATATTCACCTTCTGCATTCTGAGGATCATCTTCTGAAACAGCAAAAACACCGTTCACGCTTGCAACTTTACCATCTTTCTTAACGTTGTTATTGGCCAACTTGTTACCTTTTACAGTTGTAAAGTCGTAGCCTTCACCATCTGCAGCATCCAAGCCTGTGATACCAAAGTTCTTTTCCGGATTCAATACGATAAATGTTGCAGCTTCAACCTGTGCTTTTGTAAAGCCTGTTACCAACAGTTTCTTACCGGCAGCGTCAGCTTTAACAAAATACATACCAGATGTTGCAGGAGTAGAAATTACACTTGCAGTCAATGCAGCATCTACAGCAGATGCATCTACAGCAATCATCTGATCTGCAAACAGATTGACATCCGGATCAGAAACTGCATTCGGGAATGCAAACTTGAAGCCTTGACCGGAAAGGTTGGCGTTCAAATCATCGACAGTGAGGTCTGTTTTAGCAACCCATGCTGTAGCTGCTGTTCCCCCAGCACTTACATCATATGTCGTAGCGGCAGTTGAATTAACTTCAAATTGACCAGCCAAATTCAAAACTGAAAGTTTTGTAAAATCCAATCCTTTACCTTCTACAGTAAAGATGTTTGTAACAGTTGCAACATCTGTCACATCAGCACTTAACGCATTACCATTTGCTTTCGTCACATAAAACGGTTTTCCATCAGCTTTCAATGTAAACGTAGAAAAGTCACCAATTGCATTGTAAGCATAATCAGCAATTTCAAACAAAGCAGCATTTTCGATAGCAGCATCACCTGTAGCATGATAAGTGGAAACAGCCGTTCCATTTACTTTGTGAGTTTGATCTACTTTGATGTAACCATTTGTTGTGTTACCCAAGTAGAACTTTGCACCATTCTGCAAATCACCTTTTGCGGCTTCCGCTGTAGGAGCAGCGTTTGCAGAACCAAACAACGCACCTACCATCAGTAAGCCCGCTGCCAAAAGAGTAGAAATTCTCTTGTTCATAATCTAAACTTTAATATTAATAATACTATAAATTGAAATGTTCTTTCTATATATATGTACACGCGTTTATAATGTACACGTGTTAACTTTCGTATATTGATAGCAAAAACGATCGTTTTTTTTCGTCATTTTTTTCGCCTTTTTGGGAAGTTCGTGTTGAAAAGGCGGTTTTTTGTCCTCGAATTGCTATCTAATTGATAAGAAAGGATATAGATGTAGGATTTTTTTTGCAGAAAAGAGTTGTGGTTTTAAAAAGTATATGTATTTTTGTGCTGTAAAAATGACGAAAAAAAAGGATCCTTTTTTTTCGTCATTTTTACATCCTACAAACAGCTCATCCACAACGATTTACCCCTAAAAACTACATTCTAAAAATTCATTAACGCCGTTTTCGTTCAAAAATCGGTGTTTTTTAGGGAAAACCCCGATGCTTACTGCGTTTCGAAGGGGTATGTGTCCGTCGTTGGTCCGATGCTTACCGGTCTGTTTTTTGAAGCATTCCGGATTTTGCCTGAAAAACCTGCCAAAGTCTGCCAAGTCTGCCAGGACCTTTTTAAATTTCGACAACCTGTTTTCCCCGTTCCGTTTTTCGGTAGTAACCATTTCCTTCTGAGACGATTAGGTCATTTTTTTGTAGTTTACGGAGGAATTTATCGACTGTTGATTCGGAAATTTCACGGACATTCGCTTCCCTGACCACATCAATGCGTTTGAAAGAATCAAGAAGAGAGACAAACAAGTTGCGCAAATGGTGCGGGAACCGAAAATGCACCTCCGACGCCGCGCTCTGCAACGATGTAGCCACGACATAGGCATGTTGCAAACAAACCTTGCCGAGATGGAAGGCGGTGGCGAAATCATCGTCGCTGATCGTCCAGACACGCTCCGGACAACCACTCTCGCCCTTGCGCAACACGGTCAGCCCCATTCCTATGCGAAAAATAGCCAAGCGATAGCGCAGAACCGTCGACTCCATGTCTTCGTTGCCGAAAGAACGGACATTGTAATACTCGCGCTCGAAAAAACGATCGAGGCGTTTACGCTGGGCATCACTGAATTTGACCCATGTCGGAGAGCCGTCGAGAAAAACCCCGATATCGAGCACACGCTGCCCCAAGGCTTCAAAATATTCGGATGCTGCCGGACTATCGTCAGCCGAAGTCAACGGACGATAGGCCCCGCTTCCCGGTATACGGTACATCAGGATACGACTGAAAAGGCCGTTTTCGGTCGAAGGGATCAGACGGGGAAGCATGGCAGGAGTACCGCTCAGCAGCAATGCCAAGTTGGGCCGTCTGACCATGAACGATCCGCTGCTTTTAGTCGAGCTACCTACAGGTTCATGATGATACGACTTGTTCAACACATCATTATATTTGCCGAAATCCTGCGAGAACATACTCAAGACCGTCTCCATCTCGGTATCGACCATGCAGGAGGTGTAGGGATAGTTGGCTTCGAGCAGTTCCACAAGTCGGGCCTGCGTAACGTTACCTGTCAGCGCAAGGTTTCTCTGTTTCACCATCTTCGGCTTTGACGGAGCCGGCCCGAGCAGCTGTTTAGAGGCCTGTTTCTGACGTTTTTGCATCTTGTAGTTATCGTATGCTTCCTGCAAATCTTCATATTCTTCGACCTGGTGGCGAGAATTATCATAAATATACTGTTGCCAGGGTTCGAGCATCCGTTGCAGAGCTGCGATACGTCCTTTCCCACTTCCAGAACCACCGGTTATGATCGTGTAAAAGGCAGGTGTGTAATCGTGTTCACCCAACGAGCCTTTGACGCCGGGGGTCACACTGCTCAGGAGTGTCAGCGAAGAAATCAGCAAAATATCGCGATCCGTACAGCTGTACGCATGTTTCAATATGTCCGTGAGAAGAGGTGGTAAATGATCGTAAATAGCCTCGTCAAAGCGAGGGAGAAGGGTGCTATCCAGCTCTATATCATCACATTCTCCATGTTCTACATCCTTTTGTGCCGTTTTTGGAAAGGGGGTGGCAGACTTGGCAGATTTGGCAGATTTCGGGACAGAACAAGTCCCATCCGGATGGAACGCACAGCTCCCGTGCGAAGCACTGTAGCGCCGGTAGATGTCGTTTACCGTCGTCTCGACCTCGACAGTCGGGAAGTCGGCCGAGCCGTAGCGGCGGACACACTCTCGGGCGGCGTCGTAAGGAGAAAAGCCGGCATTATTCAAGGCCGAAGACAACTTCACAAGATAGGAATGGCGGTTGCCGGGAACAAAAGCATTGCTTTGTTCGTACTTGTCGATGTAGTTCGAAAGCCTCATGCCGGAACACATGCCTGCGGAGGGATGCCCGGAACCGGCCTGAAGCTCCGGACTGGCAACGGGGATTTCGATCACTTCGGATTCTTCTTTATAAAAAGCGTCCGGGTCATGGCTGGCGAAACAGCCACGGTTCGGATCTTTCCCACTGATGTCCACCTTCACACCCGGAAGATCCGTCTCTACACGGCGGCGGACGACTTCAAAGGCCGGATAATGGTCCTTCAACCCACTGTCGACCAATACGAAAAGCTTGACACCACTGCCGGAAGGGCTGACGTGGCCGGCTTTCACATACGGGAGCTCGGCTGCCCGGAGGAGCAATTCGGGGACGGGTATAGGTGAATCGTCTATATCGACTACCGTGCACGCGCTATAGCGTACCATGTGCTCAAGTTTGCGGCCTCCCTCCATCACGCCGCCGGCGACATAGAGGGGTAGTTTTTTCTTGTAAGCATCCGCTTCATCCTTTTTTCCGGCTTTGATAAGCCCGCGCAGATAAGCGATCCGGCTTGCATATTCGCCACTTTTCACATTACCGATGTACTGATCCAAGGTCATCAAACTGGCGTTCCCTGTCTGGAACGCAGAGTCGAAGCTAGTTCCTTCGACTTCTTTTTGTATTACCATACTACTATGTATTAAATGAAAGGCTACAGTCCCTGTCGGAACGTTTCGTGCGGCTCTTTCGGTTGTTTGTTATTTCTAAGGTTCCCCCAAGTGCTCGACCAGGCAGGCTACCTGCTTCGGCGTATAGAGTTTCTGGAATTTCACCCACCCCGCAGCCAAGAGTTTCTCTTTCAGACCACGTGAAGTCCGTATCCATACCCACATCCTTTTATAGGCGATCTCCGGGGTACAATCCGGGAAATAAAGGAGTGCGAATTCGGTAACCCCCATAGCCCCTTTTGCCGATATAAGCTCTATTTTTTTATCTTCCATAATAATTTTGATTTAACCATTCTAATACATTATAAATGTACGACATTTTTTGGTACTACACAAAGAATCCGACAATTATTTTACAAAAAAACAAGAAATACTGCCGAAACCTCAGCTAACCGTATATACCTTTCCCGCCAGGCCACCGGACGTCGTATCTTTGTTATATAATAATTCACTAACCCTTAATCTATTAATCGTATGTCAGTAAAGTACAAACTTGTTTTAAAGAAAGACTTGACCAAAGGTGCGGCAACCGACGCCAAGCGGTATTATGCCTCGGCCAATGTCACAGGTATGATGGATTTCGACACGATCTGCGATGTGGTGGCAGACCGTTCGACGGCCAGTGACGGTGATGTAGCGCTCGTCTTGTTGGGATTGATCCGTTGTATGCAGGAAGCGTTGTTGCGTGGCGAAGTGGTCCAGTTGGGTGCATTGGGCAACTTCCGGCTCTCGCTCGGAAGCTCCGGAGTGGTAAATGCAGACGATTTTCACGCATCATTGATCAGGAAGCCTCGAATAATCTATTCTCCGGGAGTTAAGCTGCGCGAAATGATTGCCAAAGTGAGTATTGAACGCATTGGACAAGAGACAGATAAGTCCGATGCAGGTGGTGAAGATGACAGACCCGGAGAATTATGAAACCAGCGCAAATCAACTTCGTAAAAGAATGCCTACCGGCAGCTGTGTCGGCAGGAGCCGCCTTCAACCTGAATCCACTGGCCATTCTGGCACAGGCGGCATTTGAAAGTGGCTGGGGAACGAGCAACCTGGCAAAGGAGTCGCGGAACTATTTCGGACTGACCGCCTATGGGTGCAGCAACGCTTATTGGCATGGCGGGAAAACAACCGTAAAGGCTTCCTCCTATCCATTGAATTTCCGACGCTATGACACACGAGAGAATTCCTTCCTCGATTTCGCCCGCTTGATACGGAACAGCTATCGCTCCGCCTGGCAGGTGAGTAACGATCTACAGGCATACGCAAAGGAGATAGCTTACAGTCCCTACATCAGCGAACTAAACGGTGATAACCGGGAAACCTACCGGCTCAGCATCATCCAAATCGCACAGACAATACAGGCGATTATGGCGTTAATCGTATTATAAACTCTAAACGACTATCCATCATGAAGAAGATCAGAAAGGTTCTTGAATTTATCTTGGCTTTGTTGAATTTTATGTTCCACTTTAAACCTACACCGGATGAAACACCTTCCATCAGCCCTGAAACTTTTCCTCGCCCTGATCCTCAGGATCCTGAGGAAAGGGATGAACCTCTATTTGAGACTGTCTGTTAGGATCAGGCTCTGGTAAAACACAAAAAAGCCCGTCTGCGAAAGGGCAGACAGGCTTTTTTTATTTGTTTGTTGAATAAGCCGGAATTATTCGGCAGCTTTTTCTTCAGCAACCGGTGCTTCTGCAACAGGAGCTTCTGTTTCAGCAGCTGTAGACTTTTTGCGAGAACGTCTTGTCTTAGTTGCTTTCTTAGCCGTAGCTGTCTTCAACATGTTTTCGTTGTAATCAACCAGTTCAATGAAGCACATTGCTGCGTTGTCACCCAGACGGTTACCAGTCTTCAGGATACGAGTGTAACCACCCGGACGATCACCGATCTTCTGAGATACTTCCTTGAACAATTCTGTTACAGCATATTTGTCTTGCAAATTGCTGAATACCACACGTCTTGAGTGAGTTGTATCCTCTTTAGACTTAGTGATAAGCGGTTCTACGAACTTGCGAAGCGCTTTAGCTTTAGCAACAGTCGTAAAGATTCTCTTATGTTTGATAAGAGAACATGCCATGTTTGAAAGCATTGCGTTACGGTGAGTGTTCGTACGACCTAAATGATTTATTTTCTTATTGTGTCTCATCGCTATACTTACTCTTTATCTAATTTATATTTAGTGATATCCATACCGAATGAAAGGTTCAGACTCTCAAGCAGTTCATCAAGTTCTGTAAGTGACTTCTTACCGAAGTTACGGAATTTCAACAAGTCATTCTTGTTGAATTTAACCAACTCACCTAACGTTTCAACATCTGCGGCCTTCAAGCAATTCAATGCGCGAACGGAAAGATCCATATCCGAGAGCTTGCTCTTCAGCAACTGACGCATGTGAAGCACTTCTTCATCGAATTCCTCATTACCGTCAGTATCAACTGTCTCGATAGCAATCTTTTCATCTGAGAACAACATGAAATGGTGAATCAGAATCTTAGCTGCCTCTTTTAACGCTTCCTTCGGATGAATAGAACCATCAGTGGCTATTTCAAGAACCAACTTTTCGTAGTCCGTCTTTTGCTCAACACGGAAGTTCTCAATCGAATACTTGACGTTACGAATAGGTGTGTAAATAGAGTCGATTGCAATCACGTGCATGTCTGCATTCGGGTCTCTGTTTTCATCAGCGGGAACATATCCGCGACCTTTGTTAATCGTCAGCTCGATCTGGAAACCTGCGTTCGGATCCAAACGACAAATAACCAACTCAGGATTCAATACTTCGAACCCGGTCAGCTGTTTACCAATATCACCGGCTTTGAACACTTCCGAACCCGAAACAGTAATACTTACTTTTTCATTCTCTATGTCGTCTACAATATGCTTGAACCGTACTTGTTTCAAATTCAAGATAATGTTTGTCACATCCTCGATAACACCGGGGATTGTACCAAATTCATGGTCAACCCCTTCGATCTTAATGGATGTAATAGCAAAACCTTCAAGTGACGACAGGAGAATACGGCGCAAAGCATTACCTATAGTAATACCGTAGCCGGGTTCCAACGGACGAAATTCAAACTTTCCGAAGAAATTGTCCGCTTCCAACATTAATACTTTATCGGGTTTTTGAAATGCTAATATCGCCATGGAAATCAATTATTATTTAGAATACAATTCTACGATCAACTGCTCTTTAATGTTTTCAGGAATGTCAGCTCTTTCCGGCAGATGCAGTAATTTTCCGCTTAAAGAAGACTGATCCCATTCGATCCAAGGATACTTGCTGTGGTTGAATCCTGACAGTGCGTCGGCAATCACTTCCAAAGACTTGGATTTTTCTCTAACACCAATAACCTGACCGGCTTTTACAGAGTAAGAAGGAATGTTTACAACCTTACCGTCTACTGTAATGTGACGATGAGAAACCAACTGACGGGCAGCAGCACGCGTCGGGGCGATACCCAAACGGAACACTACATTGTCCAGACGGCCTTCCAGCAACTGCAACAGCACTTCACCGGTAATACCTTTTGAACGTGATGCTTTTTCAAACAGGTTTCTAAACTGTTTTTCCAATACACCGTAAGTGTATTTAGCTTTCTGCTTCTCACGAAGCTGTATTCCATACTCAGAAGTTTTTCTCTTGCGGGCATTTCCGTGCTGTCCGGGAGGATAGTTCTTCTTTGAAAGAACTTTATCCGGTCCGAATATTGCCTCACCAAACTTACGGGCAATTCTTGTTTTAGGTCCAGTATATCTTGCCATTTTTTTATTGTTTTAATGTTCTGTTCTGAATCTGGAACCGTGCAGCCGCGACTACAGAGAGGATAAGGTCTTTGTGTAATCTATTCACAATTCCGGATTCAATGTTCAAGAAACTATAGTTAATTATACTCTTCTCTTTTTCGGAGGACGACAACCATTGTGAGGAAGCGGAGTAACGTCGACGATCTCTGTTACTTCAATGCCTGCACCGTGGATAGTTCTGATAGCAGACTCACGTCCGTTACCCGGTCCCTTTACGAATACTTTTACTTTTCTCAAACCAAGATCGTAAGCTACTTTTGCACAATCCTGAGCAGCCATCTGAGCTGCATACGGAGTGTTCTTTTTAGAACTTCTGAACCCCATCTTACCAGCAGAAGACCAACTGATTACCTGACCTTCGCTATTAGCAAGAGATACAATAATGTTGTTAAAAGAAGAATGAATATGAGCTTGACCGTAAGCGTCAACTTTTACGTTTCTCTTCTTTGCTGCGACTGTTTTCTTTGCCATATCAATTCTTATTATTTAGTAGCTTTTTTCTTATTTGCAACAGTTTTCTTCTTACCCTTACGAGTACGAGCGTTGTTCTTTGTGCTCTGGCCTCTCAAAGGCAAACCAATACGGTGACGAACACCTCTGTAACATCCGATATCCATCAGACGCTTGATGTTCAGTTGAACTTCAGAACGAAGATCACCTTCTACTTTGTATTCAGCGCCAATGACTTCACGTACTTTTGCAGCCTGATCGTCTGTCCAGTCTTTTACTTTGATATCACGATCGATCCCTGCTTTATCTAAAATGGATTTTGAAGCGCTACGACCAATACCATAAATATAGGTCAAGGCAATTTCTCCTCTTTTATTTTGTGGCAAGTCTACACCAACTATTCTTATAGCCATATTACTTACTTAAATTATTTTGCAAAAATAATAAATTATCCTTGACGTTGTTTATACTTAGGATTTTTCTTGTTAATAACGTATAAGCGTCCCTTTCTTCTAACGATTTTGCATTCGGGAGTACGCTTCTTTAAAGATGCTCTTACTTTCATATCTTGTTGTTTTTTTTATTTATATCTAAAAGCAATTCTACCTTTCGATAGATCATACGGAGACATCTCAACTCTTACTTTATCACCGGGAAGGATCTTAATGTAGTGCATCCGCATCTTCCCTGAGATATGAGCAGTGATTTCATGTCCGTTCTCTAATTCTACACGAAACATTGCGTTCGACAATGCTTCTACTATAACTCCATCTTGTTCGATTGCTGACTGTTTAGCCATATAAAATTAAATCAAATTAAATTGCATTATTACCTAAAACTTCTTCTAAAAACTCGAATGAAGACAAGATTTGGGGACCTTCGGGACGGATCGCGATACAATGCTCGAAATGAGCCGAACACTTTCTGTCTTTCGTACGGACTGTCCAACCGTCTTTCTCAAAAGCGACATTCTTGCTTCCCATATTAATCATCGGTTCTATGCAGATGCACATACCACTGCGTAACAAGGGACCGCAACCAGGGCGCCCGTAATTGGGGACTTCCGGTTCTTCGTGCATCTTACGTCCGATACCGTGGCCGACCAGCTCTCTGACAACAGAGTAACCTTTCGATTCACAATAGGACTGTACGGCATGACTGATGTCTCCGAGGCGTTTGCCTTCGATGGCATGCTGGATTCCCAGGTAAAGTGATTCCTTTGTCGTCTTCAACAAGTTTTTCACTTTGGGATCGACTTCGCCCACACAAAACGTATAAGCCGAGTCACCGACAAAACCATTCAAAACCGTACCGCAGTCGACAGATATGACATCCCCCTCTTTCAGTATTGTCTTAGAAGAAGGAATACCGTGCACAACCTGTTCATTCACGGAAGCACATATGGAATTAGGAAAACCTCCGTATCCCAAAAACGCCGGAACCGCACCATTATCTCTAATGAATTCTTCGGCAATCTTATCGAGTTGAAGCGTATTGACACCGGGAGCAATATGTTTGGCCAATTCGCCAAGCGTCTTACCTACCAGTTGATTCGCCGTACGCATCAACTCAATTTCTTCATCTGTTTTTAAATAGATCATTCTAAATTAATAAGCACCAACTGCGCCTGAGCGACCTTTAATTCTTCCTGACTTCAACAAACCGTCATAATGACGCATCAGCAAATGACTTTCTACTTGCTGCAGTGTATCCAACACCACACCAACCAGGATCAACAAAGATGTTCCGCCAAAGAACTGCGAGAACTCCATACTTACACCGGCGATCCGGGCAAAAGCAGGCATGATAGCCACTAATGCAAGGAAGAATGCTCCCGGCAAAGTAATACGGTCCATGATGGTATCCAAATAATCTTTGGTACTCTTTCCTGGCTTAACGCCCGGAATGAACCCGTTGTTTCTCTTCAGATCATCCGACATCTGAGTAGGATTGATCGTGATAGCTGTATAGAAATATGTAAACAAGATAATCAGTACAGCAAATACGAAGTTGTACCAAAATCCGGTATTGTCCATAAACGCAGCTACGAAACCAGACTGTTCGCCTGTGCTTGAGAAACCGACGATTGAAATAGGAATAAACATGATTGCCTGGGCAAAGATGATAGGCATTACGTTTGCAGCATTCACCTTAAGGGGGATGTACTGGCGTGCGCCACCATATTGTTTATTTCCAATGATCCGTTTTGCATATTGCACAGGGACCTTGCGAGTACCTTGTACCAACAGGATCGCACCTGCGATAACCAACAAAAGGAACAACATTTCAAACAAGAACATAACCAGACCACCGGTTCTCTCACTCGTCCGGGAAACAAATTCCTGGAACAACGAATGCGGCAGACGGGCTATAATACCAACTAAAATGATAAATGAAATACCATTTCCAACACCTTTATCTGTAATTCTTTCACCAAGCCATAAGATAAACATACTTCCAGCAGCTAAAATAACTGTAGAAGAAATTGTAAACCATATACCTGCAGGCAGAGCTGCTCCGGCGGCTTTCAGCTGTACACTTAAGTTAACAAGATAAGTAGGACCCTGGAACAGAAGGATAGCAACTGTCAGATAACGAGTCCACTGGTTGATCTTACGACGACCACTCTCACCTTCTCTCTGTAATTTCTGGAAAGAAGGAACTGCAATTGCCATCAACTGCATCACGATGGAAGCGGAGATATACGGCATAATCCCTAATGCAAAAATAGAAGCATTAGAGAAAGCACCACCAGAGAACATGTCCAACAACGCCAGCAATCCGCCTCTTGTCTGTTCCTGTAAAGCGGTCAACGCTTTAGGATCAATACCCGGAAGAACGACGTATGTACCGAAACGGTATATAGCCACCAATAAAAGAGTGGTGAGGATCCGATTTCTCAGATCCTCAATCTTCCAGATATTTTTTATTGTTTCAACTGCTCTCATAACTTAGAGTTTAACAACAGTTCCACCTACTGCCTGGATAGCAGCTTCAGCACTCTTAGAGAAAGCGTGAGCTTCCACTTCAAGTTTAGCTGTCAAGTTGCCATTACCAAGAATTTTAACCAACTGAGAAGAGGAAATGAAACCAGCCTCGATCAGTTCGTTGATACCAATCTTAGAGAGCTGCTGAGCTTCAGCCATGCCCTGTAATGTAGAAAGATTGATAGCTTTATATTCAACGCGGTTAATATTCTTGAAACCAAATTTAGGTAAGCGTCTCTGTATAGGCATCTGACCACCTTCGAAACCGATTTTCTGCTTGTAACCGGATCTTGATTTCGCACCTTTATGACCTCTTGTTGAAGTACCTCCTAATCCTGAACCCGGACCACGGCCGATTCTTTTTCTGGTCTTGGTAGATCCTTCAGCAGGTTTTAAATTTGATAAATTCATATCGTATAATTTATTTTTCAACCGTTATTACTTTACTACTGAAACCAAATGTTTCACTTTCTCAACCATACCCAGAATAGCCGGAGTAGCTTCGTGTTCTACTACCTGGTTCATTTTCTTCAGACCCAGTGCGTCAAGAGTTCTCTTTTGGTCTTTCGGGCATTTAATTCTACTTTTTGTCTGCTTAACTTTAATAGTTGCCATAACTTATTATCCTCCCTAATTAACCTTTGAATACTTTTTCAACTGCAACATTTCTGTTCTGAGCAACCATCATCGGGCTTCTTAACTCACTCAGTGCAGCGATAGTAGCCTTTACCAAGTTGTGAGGGTTAGAAGAACCTTTTGATTTAGCCAAAACGTCTGTGATACCAACACTTTCCAATACGGCACGCATAGCACCACCAGCCTTAACTCCGGTACCGTGAGATGCCGGCTTGATCAGTACCTGGGCACCCCCGAACTTAGCCAACTGTTCGTGAGGAATAGTACCTTTGTGAACAGGAACCTTGATCAGGTTTTTCTTTGCAGCTTCAACACCTTTAGCAATAGCTGTCGTTACTTCACCGGCTTTACCTAAGCCCCAGCCAACGATACCGTCTTCGTTTCCTACTACAACAATAGCAGCAAAACTGAATGTACGTCCACCTTTGGTTACTTTAGTTACGCGATTGATTGCAACCAAACGGTCCTTCAACTCTATGTCGTTGGTCGACTTAACTCTATTATTAACTCCTGCCATCTTCATTAAAATTTAAGGCCGCCGTTACGTGCAGCATCAGCTAATTCTTTAATTCTCCCGTGATACAGATAACCGTTACGGTCGAAAACAACAGCCTGTACACCAGCTTCCTGGGCAACTTTAGCGATCTGTTCTCCAACCTTGGCTGCAATCTCCTTCTTCGGAGCCTTAACATCCATCTTCAAAGAGGATGCAGCAGCCAGAGTCTTACCTGTAGTATCATCTATAACCTGTGCATAGATCTGCTTGTTGCTTCTAAACACAGTCAGGCGCGGACGTTCAGGGGTTCCTGAGATCTTACCGCGTACACCTGCTTTTATCTTTAATCTTCTTTCTTCCTTCGTTGTCATGATAATTTCAGTTTACGTAGATTACTTACCTGCTGATTTACCAGACTTTCTGCGAATTTCTTCACCCACGAACTTGATACCTTTACCTTTATACGGTTCTGGCATTCTGAATGAACGAATCTTTGCACAAATCTGTCCCAGTAATTGTTTATCAGCCGATTCAAGGATAATAAGAGGATTCTTATTTCTCTCTGCCTTTGTCTCAACTTTCACTTCCTTAGGCAACTGCATATAAATGTTGTGAGTATAACCTAAAGAAAGATCTAACAGCTGACCTGTATTTGTCACACGGTAACCAACACCGACAAGTTCCAATTCTTTTTTGTATCCTTCTGAACAGCCGATCACCATGTTGTTGATCAGCGAACGATACAAACCGTGCAGAGCACGATGGTTCTTTTCGTCTGTCGGACGTGTCAGATGAATGATTCCATCTTCCAAAGTCACATTAATATCAGGATTCACAGCCTGAGTCATTTCGCCTTTGGGACCTTTTACAGTCACTACATTATCCTTAATGGTAACCGTAACACCGGCCGGTACATGAATTGGTAATTTTCCTATTCTTGACATTCTTCTTTCCTCCTAATTAATAAACATAACATAATACTTCACCACCGATCTTCAGATCACGGGCTTCTTTGTCTGTCATCACACCTTTAGAAGTAGAAAGAACGGCAATACCTAAACCATTCAATACTCTCGGCATTTCCTTGTAACCAGTGTACTTACGCAAACCAGGGGTAGAAACTCTCTCAAGTTTCTTGATTGCATTTACTTTGTTTACCAGGTCATACTTCAAGGCAATCTTAATTGTACCTTGAGGACCATCTTCTACAAACTTAAAATTAAGAATGTAGCCCTTGTCGAAAAGGATCTTAGTGATCTCTTTCTTTAAATTTGACGCCGGCACTTCAACAACTCTGTGCTTCGCTTTGATCGCATTACGCAATCTTGTCAAATAATCTGCAATAGGATCTGTCATATATAAATGAATTAAATTGATCCGGCCACCCGGACAATATTTAAATTAAAAAAACTCTTACCAACTTGCTTTCTTTACACCCGGGATTAAACCATGAGATGCCATTTCACGCAGTTGAATACGAGAAATACCGAACTGGCGTACATAGCCTTTCGGACGACCTGTAATTTTGCAACGATTGTGCAAACGTACAGGAGAAGCATTTTTAGGTAAAGCCTGTAAAGCTTCATAGTCACCTGCTGCTTTCAATTCTGCTCTTTTAGCAGCATATTTAGCTACGAGCTTTGCTCTTTTCACCTCACGGGCTTTCATTGATTCCTTTGCCATAACTACTTAGTCTTTTTTTGCATTTTTAAAAGGCAACCCAAATTCTCTCAAGAGAGCATACCCTTCTTCGTCTGTTTTCGCAGAGGTCACAAAGGTAATATTCATTCCCAATATTTTGGTAATATTATCGATATTTATTTCAGGGAAAATAATTTGTTCCTGAATTCCGAGGGTATAATTGCCTCTTCCGTCCAATTTGCTTTCGATTCCCTTGAAGTCACGAATACGGGGAAGAGCTACGCGAACGAGTCTTTCCAAGAATTCGTACATCTGTTCACGACGCAATGTCACCATTACACCGATCGGCATTTTCTTACGCAACTTGAAGTTAGAGATATCCTTCTTTGAAACTGTCGCAACAGCCTTCTGGCCTGTGATTGTAGACAATTCGCTGATGGCGATATCGATAATCTTCTTATCTGCAGCAGCCATACCCAAACCCTGATTGATAACAATCTTCTTCAGTACGGGAACCTGCATTACGGTTTTATAACCGAACTCTTTCGTCAAAGCAGGAACAATTCTGTCCTGATATTCTTTCTTAAGACTGGCAGTATTGCTCATTACTTAATTTCCTCCCCTGATTTTTTAGAATAACGCACTAAAGCACCTTTTTCGTCTAACTTACGACCGATACGTGTCGGCTTACCGGATTTCGGGTCAACAACGTTCAGGTTAGAAATATGAATAGGTGCTTCCTTCTTTTCAATACCTCCTTGAGGATTCTTTGCATTAGGCTTGGTATGCTTTGATACCATATTAATACCTTCTACAATGGCACGGTTGTCTTTTACAAGAACTTCTAAAACACGACCTGTCTTACCTTTGTCTTCGCCGGCATTAACAAAAACTATATCGCCTTTTTTGATATGTAATTTGCTCATTACTTTAAGTTTTACAAAATTAAAGCACTTCAGGTGCAAGTGAAACAATTTTCATGTTTGTTGCACGAAGTTCTCTGGCAACCGGACCAAAGATACGGCTTCCACGAATATCACCACCGGCGTTCAACAATACGCAAGCGTTATCATCGAAACGGATGTATGAACCATCCGGGCGGCGGATTTCCTTTTTAGTGCGAACAATGATAGCCTTAGAAACAGCACCCTTCTTCACATCACTTGCCGGGATTACACTTTTAATTGCTACTACAATCACATCCCCTACAGAGGCATAACGTTTTCTTGTTCCGCCTAAAACGCGAATACACAACGCTTCTTTAGCACCACTGTTATCTGCTACTACTAGTCTTGATTCTTGTTGTATCATGTTACTTAGCCCTTTCGATTATTTGAACTAATCTCCATCTTTTTGTTTTGCTCAAAGGACGAGTTTCCATAATCTTTACAGTATCACCGATACCGCATTCATTCTTTTCGTCATGAGCATGATATTTCTTCGTCTTATTAACGAACTTTCCATAAATGGGGTGTTTTTCCTTCCATTTAATCGCAACAGTGATGCTCTTATCCATCTTGTTGCTGGTAACCACGCCCGTTCTTTCTTTTCTTAAATTTCTAGTTTCCATCAGGCTCAATTATTTGTTGTTAAGTTCTCTCTGGCGCAATTCTGTTTTCATGCGCGCAATCATCCTGCGTTGTTGTTTAATCTGAGCAGGGTTTTCACTCGGAGAAATGCTGTGGTTGATCACTTTCTGATCGTAAGCAGCCACTTCAGCATCAATTCTTTCTACTAGCTCCTTCGTGCTTAATTCTCTAATTTCTGCAATCTTCATAACAAATTACGCATTTTGATTAGCCATATCATAATCACGTCTCACAACAAACTTTGTTGTTACCGGAAGCTTTTGTGCGGCCAAGCGCAAAGCTTCTTTAGCAATATCAAAAGGAACCCCTTCGATTTCGAAAATCAAACGACCTGGAGTAACAGGCGCAACAAACCCTTCGGGATTACCTTTACCTTTACCCATACGTACTTCAGCAGGCTTCTTTGTGATTGGTTTATCCGGGAAAATACGAACCCAAACCTGACCCTGACGTTGCATATAACGAGTTACCGCGATACGAGCAGCTTCGATCTGACGACCGGTAATCCATTTATTTTCTAACGCTTTTATACCAAACGAACCGAATGCCAGCTGGTTGCCACGCTGAGCTTCGCCCTTCATGCGACCTTTCTGCTGTCTTCTGAACTTGGTTTTCTTTGGTTGTAACATCTCTTCTTAAATTCTAACGTTTAACGATTAGCTTTCTTTCTCTTGAAGTTCTTATCTCTGCTGCCGCCGGCATTCTCATTTCTGCGACCTGAATCTTTAGAAGCAGCGAATGAAGGTGCAAGATCTCTCTTACCATAAACTTCACCACGGCAAATCCAAACCTTAACGCCGATCAAACCAACCTTCGTCAACGCTTCAGCCAAAGCATAATCAATATCTGCTCTGAATGTGTGTAACGGAGTTCTTCCTTCTTTATACATTTCTGAACGAGCCATTTCAGCACCATTCAAACGACCAGAGACTTGCACTTTAATACCTTCGGCACCCATTCTCATGGTAGAGGCGATAGCCATCTTGATAGCACGACGGTAAGCAATTTTTCCTTCAAGCTGACGAGCAATATTGTTTGCAACGATAACTGCGTCCAATTCGGGTCTTTTTACCTCAAAGATGTTGATCTGAACTTCTTTGTCGGTAATTTTCTTCAACTCTTCTTTCAACTTATCAACTTCCTGACCACCTTTACCGATGATGATACCCGGACGTGATGTGCAAACTGTGATTGTAATCAACTTCAGCGTACGTTCAATAACGACGCGAGATACACTAGCCTTAGCAAGACGAGCATTCAGATATTTACGGATTTTGCTATCTTCCAGCAAAGTGTCTCCGTATTTTTTGCCGCCATACCAATTGGAATCCCAACCACGGATGATTCCCAAACGATTACTAACCGGATTAACTTTTTGTCCCATCTACAAATTAATTTTGACTATCGTTTTTACTAAGTGTATCAACAAACAGAGTTACATGGTTCGAACGTTTACGAATTCTGTATCCTCTTCCCTGAGGAGCCGGACGCATTCTCTTCAATGTAGTAGCGCAATCTACGCTGATTGAAGATACGCACAACTCTCCAGCTTCTGCTTTACGTTCATTTTTCTGTTCCCAATTGGCAATAGCTGAACGAAGCAATTTTTCTACTCTTGCTGCAGCTTCCTTGTTAGAAAACTTCAAAACACCAAGTGCACGGAATACTTCCATTCCACGGATCATGTCTACAACGAGACGCATCTTGCGGGGAGAAGTCGGCACGTTCCGCAACTTTGCGAAGTACATGGTCTTCTGAGCTTCTTTTCTTGCTTCAGCTGATATTCTTTTTCTAGCACCCATTTTATTGATTCTTTTTATTTTCAGATTCCTGAATTCCTGTTACTACCGATTATTTTTTCTTGTTACCGGCGTGACCACGGAACGTACGAGTAGGAGAAAACTCTCCCAGTTTATGACCTACCATGTTCTCGGTTACAAAAACAGGAATAAATTTATTTCCATTGTGAACTGCAATAGTATGGCCTACAAAGTCAGGCGAAATCATTGAAGCTCTTGCCCATGTCTTAACGACCGCCTTCTTTCCTGACTCATTCATAGCCAAGACTTTCTTTTCAAGCTTTACATTAATATACGGGCCTTTTTTTAGCGAACGACTCATAGTTTACTTAATTAATCAGATTATTTCTTTCTTCTTTCAATAATATATTTTGAAGAATGCTTCTTCGGAGCTCTTGTCTTCAAGCCCTTAGCATATAAGCCATTGCGAGATCTAGGATGACCTCCGGAAGCACGACCTTCACCACCACCCATCGGGTGATCAACCGGGTTCATTACAACACCACGGTTGTGAGGACGACGACCTAACCATCTAGAACGACCGGCTTTACCTGATTTTTCAAGACCATGGTCTGAATTACCTACACTACCAATTGTAGCCTTACAAGCAGCAAGAATCTTTCTGGTTTCGCCAGAAGGCATCTTAATAATTGCATAAGCACCTTCTTTCGAAGTCAACTGAGCAAAAGCACCGGCAGAACGTACTAACTTAGCACCCTGTCCCGGACGAAGCTCAATGTTGTGAATAATAGTACCAACGGGAATATTTGCCATAGGCAAAGTATTACCTACCTCAGGAGCGGCTTCGCTACCTGAAACCACTGTCTGGCCAACTTCCAATCCGTTCGGAGCGATGATATAGCTCTTTGCTCCGTCTGCGTAATACAACAGTGCGATACGAGATGTACGGTTAGGATCATACTCGATAGACTTAACTGTTGCAGGAATGCCATCTTTGTTTCTCTTGAAATCGATAAATCTGTACTTCTGTTTGTGACCGCCACCAAGATAACGCATTGTCATCTTACCAGTGTTATTACGACCACCTGTACTCTTCTTACCTACTACAAGAGACTTTTCTGGTGTACTTGCAGTGATTTTATCAAATGCACCAATAACTTTGTGTCTCTGCCCCGGTGTTGTGGGCTTTAATTTACGTATTCCCATTTCTTTTTTTAGATATTACTAAAGAAATCAATTGTTTCTCCTTCTTTCAACGTTACGATAGCCTTCTTAAAAGCTGATTGTTTGCCATTGATAATACCAGATTTGGTATAACGACTTTTCTTCTTTCCAGAGTAGTTGATGGTGTTAACATCAACTACTGTAACATTATACATGTCCTCAATGGCTTTTTTAATCTCTAACTTGTTGGCATCAGGAGAAACACGAAAACCATAGCGATTATCCATTTTTTCTGTAATCGCTGTTTGCTTCTCAGTTACTATAGGTTTAATAATAATTCCCATTTTTCTACTCCTTATGCGTTAAACAGTTTTTCAATAACAGCGACAGAACTTTCAGTCAATACCAAATTCGCAGCGTTCAACACTGTATATGTATTTAGTTCAGAAGCTGTTATAACATTTGCCTTCTCTAAATTTCTGGCCGACAAATATACGAAATTATTTTTCTCTGATAAAACCAAAAGTAACTTTCCGTCAGCCACTTTTAGATTCTTAGCAATTGTTACGAATTCTTTAGTCTTAGGAGCTTCCAAAGTGAAATCTTCTACTACTACGATTGCGTTATTCTTTGCTTTATAAGTCAAGGCAGACTTACGAGCCAAGCCTTTTACTTTCTTGTTCAATTTGAACTCATAATCTCTCGGTTTCGGACCGAATACACGGCCACCACCTACCAATACCGGAGAGTTGATATCGCCACGACGAGCTCCACCACCACCCTTCTGGCGGATCAATTTACGAGTACTACCAGAAACTTCACTTCTTTCCTTTGATTTGTGAGTTCCCTGACGCTGATTAGCCAAATACTGTTTTACATCCAAGTAAATAGCATGATCATTGGGTTCAATGCCAAAGATAGCATCGTTCAATGTTACCTTTCTTCCGGTATCTTCACCTTTAATATTTAATACGCTCAGTTCCATTACTTTTCAATTAATAAGATTGAACCTTTTGCTCCTGGAACAGATCCTTTAACCAATAAAAGATTGTGTTCCGGCATCACCTTGATCACTTGCAGGTTCTGAACAGTTACACGTTCATTACCCATTTGGCCGGCCATACGCATACCTTTGAATACCTTTGCAGGGTAAGAACAGGCACCGATACCACCGGGAGCACGCAAACGGTTATGCTGACCATGAGTAGTCTGACCTACACCACCGAAACCATGACGCTTTACTACACCCTGAAAACCTTTACCTTTTGATGTACCTACTACATCAACGAAACCTGCATCTTCCAAATAATCTACAGTGATTACATCACCGAGCTTATATTCGGTTTCAAAATTCTTGAACTCGGCCAAGTATCTCTTGGGAGTTACACCTGCCTTTTTGAAGTGACCCATTTCCGGCTGTGTCGTGTGTTTCTCTTTTTTCTCTTCGAAACCTAACTGTACAGCTTCATAGCCATCTTTTTCCAAGGTCTTAATCTGTGTAACTACACAAGGACCCACTTCGATAACAGTGCATGGAAGATTTTTTCCCTCGGCACTGAAAACGGATGTCATTCCGATTTTTTTTCCTAATAATCCTGGCATTTCACTAATTTGTTAATAAACTTACACTTTAATTTCTACTTCAACACCACTGGGTAATTCCAGCTTCATCAATGCGTCAACTGTTTTTGCAGTCGAGCTGTAGATGTCGATTAATCTCTTGTAAGAAGAGAGTTCGAACTGCTCACGAGACTTTTTGTTAACGAAAGTCGAGCGGTTCACAGTAAAGATACGCTTATGCGTAGGCAGAGGTATCGGGCCGCTAACAACTGCACCGGTAGCCTTTACCGTCTTCACGATCTTCTCGGCAGACTTGTCTACCAGAGAATAATCGTAAGACTTTAATTTAATTCTGATCTTTTGGCTCATATTTATATATATGTTTCTAAATTATTTGATCAAATCAGCACGACCCTGTACTTCCGTCAATACCTGCTTAGCGATAGAAGAAGATACCTGAGCATAGTGTGAGAACTGCATCGAAGAAGTTGCACGACCTGAAGTGATAGTACGCAAAGCTGTTACATAACCGAATGTTTCAGCCAGAGGAACTTTAGCTTTTACGATACGAGCACCCGTACGACTTGTTTCCATACCTTCAACTTGTCCACGACGTTTGTTCAAATCGCCGATTACATCACCCATGCTTTCTTCCGGAGTAACAACTTCCATCTGCATGATCGGTTCCATCAAAGCAGGACCTGCCTTTTCGGAAGCGCTCTTGAATGCCTGAATTGCACAAATTTCGAAAGACAACTGGTCAGAGTCAACCGGGTGGAATGAACCATCGATCAATGTTACCTTCAATTTATCCAACGGATAGCCGGCAAGGATACCGTTCTTCATTGCTTTTTCGAAACCTTTCTGAACAGAAGGGATAAATTCCTTCGGAATGTTACCACCCTTCACTTCATCGATGAACTGCAGAGTACCTTCGAAGCTTTCATCTGCCGGTTCGATACGAACGATGATATCAGCAAACTTACCACGACCACCAGACTGTTTCTTGTAAACTTCACGAAGTTCAACCGATTTAGTGATAGCTTCCTTGTAAGTAACCTGAGGTTTACCCTGATTACATTCAACCTTGAATTCACGACGCAGACGGTCAACGATGATATCCAAGTGAAGCTCACCCATACCGCTAATTACAGTCTGACCTGTTTCTTCGTTAGTCTGTACACGGAACGTCGGGTCTTCTTCTGCCAGCTTAGCCAATCCCATACCCAGCTTATCCAGGTCTTTCTGAGTCTTAGGCTCTACTGCAATACCGATAACAGGATCGGGGAAATCCATTGATTCCAATGTGATCGGATTATTTTCGTCACACAACGTATCACCAGTACGGATATCCTTGAAACCAACACCAGCACCAATATCACCACAACCGATAGCTTCCATCGGATTCTGCTTGTTTGAGTGCATCTGGAACAGACGAGAGATACGTTCTTTCTTACCAGAGCGTGTGTTGTAAACATAAGAACCTGCCGTTAAAGAACCAGCATATACACGGAAGAAGCACAGACGGCCTACATACGGGTCTGTTGCGATCTTAAACGCTAAAGCTGTCAACGGTTCTTCAAACAACGGTTTACGGATAACAACCTTTTCGGGATCGCTAGGATCTGTACCTTCGATAGCCGGGGTATCTTCAGGAGAAGGCAAGAATGCACAAACTGCATCCAGCAATGTCTGAACACCTTTGTTCTTGAAAGAAGAACCACAAGTCATCGGGTTGATCTGCATTGCCAAAGTACCCTTACGAATAGCAGCGTTGATTTCCTCTTCTGTGATAGTAGAAGGATCATCGAAGTATTTTTCCATGATAGCATCATCGCATTCAGCCAGAGCTTCAAGCATCTTATCACGCCATTCTTCAGCTTCTGCCTGCAATTCAGCTGGAATTTCTTCTACGCTATATTCAGCACCCATTGATTCGTCGTGCCAGAAAATAGCTTTCATCTTAATCAGGTCTACCACACCTTTGAAAGTTTCTTCAGCACCGATAGGGATCTGAATAGGACAAGGATGAGCACCCAGAATTTCCTTCATCTGGCGAATAACTTCATAGTAGTTTGCACCTGAACGGTCCATCTTATTCACATAACCGATACGAGGTACATTATATTTATCAGCCTGACGCCATACAGTTTCAGACTGCGGTTCCACACCACCTACAGCACAGAAAGTAGCAACAGCACCGTCCAGTACGCGAAGAGAACGCTCAACTTCCACTGTAAAGTCCACGTGTCCCGGAGTATCAATCAAGTTGATCTTATATTTGTTACCCAAATAGTTCCAGAAAGTAGTCGTTGCAGCAGATGTAATTGTAATACCGCGTTCCTGCTCCTGGGCCATCCAGTCCATCGTAGCAGTACCATCATGCGTTTCACCGATCTTATGGGTCAGACCTGTGTAAAACAAGATACGTTCAGAAGTAGTTGTTTTACCAGCATCGATGTGAGCCATGATACCGATGTTTCTTGTAAACATTAATTGTTTATCGTTTGCCATATTCTTTCTTAGCCTTTATGATTAAAATCTGAAGTGAGCGAATGCACGGTTAGCTTCGGCCATACGGTGCATATCTTCTTTTCTTTTGAATGCTCCGCCCTGGTTGTTGAAAGCATCTACAATCTCTGCAGACAACTTGTCAGCCATAGTCTTACCACCTCTCTTACGTGAGAAGATGATCAGGTTCTTCATTGAAATTGATTCTTTACGATCGGGGCGAATTTCAGTAGGTACTTGGAAAGTAGCACCACCAACACGGCGGGATTTCACTTCGACTTGAGGAGTAATATTGTCGAGTGCAGCTTTCCAAATTTCGAGAGCGGACTTTTCTTCGTTAGGCAATTTGGCCTTAACTGTTTCCAAAGCGGAATAGAAAATTTCGAAGGCAGTATTTTTCTTGCCATCATACATCAAATGGTTAACGAATCTCGTAACCTTAACATCACCGAAAACAGGATCCGGGAGGATCTGTCTTTTCTTTGGTTTTGCTTTTCTCATTTTGTTTTCAAAAAATTTCGTTCTTGTTTCTTGGTTGCCTTTAATACGTCTTCAACGGTTCCGCTGAACCATTTACTCAACCTTATAGCCTATCCAAATAACTCAAACCAGCTTTAATACTTAAATTTAAATTCTCAGTTTGAAGGGATGTAACTAATTACTTCTTCTTTCCTTTAGCTGCAGCTGCTGCCTGACCCGGTTTCGGACGTTTAGCACCGTATTTGGAACGTCTCTGAGTACGTCCGTTTACACCAGCTGTATCCAAGGTTCCACGTACAATGTGATAACGTACACCAGGAAGATCCTTAACACGACCACCGCGAACCAATACGATTGAGTGCTCCTGCAGGTTGTGTCCTTCTCCCGGAATGTAAGAGTTTACTTCTTTTCCATTTGTCAAACGAACTCTCGCTACTTTACGCATTGCAGAGTTAGGCTTCTTCGGAGTTGTAGTGTAAACACGCACGCAAACACCACGTCTCTGCGGACATGAATCCAATGCGGGTGATTTACCCTTTTCCACCAAAGTTTCCCTTCCTTTTCTAACTAATTGCTGAATTGTAGGCATTTCTTTTCTTTTTTAAACTTTGAATGTGTTATTATTATAATTATCTATTTCTTCATTTTGAGCTGCAAAGGTACACATTATTTTCGGACTATCAATAAGTTGCGCCTTCTTTTTCGCACACTTCACGCTAAAACGCTGCAAAGGTACATATTTGTTCCCGTTCCACAAGATGTCGCTTTTATCCTTTTACAAATAATTAACAATTATTTTTTCAACCAGACGAAGAGGCCGAAACGGTCCATGCCTATCGAAGCACAATTCCATGCCCATCGGAGCAGAAACGGATGCTTGTCGGAGCAGAGATGGATGCCAGTCGGCACGTCACCTGAAACGTTTATCCAATTCCTCGTCCGTCAGCTTCGATACGATAGTCTTTCCGTCGGGAGTCAGGTTCGACTCCTGGCAGGAGAAAAGAGAAGCGAGCAAGTCATCCATCTCTTCACCCGAGAGGATCTTTCCCGGACGAATAGCAGCCGCTTTAGCCAGAGAAAGCGCCAGCGAGTCACAGATTTCCTCATGTACTTCGCAACCGGTCTCGATCGCACGATCCACCATATTCCGGATCAAAGACACCGGATCAAGATTCTCCACACCGGCAGGAAGCCCATTGATCGCATAGCTGTTATTCCCCAGGTTCGTCAGGTCAAAACCGATAAACCGCATATCTTCAAGCAAAGCTGGCAAAACAGCTGCTTCGCCAGCGGTAAATTCGACAATCTCAGGGAAAAGGACTTGCTGAGAAGCGCCTCGCTGCTGCCTGATATTCGCAATGTACTGGTCGAACAGGATACGGACATGGGCACGGTGTTGGTCGATCAAAGCCAAGCCTGACTTCAAAGAGGTTATGATATATTTTCCTTTATATTGATAGCAGGGATTGGAGACATCGTTGAACAAACTGCCCGAAGTATCCTGGACAACTACTTCGTCAGCCTCGATAGCAGGCTCGGAAATATCCGGAACCAAGAAAGATTCGATTAATTCCGAATCCTGCCGTATGGCGGTCCGGTCTTCTTCGAAATCATTATAAAGCTTAGACCAGTCGAATTCCGGTTTCTTATAGGAAGAAGTTTCAAAAGGATTATATCCGGAATCCACTTGTACGCGGGGAGCTTTATAAGGAATTGCTTCCTTCACCGGATTATACACCGGGATATCGATAGCGTCCTCCACATCGAAATCGATAGTCGGGATCGCACTGGACTTAGCCAGTGCTTCACGAGTCGCAGCCATCAGGATTTGCCAGATCGGCTGTTCGTTTTCAAACTTGATCTCCGTCTTGGTCGGATGGATATTGACATCTATCGTTGCCGGGTCAAGCGTGAAGTAGATAAAATAGTTTGGTTGCTCACCTGCCGGAATCAGTTGCTCATAAGCCTGCATGACCGCTTTGTG
Organism: Parabacteroides johnsonii DSM 18315; assembly: GCF_025151045.1. Taxonomy (NCBI): domain Bacteria; kingdom Pseudomonadati; phylum Bacteroidota; class Bacteroidia; order Bacteroidales; family Tannerellaceae; genus Parabacteroides; species Parabacteroides johnsonii. The sequence continues at coordinate 3,084,850 of NZ_CP102285.1, forward strand.
AAAATACGGATGCTTCATGAAACGTCCGTTTACAAAGAAATACTGTAAAGCCCCTCTCTTCTTTGCCGAATCGGGCCGTCCCACAAAGCCGGAAATCGTCACCAGCGAACTTTGCGCATCCACAGAAAGAAGTTTCTGGTTCAGCGTTTTCCCATATACATTCACAATACGTTGCCTCAAGCCAGACTCAGGCAGATTGAATATCTCCGTATCGTTATGATAAAGAGACAAAGCGACCTGAGAGTTGACCAAGGCAATCCGCTCAAACTCATTGATGATATTCCGGAACTCCGTCTCATTCGACTTCAGGAACTTCCGACGTGCCGGAACATTGAAGAAGAGGTTCTTGACTGAGAAAATACTTCCCTCGGTACAAGCATCCGGTTCGACACTTTCCAATTCTGAACCCGAAAATACAAGATGAGTCCCCAGTTCGGCACCTTTCAGGCGGGTACGAAGTTCTACCTGCGAAACCGCCACTATCGAAGCCAGCGCCTCACCACGAAATCCCATCGTATGAAGAGAAAAAAGATCGTCAGCAGTAGAAATTTTCGAAGTTGCATGCCGTTCGAAAGCCATACGGGCATCCGTCTCGGACATACCCTTCCCGTCATCGATCACCTGGACCAATGTACGACCGGCATCCTTTATATTCACCTGAATATGTCCGGCACCGGCATCCACCGCGTTTTCCACCAACTCCTTTACGACAGAAGCGGGACGCTGGATCACCTCGCCCGCCGCTATCTGATTGGCGATACTGTCAGGAAGTAAATGAATTATATCGCTCATTGCATAAACAAAAACCAGAACAAGGCAGCCAATACTGCGGCCGCAACCAACAGTCTCACATTTTTATAAGTACGACTCCTGCGGTCATCACCTCTATCGCGACTTTTCTTCAAATGCGAAGTACCTTCTATAAAGCTACCTTTGATCTCAGCCTTATAATCTTCTGCACTTAACTGGTCGTCCATGCCAATCTCACGTTTCACCTTACGGATGCGATCTTCCATAGCCTCCTTGTGAGGGTCCCAATAAATCGGTTTATGAGTATACTGGCGAGGCTTCCGCACATTATAAAATGAGAATAATGCCATAGTCTTTTATTATTTGAAAATTCTTTGCTAATGTACAAATTTATTGCTTCTCTTAGGTGATTCCGTCGCTTTTCTTTTCACCACCTCGTAAATGTCATCCTTATTCTTCGGACGCAGATAGTCGAACCAATAAAAATCTTTCAACATCTTTTGATCGGGCTTCAGATCGGGGATCGGCGTCATAGTCCCGACCGGACTCGGCCAGATTTTCAGTTTATCCAGTTTATTGTCCTTCACCCAGATCGTCAGGAACCCGCTCTTGGTTTCATTCATCCCGACCTTCGCTCCATCCTTTTCCAATGGATAAAAAATAGATTCAGCATTTCCCGCCACATCGATTTGGTGAACAGCCTGCCCCTCAAAATAGGCTTTCAGGTCATTCCCCTTCAACTGATTATAATAACTCGAATCGACATGCTGCGCCGCAAAAGCGAACTGGATCACATGGGCATATTCGATCGTGCTGTCATTCATATAAATAGCGATCGTATCGCCATACAGTTGATATTGTTCGTTCCAGAGAACCGGTTCCGTATACATATATAATACAGAATCGCGCGTATTGAACTGCATGGAGTCACATACGCCTTGCATATCGGTCCGATAGAAACGTACGCCGTAATAAGCCTTGATCTCCCGGTAAGTGGAGTCAACCGTCACCATCTGCAACGTATCGGCATGCAAAAACAAAGTGTCACCTTGCGAATATTCAAGGAAGCGGGCACTGTCGGTTGCAAAAGCATATCCGGTCTGTTCATTATAATAACCATATTCGCCTTGCAACGTCACATGCTGGGCCGTATCGATCAGACTCATATTCCCATAGACCTCTCCCATACCCGTATCCCGGTTATAGAAGATAGAGTCACCGATCAGGATCTTCTCACCCGATTCAACCTGAGACTGATCAAGCAAAAGAGAGGTGTTGTTCACCGTATCATACCATCCTCTCGAAGTATGGATCGTGCCACTGTCCGAAACAATGACAGACGGCCCCAGGATAGTAGCGATCTTGGACTGCGTATCATAATGCAAAGTATCGGAATACAATGTGAAGTCAGTGTTTTCAAGCCGCACGCTGTCATTGAACACCGCCAGCTTCGTCTCCGGAGAATATTGTCCGTAGAAAGAAGATAGCTGATTCAGGGAATCCACAATCAGTCCACCTTCAAAATAGTATCCTATATTCGGAATGCGTTCATAATTGAGACTATCCGTGAAGAGCGTCACCTGCCCGTTCTCCATCCGGACATTCTCGCGCAGATAAGCCACCTGCGTGTTTCCGTCATAAAAAAGATAATCTCCGTAGACGAACAGGGTGTCTCCCTGCTCCATCCGGACATTGCTGAAAGCTTCAAGCGAATTGGTCTGTTCGAAGAAGTAAGCGCTGTCGCAATACATATATGAACTGTCATGCCGGAAACATACATCGCCATTCAAGATTTGTGCATCCGGCTTTACAGCCTTATCGAAAGACAACGTATTGGTATGAATCAAGTACACCTTTGTTTTTTTAGCCGGGACAGTATCCGTCGAGACCTGCAAACTATCGGCTGCCAGCAGGCTGTCCACCGGAGCGACTATCACATCTTGTGCAGTAATAACAGTGGTATCTGCATGCGCAATACTATCCTGAGTCTGTGCAAAAGCACAGACCGCCAACAAAAAAAACAGACCTGTGAAAATAAATCTATTTACAGTCCTCATTCTTTAATCCAGCCGGGATACTGGAAGTCACAATTACGCCAGCCGTCACTGATACGCACATATGTGCTTTTCTGCTTCTTGATGATCCAGTCATGCAGCAGCTCTTCACGCTTGCGGGATTCGACGATCGACTTCAAAGCCTGATAGTCATCCGATATATTTGCCTTATGCTGGTCCACCCTGGCTTTCAGTTTTACAATAGCAACCACTTCTTTCTGCTTCTCGTTGATCATGGTGAAAGGTTTGGAGATGTCACCCACCTGCATCGTGTACACCATCTTACCGATTTCCTGCGGCAGTTCGGACATTTCAAATTTCGGAGTGCTGTGATTGTCACTTTCAAAGTTCTGGTTCACCATCAAACCTTTGTTATTTCTCGTATCCTTGTCGGCAGAGATAAAAGTCGCCGCTTCTTCAAATGTAAACTTCTTTGCCGTCAAGTCATTATACAAGGAATCCATACGTGTCATACACTCGTTCAACTCCTTGTCCGAAACTTTCGGCTTCAACAGAATATGGCGGCAGTTGATACGGTCGCCACGCTTTTCGATCAGCTGAATGATATGATAACCATATTCAGTCTGCACGATCTGAGAAATCTTTTTAGGGTCCTTCAGGTTGAAAGCTACATTTGCAAATTCAGGCAACAAGCTTGTCTTACCCAAAAATCCCAGTTCTCCACCCCTTTTGGCTGATTCCGGATCTTCTGAATACAGACGGGCCAATGTCGAGAATTCATATTTCCCACTGTTGATATCATCAGTGAACTGGCGAAGACGTGCTTTGATAGCATCCGTCTCTTCAAACGGGATCTTTGGTTCCATCGTGATGATCTGCACCTCGACAGTCGTCGGGATATTAGGCAGACTGTCTTTGGACAACTGGCTGTAGTACTTGCGGACTTCAGAAGGTGTCAACTTGATTTCACCGATCAACTGGCGCTTCATCTGCTCTACGGTCTGTTGCTCCATGATCATTTCCTTACGCTCATCCTTCAGCTGGGAAATCTTTTTACCGAAATATTCCTCTAGCTTTTCCTTAGAACCCATCTGATTGATTGCAAAATTGATCCAACGGTCTGTTTCCTGGATCACCTGGCTTTCGCTCACTTCCACGCTATCGATCTTCGCCTGGTTCAGAAACAGCTTCTGTATCGCCATCTGTTCGGGGAGCACGCAATAAGGGTCACCGTCGAAACGCTGTCCCTCGTTTTGCAGATATAGACGCTGGCTCTCGATGTCCGAACGCAAAATCGCATCATCTCCTACCACCCACACTATTTCATCGATCACATTATCCTGGGCATACACCACACAAGATAAACAGGCAAGAATGAATACTGTTAAAATCTTTTTCATCATGTACTTCTCTATAAGCAGCCCATCACGGTTCTGTATAAAACTCGACGTCACCGCTCCTGACTGCGTCATTATATAATTCTTCTTCAAATTTCTTTAAAAATTCCACCTTACGCCGATTCGTCAGCATCTCCACGATCTGTGCACTAGCATAATCATAAGGAGCCACACTTCCCACAGGTAGATATTCCTTAATATTCAATAGATAGCAATATGTACTATCCGAAATTTCGACAAACTTGTTTGCCTTCAGGAAGTCGTTTGCATTCGACACATGCACCGGAATATTATCCATCACCTGGTCAAAATCCACCCATTTGTCGTAAAAGTAGTCATAAATACTGGCATTCTGCACACTATACTTCTCAATTTTTTCTAAAGAAGCCTCAGAAGTCGATCTATACCATCCCTTTACATCAGAAAGCCCGGGGGCATCCACCGGGATTTTTAGGAAAAGACCTTTCACCAGAGCCTTGTCCAACACAAACTTTTTCTGGTTTTCTTCGTAATAACTCAGCTTGTCGCTTTCCTGGAACTCGGAAGAAAGCCTTTCTCTTATCAACTGTTCTTGATACCGATAGCGGATCAGCGAATGACGGTATTCCTCCACCAGCTTATCCACTTCCGCCTTGTCTTCCCCCTCCAAATTGCGCAAGGCCACATCGTAGACCAACGCATCTTTCACCCACTTCTTTTCCAGGCTTTCGGCGAACAACATACTGTCGGCCGATGATAATCCACGTGGAATCTGCTGTTTTATCTCCGAACGTCCCAGCGTCCGGTCCTTCACTTTTACCAACACATCCGCATCGTCCGCAGGCTGCGTTCCCTTACAAGAACACAGCAAAGATACGAATGCTATAAAAATGAAGCAATACCTCATATAACTTTCTCTTTATTATTTCTTTGTCATTTTACTCACTTTCTTCACCAGCTTCCAGTTTATCGTCACTGGGTATTTCTGGTTCAACTGTTCGATCCATTCGGCTTCCGCCTTGGCTTGCTGATCCATCGGTTTATTCCAAATCTCCTTATTGCTGATATCGAACAGCAGGATGCCATCCCGATACTCTTTCATGAGAAGATCGAACTCAGGATGTTTTGTCGTCAGATTCTTACGTTCGGCCGTGGTCACGATGTCACGGATAAAAAGATCGTACACCTCCTGCATGAAATCTCCTGCATACGATTTCGTCGAGAATGGACAGCGCTGTATATAATAAGCGAACTCGCTCTGGGGAAAATCCGTGCCATTCAGATGGAACAAGGTCTTGTTCATGTCTTTCGCCTTCTCATAGAAAGCAGGATCGGACGGAAAATAGTCATTACACAAAGCTCGCAGTTCAGCATAGGCTTCGGGATAGAAACGATAGCCATACTCTTTTTTCATCCGTTCATCAAACGCACCGTAATATTCGAAGTTACGTTCCCCTTGTGCCATCTGGCGAGACCAACCTTTTTTCTTGTCTTCGAAAGAGGGAAGACCTTTCTTCTCGATCAGCTTTATGATATGATAGCCGAAACGGGTTTTCACCGGACGGGACAATTCCCCCGGAGTGTTCAAAGCAAAAGCAGCCACTTCGAACGGTTCCACCATTTCACCGACGCCAAAAGCAGGCAGCTCGCCGCCTCGCTTGGCCGAACCGGCATCGGACGAATATTCTTTTGCCAACTCGGCAAAGTCAGCTCCATCTTTCGCTTTCTGGTAAACTTCTTCCGCACGAGCCAATGTCTCGGCCTCTCCAAACTTCACCGAATCTTTCTCAAACGGGATCAGGACATGCGCCACACGCACCAGCCCCGGATTCTGTTTCCGGCTATGTATTTTTATGATATGGAAACCCATAGTTGTCCGAACCGGCAAAGAGACGGAACCGACGGGCATCGAATAAGCGACATTTTCAAAGGCCTTAACCGTCTGCATCGGCAGCAAACAGTGTACATACTCATAGCCGACATTTTCCTTATCGGCTTCTTTCAGTTCCTTGCCGACAGTAGCAAAATCCTCTCCCGCTTGGATACGTTCATAGGCCTCGATCGCTTTCTGATATACAGGAACCGTATCTTTCGATAATGTACGTTGCGGCAAGCGGAACAAAATATGGCTCAATTCCAGCACTTCACCATACCGGTCATATATGGCACGCACAGCCGCCTCCTCTCCATCCTTATCCGACAGATAACTTGAAGTCAATTGGGCCCGATAGCTATCCAATTCATCTTTGAATGCTTTCGTCTTGTCCAGTTCCAAATCTTCCGCCTCCGCCACTTTCAGTTTGAAGTTCTTGAACAACTCCACATAGGCATTCACGGATTTACGGTCGGACAGATTAACTTCGCTATTCTTTTGTGCAATAAAAATAAATTCATCCAACGGGATCTGCTTTCCAGCAACCGTCATCACTACAGAATCGGCTGGAACTTGTGCATTTCCTGTCATACAAGCGAATACCAAAGATAATACAAGCAACTTCTTCATTAATCCTTCTTTTACCATATCACGATATCGTTTACAAAAATAACACTAATCTAACGGAGATGCAGCCTAAAAAGTACATTGCCCCATTAAATTAGTGTTTTTTATCAAATCTATTCTCCCCGACTATAATTAGGAGCTTCCTGTGTTATAGCCACATCGTGCGGATGGCTTTCCAAAACTCCCGCATTCGTGATACGCGTAAACTTGGCATTATGCAGTTCATCGATATTATGCGCTCCGCAATATCCCATCCCTGCACGTAATCCGCCTACCATCTGATAGATGACTTCATACAGTGAACCTTTATACGGAACACGGGCAGCAATGCCTTCCGGCACCAATTTTTTCACATCGTCTTCCACATCCTGGAAATAGCGGTCTTTCGAACCCTTCTGCATGGCTTCCAACGAACCCATCCCACGGTACGATTTGAACTTACGTCCGTTGAAGATAATCGTTTCACCCGGTGATTCTTCGACGCCTGCCAACAACGATCCCATCATAACAGAAGATCCGCCGGCGGCAATCGCTTTCACAATATCCCCCGAATAGCGCAGACCGCCATCGGCAATCAACGGAACACCTGTACCCTTAAGCGCCTTCGCCACATCGTAGATGGCGGACAGCTGGGGAACGCCCACACCTGCAATCACACGGGTCGTACAGATAGAACCCGGACCGATACCGACTTTCACGGCATCCGCACCGGCTTCAACCAGATATTTGGCAGCTTCGCCCGTAGCGATATTACCGACAACGCAATCAATATGTGGGTACTGTTTTTTAACCTGCTTCAACACGTCGACCACTCCTTTAGAGTGTCCGTGTGCCGTATCGATCACCAGTGCATCCGCACCGGCTTCGACCAAAGCGGCCACCCGCTCAAACGTATTGAAGGTCACGCCTACTCCGGCAGCTACCCGGAGGCGGCCTTTTGAATCTTTACAGGCAGTCGGTTTATCCTTTGCCCGTGTAATATCTTTATATGTAATCAGTCCGACCAGCCTCTTCTGGCTGTCGACAACCGGAAGTTTTTCGATCTTGTGCTGTTGCAGGATGCTGGCGGCTGCTTCCAGGTCGGTTGACTGGTCTGCGACAATCAGGTTCTCTTTCGTCATCACCTCGTCGACCGAACGGTTCATATCCCGTTCGAAACGCAAATCGCGGTTTGTCACGATCCCCACCAGATGGTCCGATTCATCCACAACAGGAATGCCTCCGATCTTATACTCTTTCATCATTCCCAAAGCATCGCCGACGGTCTTGCCTCTCGTGATAGTGACGGGATCATAGATCATGCCGTTCTCTGCACGTTTCACACTCTGAACCTGCTTAGCCTGTTCAGCGATCGTCATGTTCTTATGGATCACACCGATACCGCCTTCGCGAGCAATCGCGATTGCCATCTTTGCTTCGGTAACCGTATCCATAGCAGCCGAAACCATCGGGATATTCAAAGAAATGTTGCGGGAAAATTTTGTCGTAAGATCGACATTTCGGGGGAGGACTTCCGAATAGGACGGAATCAACAATACGTCATCAAACGTCAATCCGTCCATGACCACTCTGTCTGCAATAAATGACATAGAACTTATGCTTTAAAAATTATTGCATGCAAACTTACAAAACAATTGACAATTAACAATGGACAATGGAGATTTTTTGTCCCCCATTGTCCATTATCAATTGTCAATCCTCAATCACTTAATTTGCCATCTCCGACAGGAACTTAATGCGGACGAGGCGAATCTCTTCTTCCGTATAATCGCCGCCTAATTCCTCGATTGCATCTTCCAGATCGTCTGTTTCCGAATCCTTGAAGTACTCATAAATATCATCAATATGATCTTCGTCCATCACATCGTTCAGGAAATAGTCAATATTGATACGGGTTCCAGAATAAACGATCGCTTCTATTTCGTCAAGCAGTTCGTTAAATTCCAATCCGTTCGTCATAGCGATTTCGTCTAACGCCACCTTACGGTCGATGCGTTGGATGATCGAAACTTTCAGTTTGGATTTGTTGGCAACCGTACGGACGCGAAGATCTTCGGGACGTTCGATCTCATTTTCTTCCACATGTTTCTTGATCAACTCGACGAACTCCTTACCGTATCTTTTCGCCTTGCCTGCTCCAACACCCGGTATATTCTGCAATTCATCCAATGTCACCGGATAGGTAGTGGCCATCGCTTCCAAAGAGGGATCCTGGAAAATAACGAAAGGAGGCACTTCCAGACGTTTGGACAACTTCTTGCGCAAATCCTTCATCATCGAGAACAAAGCCGGATCGACGGCACAGGTTGCTCCACCGCGTACGGGAACTTCTTCTTCCTCTTCGTCGAACTCGTTGTCTTCGGTTATTTTGAAAGAGACAGGTTTCTTTATAAACTCTTTTCCTTTTTCCGTAATCTTCAACAGACCGTAGTTTTCGATGTCCTTAGCCAGATATCCGGCAATCAGTGCTTGACGGATAACGGCATTCCATGTCTTTTCTTCCTCATCCGAACCGGAACCGAAAACTTCCAGTTCATTGTGCTTGTAAGATTGTATTTCGGAAGTCTCGTTACCGACCAACATATTGACAATATATTCTGCCTTGAATTTTTCCTTTAACGTACCAATCACTTCGAGTACGGCGCTTAATAATTCTTTTGCTTCCACTTTCTTTTTTGGGTTCAAACAATTATCACAATTTCCACAATTTTCTTCCAGGTATTCTTCACCGAAATAGTGCAACAAGACTTTTCGCCGGCATACGGAAGTTTCGGCATAAGCGGCTGTCTCCAAAAGCAGCTGCTTTCCGATCTCTTGTTCCGCCACCGGTTTTCCTTGCATGAATTTTTCCAACTTCTGCAAGTCTTTATAGGCATAAAAAGCGATGCACTGGCCCTCACCGCCATCGCGGCCGGCTCGTCCGGTTTCCTGGTAATATCCTTCGAGGCTTTTGGGAATATCATAATGGATGACATACCGTACGTCGGGTTTGTCGATCCCCATACCAAAAGCAATGGTAGCAACGATCACGTCTGCTTTTTCCATCAGGAACGCATCCTGATTGCTCGAACGCTGCTGCGAATCCATGCCGGCATGATAAGGGAGCGCTTTGATACCGTTTGCTTTCAGGATATCGGCAAACTCTTCCACCTTCTTACGGCTCAAACAATAGATAATACCTGATTTCCCCTCATTGGACTTGATATATTTGATGATCTCGCGGTCGATATTCGCCGTCTTCGGACGAATCTCATAATACAAATTAGAACGGTTGAAGGAGGATTTAAAGACAGAAGCATCGATCATTCCCAGGTTTTTCTGGATATCGTGCTGCACTTTCGGAGTGGCTGTCGCAGTCAAGGCTATCAACGGACGTTTACCGATTTCGTTTATGATCGGACGGATACGACGGTATTCCGGGCGGAAATCATGTCCCCATTCGGAAATACAATGTGCTTCGTCCACTGCATAAAACGAAATATTGACTTGGCGCAAAAACTCCACATTTTCATCCTTGGTCAAGGACTCCGGAGCCACATAGAGCAACTTCGTCCGGCCACTGCGGATATCGTCTTTTACTTGGTCGATAGCCGATTTGTTCAAGGAAGAGTTTATGAAATGAGCAACCCCATCCTCTTCGCTGAAATTGCGCATGGCATCTACCTGGTTTTTCATCAAGGCTATCAAGGGAGAAATCACAATGGCCGTCCCCTGCATCATAAGAGAAGGCAGTTGATAACACAAAGATTTTCCTCCTCCGGTCGGCATCAATACAAAAGTATCATTTCCTGCCAGCACATTTTCGATGATTGCTCTTTGATTTCCTTTAAAGGTATCAAAACCAAAATGTTTTTTGAGCTCTTCTGTCAAATTATCCTTCTTCGCCATACTATTCATATTTTAAAAACCGCCGGTCAGGCCATCTGCAGACGGTTCACGTCCGATTTTTCAAACTTTTCCTTCGCATACTCCAACGTGACATGGAGTTTCTTTTTATTTGCGGACGGCATACTGTACATGGCATCCATCATCACAGCCTCCACAATAGAACGTAAGCCGCGTGCTCCCAACTTAAACTCAAGTGCCTTATCGACAATAAATTCGAACACGTCTTCGTCAAATGTCAGTTTAATATCATCCATCGCAAACAATTTGATGTATTGCTTGATGATCGAGTTCTTCGGTTCCGTCAGGATATTACGAAGCGTGCTTCTATCCAACGGGTTCAAGTAGGTCAAGATAGGCAGACGTCCGATAATTTCCGGAATCAAGCCGAACGATTTCAGATCGGTTGGCGTAATGTATTTCAGCAGATTGCTACGATCCACCTTCGCCGTATTTTCGTTTGCTGCGTATCCTACTACACGGGTATTCAAACGCTGGGCGATTTTCTTCTCTATTCCATCGAAAGCGCCACCACATACAAACAGGATATTCTTCGTATCCACGGCAATCATTTTTTGTTCCGGATGCTTGCGCCCACCCTGCGGAGGCACGTTCACGATAGAACCTTCCAGGAGTTTCAGCAAGCCCTGCTGCACACCTTCACCACTTACATCACGGGTAATGGAAGGATTGTCGCTCTTACGGGCAATCTTATCTATTTCATCGATAAATACGATTCCACGCTGTGCAGCTTCGACGTCATAATCGGCAGCCTGCAACAGACGGGTTAAAATGCTTTCTATATCCTCTCCCACATAACCGGCTTCTGTCAGGACCGTCGCATCTACAATAGCGAACGGGACATGAAGCAATTTGGCGATCGTACGGGCAAGCAGCGTCTTGCCTGTCCCCGTAGCACCCACCATGATAATATTCGATTTCTCTATCTCGACATCATCCGATGTTACTTTCTGGATCAAACGTTTGTAATGATTATACACTGCAACCGACAGATAACGTTTCGCGTCGTCCTGCCCTATCACATATTGATCCAGAAAAGCCTTAATATCCTCAGGCTTCGGCAGATCTTTCTGGTTTAATCCGAAAGAACTCCCCTTGCCAGGCATTTGTTCTTTTACTATTTCGTACGCTTGCTGTGCACATTCATCGCAAATAGCACCGGAAATCCCGTTAATCAACATATTAACGTCCCGGCTACCGCGTCCGCAAAACGTACAGCTATCGCCTGTTTTGGCCATTCCGTATTTGTTTTTTTAAAGAGAGTACGTTAAAAGTTCCTGTTCCCGCGCCCGGCACGGAAGACAAGGGACTTTTAACGCAGCCCCTTGCATTAATATTATTTGTTACGAACCAGAACTTTGTCGATCATACCGTAGGTCAAAGCTTCCTCTGCCGTCATCCAGTAGTCACGGTCACTATCATGTTCAACCTTTTCATAAGGCTGACCGGAATGAGTCGATATGATTGTGTAGAGTTCCTTCTTTACTTTCAGGATTTCACGGGCTGTGATCTCGATATCCGAAGCCTGTCCCTGTGCACCGCCTAACGGTTGGTGAATCATCACACGAGAATGGGGCAACGCCATACGCTTACCTTTCGTTCCGGCAACTAGCAGTACCGCAGCAAAAGATGCTGCCATACCGGTGCAGATAGTCGACACATCGCTACTGATAAACTGCATCGTGTCATAAATACCATATCCTGCATAAACAGAACCGCCCGGCGAATTGATATAAATTGAAATATCCTTACCTGGATCGCTTGAATCCAGATACAACAACTGCGCCTGGATTACATTTGCCGTATAATCGTCAACCTGTGTACCTAAAAAGATGATACGGTCCATCATCAACCGTGAAAAAACGTCCATCTGAGCAACGTTCAATTGGCGCTCTTCGATAATCGTCGGAGATATGTAACTGCTGGTTATATTCATATAACTGTCCAGCGCGTTACTGTTCATCCCTAAATGCTTCGTTGCATACTTTCTGAAATCTTCCATAATCTATAGTCTTATTGTGTTACCGAAAAGTCATAAAAAAAGGGATTCCTCTCTTACTTATCGGAATAACAAAGTTATAAATAAATTTCTGAAAGAAACAACTTATTTGCTGTCCGGTAAGATATTTTTTCGAGAGAAAGCCCTTTTTAGATTAAAAAAGCAGCAATAGCTACTTTTTTAGGTAGTCTTATTCTTCAAAAAGTTTGTTGAACTCGTCGACTGTCACTTCCTTGGTGTCCAGTTCGACCTGTTCTTTCAACCAGCCTGCCAGTTTTTCTTCAACCGCACGGTCGATGATATTCTGCAGTGTCTGTTTGTTTTTCAAAATGTCTTTAGCATAGTTAGCTAATACGTCTTCCGGTACGGAAAGCATTCCATACTGGGCAAACTGTGCTTTAGCTACACGTTTAGCAAAGTCTTCGATGTCAGCATCTTCAACTTTCAATCCGTTTTCCTTCACCAGATTTTCTTTGATCAGCTGATATTTCAAATCTTCTATGATCCGAGGATATTCTTCGTCGATCTTTTCTTTCGTGTTCTTTTCATTTGCAACCAGCAACCAACGTTTCAGCAAGTCTTCAGCAAATGAAAGTTCACCGGCTTTCTGGACCAGCAGGTCGCGGGCATCAACCAGGAACTTGAAGTCGCTCTGCGGAGTGAACTGCTCAGCCAAAGCTTCGCGGATCTTGTTCTTGAATTCTTCTTCGCTGGTAACGACACCTTCGCCGAATACTTTGTCGAACAATTCCTGGTTCAGCTCTGCATTCTTATGACGAGTCACCTCTGTGATTTCAAAGCTGAAATCGCCCGTGATACCGCTAACGGCATCTTTATCCACTTTCAGGAAAGAAGCAATTTCCGCTTCTGCACCTTCGTATGCCTTATTAGGATTGAATACTATCACGGAGTTTTTCTTTGCACCGATGAATTTAGCTTTTTCAGCTTCATCCTTCATATACATCGGCATCAAAACAGCCTCTTCAACAACGATACCGCCTTCTTTCGGAGAACCGTTTTCCAGTTCGGCTACTGTACCTTTCACCAGATCTTTTTCTTCTACATCCTCTACTTGGTCGTATGCACCGAAGTTAGCCTGATAAGCCTCAACTTGTTTGCCGATCATTTCGTCGTCGATATTCACCTGGAAATAAGGGAGCTTGTCATTTTTAGACAGTTCGATCTTGATTTCCGGAGCCAGAGCAACATCAAAACAAAATTCGAAGTCTTCCTGAGTATCGAAGTTGATTTCTTTCTGTTCAGTTTCGTTAGGCAGCGGTTCGCCCAAAATATTCAATTTGTTTTCACGGATATAGTTATACAGGTTTTCAGAAACCAATTTGTTGATTTCTTCAACCAATACATGCTTACCATACATTTTCTTTACCATACCCATCGGGACCATTCCTTTACGGAAACCCGGTACATCTGCTTTCTGACGGAAGCTGCGAAGGCTCTTTTCAACCTTGTCTGCATAGTCAGCTTTCACTATTTCCAATTTCACAATGCCTTTTGTAGCATCGATGTTTTTAAGCGAAACGTTCATTCTGAATGATTTATTTAATTAATAGTCTTGTTCGAATTTTAAGGTGCAAAATTAGACTTATTCTTTTAATCTCGCAAATTGTTTGCTTAGAAACTGTTTTGATTTTTTACAAACAGCCTACTTTGTTATTTTGCCGTTGTTTTCGCCTCATGATTTGAGATGTATTTAGGAGCCATATTATTTTTTTTAAGCTAAAATGTTGTTTATCTAAAATAAATGCATTCCTTTGCGATGTGAAAGGGCATTAACCTTGAACGTACCTAACATTGTTTTTTATTTCTTCATTTACTCGTTACTTGTCGAATATCTCTCACTGTTACGAAATTCCGGTTTACGACTTTCATTAAGTAACAATTTTATTTTTTAAATTTTCTATTTTTATGAACATTTATGTTGGGAACCTGAACTATCGTGTTCGGGAAGATGATTTGAAACAAGTAATGGAAGAATACGGTACGGTTGAATCCGTAAAGATCATCAAGGACCGTGAGACAGGCAAATCAAAAGGTTTTGGTTTTGTTGAAATGCCGGACGATGAAGCAGCCAAGAAAGCGATCGCCGAGTTGAATGAAGCTGAATATGAAGGTCGCCAGATGGTAGTAAAAGAGGCTCGTCCTAAATAATTACTTTTCCGGAAAAAATAAGAAACTTCTGCTTATCTTTGAGCAGAAGTTTTTTTATGCTCAAAAATATGTTCTTAAAAGGTATATATGCCGGAAAACCGGCCATCTTCCAATTGATCGTCCTGCTTCTCCTGATTCTGGCAGGCGCAGTTTTCTCATCGCTGATTGCAATGGGATTATTCTATATGATCTATGGTTTACACGCCGATATTACGCTGTATCCGGACATGATGCGCCTGTTGCAACTTATTTCAGCCCTCGGGACATTTCTCTTTCCGGCATTGGCACTTGCGTGGCTATGTAGCAGCCATCCAAAAGAATATCTGTCGATCGGGAAAATGCCTAAAGGACGCATATTGCTCCTCACGTTGCTCAGTATATTTTTGCTCACTCCTTCCATCAGCCTGACCGGGATACTGAATAAGCAGATGGAATTGCCATCTTTTATGGAACCTATAGAAAACTGGATGAGGGCGCAAGAGGAAACAGCCGAACAGTTGACCCTGAAATTGCTGGCCGGAGAAGGGATCATAACTTTGTTTTTTAACCTGATCGTTATCGCGGTAACTGCCGGCGTCACGGAAGAATTTCTTTTCAGGGGCGCTTTGCAACGGGTAATCGGGAAATGGACACGCAACCATCATATCATTATCTGGAGTGCGGCCATCCTTTTCAGTGCCTTTCACATGCAGTTTTTCGGCTTCCTTCCGCGTATGCTGCTAGGGGCTTATTTCGGATATTTGCTTTATTGGACCCGAAATATCTGGATACCGGTATTTGCTCACTTCGTGAATAATGCATTCGCGGTCATCAGCATGTCGGATGCCAGTTTAAAAGATAACGAATTCATTACCGGGGATATCTCCACACAGAATCTGTTACCCTACACAATCGTGGCGATCGTTGCGCTATTTTTCTTTGTCCGTTGCTGTCAGAAATTGAAAATTATCAGATCGTCTATCATTAAGAAACAGTTTTGATTTTTCACAAACAGCCTGCTTTATTATTTTGCCGCTGTTTTCGCCTATGCTTTGAGGCGAAAAAATCAAAACACTTTCTAATTCTTAAAAGTCTTTTTTACGGAGAACAAAATCTTTACCCAAATATTTTTCACGTACAATTTCATTCTCAGCCAACTGCTCGGCTGTTCCCTGGAAAAGCACTTTTCCTTCGAACAGCAAATAGGCACGGTCACAGATACTCAACGTCTCGTACACGTTATGGTCCGTAATCAGAATCCCGATATTCTTATGTTTCAACTTCGCGACAATACTCTGGATATCTTGTACGGCGATCGGGTCTACCCCGGCAAACGGTTCATCAAGCATGATAAATTTAGGATCAATAGCCAGACAGCGGGCGATCTCGGCACGCCGTCGTTCACCTCCGGACAACTGGTCACCTAAATTCTTCCGCACCTTGTTCAACCCGAACTCAGCAATCAGACTTTCCAGTTTTTCTTTCTGGTATTCGGGAGTCGTCTCTGTCATTTCCAATACGGAACGAATATTATCCTCCACCGTCATTTTACGGAAAATAGACGCTTCCTGGGCCAGATAACCGATACCGTTACGAGCACGTTTATATACAGGGAACTTCGTGATCTCCATATCGTTCAAAAATATCTTTCCTTCATTAGGAGTCACCAATCCTACCGTCATATAGAAGGTGGTCGTTTTCCCGGCTCCGTTAGGCCCCAACAATCCCACGATCTCCCCTTGCTTCACATTAATCGAAACATGATTCACAACGGTACGCGTCTTATATTTCTTAACGAGGTCTTCCGTACGAAGCACCATTTGTTGTTCGTCTGTCATATCCCAAAATCTTTGCCACAAAGAAACGGAATTAATTCTTTCTATACAACACAAACAACAGAGATAATGAACAGTTGTTCCCAGATTTGCGTTATATTTGCAGACTGTAATCGAATAGAAACATATAAATAATGAATAAAGCATTACATCAAGTAGGTGAATATGTCATGTTGATGGCGAAATGCATCTCCGTTCCAAACCGGTGGAGCATGTTCTTCAAGCAGCTGATAAAAGAAATATACAAATTAGGAGTCGATTCGCTCTGGATTGTCATTATCATTTCCATTTTTATCGGTACGGTTATCGCTATCCAGATTTCGCTGAACATCAGTTCTCCTCTTATCCCTAAATTCACGATCGGATACACGACACGTGAAATTATCCTGCTGGAATTCTCTTCTTCCATCATGTCATTGATTTTGGCGGGTAAAGTTGGTAGCAACATTGCTTCCGAGATCGGAACCATGCGTGTGACGGAACAGATCGACGCAATGGAAATCATGGGAGTTAACTCTGCCAACTTCCTGATCCTTCCGAAGATGGTCGGTATGATGACTTTCATTCCGGTATTGGTTATCTTCAGTATGTTCACTGGTATTTTAGGAGGTATCGCAGCCAGCCATTCCACAGGAACAGGTATGACACCCGCTTCTTTCGAATACGGCTTACAATTCTACTTCAATGAGTTCTACATCTGGTATTCCATCATTAAATCCGTTGTGTATGCGTTTATTATTTCATCCATAGCCGCCTATTTCGGTTACAATGTAAAAGGCGGTGCATTGGAAGTAGGTAAAGCCAGTACGAACGCAGTTGTCATGAGCAGTATCATGATTCTGCTGGCCGACGTGATCTTAACCAACTTAATGCTGACATAAAAAATGGTAGAAGTAAAACATATCACCAAGTCCTTTGAAGGACGGGTTGTCCTCAATGACATCAGTGCTGTCTTCGAAACGGGAAAAACAAACCTGATTATCGGGCGAAGCGGTTCCGGCAAGACGGTACTTATTAAAAATATTATCGGACTGATGCGCCCTGACTCCGGAGAAGTCCTGTACGACGGACGTGATCTGACCTCGATGGGCAAGCATGAACTGAACATGTTGCGTCGTGAAATGGGCATGCTTTTCCAGGGATCGGCTCTGTTCGACAGCATGACGGTGTTGGAAAATGTCATGTTCCCGTTGGATATGTTCTCAAACGATACTCACAAAGATCGCTTGAAACGTGCCCAGTTCTGCTTGGATCGTGTCAATCTGTCGGAAGCCGGCCATCTCTATCCGTCCGAGATCAGCGGCGGTATGATGAAACGTGCAGCCATTGCCCGGGCGATCGCCTTGAACCCAAAATATCTGTTCTGTGACGAACCGAACTCCGGCCTGGACCCCAAGACTTCGCTGATTATCGACGATCTGATCCACGATATCACCGCCGAATACAAAATGACGACTATCATCAACACACATGATATGAACTCCGTCATGAATATCGGTGAAAACATTATCTTCATCAAAGAAGGTGTAAAAGAATGGCAAGGCAACAGCAGAGAGGTCATTACATCCAAAAACAAGGCATTGAACGACTTTATCTTCGCCTCCGATCTGTTCCGTAAGGTGAAAGAGGTCGAGGAAGAAGAGCTGAAAGAAGAAGAACTAAAAGCAAAGTAAAAAAATATCCGATGCCCATCGGAAGGAAAAACTATGGGCATCGGATCAGAAAGGGATAGGCATCGGATTAGTTACTGATGCCTATTTTTATCTATACCCTCAAAATGCAGGTTTCAAGCCTTCCCACCTCACATTCCACTGTCCGTTTTTAGGGAATCCGGGATTCTCTTCCTCACAACCGTCCCAACCGGCACACATCATTGCGACAACAGTTAGCAGACCACCATTTCCCGGTAAGTAAAGCGGAAGTCCTTCATTTTGGAAATTGTGTCCATTAGGCAGGTAAGTATTTTTCTGAACATTCTTCAACAAAGCTTCCAACGCCCACTCCGGCTCATTCAACCGGATTGCAGTCATCGCTATCAAAGGGTAATCCCATCCCCAGGTTTCAGTCCAGTCCCAATTGTCCAGAACATGACGCAACGTTTTACGCATAACCTCCTTATCCAAATAGGCCGATGCCGGAAGGAAACCATAAGCGGCCAATTGAGTCGGATGTCCCCCGTCTTTCTCTAATACAGATTCAGCCTCAACATAAATCCCATTGACAACGGGCCAAGGAGCCATCTGATCTGCCATCCGATCCCAATCAGCATTCCGTTTCCGTCCCATCCTCTCTCTCCAATCATTAGCCTTTTTCAATCCCCAGCTCCAATATGCCAGTTCGAAAGCAGGATTGATATTTTCCCGGAATGTTCCACTGTTTCCTTCACGGGCGGAGATTATCGGGGGACCTAAAACGTAACATTTCCGAGAGGCATCCCAATGAGCATAATCGTACATAAACTCAGCTGTCGCATCTATCAAGCTGCCAAACCGGTTCAATGTCTCCTCTGTCGGATTTTCCCGATAAAGCAATTCCGCATAGAAAATCGGATGTGGCTGCTGCCAGACCAATAAAGGGCCGACACCGGAAGGAGCCTCCACACCGCCAGGTCCGATCATCTTCGGCCAACGGACTCCTTTATATCCTTGCGTGGCCGCATACGATTTTGCCACTTCTAAAATATCATCATACCAGTCTAAGGTATTCGACAAGTAGGCGGACCGACCCCACAAAGCAAAATGAACAGAATGCCACCAATGCATCTCCAGATGGAATTTTCCATACCAGCTATTGCAAGTCAAACCTGTCTCCTGAGGCGGATACTGTTGCCGGGACTGGATAGCGGTCAAATACTGAGACAAAACGATCCGGCGCTCCAACTCCTTCCAACGATGGTCTTTGCTCTCCGACAGATCGACAACACCGCCGCTCATCCAGAAAGTTTCCCACGCCTGTTTGTTTGCCCGGACAGCAGAGGCATAATCATCAGAGGTATCCAACGTGTTCTCATCTGTAGAAAAATCAACCAACAGCATAAACTCATCTTTATCGGAAAGTAATTCCAAAAAATAGCTATGTCGTGAAGTTTCTCTCAAAGCAGCCTTCACGGACGTCCGTATACGGCAACAATAGACAAAATCATCCGTCTGATGTTTAATGACCCAATCATTCTCACCACTTCGGATAATCCAAGACCGATGGCCGTCTTCGACATCCCAGACAGCCGGTTCCTTGCCAAATGCGACACTGGGAAAAGGGAAACATATCCGTACCCCCAACTTCTTCTCGGAAAAGAGAGGAGATTGCAAGCGATAGGCTAATTCATCCT
Source organism: Parabacteroides johnsonii DSM 18315 (assembly GCF_025151045.1). Lineage (NCBI taxonomy): Bacteria > Pseudomonadati > Bacteroidota > Bacteroidia > Bacteroidales > Tannerellaceae > Parabacteroides > Parabacteroides johnsonii. The sequence continues at coordinate 3,104,707 of NZ_CP102285.1, forward strand.
TATCCGGATGACAAAGCGTCGTGATTTCTACAGGAGAGCCGGACAGTTTAAAACGGCTTTCCAACGTTCCTTCCCAAACATTCAACTGTTGACGAGGTTCGCTCAACTCATCCTCCGAAAGCGTCTTTCCTTCCGCCTTCAGCAAACCGATCAGAGCCAATCCCGTTTGATGTGGATTGGCACGAAGATATTCATGACCGGGAGAAGAACCGATCGGATAAGGGACCTTCCTGTCGTAAGCATCCACATATTTGAAAACATCAGACAACTGATAGTTTTCTGTATTCGGAAAACTATGCCAGCCCCACTCCGACATCGTCGATAAAGGGATCCCTTCCCGGTACAATTCAGGAAAGGTTTGCATCCCCGTTATATCAGCTGTATAACAGAAGCGTCCGTTCCCGACGGAAAGTGGAGAATATTTGTCAATCTGCGTCTGCATCACATTATGGCGCATGACAAGTGCTTTCCGGTCTATCTTGTTACTTCCTGCCATTCCCGCACAACAGCAGGCAAACAGGGAAGTAATCATAATCAGTTTTTTTATATTCATATTCCTACTTCATTTTTGAAGATATTATATCATTGGTATTCAATTTTCCTACTTCTGTTCCACCGCAACCTGTATCGTTACTGGTCCCAACAGACCAGAAGGTTCCAACGTTATCTCGGATACTGCATTTCCTCTAAAGTCATTTCCCAAAACGACATTCGTTTGTGTATACTTGGTTGGGGCCACAGCCATCTCATCACCTGCAACCCGGTTAAACCAGGAATTGGTCACTTCTACAATCACATCGTTTTCTCCTTCCTTCAAACCGTCTGTTATATCCACACGGAAAGGCTTTGTCCAGACAACTCCCTTGTCTTTCCCGTTAATACGAACAGAGGCAATCCCGACATCCTTTACATTTTCGAGTTGCAGATAATACCGATTTGTCGGATTCTTTTCAAAATTAGCAGTAAATTTCTTATTATAGACTGCCGTTCCCGAATAATATTTGATTCCTTTATCCGGATGCGTCGTCCAATCTATCAATTCCGGGAATACAACAGATGACGGCCCTCCCCATTTCGGATCAAAATTGACAGTCCAGGCACCATCCAACACTTGCAAAATTTCATAATCAGGATCATTACCGGTTTTCGCACCTTGCTTGTTACAAGCAATCTCCTTATGGAACACCACACACATAGAACCGTAAGGTTCCAACGTCAAGGGAACGATCGTCTTTTCTTCTTTCTGGGTAAAAGCCCCTGCATCCCGTATCTCTCCGGTAAGGGCATCCCATAACTCCGGCTGTAGTCCCGATACGCGAAAACGTACGTTGATCTTTTGCCGTTCCGCTGTCTGATTGCTGACAAAATAAACATGAGCATCATCGATTATATAATGGATGTAATCAAAATCCGTCTTGCTATCATTGCCTTCGACTGCAAAATCAACCGGTTGGTTCCGTGAAAGCAGGTATTCCCTGGCACTTATTCCCCAAGAGACAATACCCTTGCCATATTGATTCTGCCCGGTTGTTCCGGTTGTCGTTCCCCAAAGTAGGTCTGCCAATTCTTTAAATTCAGCAACCCCCTTCTCTCCTCCGGACAGCGATACGGCTTTCTGTGGTTTCGGGCCGAGAACTGAAGCTCCTTCTTTTACCAGCATTTCCAATTTCTTCAATACAGGTAACGACAATACCCGGTGATCCGGTAGAACCAACACTTTATATCTCCTACCCCCCGGAACAACAATATCTCCATCTTCGACCCCTAATTTCATCAAAATGTTTTCATCCGTCACATCGTAATCAAAACCGAACATCGCACCAGGCATATCCGAATGTTTAAAGGGATAGACATTCGGGACGTGATCGCCATAATAATAAAGGACATCAGCAACAAATGTTCCTTCCTGCGCCAACATCTGTACACGATGCATATAATCGATGAAAGGGCCTGATTTACTCCACCAGGTAACACGCGGGTTCACATGTGTACCCGCAAAATATTCCTGTCCCGGTATTCCCTGCTCCGCAGGTGAACAAGTAAAGGTGTGGAAATACACCCGGTTCAGGCCAGCGCATATTTCATGGTCGAATGCCGACTTCTGGTCGTGCCACAGTTCATCGTTCCAATGCGGACCGATTGTCGTGAAAGACTCGGCTCCCACAATCTTCTTTCCGTAAATATGGGCAGCGGAAGAGGCCTGCTTGATAAAGAAACGGTCCTGCGGTCGCGGACGGTGCGGAGAAGGCGACCAGAACTCGCTCATCACAATGTCACTGAAACCATAATTCTTCATACCATCCAACGGTCCGGCATGAGGTCCTGCTGACTCCGGTTGAATTCCCATATTATGCTGGTGAGCATGTTCGGCAAAGCGGGCATAATGATTCGTGGCGACCAGATGTGCTATCGTCTTGCGGAAGTCAGCCAGAAAAGCATTTGAAGTGTCGATATTATTCACGACGTGGCCGGCAATAAGAGGCAAATATTGTTTCAAATCGTATCCGCAATATGAACGGAATTCATCGGCAAAAGCATCCGTCCAGTTCATTCCCCCGCACTCCCAGCTATCCGTCTCCATAAACTTCAATGTCGATCCCACATGCTTTTCACCTGCCGCCTGAAGAATCGGCTTGACGATTGTATTCCAATAAAAATCAAATGCACTCCGATCCATGTAATCCAAGACATTGCCTTGCCAATCCCTGCTGGAAGTCGAAACTTCGGACTGGGTACAAGTATAACCGATACGCATAATATTCCAGTCGCCTTCAGGAGCATCCCAACTAAGCAAGCCCTTTTCATCCATCTGTCCTGTAAGGTCGACTATTCGGGCCATATCAACAAGATATATCGTTTTATCCGGTTTCTTGTCTCTGCCACGCGCATTATTCTCCAATAAAAAACGGCAATCAGGAGCAGAGCCTCCCAGTTCGTGAAAACCTAACTTCAGATCCAGATTACTGACCGGTTCATCTGTTTCATTTTCTTTATTCGATGGAAAAGCAAGGACGACAATATCCTTGTAAAACCCTTTATGGACTTCTGGTTCCGCCAATTGCAAATGGAGCGTTTTTCCTCCTGTCACCTTTTGTTCGGAATAAGTGAGTTGCTTGGCTGCATACTGCGGAGTGACACATGGTCCACCCAAGTTCCACCCACTTTGGATATTGAAACCGATTTCCAATCCTAAACGTTTGGCCTCATCCAAAGCAAAGACAAAAAGATCCGTCCACTCTTTACTTCCAAAAAGTGGCCCGGCAGGGATGTCTTTATTCCCCCGCTGATTATGTCCACCGGCATCAAAGATCATAGCTCCTTGGAAGTTCCGGGACTTCATCGCTTCCAAATCTTTTGTGATCGCATCTTTTGTCACATTTCCATTCAACCACCACCACCAACAATTAACACCATAGGCTTTATCCGGTTGCTGGAAATTGCTTTTCAAATAGTCATAGTCAATTTGTAATTTTCTATCCTCAGGCTCCTTGTCCGAACCCGTACAGCTAAAAAGAAAGCCAAGTAATATCACTTCCCAACATATTGTTTTCCAACTCATCACTCACATCTATTATCTATTTTAATAATCAAACCCGCTAAAATTTTATTCATGGTTCGATTCATAAAATTTTAGCGGGTCTTAGTAAAAATCACTATGCTAACCTATTAATTCCAACCAGGATTTTGTTCCATTACAACATCCTTATTTGTATCGATAACAACCTGAGGAATCGGCCATAAATTGAAATTTTTGGTCAATGTCGTCCTCGGATCATCCCAGTAAGCGTATTTCTTAATCCGATCCACGGCAACAGTTCCCCCCATACGCAACAGGGTGTTCCAACGGCATTCTTCATACACCAGTTCACGAGCACGTTCGTCCAGTATCAAGTCGACATTCACATCCGAAGCTTTCACCAGATAGTCACATTGCGCACGTTTACGCAGCAAATTAATATCATCAGCCGCACCAGCATTATCTCCTGATCGCATCTTGGCTTCTGCACGCAGCAAGATAGTTTCCGGCAAACGAATCAAATATTCATCACGGAACAAGTTACTTCTGTTTTCCCCTGCATCCAAACCTCTGTACTTATCAGTCGAAATCTTACAGGAGATCGGAAAACATTGTGTCCAAGAACCGTCAACAGCATCTTTACTTTCTCCGTCTTTATAAATAACACTCCAAGGAACCGGTTTACCATAATAAGGAGAAGAAGGCACATTTCCTAACAAAGTACGTCTAAGAACAGCTTCCGAATTACGCAGGTCGCTACCCCATTTACCCTCATAAACAAGATCTCTCGTATATTTTGTCGGGGTTACTTGTACGATACCGCGACCTCCGACATCCTCCATCGCCGAATTCAAATGGGCAGACATGGGATCTCTGTAAACCGGGCCAAAAGAGCGGGAATACTGCAATTTTGATTCTCCATCCTCTGCTTTATAGGCATCATAGTCAATCTGGGCGACCCAAATAGCCTCTTTGTTGCCCTCCTGATAGTTCTGGTTACCTTCTTGGAACAAGTCCCAATAAAGATTTCCTTCTACCGGATAGCCAGCTGCAGAATAGAGATGTTCCGGAGTCTGCATACTTTCCTCTGTTGCATAATAATAAACCGGATCTTCGTCCGCTCTGGAGCCGAAACGTTCCGTCATCAAACTATAAACGGAACCATCAATCACGTCATTACCATAAGCGATCGCTTTTTGATAAGCAGCAGGCGCCTCTCCACCTTTACCATCTTCTTCCAATGCTATACCTTTATCAATATACAACTGGCAAAGGTTATGCTGAGCCGCACCTCTGACCAGACGTCCCATTGTTCCGGTAGTTTCCGGCAAATCATTCAAGATTGCTTCCAGCTCATCAATAGCATATTGATAAGTTTCCAGACGGCTACTACGCTCAAAATCATAACGTGGAGTTGTTGTAATTTCTGTTACGAGAGGAACGCCACCATATAATTCACCCAAATTCCGATAAGCAAAAGCTCTGAAAAAACGGGCCTGAGCCATCACATAAAGCTTTTCAGCTTCCGAAGTCCAAGAGATCTGAGGAAGTTCTGCCGCATACAAAGCAAGATTCGCTTTCGATATTAACTGATACCAATGTGAATAATTAATATAAAAAACTTCCGTAGTCGAATTCAATATACTATAATCATTGAAACGGTTGCTACGACGGATAGTAGCCACGTCAAACATATCCGTTCCATTTCCTCCACGAAAGACAAAGGCTGTATTGCTCTCTTCAGTCATACACATCATAACACGTATATGGGAATAGCAGCCTATCAACACCTGATCAACCTGTTCAGAAGTAGAGAAGACATTATCTATCGTATAAAATGTTTCAGGATCTTCTTCCAAAAACTTGGAATCATTACAGCTGCCAAGTAAACAAGCACTCAACAAGCCACAAACACTATATTTTAATACATTTTTCATTTCTGTATATTTTATCTGTTAGAAACTGATATTTGCACCCAAAGAAAAAGATGTTAATACAGGATAAGTATTTTCGCTAACGGTAACACCAACCTCAGGATCTCCTCCCTGCCATTTGGTTATCGTAAATAAGTTTTTCGCCGTAAAGAATACTTTCAAATTTTGGATATTTACTTTTTGTACCCAAGGTTCACGGAATGTATATGACAAAGTCACATCCTGCAAACGAACGAATGCCCGGTTCTGCAAACCTAAGAAACGTCCGCCATCATCATTAAATGTTGCTGCAGGATATTCATTGCTCTTATTCTCAGGAGTCCACCAAGGTATATAAATACCATTGGTATTGAACCTACCGGAACCATTAGTCAAATAAGCACCTTTATTAGACTTTTGATAATATCCACCGCCACCAAATGTACCGGTCAGCATAAAATATAAATCCCAATTTTTGTATGTAATCGTGTTACTCATATTCAACTTGAAGTTAGGCGTAGAATATCCCAAAATAACACGGTCTGCAGAAGTAATCACTCCATCATTGTCCATATCTTTATATTTAGGAATACCCGGAGTCGCTCCATTCGCTTTCATATATTCGATATCGGTCTCTTGGACTATACCATCTTGTTGATAACCATAGATGGCTCCCAAAGGCTTCCCTATAAAACGAGAGTTCGAGATATCATCATCCTCTTTGCCATCGCCATTCAAATCTTCACCATACAGATGGACCAATTTATTACGGTTCAGCCAAAATGTCAAGTTCGTCGTCCAATACCAATCCTGTGTATTGATATTCACGGAACGAATTGTCAATTCCACCCCTCTGTTATTAACCTGCCCCATAGAAGACTTCATATTTTTAAAGCCTGTCATAACAGGGATATCTCTCGTAAATATCTGATCTGTTGTTTTAGAAAAATAAAGATCCAGATCTACAAACAAGCGACTACCTAACCAAGCAGATTCAAAGCCTGTATTCCAAGATTCTGTCGTTTCCCAACCTAAATTAGCATTGCCAAGTGCTTTCTGATTCAATCCATAGATAATATCACTGCCCCCAAATTCATAGCGGACACCGCCGGAAGCTCCATTGTTGATGGTTGACAATGTTCCATAAGGGTCCAACCCCTGATTACCGTTCTTACCCCAGGATACCTTCAATTTCAAATCATCCAAATACGAAATTGAAGACATAAACTTTTCACTGCTCAATCTCCAGGCTCCACCAAATGCAAAGAAATCTCCCCACTTTTGATTAACCCCAAAAACAGAAGCTCCATCACGACGATAAGAACCGGTAAAGAAGTAACGATCATCATATGAATAAGATGCACGGCCCAAATATCCGATATTGGAACGCTGGTTATTATCCATATTGACTTTCTGAACTGTAGCTTTGTGCAAACCATTTATACCCAAAGTAGTATTACCATTTGCAGCAAAGTTCGAACCGGTCGTTTCTATCATCTCGTATTTTTTCCTATCACGCGTAGCAACGGCAGTCAAATCAATTGAATGTTTTCCAAATGTATTTTTATAATTCAGAATATTATCGATCACCCAACTGTCTGTCGTATTATTATTAATTTTCCCATTGGCGCTTGCTAACAAACTTTGGAGCGTTGCCGGAGAATAACGGGTTTCATCATCATAAGCACCTTCTTTAACAAAATACCCTTCATAATAAAAATCTCCAGACTGGTTTTTACTTAAGTTTCCGGCATAATTAAAACGATAGCTCAAACCTTCAACCCAAGGGAGTTTGACAACGGCATAAGCATTTGCACGGAAATTGTTTCGTATATCCTTATTATCACGAACACTCTTGTCAGTATTCCATAAGGCATTTACACTCGACTGTGTATATGGGAATTTTTCCAACAATTTTTCCGACCCATTTCTATACATCACACCGTAAGGAGATGTTTGCGTAGCCTCGCCAATATTAGCTCCCACACCCGAATAATCAGACTTCGTAAATGCAGCATCTACTCCTATCTGTAACCAGCTTGTTATATCCGTATTGATTTTTGCCAAAGCTGTTATTCTATTATAATCATCCCCAATAACTACACCCTGATTATCCGAATAGGCCGCAGACAAATAGTAATTCATTTTCTCTCCAGCTCCGGAAACCGATACTTGGTAGTCCTGTACCCAACCTGTACGAGTTGACGCGTCTAACCAATTTATCTCCCTACCAGCTTCCATATTTGCCAATTCCTGAGGCTTTAACCAACTTAAATCCGAACTATTATTTCGCGCCATTACAGATTCAAGCCATTGCTCTCCCTTCATCAATTCCGGCTTATTCTGCCAAGTCTGCATACTACCTGTAGCATTAAAAGTGACAACAGGCTTTCCGGTTTTTCCTCTTTTAGTCGTTATAATAATCACGCCATTTGCAGAACGGGAACCATAGGCTGCTGCAGATGTCGCATCTTTCAATACATCATAAGAAGCAATATCATTCGGGTTTATATCATTAATGCTACCCATAAAAATAACTCCATCCACCACGATCAGCGGATCATTGGACCCGGAAATAGATTTTTGTCCACGCATCTGCATGCTCGGCTCTCCACCAGCAGAATTAGTCGCTCCGATATCCAAACCTGAGACATTACCTTTCAGAGATTCCAATGCATTCAAGTTCGGAGACAGGGCAATCGGAGAATTCTCTAATTTAACAGAACTGACAGAACCGGTGAAATCTTTTCTTTTTGTCGTTCCATAACCGATAACAATGACTTCGTCCAATGTTTCCGTATCTTCCTTCAATAATACATCCAATGTACTGTTCTTTCCCACTGGAATTTCCTGAGTAATATATCCGATATAGGAAACTACCAAAATACTGTTCGACCCCACTTCCAGCGAATATTGTCCATCGATATCCGTAATCGTTCCATTTGCTGTTCCCTTCTCAACAATATTTGCCCCAATTACCGGTTCACCGCTTTGGTCCTTAATAATACCGGTAATCTTCCGGGTATTTTGTTGAGTCGACGCAGATACATAACCGGGAGCAGATAGTACAATTTGATTGTTTTCTTTAATTATATAAGTGATCTGTGCCTGTTTCTTTATCTGTTCCAACACATCCCGAATATTTTCTCCCTGAGCTGAAACTGAAATTCTTGTATTCAGACCGGATAGATTGTCATTATAAAAAAATCGATAATCACTTACTTTTTCAATTTCGCGAATCACCTCGCGAGTGGATTTGTTTTGCATGGATAAGGATATCTGTGCAGAAAGTATCGTACCCGAAACAAGGCAAAAACTTCCAATTGTGATTCCTTTCCGTAATAAATTCTTTAAGGTATTCATTTTTTTTAGAGTTCTCCATTAATTAATAATCAATTAATCAGGTAACTTTGTATCTGAAATCAAGTGGTGAGAAGCGATGATTTCAAATTGGCAAAATTACATTGCATAGATCTCAGGTGTGTCTATTCTTAATTAGATACACCTGTGTTTTTATACTCCCTTTCCCATAGGCATTCTGTTTACATTAATATTCTATTTTATTATTTTCTCTCCTCTATAATAATCTCGCCACCTACTTTCTTGTACATAATCGGCGCCGTAAGACTAATCAATTCAATCACGTTTTCCAGACTATTATTTTTAATAACTCCGGAAAAACGATAACGCTTTACCTTTTCAGAAGCAAACCGTACTTTCACATTATATAAGCGATCCAACATTACGGCTACTTCCTCCATCGTTACTCCTTTAAAAACAAGCTCATTATCCTTCCACATCCGAGCATAAGCCGCAAGATCATCGGAGACAATCATTCTACGCGAAGACTTATCAAAACTCAAACTCTCATCAGGTTTCAAAATGACTTCATCTTTCCCTATTGACGTACGAACTTTTCCCTCAAAAAGAGTTGTCGTCAACTCTCTATCTTCCTGATAGGCTTTCACATTGAAAGTCGTACCCAACGCCTCGACCTCCATTTCTCCAGCTTTCACTATAAATCTCGAAGTAGAATCTTTTGCCACCTCAAAATAACCTTCTCCCGACAAAACGACTTGACGATTCCCTTTTCCATAATCACCATTATAAGTCAATTCCGTATGAGAATTCAACCAGACTTTTGTCCCATCCGGCAATATAACACTTGCCCGTTGTCCTTTATCAACTAAAACCTTATAGGTCTGTGACAAATAATTTTCTGTTTTATCAGCCAAGTTCAAATATAGATGAACAAAAGTCATAAAGCCTAAAAGAAATACAACAGCTGCGGCATATGGCAACCACCGGCGAAACTGTAGCTTTCGAACTGTTTTTCGCTTTTCCTTCCTCCCTGTTTCTGTATGTATCCGGCTCTGAATATTCCGGAACATCCGATTCTGAATTCCAACCGGAAGTTCCTTTCCCTCCGCTTCCGTCCAAGACTGGCGATAATGTTGAAACAATAACTCACGAGCTCCAGGTTGTTTGAACCATGTCCATAACTCATGTTCCTCCTCAGCCGGAAGTTCACCACGCATAAAACGATCCAGCAGTTCGATGTATATATTTTTTCTTTCCATCCTCTATATTGTATATCCTTCATAAGGAAAAATCACTTACAAAGGCATTTAAATTTAACACTGATTAACCAAATAGCAAAAAAGGAGTATCCATCTCTTATCGGGAGGTAGTTTGGAACGTAAATATTGAAAAGAGCGATAAAGTTGTGTCTCTACCGTTTTTTCTGAAATGGATAATTTATGGGCAATTTCTTTATTTGATAGTTGCTCAAGGCGGCTTAAACGAAATATTTCTCTTCGGGAGGGAGGGAGATTCTCAATTAAATGGTCAATATATTCAAGAAGGGAATTCGCTTCATGTTGTTGTTCTTCTTTTGAATTATCACTTAGATCAATACTCTCAACATGCAACGTTGCATGTTGAGACAGACGGAATTCCGTCTCCTTAAAAACAAAATGCCGGGCAATCGTAAACAGGTAAGCCGTGATCCCTAACCCAGGTTCTATCTGCTCATGCTTTTCCCAAATTTTCAGAAAGACATTCTGTGTCAAATCTTCTGCAAGAGATTTATCAAACAATAAAGAGTTGATGAAGTTATACACCTGAGGACTATAAGTCCAATACAAATCCTCAAAAGCTTTTTCGTCGCCAACCTTCAAGCGTTTCAGTAAATCTTCATTGACTCTCATTTTATGTCGTTTTTTTATAAATTTGCATTAGACAAATTTACCCAAGTATATACAATAAACTATATACTTGGGTACTATTATTCAGAGGAGATTATCCTCCATAAGAGATTACGACAATCAATATCCAAACAACTCTTCCTGTGTCAGCTTCTGGATCGGACCATATTGTGACAAGCCTTTCAGATCAAGATCCTTTTCATCGCCTAATACACAATAGATATAAGTACGTCCTTTTACCCATTTTTCCTGGAACGACTTGATCTCAGGCAATGTCATTGTTTGGGCCTTTTCGAACAATTCTTTACGACTGTCGGTATTCAGACCTAAGTCCTGAGCATTCAGATAAGACCAGAGAACGTCTGATTTGGTAATACGTTCCGTACGTAAACGGGTGATGAGAGCGTCTTTAGCCAAGTTGAACGCTTTTTCTGATTCCGGCATATTATTGATAATTTCATCGAATGCTTTCATAGCATCAATCATCTTATCATTCTGAGTCGCAATAAACGTACGGTATACATACGGATATTTCAGTTTGGACGGAGTAATCAGGAAAGCCCCTGCGGAATAAGCCAAACCACGCGATTCACGCATTTCCTGGAATACGATCGCGTTCATGCCACCACCAAAGTATTCATTATACATATTCAATGTAGGCTGGATAGCCGGATCGAACTTTTCACCCCGGTTAGAGACTGCAGAGAAATAAATCTGCTTTGCATCATATTGGGCAAGCAAAACTTTATTCTCAGGAGTTTCCTGCTGGCTGAACTCAATTGCTGCCGGAACCGGTTGCAACTGGTCAGGTACATTATGATATTGTTTGATGATATCCAGAACAGCCTGCGGTTTTTCCGGACCATAATACAATATCTTATGATCGAATGAATTGATCTTATGAATACGGTCAACCAGTTCCTGAGGGTCCATCTGCTGCAATTCAACAGTTGTCAGTACATTTGTTGCAGGAGATTTCGGTCCCCAGATAGCATACTGGATCAGTTTGTTGAAATTCTGTCCCTGATTCAATTTGGCATCAGTCCGTTTTTTCAGGATATCGCCAGCAAGGTTTTCATAAGCCTCTTTGTTGACCTGTGCATCGGCCAGGATTTCTTCAAACAGAGCCATTGCTTTCGGCATATTCTCTTTCAAACCTTCCAGCATCACATACGTGCGATCCGAACCGGGGAATACATTAAAGTAACATGCCAGTTTGTAGAACTCCTCATTGATTTCCTTCAAGCTCATTTTAGATGTGCCCAAATACTTCATATATTCGAAAGCGGTACCCATTGCCTTATCATTATTCGTACCCATATCGAATACATACATCAGAGAGAAAAGATCGTTGGAAGTATTCTCCTTGTACAATACCGGAATATTGGATTTGGCAGTCAGTTTTTGCAAATCCTTACTATAGTCCAGGAATACCGGTTCGATAGGAGCCACTTTTGAAGCCTGTATTTCTTTCAGGAACATACTTGAGCTGTCACGGTTCATCACGATCGGGGTGATTTTAGGTTTGTCGATCTTTTTTTCGTTCGGATCTTTACCTTGCTTCTTATAGATGAGTGCATAGTTGTCACCGAAATACTTGTTGGCAAAATCGACGATCTGCTGCTTTGTCACTTTGCTCATACGATCCAACGAAGCGACTTCATCTTTCCAATCGACACCGTCGATGAAAGAAGAGACAAACATATCGGCACGGCCGTCGTTACGATCCATCCGGTACATTTGCATCAGTTTATAGTTATTGATAGCTGCCTCCAGTAAACCTTCATCGAACTCGCCTTTCTTCAATTTATCGATTTCAGCCAGGAAAAGATCTTTCACTTCATCCAATGTCTGACCCTGTTTCGGGCGACCGTTAATAACAAGAGCATTGTAATCTGACATTCCGTATGTTCCGGCATAGCAGCTTAACACTTTCTGTTGTTGAACCAAGTCGACATCCAACAAACCGGCTTTACCATTATTGATAATTTCACCAGTCAGGTTCAGCAAATCCTGGTCAGGAGAAGCAGCTCCCGGGAAACGCCAACCGATTGTCACATTTTCGGCATCGACACCCAACACTTCCTTTACAATCGGTGCTTTAATCGGAGATTCATGTGTTACCGGCAACTTCGGCAGATTGGGGTTCGGTTTCAAGTGACCGAAATATTTATTGATTGTCTCGATCATCTGATCCGGATCAAAATCACCGGACAGACAGATTGCCATATTATTAGGAACATACCAAGTTTTATGGTAGTTCTTGATATTCGTGATAGACGGGTTCTTCAAGTTTTCCTGTGTCCCGAGAACAGTCTGCGTTCCATAAGGATGATCAGGGAAAAGAGCGGTCAGAACAGCTTCATACACTTTACGGCCATCACTGGTAAGAGACATATTCTTTTCTTCATACACAGTCTCAAGCTCCGTATGGAAACCACGGATTACATTGTTTTCGAAACGGTCTGCCTGTATCTTGGCCCAGTTGTCAATCTGGTTGGAAGGGATATCTTCCACATAGACCGTCTGATCAAAACCGGTATACGCATTTGTTCCGGTTGCACCGATAGCAGACATCAATTTATCATATTCGTTTGGAATTGCCAACTTCGAAGCCTCATAGGAAACACTGTCGATCTGATGATAAATAGCCTGGCGTTCTGCCTCATCGGTAGTCTTACGATACACTTCAAAAAGCTGTTCGATCTGATCGAGCATCGGTTTTTCCTGTTCGTAATTCTGCGTGCCGAACTGCTGAGTCCCTTTAAACATCAAGTGTTCAAAATAGTGTGCCAGACCAGTCGTTTCGGCGGGATCGTTTTTACCTCCCACGCGAACGGCAATATACGTTTGAATACGCGGGGTCTCTTTATTCACAGTCATATACACCTTCAAGCCGTTATCCAGAGTATAGATACGGGCTTTCAGAGGATCGTTCGGGACCGACTCGTATTTAAACGGGGAAGTCTCTGCACATGCAGTAGCCAAAAGGAGAATAAAGGCTAACTGAAGAAACTGAATCGTTTTACGCATAAATTTTAATTTTAGATAATTACAATCGTCAAATATACATAATTTAAAATAAAAATAGCTCCTCTCTGAAAAAAAACGGAACAAGAACCGATTTTTTCAGACGGGAGCCAATATAAGTTTGTACAAACAGCCTACATTAAAGCCCGAATGCCTCTTTTACCTTATCGACGTAATCCAGCTTTTCCCAAGTAAATAACTCTACTTCGCAGATGGTCGGTTCCGGATTGTAACGAGAGGTAAACTTTTTCGTCACAACCTGCGGTTTACGTCCCATATGGCCGTAAGATGCAGTCTCCAAATAGATCGGGTTACGCAGTTTCAGACGTTCTTCGATTGCTTTCGGACGCATGTCGAACAGGTTCCAGATCTTTTCTGCGATCTCTCCATCTGTCATTTCCACATTGGCACGACCGAATGTATTGACGAAGATATTCATCGGTTTAGCAACACCGATTGCATAAGACACCTGTACCAGCATTTCATCAGCCACACCGGCGGCAACCAGATTCTTCGCAATATGACGAGCGGCATAAGCGGCAGAACGGTCTACCTTCGAAGGATCTTTTCCGGAAAATGCGCCACCACCGTGAGCACCTTTACCACCGTATGTATCAACAATGATCTTACGGCCTGTCAGACCGGTATCGCCGTGAGGACCACCGATCACGAACTTTCCGGTCGGATTCACATGATAGATGATATCATCATTGAACAAAGCTTGAACATGAGCCGGATACTGAGCCTTTACACGTGGGATCAGTATGCTCTTCACATCTTCAGCGATCTTTTTCTGCATAGCCAGATCCGCTTCTTCCTGTGTGATACCTTTTGCTGTGATAAATTCATCATGTTGTGTAGAAACAACAATCGTATCGATGCGCAACGGTTTTCCGTTGTCATCATATTCAATCGTCACCTGACTCTTCGCATCCGGACGGAGGTACGGCATCAGGTCGTTTTCATTCTTGCGTATCTCGGCAAGCTCCCACAACAAACTGTGTGAAAGATCTAATGCCAGAGGCATGTAGTTTTCTGTTTCGTTAGTAGCATAACCGAACATCATACCTTGGTCACCTGCTCCTTGATTATAAGGATCCTCGCGCTCGACACCACGGTTAATATCGCCACTCTGTTCATGGATAGAAGAGAACACGCCACATGATTTTGCTTCAAACTGGTATTCGCTTTTCGTATAACCAATTTTTTCGATCACGTTACGGGCTACATCCTGTACATCCACGTAAGCACTTGATTTTACTTCTCCAGCCAAGACAACCTGTCCGGTTGTAACAAGGGTTTCGCAAGCAACTTTAGAGTTCTTGTCATAAGCCAGGAACTCATCCAGCAAAGCATCCGATATCTGATCGGCTACTTTATCGGGGTGCCCTTCGGACACCGATTCGGAGGTGAATAAATAACTCATCGTTTTTTGAATTGACAATTGACAATTGACAATTGACAATCAAAGAGCACAAACTCTTCAAAGTCAACAGACAATTTACAATTGACGGTTAATAAATCAAATAAATGGATTGACGAGGGGAAATTTGCTTTGCCGGACGGCAGTTAAAAGGGCTTGTTTTTAGCATTTTTTCCTGTGGTTGCAAGCAATACAAATCTATCCACATCAATTCAGACGCAAAAATACGAAACAATTGACAATTGACAATTGATAATTGACAATTATTTTTTCTTTTTTGTGTTGCGCAAGGCTTTTTTATACTTAAACTCCGCTTTCATCTTAGCAGAACCCGATTTATGCGTTCCACGCAGAAAATCTGAAAACTTAATCTTTTTCTCTCCGGCATTTTCGTCTTTCCCCTTTTTCTTAAAGACCATGCCACCACCGGTCAATATCTTTTCTATATCATTCATAATCGTTCTTTTAAATCTATTATACGTTCTTTCAATACAGGATGTACGACAAACGGAGCTATTTCGGCCAAAGGGTCCATCACAAACTTCCGTTCATGCATGAGAGGATGCGGCAAGGTAAGCTCTGGTATCTGTAAAACCTCGTCCTCATACAGAAGGATATCGATATCGATAATACGGTCATGATAGACTCCGTTGCTTTTTTCCGTGCGACCCAATTCTTTTTCGATCTGCTGGGTTATCTGCAATACTTCCAACGGAGAAAAAGAAGTCTTCAATTTAACAGCCGCATTCAAGAAAAAGTTCTCCGACTCAAACCCCCACGGTTCCGTTTCATAGAAACCGGAAAGGGCGAGAATATCTCCCACCCTTTCAGCTAACAACGCTGCGGCTGTTATCATGTTCCGTCGCTTATTCCCGACATTGGTTCCCAAGCCCAGGTATGCAATCGCCATAAGTACCCGTTTTTACAGGATCAACATGGCATCGCCATAAGCACCGAAACTATATTTTTCTTTCAATGCGACCTCATAAGCATCCATGATCAGGTCATATCCGCCAAAAGAGGCTGTCATCATCAACAAAGTAGACAGCGGCATATGGAAGTTCGTAATCATACTGGACGCCACACTGAAGTCATACGGCGGGAAAATGAACTTATTAGTCCACCCTTCAAACTCTTTCAGGTGACCGTCTGTACTGACAGCTGTTTCGATAGCGCGCATCACGGAGGTACCGACTGCACAAATCTGTCGTCCGTTATCTTTTGCCGTATTCACGATATTCACGACATCCCCGTTCACGACCATCTGCTCAGAATCCATCTTATGCTTGGTCAGGTCTTCCACATCGATTTCGCGGAAATTACCCAGCCCGGAATGCAGTGTCAGATAAGCAAACTGGCAATCCTTAATCTCCAAACGTTTCATCAGTTCACGACTGAAATGAAGACCGGCGGCGGGAGCCACAACCGCTCCTTCTTCCGTCGCAAAAATATTCTGATAACGATCTTCGTCATCCGGTTCTACAGGACGGTCGATATATTTAGGCAGCGGGGTTTCACCCAATGCATACAATGCCTTTTTAAATTCATCATGGTTCCCGTCATAAAGGAAACGCAAGGTACGGCCACGTGACGTCGTATTGTCGATCACTTCAGCCACCATCGAATCATCTTCACCAAAATACAACTTATTACCGATACGGATTTTACGGGCAGGATCGACCAAGACATCCCAAAGGCGAAGATCTTCATTCAGCTCACGCAACAGAAAAACTTCGATACGAGCTCCGGTCTTTTCCTTATTTCCGTATAAACGGGCAGGAAAAACTTTTGTGTTATTGAAGATGAACACATCTTTTTCTCCGAAATAGCTAAGCAAATCTTTGAACACTTTATGTTCGATCTCTCCGGTCTTGCGATTGACCACCATCAATCTGGACTCGTCCCTGTTCTTTGCCGGATGGAGAGCGATCAGCTCCTGCGGTAAGTTAAATTTGAATTTCGACAGCTTCATAATATAAATTCTATTTTTATTTTATTCTTATCATTATCAATCCTCACAATTCTTCTTCTCGGTTGTGATATTTTCATCTAAAAAGACATCGATATCATCAGGAGACATACATTTGTCCAGTGTGATGTCTCCGATACGAGTCCGTTCGAGAGCAATCAGATGAGCGCCCGATTGAAGAGCGACACCGATATCACGTGCCAGAGCGCGGATATAAGTACCCTTGCTGCAAACCACCCGTATCTTTACCACTGGCAGATCACACTCCAACAGCTCCATTTCATCAATCACAAGCGTCTTGGACTTCAATTCCACTTCCTCTCCCTTGCGAGCCAACTCATACGCCCGCTTACCATCCACCTTGCAAGCCGAAAACACCGGTGGAATCTGCTGAATCGTTCCCACGAACGACTGTAGTACCTTCTCTACTTCCTTACGGGTAATATGTTCTGTCGGATATACTCCGTCTATCTCTTTTTCCAAATCAAAAGAAGGCGTCGTTTCCCCCAACTTCAGGGTAGCGACATACTCCTTTGTCTGATACTGAAATTCATCGATCCTCTTGGTGGCCTTGCCCGTACAAACAATCATTACCCCTGTCGCCAGTGGGTCCAATGTTCCGGCGTGTCCCACTTTTATCTTTTTTACCTTCAGTTTCCGCGATAACTTATAGCGGAATTTGTTCACCAAGTCAAAGGAAGTCCACTTTAAGGGCTTATTGAAATATACTACTTCTCCTGCTATAAAATCCATTCTTATTTAAGTAATGTACAGGCAATTGTAACCAAACCTGCAATTGCACAATAGATGGCGAAATAAATCAGTTTTCCCTTCTTTACGATATTGATCATCCATTTACAAGCAATACATCCCGATACGAATGCAGCCACAAAACCGACCACCAATGACAATGCCGGAATATCACCTGCTACCGCTTCGCCTTTTACCGCTTTCATTACATCCAGCAACGCTTCACCCAAAATCGGGGGGATAACCATCAAAAATGAGAACTGGGCCAGTTTCGCCTTATTGTTTCCTAATAACAAACCGGTCGCAATCGTTGTTCCGGAGCGGGAAAGTCCCGGCATCACAGCACACGCCTGAGCCAAACCGATGATAAAAGCATCCTTCAGCGAGATATTTTCCTTCTGACGGGGTTTGGCATAATAGGAAAATGCAAGCAAAGCAGCCGTCAGCAATAACATACAGCCGACGATCAGCAGCCCCGATCCGAAAATAGCCTCCACCGTATCCTTGAAAAACACACCTACAATACCGATAGGGATCATTGAAATCAAGATATTGATCACATAGCGAGTTTCTGCGTTCATCTTGAACTTAAACAAACCACGGAATATCCATTCGATCTCTTTCCATAAAATCACCAACGTACTAAACACGGTCGCAACATGGACAACGATCGTAAAAGCCAGATTTTCTTCTCCCTGAATTCCAAACAAAGCAGAACCGATAGCCAGATGTCCGCTACTGCTGACCGGCAGATACTCCGTAAGTCCTTGAACAATTCCCAGCACTAAAGCCTCAAACCAACTCATTCCGCTACTTCCTTATTTTTACTGTTTTTCAAAATACCAAAAATCATCAATACGAAACCGATCACTGTCACAGCCGGAGCCACAACAATACGGCGGGAACTGAAAATCTCAGGATTGAAACCTGTCGGGTCCTGCGAACCGCCACCACTCATCAACATAAAACCAATCGCGATAACAGCAACAGCAACAGCGATCAAAATAAAATTTTCTTTTCCAAAAGCAAAATCTCTCTTAGCCATACATTTATATATAATATAATTTATCAACACCCATTCGTAAATACTTGTTCACTGCAAAGACAGTAGCCGTAACCGAAAGCAGGATCCCCATAATCAATACACCGGCATAAACAATTATCAACGCTTTAATATCCAGAAGCTGGATGAAACCGGATAATTCGTTCTGTAAATAATACAACGCTCCCGTCAACATTAATATTGCGAGGATAGACGCAAAAATACCACTGACCACATTATACCGCACAAACGGCCTTCTAATAAAACCAGGCGTAGCCCCCACCAGCTTCATCGTATGGATCAGGAAACGTTTAGAATAAATCAGCAGACGGATCGTGTTACTAATCAGTACAAACGAGATTGCCATCAACATTACGGCAAGTGTAAGCAAGATCAGGCTGACACGTTTCACATTGTCGTTCACCATCTGCATCATGTCTTTCCGGTAAAGCAGATCGGAAACGGAAGTATAGTTTTTTATTTTCTTTTCGATTAATTGCAGGCTGTCGGCATTAGCATATTCCGAATGCAATTTTACTTCAATGGAAGCTTGTAACGGATTAAAGCCCAAGAACGTTTCGGGATTTTCACCTAACTCCTCCTCAAGTTCCTTGGCAGCCTGTTCCTTCGATATATATTCAGTCGATTTGATATAAGGCAAGGCATCCAGCGTCTTCTGCATCTTCTTTATATCCGCTTCTTTCTGATTATCTTTTAGTACGATTGAAAATGAAATGTTTTCCTTCACATATACAGAAAGTTTGTTTCCCAACAATCCTATCAGAAAAACAAGTCCCAGCAAAAACAGTACCAATGAGATACTTATAATGGAAGTCAGACGAGAATTAAAGAAAGAAACAGAACTAACCTTTTTACCTTCAGCCATTAGACGTAACCTTATTGTTATTAAATAAAGTGAGGAGATGTGTTCAGAGAACACACCTCCCAATTTTTCTGCAAAAGAACGAATAATTTATGAGATAGTGATTACTTTACAATTCTTTAACTACAAGTCACCAAGCATAGACGGATAAAAAGCAGCATACTTGTCCCTAATAAACGAAGAGACTGTATCAATACACATAGTGTATTTCGACACAGCCTCTTGTTTTTTAACTGCTTTCGGCCTTCACAGGCATACTGACAGAAGAACTTTATTTCAATACTTTAGTATTAATAATACGATCGCTTGTTCACCTGTCGCAGGGTAATTGCCGTTATTTGTAGAGATGCACAGCCATGCATCTCTACGGCGCACGATCTTATTTAGAATTATTTGATTATAATTGTAATGTTATTATTCTCAGATTACTTTACAATTGCTTTTACAGCGCCTTCACCTTCAATAGCAACGACAACTACACCTGCAGGAGCAGCGATAGTAGCATTGTCAGAAGTAACCACTGTATTAGCGACTGTCTGGCCTAAGATGTTAGTGATAACAACTTTCTTGCCGGCAGCACCTGCAACCGTTACCTGACCGTTACCGGCGATGACTGTTACAGAAGATACTTCTACGTCTTCGTTTGCAGTAGCATCACTTTGAGCTGTCGTATTCAGCAACAAAGCCTGATAAATGTCTTCATAAACATTCTGATGCCAGTTGCCATTATGATCGCCAGTTTCACTATAACCACGACCGGTAGAAACAATGTTGTGGTTTTGTTCCTTCAACCAAGTGTTACCATTGGCTGCATAACCATACTGTTTACCCTTCGTTTCGATATAGAAGTTTTCGTCATCACTCTGATCTTTCAAACGGAATGCGATAGAAGCTCCATCGTAAGCCTTTTCTTTCAGAACAACTTTCTTGGCAACGTTTTTGCCGTCATACAAATCGCGGTCATACTTGATTGTTGCATCAGCAGTATCCATGATGTACAATGTATCCTGATAGTGGATTGCATTTACGAATGCATAACGAGTATACACGTTTTCGAATGGTTTAACGCTGTTCTTCAAATAAGCAGGAATTACGCTATCAACAGAAGCATCAACCATGTAACGTCCCTGTAAGTAATCAATCACCTGATAATGGTCACCGATAGCCGGATGATCTTCGTGATTGCATTCAGCTGTTTTCTTAGCCTCAACATCAAGAGCCAACAGATAAGTAGGCATGCTCGATACATTTACATGAGCTGTATCGATAAAGAACTCGTTGTTGCGTTCCGGTTCTTCAACAGCACTGAAGATGTTCATATAAGTAACACCATCGATTACAGATTCGCCCAATGTACGGTTTTCATTATTTGTTGAATAGAACTTTTCAGTCTTCAGACCGACAACTCTGCGATAGTACGGCATTGTATCTGCTTCCAAGATGAACGATTCGGTACGATCCTGACACAAGTTTTCAACTTTTGCATCCAACTGACCTTGTTCGATAGCCAATTTATCCAAAGCATCGTCAAAGGAGTATTTCCAACCAGTAAATTTATTCACATCGTCAGTATACTCATCATCTTTATCTACAGGATAAGCATAAGGATACTCAGTACGAACCAACGCATAATAATGGCCTTCTTCGTTATCGGCAGTCCAATGGTTATTTTCTTTCAATGTAAAATAAGCCAATGTGTAATTTGCATTACGATCCAAAGTATCAGCCACGCAATACTTACCATTCTTGTTGATACCAACAAATACACGGTCATTGTTGATCATATCTGCATCCTTCACTTTCAGCATATAAACTGATTTGTAAAGTTGAGTTGCACCAGCAGCTTCGCTTGTATAACCGTAAGGTATGTTCGTTGATTCGTAAGCAGCTGCATCCCAGTTAACTTTAACCGGAACCAGTTCAAAATTAGAACCTTCAGCCTGAGCTCTCAACAGCGTATCTTTACCCTGCTTAACAGCGTTCAAATAATAAGGATCTGTACCATAATCGAAGAACTGTTTCAGTTTGAATGTATTTTCGATTACTTTGTCACCCGGATTCAGATAACCCAATGTATTGACCGGATCAACTTTCGTGAACTTCAGTGTATCAGAGCAAGCGAACTCATTGTTGTAGTGTCCTAATGTATTATTATAGTTATGATTGATAATGAATACATTGTCACCCGCTTTATAGAGCTGACCTTCGAATGCAACATTTGAATATTCACGGTTTACGACTTTGACACGAGCAACAGGATCTTCTTCACAACCTGTATATTCAACAACCCACTGCGTTGCAGGCATGTGAGCGAAGTTCTGAGAAGCTTCTTTTTCATCATAAACAACATGGCCCTTCATATCTGCCACGATATTCACACCGTTTGCACGATGAGTGGTCAAATTCGGAGCTTTATCTGTTACCAACTGGATTGTGTAAACAGCCTGATCCAAAGTTGTACGAGTCAAGTACGGATAAGAATGGTCAAATTCGATGCAAGTATGAAGAGTACCTTCAGCAGCAGAACCTTTAGGTTTATCTGTTCCACCGGCAGTTACAACCCAACCGTCTTTCGTGTTCAACTTACTTAACATTACTGCAACAGGAGCCTCTTCCGGAGCTGTAGCCAAATCAGTATTACTTGCACTTAAACCTTTGTTTCCAGAAGTAATATCGCTAGAAGAAATAAACTGGCTTGCAACGATAGAGTTTCTCCAAGTTTTCTCTGCCTTAAATTCTGCATCATTCATTACAGATGCATTCAACGGCTCAATAACCAAACTATCTTGAGTCGGGAAATAAGTCAGACGATAGTTATAACGAGCATTGAAGAAGAAATCAGCAACTTCCGTAGACGGCTTCTTGTTTGACAACAGCAGTTCAGGAGAGTTGGATGGGTTTTCGGTAGCTTCTTCCCAACGAGCAGTATCAACCATCAAATATTTATCATTCTTAGCCATATCTTCTTCATCGATCACAGCTTTCAAACGAAGAGGATATTTGTTATACAGATCTTTATGCGCAACAACAGCAACAGCGAAATTATAATCTTCAATCACTGTTTTATCTGTATATTTTACATAATACGCCTTATTGGCATCACTCAACGCCCAAAGTCGGTCAGTAGCTGTTTCTTCCAGATAAACGACCCACTTCTCTACAAGATCTTTTGCATTTTCAGCAGTCTTGCTATTATTGAAAACAGATCCTGCTTGTACTAATGCATCTTGAGATTCACCTTTATTAAAATTAGCAAAAATGAAGTTCAATTCTTTTGCTTCGGAACCATCTACTGCATTATATTCAGATAAAACAGTGTTACCAGCAGCAATAATAGCCTTATCTGCTGCCAATTTTATTTCCTCTGCCTCAGCAGTCAGATTTTTCTCTTCCGCAATATACTTATAAGTATCTAATGTGCTGTTGTCTTCCGGAGACATAGCCGTTCTATTGCCAATACCCGTCGGAGTCATAAAGTTGAAACCGGCAGCACCATCTTTCTGAGCATCGATCATGCGATTGATGTCTTTTGCGTTTAACACAACAGATTCTGCTACAACCGGAGTCAATGTCAAAGCCTCACAAGAAGTAGCCTTATTCCCTGCTTCGGCAGCCGTATAAACAGCGGCAACTACTTGAGTTCCTGAAACATTCAGGCCATACTGATTAGCAGCAGTCCTAGAAGACTTCTTCAATACGATGTATTTGTCCGAATCGTGGAAATTAGCATACAGGATTTCATTTGCCAGCTTCTGTGTATTGTCTACATTAGAAGAGAACCAACTCCACTCAACATTGCAACCTTCCAGAATAGAAGCTTCCAAATCTGCAGATGTAGCAGTCGTAGCGATTTTATCTTTGCCATAAGCTGTTTTATGATCAAAGATAATCCCTAACCCTGTTTCCTTGTTTTTAAAGGTAAATTTGCCACCAGTTGCTCCGTCTTTCTTATCATAAGAAATCTGCCACAAAGAATAGTTTAAAGGAGCTTTATCAGCATCCACAATACGAAGAGTTACTTCACCGGTTTTAAAATCGCGTTCTTGTATCAAAACCTGATTTTTTTCCTTACCAACGCGCAACTGATACCATTTATCAGCTTCAATTTTGTTCACTTCAGAACCTAAAGCAGCATTGCTATTAGTTCCGAAAGAACGATAAGTTAACCCAGTTGCACAAGGAGTAACCTGGCCATAAGCATTACTTACGGGAAAATTACTTACCTGTGCTACCGCAGAGAATGCCGTTCCGAAAGCCAGGCATCCTACAAGAGTAGAAAACTTTTTGTTCATAATCATTTGAATTAATATTAATAATACATATACTAAAAGTTCAATCAGCATCACGTACGTCTCTGTGTTTTCGTCTTTTAACTAAACTTCTGTATTTTGACGAGAGAAAACGTACGTTTTTTTTAGTCATTTTTCGGGAGCTTCGGAAAGGTTCGTATCAGAAAGACGGTTTTTCGTACAGGCTAAGCTATCTGATTGATAAGAAAGAATATAGAAAAGGAAAAATAATTGGGAGAAAGGATTGCAGGTTTAAAAAGTAGTTGTATTTTTGTGCTGTGAAAATGACAAATTAAAACGTACGTTTTCTTTAGCCATTTTGAAATTATATTCTATTCCTCTATCTTCCAACCATTTACAACAATAAAAACATAAAAATAAAAGGATATATTGTATATGTACGCGTGTACATTATATAAAATCCCAAATAATAGATAATCAAACAGATACCACCCAACTCTCCCTACATCAATTTTGCCCGAAAAGACCGGCAAAATGGCCAATTTCAGAAGACTACAGAAATAAATGTTACTTTTTCTTTAGGCTATAACAATAGTTTGCACTTAATACAAATACAAAAATAGGATACGGGTTCAAATATAATCCGTACATTTGCACATTATGAAAAACGAATTTGATTATCAAGAGGTTCCATACGATTTCGCACATTGCCTAAACGATCAGTGTACGCAGGTGAACCATTGTTTACGCCATCTGGCAGCAGCCAACAGTACATCCATCCGCAAATTCTTTCCGATCGTAAAGCCAGCCCATTATCCGAAGGAAAGAGACAAGTGCCCTTTCTTCAAATCACAAATCAAAAAACGAATTGCTTTGGGGATAACGAACTTACTCGATAATGTGCCACATAAGACGGCTTTGCTCCTAAGAAGGCAGATGGTCGAGCACTTCGGAAAAACACTTTATTACCGTTTCTTGCGCAAGGAAAACGAGTTATTGCCCGAACATCAAATTTTTATCAAACAACTTTTTGAACAGAACGGAATCAACGAAGAACCGGTTTTCGATTCATACAGGGAAAGCTTTGACTGGTAAAAAAGTTTCAGCAAATATTTTTTGAGAAACTAAAGTTTCAAACAACTCCTGCCTTTGAAACTTTAGTTTCCTCGGACGAAACTTTTGTTTCATTGAGAGAAACTAAAATTTCGACCACAGACACTTTTGTTTTTGATGTTGAAACAAATGATCAGTGTCAATAGGGATTATTCCTCCACCGGGTCTCCGAACAGAGTAGCGGAAGAGGCACGGTGGATGCGTACTTTTATGAATTGTCCGACATGATAATTTTTCTTATCAAAAATCACGACTTTATTCTGACTGGTACGACCGAACAACTGCTCACGCGAACGTTTGGAGAAACCTTCGATCAACACTTCGAACACTTTGCCGATATCACGCTTGTTACTTTCTTCCGAAAGCCGATTCTGCAAATCGATCATGCCTTGCAGACGGCGGACTTTTTCTTCTTCACTGACCGTATCGGGAAGATGCTGGGCCGCATAAGTTCCCGGACGCTCGGAATATTTGAAAAGAAAAGCGCTGTCGTAGCCCACTTCGCGCATCAGGGAAAGCGTTTCCTCATAATCTTCTTCCGTCTCGGAGTGGAAACCGCAAAACAAGTCGGTCGATATAGCACAGTCCGGCAAGATACGGCGGATAGCGGCAATACGGTCCAGATACCATTCACGCGTATATTTACGATTCATCACTTTCAGGATGCGAGAGCTTCCCGATTGTGCAGGAAGGTGGATCATCTTACATATATTATCATGCTCGGCGATCACGTGCAGAGTTTCGTCACTCATATCCTTCGGGTGAGAAGTGGTAAAGCGGACACGCATCTCAGGTACCTCCTCGGCCACACGCTTCAGCAAAACGGGAAACGAAATTTTCTCTCCCTCTTTCTCAAAGAGATAAGAGTTTACATTCTGCCCTAACAAGGTCACCTCCTTAAAACCTTTTTCACGCATATCACGTATCTCGTTCAGGATACTTTCAATATCCCGGCTGCGTTCCCTTCCACGGGTATACGGAACGATACAATAGGTACAGAAATTATTACATCCGCGCATGATGGAGACGAAACCCGAAATATGCACACCTCCTAATTTCAATGGGATCACATCCTTGTAGGTTTCCTGTGTGGAAAGCTCAACATTGATCGCCTTTTCTCCGTGTTCGACCGCACCTACCAGGTTCGGCAAGTCCATATAGGAATCAGGGCCAACTACCAAATCGGCATGATGCACCTCGATCAGTTCCTCCTTCACGCGCTCTGCCATACATCCGAGCACACCGATCACTAAAGTTTTTTTCTTTCTTTTTAAAGACTGAAAATACTGAAGCCGTCCGTAGATTTTCTGTTCGGCATTATCGCGAACCGAACAAGTGTTGACAAAAATAGCATCAGCATCTTCAATCTTGTCAGTCACTGCATATCCATCCATTTTCATGATGGAAGCGACGACTTCGCTGTCTGCCACATTCATCTGACACCCGTAGGTTTCGATGAACAACTTCTTTTCTTCCATTCCGGCTGCGGATTTTAAGTCCACGCCATTCTCTTGATTCGTCATCTTATTTACTAATTATTGTTAAATATAAATGTTTTTGAAAAATAATTCATCAAACACTTGCACAGTTAAAATACCACGCTTATATTTGTAATCGAAAAACGTAAATTTTTTCATAGTTAAGGTTTTGGTTAAATCGAATAAGGGTGGCTGTGAAGTTACCCTTATTTACTTTTATACCTATTATATGCATCCTTTCTTTCACTTCTAAATAATATTTCCTACATTTGGAGTGCAAAAATAATCAAAGTTTATGGAAGGCGAAAATATTGGCGATTGGCTCTATATCCTGTTTCTGGCAATTGCCGGCATCAGTAGTATGTTCAGTTCAAAAAAGAAAAAGAAACAGCCTAAACAAATTTTGGGTCAACCGGACAGGAAAATCGTTGCTGAAGAAGAAAGTGTCCCCGACAAAGGTTTCTGGGAGGCTTTGGAAGAGATGCAAAATCCGAAAACCACCAAACGGTCCGTTGCCGCTCCCAAACCTAAAAGAGAGCAGAAAAAGCAGCAGTCTGTAGCTCCCAATCCGTTCCTTACCGCCGAAAAAACAGCGGGAAGACAGTCATTTGCCGGGAACCGCCTTGTCGTTCCCCCGGCCAAAGAAGAAAGCCCGCTTACGGATATCGAGTTCGACAATGCCGCCGAACTGAGAAAAGCTGTTATTTACACTGAAATACTTAATCGCAAGTATTAATCTATATTCTTTTTTAATACCTTTGCGCCGCACTGTTAACTGAATAAAGAATTACTAATATAACAACAAATAATATCATGGCTTTAAAATTTATCACAGCTGAAGAAGCAGCTTCATTCGTACATCACAACGACAATGTAGGCTTTAGCGGATTTACTCCTGCAGGATGTCCTAAAGTTGTGCCAGGCGCTATTGCAAAAAAAGCAATTGCCGAACATGAAAAAGGAAACCCGTTCCAGATCGGTATGTTTACCGGCGCCTCGACAGGCGACAAACTGGATGGCGAACTGGCTCGCGCCAATGCAATCAAATTCCGCACTCCGTATCAGTCCAACAAGGACCTGCGTGCCCTACTGAACTCCCACGGTGCACAATACTACGACATGCACTTGTCTGAACTGGCACAAAGTCTGCGTTATGGCTTCTTAGGCAAGATAGATGTAGCCATTGTTGAAGCTGCTGATGTGACGGAAGACGGCGAAATCGTTCCGACAAGCGGTGTCGGTATTCTGCCGACAATCTGTGGCATGGCCGACCGTATCATCGTCGAATTGAACTGCCGCCACCCGAAAGAAATCCGTGGTATGCATGATATCTACGAACCGGCTGATCCTCCTTACCGCCGTGAAATCCCCATCTACACTCCGTCCGATCGTATCGGTAGCGACTGTGTGAAAGTAGATCCGGCAAAGATCGTTGGTGTTGTCAAGACCGACGAACCGAACGAAGGCGGCAAATTCTCTCCGCTGGATGATGTAACAATGGCTATTGGCCAGAATGTTGCAAACTTCCTGGTTGGTGAAATCAAAGCCGGCCGTCTACCGAAAGAATTCGTTCCGTTGCAGAGTGGCGTAGGTAATGTCGCCAATGCCGTTTTAGGTTGCATGGGAGAAAACAAGGATATTCCGGCATTCAATGTTTACACGGAAGTGATCCAAGACGCTGTTATTGCTCTGATGAAACAGGGACGCGTCAAATTTGCCAGTGGTTGTTCACTGTCTGTCAGCAATGAAGTGATCCGTGACATCTACGCAAACTTGGATTTCTTCAAAGATAAGATTCTCCTTCGTCCGCAGGAAATTTCCAATAATCCGGAAGTCGCCCGCCGTCTCGGTCTGGTGGCCATCAATACGGCACTGGAAGCGGATATATTCGGTAACATCAACTCCACTCATGTATCCGGAACAAGAATGATGAACGGTATCGGTGGTTCCGGTGACTTCACCCGCTCAGCCATGTTGTCTATCTTCACAACTCCGTCTACGGCGAAGGAAGGTAAGATCAGTGCATTCGTGCCGATGGTTTCTCACCTGGATCACAGCGAACACTCCGTCAAAATCATCATCACGGAATATGGCGTTGCTGACCTGCGCGGTAAATCTCCGATCCAGCGTGCACGTTGCATCATCGACAACTGCGTCCATCCGGATTACAAACCGTTATTGGAAGAATACCTGGCAATGGGTATCAAGGGACACACGCCTCAGAACCTGAAATGTTGCTTCGCTTTCCACGAAGAACTGGCTGCCAGTGGAGACATGCACAATGTTGACTGGAGCAAATACAACAAGTAATAGCCGCCAGTCGCTTCACGAAAAGGTGGGGGTGTGTCAAATTTTGATTTAGACTCCTACCTAAAAAGAGTCCTTTTGAGAGAAATCTGAATATCTCTCAAAAGGACTCTTTTTAGCACAGAAGGGTAACACAACCCTTAGCACGCATTATCAAGGCTGTTTACCGATATAAGCCAGAATACCGCCATCGACATACAGTACATGACCGTTTACGAAGTCGGAGGCGTCGGAGGCCAAGAACACAGCAGGTCCCATCAAATCTTCGGGAGTTCCCCAACGGGCAGCCGGAGTTTTGGCTACGATAAAGGCATCGAACGGATGGCGTGAACCGTCAGCCTGTCTTTCACGCAAAGGAGCAGTCTGCGGAGTTGCGATATAACCCGGACCGATACCATTACACTGAATATTGTATTCGCCATATTCGGAAGCGATGTTACGAGTCAGCATCTTCAAGCCACCTTTGGCAGCAGCATAAGCCGATACGGTTTCGCGGCCGAGTTCACTCATCATAGAGCAGATATTGATAATCTTTCCGTGTCCTTTCTTGATCATGGAAGGGATAACTGCTTTAGAGACGATAAACGGACCATTCAGGTCGATATCGATCACCTGGCGGAATTCGGCAGCCGTCATTTCTACCATCGGGATACGTTTGATGATACCAGCATTATTAACCAGAATATCGATTACACCCACTTCCTTTTCCACCTGTGCAACGAAAGCATTTACCTGTTCTTCATTCGTCACGTCGCAAATATACCCATGCGCTTTGATACCTTCGGCTTCATAAGCAGCAATACCCTTATCTACTAATTCCTGTTTGATATCGTTAAATACGATAGTAGCACCAGCTTTAGCAAACGCAGTTGCAATCGCAAACCCGATACCGTAAGAAGCACCTGTTACAAGTGCAACTTTACCTTCCAATGAAAAATTTACCATAATGATAATAATGTATTTAATGTGCGAATATTATTTCAAGTCGGTGATCAAAGAGAAATCCTGATCCCCGTAATCCAGGTTTTCACCCCCCATACCCCAAATGAAAGTATAGTTGTGAGTGGCAGCAGCACTATGGATAGACCATTCGGGAGACAATACAGCCTGATCACCCTTCATCCAGACGTGACGGGTTTCATCTACTTCCCCCATAAAGTGGCAGATAGCCTGGTCTTCAGGAATTTCGAAATAGAAATAGGCTTCCATACGACGGCTGTGCACATGTGCCGGCATCGTATTCCAGACACTACCTGGTTTCAGTTCTGTCATACCCATCTGCAACTGGCAGGTAGGAAGAACCTGATTGACGATCATCTTGTTGATGTTACGGTCGTTAGACATTTCCAAAGAACCCATAGCGGCCACAACAGCGTCAGCCTTTGTTACTTTTTTATCCGGATAGTTACGATGTGCAGTCGTAGAGTTAAAATAGAATTTAGCCGGATTCTTGGCATCTTTGCTTTCAAATGTCACTTCACGGTCACCGGAACCCAGATAAAGGGCTTCCTTAAAATCAAGTTCGAAAACAGCCTCCCCAGCTTTTACAACACCCGGTCCGCCCACATTGAAGATACCCATTTCGCGACGAGTCAGAAAGAAAGGAGCTTTCAACGGATCGATTGCTTCCAGCACCAATACTTCGCCTGCCGGCATAGCGCCACCCACAATCATACGGTCGTACATCGAATACACCATATTCACTTCGTTAGGAGTAAACACCTTTTCAATCAGAAAGTCACGACGGATACGTTTCGTATCATATTGCTTTGCATCTTCCGGATGCGCAGCATAACGCAATTCATAATTTGTTTTCATCTTCTTATTCAGTATTTATTGTCATGTTACTATTTCAAATTGTCAATTATCAATTGTCAATCATTTAATCGCATGGTCAGCCTGCACCTTTTCCCCGTTCCACGCTTTCACATTCGTCCATTCCGTATAAGGGGCAGACCAGAACTCATCCGTTTCCGGCAGTCCCAGAGGTACTAATCCAAAAGCACAAAGGTAGACACTCCCGGTATTGATATAAGACTCGGAGATCTCGATTTGTTCACCTGTAAAGCCTACACGCAACCAACCGTTCTTATCGAAATTTGCCGGAGACTCCAACTGACGACGGATGACGGAAGTTAAAGCACAACGAACCTGCGCCGGTTTCACCCGTTCGGGCAAAATATGCATCAAAGCCGCCTGTCCTAACGCATGGAAAGCACCGAAACGATAGCAGATGGAACGGCCGACAACCGGGAAAGATCCTTCGGGAGAAATAAAACGTTCCAGTATCTCGGCATAACGAGCATGACGTTTCAGCTGTGTATCTAAAAAATCAGCACCTTCGATACCATGTTTCTTCATCACGACCAGCACGTCCGTCAGCATCGGATGGATCACGAAACTATTATAATAATCCATGTGAAAATCAACTCCATCACCATACATTGCATCTCCTTTATACCATTCATCACGGAATTTTTTCACTCCATACAGCATCCGCTCCATGTCACATTCTCCTGTAAACTCCAACAAAGCAGCTTCGACGGTCGAAGCGAAAAGCAACCAGTTGCTTTCAAAAGGCTTGATGTTACGGCTCCGCTTCAATTCGGTAATCATCCATTCCTTTGCTTGCGGATCAAGATTTCCCCAAAGTTGTTTCGGGGCACGCAATAATCCCTGCGCTAAAAAAGCTGCATCCACCAAAGGTTGCGACGGTTCACCGAAAACCAGATAGTCGGGAGCCCCAGGATTGACGGCATTCTTCAAACCTTTTACCGTCAGGTCGATATACTTCTCACGGAGCTTGCCTTCCGGCGTATTGTCCGGTCCCAGTTCCAGCCAAGGAGCGATACCGCAAACCAGACGGCCCACCGCTTCCAAATGCGAGAAACGATGACGGTTGCCCAGCGATTCATAAGGCATATTCTTCTTCAACGTATTATTGCTCAGATTGACAAGTACGGGATCTGCAATGCGTGTCAGGTTTTCCACCCAGAACGCACGATCTTCTTTACCAGTTGCTTGCTGGGCGTTACCCGTAAAAGGCAGACAGATCGTACATAGAATTAGTACGGCGATTTTCAATGAATTTCTCATGGTTTATATTCAAATTAATTTTTTCAGTCTCATCAATGCTTCCACATAATAGTAATCGGCATAACTAAGCGGCACGTCCACCTCGCTGTTTCCAGGCAGATGGCCGGTCGAATGTTTGAGTACAAAGTTACAGTTTGTTCCCTTCTCTGCCAAATATTCAGGGGATGATAAAGAACGCACCTGCTGTTCGGCAAAGTCCAGATAGCTTTTTGCCTCATCCGATTTATCCAACTGGCTCAATTCGATCAGGGCGGATGCCATGATAGCGGCAGCAGAGGCATCACGCGGCGCATTCGGGATATTAGGAGCGTCGAAATCCCAATACGGGACTTTATCGGCAGGCATATTCGGATGATTCATCAGGAAACGGGCAATATGCTTGGCCTGTGCCAGATATTCAGGACTGCCGGTTTCACGGGCCATCATCGTATAGCCATAGATTGCCCATGCCTGTCCGCGTGCCCAAGCCGACTCGTCGGCATAGCCTTGATGTGTCATTTTGATATGGGACTTTCCGGTGATGGTGTCATATGAAACGACATGATAGCAGCTATAGTCATCACGGAAATGATTTTCCATCGTCGTATTGGCATGCGTGACCGCAATATCATAGAAACGGTTATCGCCGCTAGTCTTGCTTGCCCACGTCAGCAGTTCGAGGTTCATCATATTATCGATGATAACCGGATACTGCCATTTACCATTATTGGTAAAGTCCCAGGAACGGATCGCTTTGATCATAGGGTTGAATCGGGTACTGAGCGAGCCGGCGCCTGTCACCAGTACATCCTTATAAGCGGGATTTTGTGTCAAGCGGTAACCATTGCCATAGCTACAATAAAGCATGAAACCTACATCGTGGTTATCCGTCACATGCTGTACTTTTTCCAGGCGTCCGGTAAAAAGTTCGGCATACTTCTTCAACTCGGGAGTGGGATTACTTTCATACAGGTACCAGAGTTCACCGGGGAAGAAACCGCTGCACCACCAATAGCAGTCGCTGGTTTCCAGTTTGCCATCCTTGATGCTCTTAGGCAGCCGGCCTTCCTGCTGTTCCAGCTCTTTGGCCATAAGCAGCGCCTGTTCGGTCGAGGCTCTCAAACCACGGTCAATCACTTTTGCAAGAGGTTCCTCCTGCGGGGCATTACTACAAGACGACAATAACAGTGTGGTCGCTAACACAGATAAACTTAAAAGTTTGTTCATAATTGAATAATTAGAAAGATTTTGGACAAATATAGGGATAAGTTTACAAATTACTGCGTATTACGATAGAAAAGCGACTGGTATACATAAATATCACATGGATTTCCAATTCAACTTCACCTGCCCTTGACGCCTTTTGATTATCATCTCATACAAGGGTGAAGGCAGACATCCGGACTGCCTTCACCCTATCCCGTCCCGATTTTGGTTGACCATGCTCCCCTACTTCACATCCACCCATATATATTTAAGTAAAAAAACAAGGATGCTACAATATTAATTAATCAAACAAATACACAGGTATTTACAGCTATTACTACCACTTCTTTACTTTTCGCCCTTAGTCGAAAGGTTTATAAACGCAAATAACGACGATTAAACACCTGATACATGTTTTCTTATCCGCGTTATTCGTGTCATCCGCGTCAAAATTATATTTGTGTCATCAGTACCCTGAAATACAAACGTAATAATATCGTAACACCCCGTTCAACCCCATGTAATCGCTTCGTAATATTTGTTTCGTTCCTTTGCGGTAGAATAAAAAGGTAAACAAAGTGAGAAAGTTTTTCGAAAAGATTGTAGAAGGAGGATTACTCATCAGCGGAAGCGTCAGTAGCTTTACGATTTTGCTGATCGTGTTTTTTCTGTTCAAAGAGGCCGGCGGCCTTTTCAATACTCCGGCCACGGAAGAGGGGTATGTCCTTGCCGTAAATAAAAGCAACGATGTTGGAAAATTATCACCAGAGAAGATCATGGATATTTTCGACGGTAATATAACCAATTGGAAGGATGTCAGCGGAATAGATCAGGATATCCTGATATTCCGTTTCTCCGATCTAACCAACTATTATGCAGAGGAAGAGTTAGGTGACGAATTTCAATACGTCCCTCAAAAGATCAGCGAACTGGTGGCGAAAGAACCCGGTATCATCGCCTTCTTCCCCAAGCAGTATTTACTGGAAAACGGTTTCCAGGGAAAAGTCCTTCCGGAAGAGAAAATCACATTGGGAGAATTTTTCGGAGGGACGAAATGGTATCCGACCTCGACACCGGCTCCGATATTCGGATTGATCCCTTTGTTGTTAGGCACATTGCTAGTCAGCATCGGTGCAATCGTCCTTTCTCTTCCTTTCGGAATTGCGGTGGCCATTTACATGGCTGAAATTGCGAATAAACGGACACGCGACCTCTTGAAACCGATCATCGAACTACTCGCAGGCATTCCGTCTGTCGTCTACGGTTTCTTCGGTTTGGTGGTGATCGTTCCGCTCATCCAGAAGACATTCGACCTGCCTGTCGGCGAAACGGCTTTTGCCGGCAGCGTGGTATTGGCGATTATGGCACTCCCTACGATCATCACCGTTGCGGAGGATGCCATGCGGACAACACCCCGTGCCATGAAAGAGGCAAGCCTCGCCTTAGGCGCTACCCAATGGCAGACGATCTACAAAGTAATCATCCCGTACTCCATTTCCGGTATTACATCCGCAGTCGTGCTGGGCATCGGACGTGCGATAGGCGAAACGATGGCCGTCCTGATGGTAACCGGCAATGCGGCCGTCATCCCGACCTCCTTCTTCGAGCCGGTGCGGACCATTCCTGCAACGATCGCTGCCGAATTGGGGGAAGCTCCCGCCGGAGGCGCACACTATGAAGCCTTGTTCCTACTCGGCGCCGTCCTCTTCCTGATCACACTGATATTGAGTATCTCCGTCGAGTATATTTCATCTAAAAGAAAAATCTGATTAGCATTATGGCACCTGTACAAAAGTTAGGAAATATAGATTTGAAGAAACGGACCTCACAGAGGTTTGCATTCGGATTCTTCACCCTGTTGAGTTATCTGGTCGTGGCGATCTTGTTCGTGATCTTAGGGTTCATCATCATCAAAGGAGGCAGCGTGATAAGCTGGGACTTCCTGACGAAAGCCCCGGAAGAGGGAATGACAAAAGGGGGAATCTTCCCGGCGATCGTCGGAACCTTCTACCTGATCGTCGGAAGCAGTATCATCAGTTTCCCGATCGGGATCATGAGCGGCATCTACATGAACGAATATGCGACAAACGGCAAAGTAGTCCGCTTCATCCGTATCATGACAAACAATTTGAGCGGAGTCCCGTCGGTCGTATTCGGCTTGTTCGGTATGTCGCTGTTCGTCAATGCGCTGGGTTGGGGAGACTCGATCATTGCCGGTTCGTTCACGCTGGCATTGATGTCACTTCCTCTGATTATCCGCACGACGGAGGAGGCATTGAAAAGCATCGACGACTCGTTCCGTCACGGCAGCTTGGCATTAGGCGCGACAAAACTACAGACCATCCGCCGTGTCGTGCTCCCGATGGCTTTCCCGAATATCATCACCGGCCTGATCTTGTCGGTCGGACGTGTATCGGGCGAAACGGCTCCAATCTTATTCACCGTAGCGGCCTATTTTCTTCCTCAATTGCCGGGAAGCATCTTCGACCAGTGTATGGCACTGCCTTACCATTTGTATGTAATATCCACGAGCGGAACGGATATAGAAGCCTCCCGCGGCATGGCATACGGAACGGCCTTGGTGTTGATTGCAATCGTCCTGGTTGTCAATCTGCTGGCAAACCTATTGCGTAATTATTTTGCTAAGAAAGTAAAAATGAATTAATAAACAATACAATGATAAAGATTGATGCTCAAAACGTAGATTTCTATTACGGCGACTTTCATGCGTTGAAGAACATTTCGATGCAGATAGAAGCCAATACCTCGGTAGCCTTTATCGGCCCGTCGGGTTGTGGCAAATCTACTTTCCTCCGCTTGTTCAACCGCATGAACGACTTGATTCCCGACACACGTCTGGAAGGTAAGATATTCATTGATGGACGGGACATATACAGCAAAGGGGAAAAAGTCGATACGCTCCGTAAAAATGTCGGAATGGTATTTCAGAAACCGAACCCGTTCCCAAAGACAATCTTCGAAAATGTGGCTTACGGTCTACGCGTAAACGGCATTAAAGATAACGGATACATCGAAGAGACCGTAGTCAAAAGCCTGAAACAGGTCGTTCTCTGGGACGAGGTCAAGGATAAGCTGAAGGATTCGGCTTTCGCCCTCTCCGGCGGCCAGCAGCAACGTCTCTGCATCGCGCGGGCATTAGCTATCTCGCCTTCCATCCTGCTGATGGACGAGCCGACTTCTGCCCTCGACCCGATCTCAACAGGCAAGATCGAGGATTTGATCCATGAACTGAAAAAGGAATACACAATCGTGATCGTCACACACAACATGCAGCAGGCTGCCCGTGTAAGCGACAAGACAGGATATTTCTATCTGGGCGAACTGGTCGAATATGGTGAAACGCGTAAAATCTTCACCAATCCGGAAAAAGAATCGACGCAGAACTATATTACAGGGAGATTTGGGTGAGAAGATTTATGATTTATGAATTATGATTTATCATCGACACATAAATCATAATTCATAATCCATAAATCATAAATTATAAATTATAAATCATAAATCAAAACATGAAGGTTATTGAACAAGAAATAGCGGCGCTAAAGAATACAATCAACGAGATGTGGGCACTCGTCCATCAGCAGATATACAATGCTGGTGAAGCGATGCTGACCGGAGACAAGGAACTGGCCTATAAAGTGCTCAGCCGCGAACGCCGCGTAAATGCATTCGAGCTGAAGATCGACAGCGATTGCGAAGATATCATTGCTCTGTACGCGCCGGTGGCCATCGACCTCCGTTTCGTACTCGCCATGTATAAGATCAACACGAACTTGGAACGCCTCGGTGACTTCGCCGAAAGCATCGCACGCTTCTCCGTAAACCTGCCAGAAGGGGAACCGATCGATCCGGAACTGGTAAAGATCGCCCGCGTAGAAGAAATGTTGCACGAACTTCTTGGCATGATATCATTGGCCCAGGAAGCCTTCGAGAAGGAAAGTT
The DNA here is from genome assembly GCF_025151045.1 of Parabacteroides johnsonii DSM 18315. NCBI lineage: Bacteria > Pseudomonadati > Bacteroidota > Bacteroidia > Bacteroidales > Tannerellaceae > Parabacteroides > Parabacteroides johnsonii. The sequence goes on from NZ_CP102285.1 coordinate 3,141,833, forward strand.
CCGAGATCGCATCACGCATTTTCCTGAAAGACAACATCATCGATGAGATCAACCACGATTCGACTCCTCTGATCGCCCAGTATATCGAAGCGCATCCGGGCAGTGCACTGGCCGGTCTTTATATGGCGGGAGTCGTCCGCAAGATGGAACGTTTCGGCGACCATTGCACTAACATTGCAGAAGAACTGATCTTCTACTTGGATGCAAAGGTGATGAAGCACATCGGCAAAACGGAAGAAAAGTAATATCTTTGCAGCCAGAATCAAACATAATCGTAATCAACAATGAAACGACTAACGGCATTCTGGCTGTCAGCCTGCTTTTTATGCACTGTTCCCGTACAGGCGCAATCATTTATTCCCGAACGAGATTCCTCCGATATTTCTCTGTTTGAATATGCAACGAAGATTCCCAAGCGCAATAATGTATTCAACCTGGATCTGGAAATGCATGCTTCTTTCAATACTTTCTTCACCGGACACAAGCTGGATGAAGCCGCTTTCCGTTTCAACCACATCAAGCTCGAAGCGACCGGTGAAGTAAACGACCGGCTTTTCTACTGGTACCGCCAGAACCTCAACCAAGGGAATGAAGGCATGGATCTGGAAAACCTGCCAGAATCGATCGAATATGCCATGATCGGCTACCGCCTCAACGACAAATTCACAGTTACTTTAGGGAAACAGGATGCTGCCTGGGGAGGGTTCGAATATGACCTTGACCCGTATGCGATATACGAATACAGCGACATGAACGAATACATGGATTGCTATTTCACCGGAGTCACGTTTGCCTACCAACCGGTAGTTTCGCAAGAGCTTCGTGTGCAGGTTACCGACAACCGTATCGGGAGCATGGAGGATGCTTACGGCCTGCTTCCCGCCGGAATTGAAAAGCCACGCGCTCCACTTTTCTACACGTTTAACTGGAACAGCTGTTATCTGGACGAGGTTCTAAACCTCCGCTATTCCGCAACGGCCGGAGAACAGGCTAAAGGGAAATGGATGTATATGGCATGGGCCGGACACAACGTTTGTACCGGTCCGTTCGACGGCTACTTCGATGTGATGTACACGCGCGGCTCGCTCGATCCGTTAGGTATCCTGACCGAGCTGGTTCCTCCGTCCGGCGAGAATGAGGAAGGACCGGTCTGCTTGCGTAATGTCCAGTATCTTTCACTCGTGGCGGAGATGAATTACCGCTTCCATCCGAAATGGAATGCCTTTGCCAAAGGCATGTACGAGACTGGTTCGGTCTATAAAACGGGAGATGAAGAGGGAGAACTCCCTAACGGGAAATACCGCACGGCATGGGGCTTGCAGGCCGGTCTCGAATTCTATCCGATGGCAGATGAAAACCTGCATATCTTCCTGACAGGAACAGCCCGCTCTTACAAGCTGACGGAAAAAGCAAAAGCGCTGGGTGCCTCCATTGAAAACACACAGCGCTTGTCGGTAGGGTTCATATACAAGTTGCCTTTGTATTGATTAAAACATCAGCGCCAACTGATCCCCGGCCTGCAATGCTACTTCCAATATGCCGTCAGAGACAGGGAGAGATACGGCTTTTTGATTGATCTTGATGCTCATATTTGCCGAATCGGCCGGGAGTTTGATGCGGAACGAACCGGGAACCAGGGCTTTCAAACCGGCTTCCGTTAACCGCCCTTCTTTCCATTTGGCAGACACTTCACCGCCTCCACGAACTTTCAAACCTTTGAAGCTGCCGTTTTTCCAGGCGGAAGGCAGAGCGGGAAGCAGTTCGATTTCTCCCGTCTGGCTCTGTACCAGCATTTCGGCAATACCGGCACAACCGCCAAAATTACCATCTATCTGGAAAGGAGGATGTGCACAGAACAGGTTCGGATATGTCCCGCCTCCATTCGTCATATTCGTTTTACGGTCCACACACGGACGGAGCAGGTCGACAAGCAACTTATAAGCATGGTCGCCATCGTGCAAACGCGCCCAGAAATTAATTTTCCAGGCCATCGACCATCCCGTACTCTTATCGCCACGGGCCACAAGTGACTTGCGGGCTGCCTCGGCAAGCTCAGGTGTATGCTTTATCGATATCTCATTACCCGGATACAAACCGTAAAGATGGGAGACGTGGCGATGATGCGGTTCCACCTCCTCAAACGGTTCGAGCCACTCCATAATACGACCGTCCTTGCCGATTGTCGTCGGCATCAGGCGGGCACGTTTGGCGACCAGTTCGCCGGCAAAGGCAGAGTCGATTCCTAAGATATTGGCGGCTTCGATCGTATTGGTGAACAGTTCGCGGACGATCTGGTTGTCCATGGTCGAACCGGCACAGATATGCGCCGTCTTGCCGTTCGGCAGCTTATACCCGTTTTCAGGCGAAGTCGTCGGAGCCGTCACCAGATATTTGTTGCGCGGATCTTCCACCAACATATCCACGAAGAACCGGGAAGCTCCTTTCAACACTGGATATACATCTTTCAGATATTCCTTATCCAACGTATAGAGATAATGCATGTACAGGTGTTCGCAAAGCCAGGCGGCAGAAGTATTGGTCGCTCCCCATGACGGATGTTCTCCCGGTGCGGTGAACTCCCAGACGTTTCCTAAGATATGCGTCACCCATCCTCCGGCATTATAATAGGCTTTAGCCGTCTGTTCACCGCTGGCAACCTGCTGTTTCGTCCATTCTACAAGCGGAAGATGGAGCTCGGAAAGATTCGCCACCTCAGCCGGCCAATGATTCATCTGAAGATTGATATTCAAATGATAGTCGCCGTTCCAGGGCGTATTGACCGTATTGCACCACAATCCCTGCAAGTTAGGAGGTAACAGCCCTACACGGGTAGAAGAGATCAGCAGATAGCGGCCGAACTGGAAATAGAGTGCCCCTAAAGAAGGATCGTCCGGATCAGCATTGAAAGTGGCAAGGCGCTCATCTATCGGCAGGTCCTCACGGGAAGAATGCCCCAAATCCAAGTCCACACGGCCGAACAGGGAACGGTAAGCGGCAATATGTCCTTTCTTCAAAGAGGCGAAATCTTTCTTTTCGGCATTAGCCAACAGGGAAGCGACCTTCTCGTCCAAATCCTTATCGAAATAATCGGTTGCCATGCTCACCAGCAGGATCGCTTCGGAGGCATTTCGTATGGTAACAGTCGAATCACCCGGAATCACATTTCCTCCTTTCGGCAGGACGACACGAACGCGCGACGCATAGCGAAGACCTTTCATTTCAAGTGTATCGACACCGTCGGGCAGTTGTCCTTGCATCAGAAGGTCATTACCGTCGGCTGTCACCTTATAGTGCTCAGGACGGTTCATACCAAACGAGAAATTCAGTGCCTTATCCGCGTCGGCAGTCAGGTGGATCACTCCCAAATCATCGGCAAAAGAGGTAAAGACTTCACGGTCATACTTCACCTTACCTCTTCTAAAAGAAGCGGTTGCAATCGCGTTATCAAGATTCAATTCACGCCTATATCCAGAGATCGAATCGGAGCTGCCTTGATAATCGTAATTCAGAACAAGGTTACCCAATAGTTGGTAACTGCCATAAGGAGCGTTTGCGCCCTGCCCCAATGCACTCCCTTCGCCCTTGCAGACAAAAGTATTGTACATCAGTTCCTGTGCCTCGTCGTTACGTCCTTCGAACAGAAGTTTACGGATCGTACCCAACGAGTAATATGCCTGCGGGTTATCCGTATCCTGCTTACTGCCCGACCACATGGAGATTTCATTCAAAACAATCTTTTCAGTATCGACACCTCCGTCCGGCATCAATCCAAGGCGTCCGTTACCCAATGGAAGCGTCTCTTCCCATATCTCGGCCGGAGCATCGAAATGATAAGACAACGATTTGCCCGTCTTCACTTCCGGCATATTGCATCCTGCAAGGATCAGCAATACGAATGATAGACATTTTAGTTTCATGGCATTAAAATATTAATAATTAATAATCGGTTTTCTGTTTAATCTGTTACTTTTGGCTTGATCCAAAAGTAACCAAAAAATCAAGGCTTAAGCTGCTTCGCTACTCCGTTCCCTTCGTTTGCTGTCGCGTCTGAAACTCGCTTCGCTCAAACAGCAGACGCTCCGGACGCTCACTGCGGTCACTGCGCTTAACGCTCACCAGCTTAGGCCGGAAGTAGAGCCTGACGGCTCTTTGGGGATGGGCGTCAAGCGAAGGGCAAAGACGAAGCGGCAGGAGCCTGCGCTGTCTGAGCGAAGCGAGTTTCGCAGGCGACAGCGGAGTCTTTGACTGGAGTAGCCCAGACGATTAAGCCTTGAACTTTTGGTTACTTTTCTTTCAAGAGAAAAGTAACGTCAGAAACTTTGCATATCGCAAAGCTTCTTATAATAGCCATCCAGCCCAATCAGCTTCTCATGCCGTCCACGCTCCACAATTTCCCCTTCATGCATCACACAAATCTCGTCCGCATTACGAATCGTTGAGAGCCGATGTGCAATCACGATCGTCGTACGGTTACGCATCAGGTTCTCCAAAGCCTCTTGCACCAAACGTTCCGACTCGGTATCGAGCGCCGAAGTCGCTTCGTCGAGAATCAAGATCGGCGGATTCTTCAAGATCGCACGTGCAATGCTGATACGCTGGCGCTGTCCCCCCGACAACTTGCCGCCTCGGTCGCCGATATTGGTATCATATCCATTCTCACTCGCCATGATAAAATCATGCGCGTTGGCGATACGGGCCGCCTCCTGGACCTGTTCAAGCGTAGCTCCTTCCACACCGAAAGAAATATTATTAAAGAACGTATCGTTAAAAAGAATCGCTTCCTGGTTAACATTTCCCATCAGGCTGCGCAGATCATACAAAGTCGCGTCACGCACATCCGTGCCGTCAATCGTTATGCTTCCTTTGTCCACATCATAGAAACGAGGCAGCAAATCCACCAGCGTACTCTTTCCCGAACCCGACTGACCGACCAATGCGACCGTGCGTCCTTTCGGAATCGTCAGATCAATACCTTTCAGTACCCATTCATGCTGATATTTGAACCAGACATCCCGGTAACAAATACTTTCCGTCAAAGCAATCGATTTCGGATTTTCAGGATCGTTGATATCACTTTCCGCCTTCAGGATCTTATCCACACGATCCATAGAGGCCAGCCCCTTCTGAATGGCATAAGAGGCCTTGCTCAGATCCTTCGCCGGATTGATTATACTGTAAAAAATCACCAGGTAGTAGATGAAAGTAGAGGCGTCGATCGGACTGTTACTGCTCAGGATCAGCGTACCACCATACCACAGCACGATCGCGATCGTGGCCGTTCCCAAGAACTCGCTCATCGGATGCGCCATCTGCTGGCGGCGGTAAATGCGGTTCGTCAGCCGGCGAAATGTTTCGTTGCTCCTCTCAAAACGGTCCTGAATCTTCTCCTCCGCATTGAAAGCCTTGATTACACGCAAGCCACCCAACGTCTCCTCTATCTGGCTCATCAGATAGCCCCATTGTTGCTGCCCCTCAAACGATTTCCGTTTCAACTTCTTCCCAACTGCCCCCATCACATATCCGGCAAAAGGTAACAAGATAAAAACAAAAAGTGTCAACTGCCAACTGATAGCGATCATACCGATCAGGTAGATCAGGATCAGGATCGGGTTCTTGAAAAGCATATCGAGCGAACTCATGATAGAAGTTTCGATCTCGTTCACATCTCCCGAAACACGGGCGATTATATCCCCTTTTCGTTCTTCCGAGAAAAAGCCCAAAGGGAGTTCCGTTATCTTACGGTTGATCTGGTTGCGGATGTCGCGGACGACACCCGTACGGATCGGGATCATCGTATAAAAAGCCATATACATCGTCCCGACCTTCAGGAAAGTGGAGACGATCAGGAAAACGCCCAATATGATCAGTGTGAAAGAACCACCTTTCGTCTCGATCATGTCGGACACGAACCAGAAGAAATTATTTTTCAGCAATTCCGGCGTCGCTTTCCAGGCTTCAAACGAGAAAGGAGCGAACGTCCAATCCGTATAGGTATAGGTTTCGTCACTGATTTTAAACAAGATATTCAGAATCGGGATAATTAATGCAAAAGAGAATAGATTCAAAATGGCAGACAGGACGTTAAATATCACATTCCACACCATAAATTTCTTATAGGGAGGCACAAAGCGCCTCAGTATACGCAGAAAATCCTTCATGTTTGATCGATCGATTGAATTTGGGCCGCAAGTTACTCAATATCCGGCTGATTCCAGGCATCCTCGCTGTACTTTATTTCGTCCATCCTTATTCTTTAAGCCCGTCCGTCCTATTCTTTTAGGGCTGATGCTTGCTTTCAGATGTTGTCCGTCGGGCGGCGAACGATCGTTCGCTGGCTGGAGGACGATCGTTCGCCAACCAACGGACAATCGTTCGCCTCCCGGCGGACAACTTATAGATTGTATCCGAACAACGAATTGATCCCATCGAAAAAAAATAACGGATCCGAAAGAAAATGATAAAAGATGCAACAATAAAAGTTATATTTGCATCAATATAGTATAAACAAATGCTATAAAAGTATGAAAAAGATCTCTACCTCCATCCTGAAAAGTGTCAATTGGCTATTAACCGGCCTACTTGCTCTACTGGGGTTCTCCTCATGCGATCAAGTATCGACCGATATGTACGGTACTCCTCATTCAAAGTTCACGATCAAAGGAAAAGTAACAAATGAAAGCAATTCCCCCATTCCGCAAATCCAAATTCGTTCACCTTACGGAGAGGATATCCCTCATGCAGACACACTATATACCGATAGCAAAGGAGAGTTCAACTACTCATTCAACGGTTTCTTCAGAAGCGACAACATTCCGCTCCTACTCACAGATATCGATGGGGAGCAGAATGGAGGCAGTTATGCTCCGAACAGCGTATCGGTATCTTTCAAAGATGTGGATGTGACAGGAGGAGACGGCGGATGGTATCTGGGAGAAGCAACAAAGGAAATCACTATCGTGCTTAAAGAAAAGAAAGAAGAAATAAAGAAATAAACGATTATCTTATGAAAAATCCGAATCACAAATTATTGAAAGTTGCCAACTGGTTACTGGGCGGGATATTGGCGCTATTGGGATTCTCCGCCTGTAATGACGAAGAAGAACTCCCTCTCATGTATGGCACCCCTCATGCCAATTTTACAATCAAAGGTAAAGTTGTAAACGATGAAAGCATGCCTATCCCGGATATTGAAATAAAATGCCTGGTAGAACATCATGGCGATAACAGAAGTTGGTTCGACACGATACCGGCTGTTTCGACAAGTTCTGCAGGGACTTTCACTTATCAGTTTGAAGAATTTCCAACCGACAAATTGCGGATCATAGCTACAGACATCGACGGCCCCCAGAACGGTTCATACGAAAAGGATTCTACGGACCTTACTCTTTCCGACAATGATTATAAAGGAAGAGATGGCTGGTATAGAGGCACCGTCGAAAAAGAAATAAACTTCAACCTCAAAAAGAAGATAAAGAATGAATAAACGCCCCGGATTACGCAAACGCCTTGCATTAGAACTATTCAGAAGCATCCGGAAAAACCGGGCCAAGATACATGAACTGCGTACGCTCTTTTGGGAGTGTACGCTTCGTTGCAATGCATCCTGCCTCCATTGTGGAAGTGACTGCCATGTTTCGTCCGAGCATCCTGACATGCCGGTCGAAGATTTCCTGAAAGTAATAGACGAGATCACGCCCCATGTTGATCCGCATAAGGTAATGATCACCTTTACAGGCGGAGAAGCATTGGTCCGTAAAGATATCGAAGAATGCGGACGTGAACTGAACAGACGTGAATATCCCTGGGGAATCGTCTCCAACGGATTGCTGCTCAACCGTGCACGGCTGGATTCGCTGTTGGCAGCCGGAATGCACTCCATCACCATCAGCCTCGACGGGTTCGAAGAAGCTCACAACTGGCTCAGGGGAAACCGCCGGAGCTTCGAAGGTGCTGTCAACGCCATCGCGATGCTGGCGGAAGAGAAGGAAGTCACCTGGGATGTCGTGACCTGCGTCAACCAGAAAAACTTCAAAGATCTAATGCTGTTCAAGGATTTTCTGATCGAGTTGGGAGTCAAGAACTGGCGTATCTTCACCATTTTTCCGGTGGGTCGGGCGGCAGAGACACCGGAGTTGCAGATCGACGACGCACAATTCACCTGGGTCCTCAAATTCATCCGCCACTGCCGCGCTGAAGGAAAAATACATGCGAGCTTCGCCTGCGAAGGTTTCCTCGGCAATTACGAAGGAGAAGTACGCGACCAGATTTTTCACTGCAATGCAGGTGTCAGCACTGCATCGGTACTGATCGACGGATCTATATCCGGCTGTCCGAGTATCCGTGCCAATTTCCACCAGGGGAATATCTACAAAGACAGTTTTGTAGATGTATGGAACAACGGCTTCAAGGAATACCGCAACCGGGAATGGACACGGAAAGGCCAGTGTGCAGATTGCGACATGTTCCGCTATTGCGAAGGGAGCGGCATGCATCTCCACGACGATAACGGCAACCTGATCACCTGCCACTATCGGAGAATTGACAATTAACAATGGACAATTGACAGTTTCTTTCCCTCCCTAATTGTCAATTGTCAATTGTTTCCTATCTTTACCCACGTAAACTAAAAAACATCAATCATTTCATGAAAAATGCTCTTATCCTATCGGCCTTGCTGACATTAGGGCCGGTCTGCCAAGCTCAACAGACAGAAAAATATCCTTTGGGCAATTATGAGGAACTCACAGACACCAAGCCACACGACGGCATGGAAGTCTGGAACAAAATGACAACGCCAACTTGCCTCAGCTGGGGAACAACGGATATCCGCTACCAAAAACTGAATGTCCCCGATGTTAAGAAGACCACCCGCTGGCAAGGAAAAGCTTGGAAAGGTGAACGTATCAATGCACAAGCCGTGCTGTGGACGAAAGAAGCGTTGGACGACGCAACGATCACTGTCAGTGATCTGAAAAGCGGTTCTTCTGTCATCCCGGCTTCTGCCATTACGACAAATTTCGTACGCTATGTCATGACCGACGAACTGAACAAGGATCGCAAAGGAGGTTGCGGACATCGTCCGAATAAGGCTGAATGGGATTCATCCCTCGTTGCCGATGTTTTGGATATTGTAAAGATACAGGATATCAAAGCCTGCACGACGCAACCGATCTGGTTGAACGTATGGGTTCCATCCGATGCCCGCGCAGGGAAATACAAAGGGACATTGACCGTTTCGGGAAAGAATTTCCAGGATATGAAACTCCAGGTAGAGATCGACGTGCTTAACCGTACACTGCCGGCTCCACAAGATTGGGCTTTCCATTTGGACTTGTGGCAAAATCCCTACTCCGTAGCTCGCTACTACCAGGTTCCTCTTTGGAGCAAGGAGCATTTCGACGCCATGCTTCCAATCATGAAGATGTTGGCAAATGCCGGACAACGAGCCATCACAACCAGCATCATGCATAAGCCCTGGGCCGGACAGACGGAAGACCATTTCGACAGCATGGTAACCCGCATCAAGAAGATCGACGGGACATGGGTATACAGCTATGACGTGTTCGACAAATGGGTCTCCTTCATGATGAACGAGGTAGGGATCAAAGACCTGATCAGTTGCTACACCATGATCCCCTGGGCTTTGACTTTTGACTATTACGATGAAGCAACCAGCCGGGTACAGTTTATCAACGTCAAACCGGGTGATGCCGAATATACCGAATACTGGGGTTCATTCCTGAAAGACTTCTCCCGCCACCTGCGCGAAAAAGGTTGGTTCGAAAAGACTGCCATCTCGATGGACGAACGTCCTATGGAAGCCATGCGCGAAGCTATCAAAGTCATCAAACAGGCCGATCCCGAATTCAAAATCACACTGGCTGGCAACTATCATCCTGAAATTCAATCCGACCTGTACTACCTCTCCATCCCTTACGGCCATAAATTCCCGGAAGACGTGAAAGCCGAACGAGAACGCAAAGGACAGATCAGCACGGTCTACACCTGTTGCTCGGAAGCCTTCCCGAACACCTTCACTTTCTCTGATCCGGCCGAAGCACCTTGGACAGCCCTACATGCCATCGCCGGAGACTACGACGGATACCTGCGCTGGGCTGTGAACAGCTGGACAGCCGATCCACTGCGTGATTCACGCTTCCGTACCTGGGCAGCAGGCGACACATACAGTATCTATCCGGGTCCCCGCAGTTCCATCCGCTTCGAACGCTTGGTCGAAGGTATCCAGGATTGCGAAAAGATCCGCATCCTCCGCGAAGAGCTAACGGCCAAAGGAGCAAAAGGTAAACTAGACAAACTGAACAAAGCAGTTGCCAAATTCACCCCGGAAGGCCTGTCTGAAACTCAACAGTCAGCAGCTGAAATGGTAAACGAATTAAATAAATTACTGAACTCGCTGTAAACTTCAGCCGTTTAAAAATAAAAAAACATAAAAAAATCCCCGGAGAGTGCATGACTCCCGGGGATTCCTTTTATCTTTACAGCATCGGAACCGTTAGCTCAGCTGGTTTAGAGCGCTGCCTTGACAGGGCAGAGGTCGCCGGTTCGAATCCGGCACGGTTCACACTCCGTAATAAAGCGCCAACCGGCGCATTTTTTTTCACTTTACTTTTCCCGAATAAATACATTAATCGGTGTTCCTGTGAAGTTCCAGTTTTCCCGGATCTTATTTTCCAGGAAGCGTTTGTAAGGATCTTTGATCCATTGCGGCAAGTTACAGAAAAACACAAACGAAGGAACCTGACCGGCGGGAAGCTGTGTGATATATTTGATCTTAATATATTTTCCTTTCCATGCAGGGGGTGGATAGTTCTCGATGATCGGCAACATCGTTTCGTTCAACTTGGCAGTCGGAACACGGCGCTGACGGTTTTCATACACATCTTTGGCTGTTTCCAATACCTTCAGGATACGCTGTTTCGTCAAGGCAGAGATAAACAGGATAGGAAAGTCGGTAAACGGAGCCAAACGTTCGCGGATCGCATTCATAAAGGTATCGATCACCTTTTGGCTTTTATCTTCCACCAAATCCCATTTGTTCACACAAACGACCAAGCCTTTCTTGTTCTTCTGAACCAAAGAGAAGATGTTCAAATCCTGGCTTTCAATGCCGCGGGTGGCATCCAGCATCAACACGCAGACATCCGAATTCTCGATAGCACGGATCGAACGGATCACGGAATAATATTCCAGATCCTCGTTCACCTTTCCCTTCTTACGAATACCGGCTGTATCCACCAAATAGAAATTCAGGCCAAATTTATTATATTTCGTGTAAATAGAATCACGGGTCGTACCGGCAATATCCGTTACAATATGGCGATCTTCACCGATAAAGGCGTTGATCAAAGAAGATTTACCAGCATTCGGACGGCCGATGATGGCGATACGGGGCAGTTCTTCTTCGAGTACCTCCGGCTTATCATCCGGAAGAGTAGCAACGATTTTATCCAACAAATCGCCCGTACAAGAACCGTTGATGGCAGAGACACAGAAAGGATCACCTAATCCAAAAGAATAAAATTCGGCAGAAGAGGGATGCAATTCGAAGTTATCCGCTTTGTTGGCCACAACAATCACTGGCTTCTTGGCACGACGCAGGATAGCTGCAACTTCGTTATCCAAATCCGTAACTCCATTCAACACATCAACAACAAACAAGATCACATCAGCCTCTTCAAGAGCGATTTTCACTTGCTTGTTTATCTCTTCTTCAAAAACATCATCCGAATTAATCACCCATCCGCCGGTGTCGATCAGCGAAAATTCTTTACTCGTCCACTCTACCTTGCCGTACTGACGGTCACGGGTAGTGCCTGCTTCCTCGTTGACAATCGCCTGGCGCGTCTGTGTCAAACGGTTGAAGAGGGTGGACTTTCCTACGTTGGGTCTACCAACTATTGCAACAATATTTCCCATAAACAACTTTTTCTGTCTGTGCTGTTAATTAATCCAGCTGATAACCGAAGTTCTTCAGCATATTGTCCCGATTACGCCAGTCTTTTTCCACTTTGACGAACATTTCCAGGAAAACCTTCTTATCAAAGAAGCGTTCGATATCCTTACGAGCCATAGCACCTACCTTTTTCAATGCCTGACCACGATGCCCGATGATGATTCCTTTTTGGGAATCGCGTTCAACAATAACGAGTGCTTTGATATGAATCAGCTCGGCTTCTTCTTTAAACAGCTCAACAACGACTTCTACCGCATACGGGATCTCTTTCTGGTAGTACAGGAGAATCTTCTCGCGAATGATCTCCGTCACAAAGAAACGGGCCGGCTTATCAGTAAGCGCATCTTTCTCGAAATAGGGAGGAGATTCAGGCATCAGATCTTCCACCCTGCGTTTCACGTAATCTATATTAAAATTCGAAAGAGCAGAGATCGGGATGATCTCGGCTTTCGGAAGAAGTTCTTTCCATTCGGCTACCAACTTTTCCAACTCCTGCTGGGTAGTCGTATCAATCTTGTTAATCAATAACAAAACCGGACATTCCACTTTCTGGACCTTCTGGAGAAATTCTTCATTCTTGTCGATCTTTTCGACGACATCAGTTACATAAAGCAGTACATCGGCATCACCAAGTGCCGACTGCGAGAAGTTAAGCATAGATTCCTGCAACTTATAATTCGGATGCAGGACTCCCGGCGTGTCAGAATACACAATCTGCATATCAGCGGTATTCACGATCCCTATGATTCGGTGCCGTGTTGTCTGAGCTTTCGAAGTGATGATCGAGATACGCTCTCCCACCAGACGGTTCATCAACGTAGACTTTCCGACGTTCGGATTACCGACAATATTAACAAAGCCGGACTTATGCTTGTTTTCCATTATATCCCCATTTAAGATAAATTGCCCCCCAGGTAAAACCGGCGCCAAAAGCAGCAAGAATCAAATTATCGCCTTTCTTCAGTTTGTCTTCCCACTCCCAAAGGCAGATAGGAATTGTTCCGGCACTGGTATTTCCGTATTTCTGGATATTGATCATTACCTTTTCCATATCCACACCTAGACGTTTAGCTGTAGCATCGATGATACGCAGATTTGCCTGGTGAGGTACGATCCATGAGATATCGTCGTGTGTCAGCCCATTTCGTTCAGCGATCTCGGCAGCGACATCGGCCATATACGACACTGCGTACTTAAAGACATATTTACCATCCTGAAAAACGAAATGTTCGCGATTATCCACTGTCTCATGTGAAGGAGGATAGGCTGAACCACCGGATTTCATAATCAGATGTGAATAACCTACACCATCGGTACGCAGGATTGTATCCATTACACCAACTTCTTCTGTCGTAGGTTCGAGCAACACAGCTCCGCAGGCATCGCCAAACAAAGGACAGGTAGAACGATCCTGATAGTCTGTTATTGCGGTCATTTTATCACCGGCAACGACAATCACTTTTTTATAGCGTCCCGAACGGATATAATTGGAACCTGTTTCCAGTGCATACAAAAAACCGGCACAAGCTCCCTGCAAATCGAAAGTCATTGCATTCTTGCAACCAGTATGGTAGGCTATGATGGAGGAAGTAGTCGGGAAATGATGGTCAGGCGTAGTTGTAGCCGTGAGGATCACTTCTATTTCTTCCGGATTCACATTTGTCTTTTCGAGTAACTGCTTCACAGCCCGTATACCCATATATGAGGTTCCCAGGCCCTCACCTTTCAAAATTCGGCGTTCTTTGATGCCAACACGCGTCATGATCCATTCATCCGTCGTATCCACCAACTTCGAAATATCTTCGTTCGTCAATACATCTTCGGGAACGTATCCGCCTACGCCTGTTATTACCGCATTTATCTTATCCATATCTTAAAAAATAAAAAGGACTATATATCCCAATTAAAAAAAAGCCCTAAAAATACTTTTAGGGCTATTTCTTGGTTTATCAAAACTTAATCAGTTAGGATAAACTTACACAGCAGCTTCTTTTTCGATAGCTAACTTACCTCTGTAATAGCCGCATTCGCCGCATACAGTGTGATAAATGTGCCATGCGCCGCAGTTCGGGCAAATAGCCATTGTGGGAGCGACAGCCTTGTCATGAGTTCTTCTCTTGGCTGTTCTTGTCTTACCTTGTCTTCTTTTAGGATGTGCCATGTTTTAATTTATTTAATTGTTATCATTCTCAAGTAAACCTTTCAGACCATCCCATCTCGGATCTGTTGCCACAGGTACGTCATCATCGATCGTGATATCTTCTTCCACGCTATCGTCTTCGTACTCTTCATCTCCGTCTTCAGTGCTTCTGGCAGTATGCTTCTTCAGCTTGGACGACATCGTTTTATTACATTTCCCTGGAGCATGTACATGCTTCATAGGAATAGCCAATGCAATAAATTCATACAGAAACCACGCAAGGTTAATAGCACCCTCGTCTTCCGGTATAACCACTACTTCGTCACTTTCTTCGGCATATTCTTTACCGAACTTTACCACCAGGCGATTATGCGTGTCGATTGGAATTTCCATATCGTCCAGACATCTGTCACACGGAACCATAACAACACCTTCAATCTGAAAGTTCATTTCAAACATCATAGAGGACCGTTTTACCGTGAGGTGAACCTTCACTTTGCCCTTTTGGACTTGGTCTCCATCGATGTCCACAAAAAACTTATTCTCCAATAAATACTCAAATTCGTGTATCCCTGGAGTGAGATTTTTCAAATCTACATTATATAATTTAAACTTTCCCAAAGCCTTTTAGTGTAAAAACCTTGCAAAGGTACGAAAAAACTAAACACAAATGCAATAACTTTGCAGTTATTTTTTATTATCTAAGATTTTAGCCCTTATATTTCCGAAGCTCAATCCGGAAAGTTGTACCTTTACCAACTTCCGAATTCTTAACAAAGATCTTTCCTCCATGATAAGATTCGATAATACGCTTTACCAAAGACAATCCCAGTCCCCAACCGCGCTTCTTGGTCGTATAGCCAGGGTTAAATACGGTTTTAAACTTAGACTTAGCGATTCCCTTTCCAGTATCGGTAACATCGATACGAACAACTTTGTCACGTTCCTCCACCTGGAAAGTGATTTCACCCTGCCCTTCCATTGCATCTACCGCATTTTTTGTCAGATTCTCAATAACCCAAGCAAAAAGAGAATCATTCATCAGCACCGGTACCGGCCCATCGGTAAGATGCGTATAAATCTTGACCTTCGCAGAGATACGTGTGCTCATATAGCTCAAGGCCGAACGGATAGAATTATTGATATCCACCGGGACCGGATCCGGATTGGAACCGATCTTGGAAAAACGCTCCGCAATCGTTTCCAAACGCTTCACATCTTTTTCCATCTCGTTCAAGAGGGAAGGATCTATATCTTTTGTCCGCAGGTATTCCACCCAGGCTATCAAAGACGAAATAGGCGTTCCTAACTGATGAGCTGTCTCTTTGGATAGTCCGACCCACACTTTATTCTGTTCGGCCTTCTTCGTGCTTGCTAGCGCCAGAAAAGCAATCACGATAAAAACGAATACAACCGTAAGCTGCGCATAAGGATAAATCAACAATCGCTTTAAGATGATAGAGTCATCATAATAGACATATTGGAAAGTTCCATCCTCCATATCGATCACAATCGTATTTTTGCTTTTCAGCTCCTTTACTTTCGCTTTCTTAAATTCTTCCACATCATTATTTTCGGGAAAATTTATATTCTTTACAAACATGATGCTGTCTTTATCATTACAAAGTACAACTGGGATGGTCGTATTTCCCTCCAAGATTTTCAAAACAAGAGACAAATCCACTGCCGTATTCTTACTTGCTGTCAAACGGGTAGCCTCCGCCCATACTTCCATTTTCTGACGCTCTTCCTGAGCCAGATCTTTTATAAGCATATCAGAAACAACAAGTGAAGCAATCGCGATCAAGATAGCTGTAAAAATAAATACAAACTTCAGCCGTTGGCGGGAATCATATATACTTTTCATATCGAAATATTCAGTCAATATATATTGAACGAGAAAGATAAAGGAATATTATACTAGGAGAGGACGTATTGGACATCTTACAAGTCAAACTTACACAAAATTTCGGCTTACGCCTAAAGAAAGGCCCAATTCCTTCGGGTGGAACCCCTTCAAGATCAATATCCTTTCCTAAATGAAATAAGAAAGCGGAAGCATGTCCCCCCTACGCGATAAGAAGTATCATCTTACCCCAATAACACGACACATCTTCCACATGAAAATATCCGTTCTTCCCGTGAAGTCTTTTCCGGCAGAAGTTTAATCGAAAAAGCAGAAACAGAAAAAGGAGCCAGTCTTACGACTAACTCCTTTTCTCTTTTGAGCTCTTTAACTCTACTTTCTAAAAACGGCGGCTATCTACTCTCCCACTTTTACGCAGTACCATCGACGTGGTTGGGCTTAACTTCTCTGTTCGGAATGGGAAGAGGTGGATCCCCAACGCTATAACCACCTTAATAACTTTTTATATTAAGATTTTTGACCGGACAACCCCAAGTTAAGCTACATAACTCCTGAGCTAACGACCCAACTTCGGATCGTCCTAAGCGATATATCAATCCTATACATGATACGAAAGTCTCGGGCGATTAGTACTACTCGGCTTCGACATTACTGCCCTTACACCTGTAGCCTATCTACGTCGTAGTCTACAACGACCCTCAGGGATATCTCATCTTGAGGCTGGCTTCGTACTTAGATGCTTTCAGCACTTATCCAATCCAGACTTAGATACCCGGCGGTGCACCTGGCGGTACAACCGGTAAACCAGTGGTCTGTCCAACACGGTCCTCTCGTACTAGTGTCAGAGCCCCTCAAATATCCTACGCCCACGATAGATAGAGACCGAACTGTCTCACGACGTTCTGAACCCAGCTCGCGTGCCACTTTAATGGGCGAACAGCCCAACCCTTGGGACCTTCTCCAGCCCCAGGATGTGACGAGCCGACATCGAGGTGCCAAACCGCTCCGTCGATATGAGCTCTTGGGAGCGATCAGCCTGTTATCCCCGGAGTACCTTTTATCCTTTGAGCGATGGCCCTTCCATGCGGAACCACCGGATCACTATGCTCTAGTTTCCTACCTGATCGGCTTGTAGGCCTCCCAGTCAAGCACCCTTATGCCATTACACTCTACGACCGGTTACCAATCGGTCTGAGGGTACCTTTAGAAGCCTCCGTTACTCTTTTGGAGGCGACCACCCCAGTCAAACTACCCACCATACAGTGTCCTCGCTTCTGCGAGTTAGAACTCAAACAACCAAAGGGCCGTATTTCAACGACGACTCCACAAACACTGGCGTGCCTGCTTCATAGTCTCCGGCCTATCCTACACATTAGTTGCCCAAATTCAATGTAAAGCTATAGTAAAGGTTCACGGGGTCTTTTCGTCCCATCGCGGGTAATCGGCATCTTCACCGATACTACAATTTCACCGAGCTCACGGTTGAGACAGTGTCCAGATCATTACACCATTCGTGCAGGTCGGAACTTACCCGACAAGGAATTTCGCTACCTTAGGACCGTTATAGTTACGGCCGCCGTTTACTGGGGCTTCAATTCAAACCTTCTCTTGCGATGAGTTCTCCTCTTAACCTTCCAGCACCGGGCAGGTGTCAGGCTGTATACTTCATATTTCTATTTCGCACAGCCATGTGTTTTTGTTAAACAGTTGCCTGGACCTATTCTCTGCGCCCCACATCTCTGCAGGGACCCTTTATCCCGAAGTTACAGGGTCAATTTGCCTAGTTCCTTAACCGTGAATCACTCGAGCGCCTCAGTATTTTCAACCCAACTACGTGTGTCCGTTTACGGTACGGGTACTTTATGAATTTGCTTAGCGGATTTTCTAGGGAGCCTGATTACGTCCATATTGCCTTGTACAAGTACGCGACATACTGTCAGGTTCGACTCTCAAAGCGGATTTGCCTACTTCGATCTACATCTACACCCTTTAACCATCTATTCCGTCAGATGGCAGGACTGTCACTTCTCCGTCTCCACATCGCTCCATAAAGTAGTATGGGAATATTAAACCATTCTTCCATCGGAATCGCCGTTCGGCTTATCCTTAGGTCCCGACTTACCCTGATCCGATTAACGTTGATCAGGAAACCTTAGTCTTTCGGCGAGGAGGTTTCTCACCTCCTTTATCGTTACTTATACCTACATTTGCGTTTCCATGCACTCCAGCAAGGGTCATCCCTCACCTTCGACGTACATGGAATGCTCCCCTACCATCTCATACGAGATCCATAGCTTCGGTAAACAGTTTATGCCCGAGTATTATCCACGCCAGACTCCTCGACTAGTGAGCTGTTACGCACTCTTTAAATGAATGGCTGCTTCCAAGCCAACATCCTAGCTGTCTCTGCAGTCTGACTTCGTTAGTTCAACTTAACTGTTATTTGGGGACCTTAGCTGATGGTCTGGATTCTTCTCCTCTCGGACGCGGACCTTAGCACCCGCGCCCTCACTCCTTATAAATATATATAACGCATTCGGAGTTTATCTGGACTTGATAGGCGGTGAAGCCCTCGCATCCAATCAGTCGCTCTACCTCATTATATACTATATAAAGGCTGCACCTAAATGCATTTCGGGGAGTACGAGCTATCTCCAAGTTTGATTAGCCTTTCACCCCTACCCTCAGTTCATTGGAACACTTTTCAACGTATACCCATTCGGACCTCCAGTTGGTGTTACCCAACCTTCATCCTGACCAAGGGTAGATCACTTGGTTTCGCGTCTACTCACTCCGACTATACCGCCCTTTTAAGACTCGCTTTCGCTTCGGCTCCGGACCTGAAGTCCTTAACCTTGCCGGAGAAAGTAACTCGTAGGTTCATTATGCAAAAGGCACGCCGTCACAATCAAAAGATTGCTCCGACCGCTTGTAGGCAGACGGTTTCAGGGACTATTTCACTCCTCTGTTCGAGGTGCTTTTCACCTTTCCTTCACAGTACTGGTTCGCTATCGGTCTCTCGGGAGTATTTAGCCTTACGGGATGGGCCCCGCTGGTTCACACAGAATTTCTCGTGCTCCGCGCTACTCAGGATACCACTAGGCTTCATTAAAGAGTCGTATACTGGGCTTTCACCGTCTACGGCCGTTTTTTCCAAAACGTTCTACTTCCTTAATCGCTTGCCATGGCGTGGTCCTACAACCCCGATATTGCCTAAACAACATCGGTTTGGGCTGTTCCGCGTTCGCTCGCCACTACTTGCGGAATCACTTTTGTTTTCTTCTCCTATGGGTACTTAGATGTTTCAGTTCCCCACGTTCGCTTTCCTTACGGAATGACTGGCCTTCTACCAGCCGGGTTGCCCCATTCGGAAATCTTGGGATCAAAGGTTATTTGCACCTACCCCAAGCTTATCGCAGCTTATCACGTCCTTCATCGCCTCCGAGAGCCAAGGCATCCACCGTCTGCCCTTGCTTACTTTCTTTATCACTGACACAGTTTTCAAAATTAATAATTAAACAATTAATAATTAATCTTGCGTGTCGGATTGATATATCTTTAGCTTGCTCTTACTTTTTTTGTTACTTTACTTTTTTGAAGTTGTCCAATACGTCAAAGATCTTATGTTTAATGAATAATTAATAATTAATAAATCAATAATCACTCATCTTGTGTGGAGAATAACGGATTCGAACCGTTGACCCTCTGCGTGCAAGGCAGATGCTCTAGCCAGCTGAGCTAATCCCCCGTAGAGAGTTGAAAGTGCAGAGTGCAGAGTGGAAAGTTGTTTACCTTTCAACTGTTTACTCTCAACTGTCAACTGTTTGGTAGTCCCAGGCAGAGTTGAACTGCCGACCTCTACATTATCAGTGTAGCGCTCTAACCAACTGAGCTATAGGACTGTCAACTGTTGTGCGCCTGAGATAAATACCTCAGCCTCATCTTTCTCTATACCGGCATGCCCGGTTAAGATCATATTTTATACATATTCAACCGTAGTACCAGAGAATAACATACCTCATTGAAATTACTACTTTCTCATGAGACTCTGGCTCCAGAAAGGAGGTGTTCCAGCCGCACCTTCCGGTACGGCTACCTTGTTACGACTTAGCCCCAGTCACCAGTTTTACCCTAGGCCGATCCTTGCGGTTACGGACTTCAGGTACCCCCGGCTCCCATGGCTTGACGGGCGGTGTGTACAAGGCCCGGGAACGTATTCACCGCGCCATGGCTGATGCGCGATTACTAGCGAATCCAGCTTCACGGAGTCGAGTTGCAGACTCCGATCCGAACTGAGACATGGTTTAGAGATTAGCATCCTGTCGCCAGGTAGCTGCCCTTTGTCCATGCCATTGTAACACGTGTGTCGCCCCGGATGTAAGGGCCGTGCTGATTTGACGTCATCCCCACCTTCCTCACAGCTTACGCTGGCAGTCTCACCAGAGTCCTCAGCACGACCTGTTAGTAACTAGTGATAAGGGTTGCGCTCGTTATGGCACTTAAGCCGACACCTCACGGCACGAGCTGACGACAACCATGCAGCACCTCGTAATCAGCTATTGCTAGAAGACCTCTTTCAAGGTCGGTCTGACTACGTTCAAACCCGGGTAAGGTTCCTCGCGTATCATCGAATTAAACCACATGTTCCTCCGCTTGTGCGGGCCCCCGTCAATTCCTTTGAGTTTCACCGTTGCCGGCGTACTCCCCAGGTGGATTACTTAACGCTTTCGCTGTAGAGCTTACTGTGTATCGCAAACTCCTAGTAATCATCGTTTACTGCGTGGACTACCAGGGTATCTAATCCTGTTTGATACCCACGCTTTCGTGCTTCAGTGTCAGTTATGGTTTAGTAAGCTGCCTTCGCAATTGGAGTTCTGCGTGATATCTATGCATTTCACCGCTACACCACGCATTCCGCCTACCTCAAACACACTCAAGTAACCCAGTTTCAACGGCAATTTTATGGTTGAGCCACAAACTTTCACCGCTGACTTAAATTACCACCTACGCACCCTTTAAACCCAATAAATCCGGATAACGCTCGCATCCTCCGTATTACCGCGGCTGCTGGCACGGAGTTAGCCGATGCTTATTCATAGGGTACATACAAAATGGAACACGTCCCACACTTTATTCCCCTATAAAAGAAGTTTACAAACCATAGATCCTTCATCCTTCACGCGACTTGGCTGGTTCAGCCTCTCGGCCATTGACCAATATTCCTCACTGCTGCCTCCCGTAGGAGTTTGGTCCGTGTCTCAGTACCAATGTGGGGGACCTTCCTCTCAGAACCCCTATCCATCGTCGGTTTGGTGGGCCGTTACCCCGCCAACTGCCTAATGGAACGCATGCCTATCTATCAGCGATGAATCTTTAACAAATAGTCCCATGCGGAACCCCTGTTTTATGGAGTATTAATCCGACTTTCGCCGGGCTATCCCCCTCTGATAGGTAAGTTGCATACGCGTTACTCACCCGTGCGCCGGTCGCCATCAATAAGTATTGCTACTTACCATGCTGCCCCTCGACTTGCATGTGTTAAGCCTGTCGCTAGCGTTCATCCTGAGCCAGGATCAAACTCTTCGTTGTTGAAATTGTTTTATATCTTCGCTCAGAATCTCGTCTTTATCGTAGTTACTGACGGTATGTTTCGTATTTCATATACGTCTCTTGTACTACTTGTTGATATGTAATATTTTCAAAGAACTTTTTTCGCTATCTCTTAGCGAACGTGAGTGCAAAGATAAGAACTTTTATTTTTAACTTCCAAATTTTATCGGAACTTTTTCAAAAGTTTTTTGTTTCATCATTTAAGCACCTGCGTTCTCTCTCGAATGCGGATGCAAAAGTAGTGCTTTATAACATACTCACCAAACATTTTTGCAACTATTTTTTAACCCGTTTGTAAAACCTTTACTCTAATCTCTGAACCACTGAATGTTACACACAAAACTTTTTTATTCTCTACCACACTCCCGTTTTCAGGCTATACACAAGGATTTCATATGGGTATTATAATGTACAAGGAAAGACGGCACACAGATAAAAGACATGTATACTTTTAAATTTCTCAAATCATAGTAACGAATTGGGGAACTCATTAGTATAATGTATCTTTGTCACCATATCAATTATTCACCTAAAAACTTAATTCTAAAATGGAATCAGTAATGAAAAGAACGACAGCCACTAGCTTTCTGGCCACTTGTGCTATGTCATTGGCTTTATTTTCTTCGTGCACCAGTGTAGAACCTAATACACTTACGCCTGAAGAAATCGCAGACGGCTGGCAACTCCTCTTCGACGGTAAAACATTGAACGGCTGGAAAGACTACAACGGAACAACCCTGACGCAACCCTGGCATGTAGTTGACGGATGCATCCAGGCAAAAGGAGACGGTAGCGACGCAAGTGGTTATATCGTAACCAACAAGCAGTATGAAAACTTCGAATTATCTTGGGACTGGAAATTGTCCAAAGGTGGTAACAGCGGTATGCTATACCATGTAGTCGAACATCCTCAGTTCGCCGTTCCATATGTCACGGGACCAGAATATCAGTTAATAGACGAACCTAACTTCCCCGAACCTCTGGAAGAATGGCAGAAGTTGGGCGTAGACTACGCCATGCATCTCCCCGACAAGGCAAAAATGAAAGTAAACCCACAAGGAGAGTGGAACAATTCAAAGATCGTATTCGATAATGGGCATGTTGAACACTGGTTGAACGGAGTCAAAATCCTGGAATTCGAAGCATGGACCGATGATTGGTATGCAAAAAAGAACAGTGGTAAATGGGCAAATGCCCCAGAATACGGCTTGGCCAAGAAAGGTGTCCTTTGCTTACAAGACCACGGATACCCTGCTTCTTTCCGCAACATCAAGATTAAAGAACTTCCCCGCAAAACAAAAGAGGTGACACTATTCAACGGTACGGATTTGAAGGGATGGGAAGCCTACGGCACGGAAAAATGGTATGTAAAAGATGGTTTACTGATCTGTGAAAGCGGTCCGGACAAAAAATACGGTTATCTGGCTACACGCGATTACTATGACGACTTCGACCTAACGGTTGAATTCAAACAGGAAGCAGACGGAAACTCCGGTGTATTCATCCGCTCTTTTATCGAAGAAGATGTTAAAGTGAACGGCTGGCAGGTAGAAGTAGCTCCCAAAGGCCATGACACAGGCGGCATCTACGAATCATACGGACGCGGCTGGTTGATCCAAATCCCGGATGAAAAAGAAAATATTCTGAAAGAAGGTGACTGGAATACCATGCGTATCAAAGTACAAGGAGACAATGTCCAAACTTGGTTGAACGGTCAAGAGATGGTCAACATCAACGATGAAAAGATCGGAGCCGGACAGGGACGCATAGCCCTGCAAATCCATGATGGAGGCGGTATCAAGGTTCTTTGGAGAAACCTGAAAATAAAAACATTATAAATTCTTATTCCATACAAATGACTCCCGTCTCCAACCATATGAGACGGGAGTCGTTTTTTCATCCCTTGCGGCCATGTCCTTTACGAGGAGACTGGGAGCGTTGCTTTTCAAGATATTGTTTATACTGATCCTCCGTCAGTATCTTTTTCATTTCCGCATCCCGCTCATTCCGCATAGTTATCATCTTTTCGCGCATCTTCCGACGATCCGAATCAGCCTGTTTTCTTTCCGCTTTCATTTTATCTCTAAACTCAGCTTCCACCTTACGGAAATCTACAGCCTGTTTTTCATTCAATTTCAGATCAGTAATCATCTTCTCACAACGTTGTGCCGGATCACCTCCCTTTTTTGTTCTTCGTTTGCCATCCTGAGCAAAAACAGAAACCGAACTGATCAAGAGAACCAAACACAATCCTATTACCTTCTTCATAAACTAATTACCTGTTATTAATATTAAACTTATTTGTTTTTGAAGCGCTTCTGGATAAAAGACTTGGAAACGAATGAAAGGTTTAACCCGAATTGATGTTATTTTAGTATTTAACAATGAAAAAGTTTTTGTAAAACAACTTGAAAAGCTTCTTCAGGCCCGGGGGGAGGGAGATGAGATATCCGGGTGTGGAAGATGTGA
Organism: Parabacteroides johnsonii DSM 18315; assembly: GCF_025151045.1. Lineage (NCBI taxonomy): Bacteria > Pseudomonadati > Bacteroidota > Bacteroidia > Bacteroidales > Tannerellaceae > Parabacteroides > Parabacteroides johnsonii. Next base: position 3,165,893 of record NZ_CP102285.1, read on the forward strand.
AACCCCTAATTCCCGTAATGCAATGTTTAGCTCTACTAACCCATAGCGTTACGGGAACTAAGAAATTAACTAACAAATATCAACTATTTTGTATATTTCTCATATTTGCCATCAACCATCACATCTTTTACTGCATTCAGATAATCGAAACCATATTTCATATCCGGCAGCAGATAAGCACCTTCCACCCATTCATTCCAAGCATAAACCGTAATCAGTTTCGGTTGATCAGGATGTTTGTCACAATACTCTTTCGCTTTTTGCAAAAAAGATGAGAAACTTTGCGGAGATTGATTGAGATGCACGACATCTTTCCGCGTCTTATGAGGAAAACGAGGCGTATCGTCCCAACCGATGGAGGCATTTGGGAAATACGGAATCATCACGGCTTCATCCCATTTTTGCACATATTCCCACGTATGCGTCCCCCATCGGATATAATCTTCACAGACAGGAGCACTCCAGCCATACTGCGTCAAACTACTAATTTTCAATGTTTCAATTTTCTTTATTAATGCTTCATGCGGCATACCACCTGCAATCAATTGAAGATGTAAACCAGGAAATCCAGCCTTTTTCACCTCTTCTTCAAAATAGATCAATCCCTTTTGAGTTTCTTCCAAATTACCGAATGTCTTGATCAAATTATCCAAACTAAAAATAGAGAACACAGGTTTACCCTCTAATTTAAGATAGTTCGGTTGTTTGAAATACTGGTCAATGACACGTTTGACTACGATTCTGAAATTCTCCCAGTTAATAGCTCCGTTCCATAAGCGAGAATTATCATCTTTGTAACGATGAACGTTCCAATAATTACGAGCTACGTCATGATCTGCCCACATAATATAAAAGTTCATCTTCCGATTGTTTTTCGCTTTCAAAAAACCATCATTCAGGCAACTTTCTAAAAACGGCCCATCATTAAACCAATACCAATCAAAGATAAATGTATTCACACCATGGTCGGTAGCTGCATCTATCCATCTTTCCATTACCTTGGGATCATTGTCCAACTCATATCCCCATAGAGGGACTTTCGGCTGATAATGCCCCTCAAAGCGTGCGTTCCCCTTTTTTATGACTTCCCATTCTCCAGTTCCTTCCGGCCATAAAACTTCACGTCCCATCGGATCATCATGGCAAGAAGGCCAAATATAAGCTGCGACATAATAGTCGGGAATATCTTTACTTGTTTCATTGATTTGTGCATTCAACAAATCACTATGCAACAGACCAATACACAAAGTATAAGATAAGAATAAACTTAATCTATTCATAATCATGTCATTTTTCATTTGGTATATTTCTCATATTTTCCCTCAACCATCACATCCTTGAGAGCATCCAGATATCCAAAACCGTACTTCATGTCTGGTAATAAATAGGCACCTTCCACCCATTCGTTCCAAGCATAAACCGTAATCAGCTTCGGTTGATCAGGATGTTTGTCACAATACTCTTTCGCTTTCTGTAAAAAAGCAGCAAAACTTTGCGGGGATTGATTGAGATGAACGACATCTTTCTGCGTCTTATGAGGGAAACGAGGCGTATCGTCCCAACCGATGGAGGCATTCGGAAAAAATGGAATCGAAACAGCTTCATCCCATTTTTGAAGACGTTCCAAAGATTCTGTACCCCACTGCACATAATCTTGAGGATGCGGACCACCCCAATTGTATTGTGTCAGACTATTAATTTTCAGAGCCTCAATCTGCTCTAATATGGACTCATTAGGCAATCCTCCAGCCATCAATTGAATATGCAAACCAGGAAAACCAGCCTTTTTTACCTCTTCTTCAAAATAGTCCAATCCTTTACGCGTTTCCTCCAAACTACCAAATGTCTTGATTAAGTTCTCTAAGCTAAAGACAGAAAATACCGGCTTACCATCTAATTTTAGATAATTCGGTTGTTTGAAATACTGATCAATAACACGCTTCACAACTATACGGAAATTCTCCCAATCAATCGCTCCATCCCATAAACGGGAGTTATCATCTTTGTAACGATGTACATTCCAATAGTTCCGTGCCACATCATGATCAGCCCACATGATATAGAAATTCATTTTATGATTATTTTTAGCTTTCAGGAAACCATCGTTCAAACAACCTTCCAGGAATGGGCCATCATTGAACCAATACCAATCGAATATAAACGTATTTACACCGTGATCGGTAGCTGCATCAATCCATTTCTCCATCACCTTAGGATCATTGTCCAACTCATATCCCCAAAGAGGTACTTTCGGCTGATAATGTCCTTCAAAGCGAGGATTTCCTTTTTTGATAATCTCCCACTCTCCGGTTCCTTCCGGCCATAGCACTTCATGTCCCATCGGATCGTCGTGGCAGGAAGGCCAGATATAAGCAGCCACATAATATTCAGGAACCGTATTAGCATGACCTTCATTTTTCTCATGTTTTTCCGCCTGTACATTTAGGCAACCACACATCAATAAACACATGCACACAATGCAAGAAAATAACCAACTCGATTTATTTTTCATAATATCACATTTTATGATTAATTCCATCCCGGATTCTGTTTCAGGTTAGGATTCAATGTTAATTCATCCTGCGGAATAGAATACAAATAATCCTGTTTATCTCTAAATTGATAGCCATCAGGCATTACTCCCTTATAATAGTCAATCAATCCATTTTCATCCACCTTTGAACTGAAATTCGGATTTTGAGCCAAATCAACGGGATATCCTTTCGGCCGTTTATTCTTAAAGAGTGCACTTGCCGCCCATCTCATATAATCTTCATCCCGTTGTCCTTCCAAAGCCATTTCCACTCTTCTTTCCCTCCGGATCTCATATAATTCATCCGTAATGGAATACCCATAGTCCACTTTATTCTTATCCAAGCTCTGTGCATTCACGGTAAAATCAGGCATTCCGACACGTTGTCTCAATAGATTCAGAGCTTCATATGCAACCGAATTGTCCAACTCACATTTGGCTTCTGCATAATTGAGCAGGACTTCACCATAACGCAGCAAAATAAGTCCTGTTTCCGCCTGTGTCTCCCAAGATTTTCCGGCAGCAGGGGAACTTGGATTGGCAGTCTTTTTCACCTGGAAACCTGTCGGGCACAATTGTAAAGCTCCCCCTTCGATAGTCGGTCCATTAAAATAAGTATTCTCACCTACGGACATCAAATCGCCAGGAATCCAAACAGTCGATTTTAAGCGGATGTCACAATCTTCTGCAATCTTCGTCAGAAATGCGTTTCCCTTATGCGTTGCCGCCGTGTTCAAATAGTCATATGGTTTACCGTCTTTATCCAGATAAGAAGAGACAAGTTCCCAAGTGATTCCCTTTGAATCGCTGTTATAGGTAATAAATCCTTGAGTCGAATTGCCTGCTCCCTCCGCAGCATTGAAGGCACGATAGAGAAGCACTTCGTTTATATCTGACATGTTATCGAAACCAAATAGTTTATAATAATCTTCATCCGGATTTCCTGTACTATAAATGCCGACTTTATAATCTCCCTTCATCAACTCTTGTGCAGCTTCCACACAAATCTTAAAATATTTGGTTGGATCAGCTCCGGTAGTCCCAAAGTCCGTGTTTGCATGATATTTTTGCCAGGAGCCTTCAAATAAAGCGACACGAGTCTTAAAGGCTAATGCTGCCTCTTTATTAATCCGGTTATTCCCGACATCTTTTCTCAATTCAAGATGTGTAATGGCATTATCAAGGTCTGCTAATATTGAATCAGCGATCAACAAGCGAGAATCCCTCGGACGCATCAACTCTTCGGTATCGTCCATTTCTATCACATGCGAATACCAGGGGACATCCCCGTATTTTTTCAATAAATTAAAATAGAACCAAGCACGAAAGAAATAAGCCTCTCCCAAATATTGCTTATATGCATCATATCCGCTTTGGCATTTCGCATAATGTTCAAAGAAAATATTCACATTACGAATACTTGTCCATTCTCCGGTCCAATTGCCGGTAGTTTTTGAACGAACACCATTCATGATTATACTCGGACTACCGGTTATCATATCATCATTATCCGTTGCCATCTCCGCAACCATCTGTGTCCAAGGGCAAAATGATGGATAGAATTGCCGCGTATAATATTCCAACTCTGTCGAAGTGCTCCAATAATCATCCATTGTGATTTTATCCATCGGCTGCAAATCAATAAAATTCTCACACGAACACAATAATGTCATAAATGAGACTGCTGTCAATATGAATCGTTTCATAATCTTTTCTCCTTAATAAATTGAACTTAATAAGTTACAGTCAAACCAATAGAATAGATTCTATCAGCACCATAGGTCAAACGTCCCGAGCCGGCAGTACCGAAAAACTCACCTCCTGTAGGAAAACCTACCGGAGCAACAGGATCTATCCCACTCGGTAACTTCGAAAATGTCAATAAATTCTCACCAGAAAAATAAATTCGAAGCTTTTCCAAATGCATCTTTGAAGTAATACTGCGAGGAAAACTATAGCCTAACTGAACATTCTGCAAACGTAAATAAGCCGCATTCTGCAAATAGCGCGTATTCGCATGATTTTTATTTTTCGCTTCTTCCGTATTATTCAGATAAGGTCTGGGCCAATAAGCATCCGTATTTATATTGGCATCCCCTTCATACAATCCACTATATTTAGAACCTGGCTGATCTCTAAAATAATCCAAGTGTTCAGGAGTCAGACAAGACTCCCACCAACCGCCCATGAACCCCCAGTATATATTGGATCCACGATAAAAATACATATCCTTTTTAGCAACACCTCTCCAAAGCATAGAGAAGTCAAAACCTTTATAAGACACTCCCCCGTTTATCGTATATTGATAATGAGGTTGGTCATTACCTATGACCGATAAATCGCCATGATTGCCAATCGTATTCGTCCCATTATTGACCTTACCATCATGATTTATATCTTCATATTTCAGATCTCCGGTATTCCAATTAGCGGCAATATGAGTCATATCGACTTTTGACAAATATGAATCCAAATCCTCTTGTGAGCGAAACAAATCATTCACTGTATATCCCCATATATCACCCACTTCAGCACCTTCATACCAGGTTGACAATGTCCCTGTAGGATTAAAATATTTTGTAACGACAGATTTATAGTCATACAAACTAATACCCAGATTATATGACAATCCGTTTTCCAAAGCATGTTTCCAATTCAAACTAATTTCCCAACCACGAGTCCGCAAAGTCGAATTATTCTCTTTTGGAACACTCGTACCCAATACACCTGGCATCGCTTGAGACGGTCCAACCATATCAATAGTCCGTCTTTCAAACCAATCCACAGTAGCCGATAATCGATTATTCAAGAACGATAAATCCATCCCGACATTAGTCGTCGTTGCTGTTTCCCATGTCAAATTTCTATTTACTAAATTAGGACCAGAAGTATAACCTACCGGCCTTGTCGAACCATAATTGAAGATCCAGTTTAATTTATCAGCCGATATAGGAATTAATTCCAAATCGCTATAAGGTGAAATGTTCTGGTTTCCTAATTGTCCCCAAGATGCTCGAACTTTCAGTGTGTTGACATAAGGCTCTATATTTTCCCAAAACGATTCATTATATAAATTCCATCCGAGAGAAAATGACGGAAAGGTTCCCCATCTTTTTCCATTACGGAAAACATAAGACCCATCATAACGGACATTCGCTTCAAATAAATATTTCTCTTTATAATTATAATTCAACCTCGCAAAATAACTTTCCGTAGCATTATGAGCCAAAGCTTCTGACAAAAGAGCATCACCGGTTGCTGTCGGGAATGAAGGTACTTTTTCTGAAATTAAATCCGTTTTATAACCTTGAACCCACGACTCATCTCCTCGTTCAAACTGCATACCCGCTAAGATTGTAAAGTTATGTTCTTCATTGATATCAAAATCGTATGAAGTATAAATATTTGTCGTCCAATACTTTTTTATGTATTTTTTCCGAGTCAGATTATTCGGGATACTTATGCCGTTTTCATATGGCTGATTATTTACATCATATGTATATATATACTTTTCTACTTCCGAAATTTCTTGATTATACACATTATAAGCAAAATCCGCATTAATTTTCCAACCTTTCAATGGACGAAGCTCCATCCGAAAGTTATTCCAGAAATCAATGTCGTCCTGTTTATCTGTCCCTGCTTCAATCGAAGGGATATGAGATTCAAACATATAATTGCCGAATCCATCATATAAGGGGGTAATAGGATAATTTCGAGAAATATGCCGATACAAAAAAGAATAATCGCCCTCATTCGTCATATTCGGTTTTTCTCGAATCTTTTTAGCAAAGCGTGTTTCATATCCGAAATCCCACCAATCGGTAATAGCTACGCTGATTTTACCTAATGTATTCATTCTTTTGAAATAGTCCGTTCCATAATTCAAAACACTACTATCATCCATATAACCAGCTGAGAAATAATAAGAGACCTTATCCGTACCTCCATGCAAAGAGATATCGTGTTTCTGGTTCACACTGTTTCCAAAATAAATATCCCACCAATCCGTATTAGCATAATTTAAATTAGCATTATTCCAAACATTACCTTCCGGCATCGCGCCAAAGATGGTAGCACCTTCCGGCCAATCAGGAATTGAATTTCTAATATATTCAAAATCTCCTTTTTGATAGGCTATAACACGATCGATAGTCTCGTTGCTAAATGGATGTCCCCCCATATTATCTCCCGCCTCATTCAAAATTCGGGTCCAAGTATAAGAATCCAGGCTTTCCGGTAGCTTCTGAGCAGTCTTCACAATCAAATTACCAGTATAAGAAACGCTAACTTTTTCATTCTTTTTTCCTTTTTTCGTTGTAACCAAGATAACACCGTAAGGAGCTCTCGCACCATAAATGGCAGAGGCAGCAGCATCTTTCAAAACGGAAACAGATTCGATATCTTCCGGATTCAAATTATTCAAATCACCAGGAAAGCCATCGATCACGACATAAGGCGATCCCCCATTCAACGATCCCATACCACGAATCGAGATATTCATGGTTGCTCCGGGTTCAAATCCATCTTGTGTACCTATATCAAAATTAAATCCAGGTGCAGCCCCCTGTAACAATTGAGAGACAGTAGAAGCCTGGCGATTTTCAAAATCTTCATTAGAAATCACATTTACAGCACCTGTCAAATTCACCTTTTTCTGAGTTCCGTAACCTACGACCACTACCTCATCCAGGCTTTTCGTATCTTCAATCAGATTTACATTCAATATATTCCTATTTTTTACCGGAACCTCACGTGTCATATACCCGATGAATGAAACCTGTAAAACATCCGTATTGGAAACTTCCAATGTAAAATTTCCATCTACATCCGTAACAGTACCATTCGTCGTCCCTTTTACAACAACATTAGCACCGATCACCGGTTCGCCGCTCTGATCTTTCACCGTACCTTTCAAAACTTTCCCTTTTTGCTGTTGAAGAACATCTTTCTTCATCAACAAGATATTATTCCCTTCTATCGCATATCCGATATCCGAGTTCTCAAAAATACGGTTCAAGACATTAATCACGGAAATATCCGAAGCATTAAGAGAAACCCGATGACTCAAATCTACCTTTTCATTGCTGTATACGAAAAGATAGTCAGTCTGATCTTCTATCTGCTTGATAATTTCCTCTACAGACAACTTGTTTGCTACAATATTGACACGAGCTATCTGGGAACTCACGTTTTCAGAAAAGACAGTCGATACACATAATAACAAAAAGCTTAAGATTAACTTCATCACTCTACATGTATGTCTAAATTCACTTAATAACAGGGTATAGTCTGTCCCTGTACACTTTTTTTTCATAACTTTGCAGTATCAAAATGTTAGTACTCGATTTAATTACTGGTTATGTCAACTGGCTGACATTTTACCGGATTATGCTGGAACCATAATCCGGTTTTAATTTTATCTATATTTCTTTTCCCATAGGCGATTCATTTTATCGTTATCAGATTCAATTCATTATCTTTTACATAGGTAAATTTATGCTCTAACTGCAAGACTTTCAGTACTTGTTCGACACCTTCCTTTACTCGGAATTTGCCGGAATAGCGTTCTTCCAAGAAAGGTAGATCCGCTACTTCTATTCTGATATCATAATACAAGCGTAATTTATCGATTATCACATGTATCGGCTGGTTATTAAAGCTGAGAACCCCTTCTTTCCACTTAAAATAATCCATATTGCCAATTTGGGCCGAGACATATTTTCCTTCTCTGTAAAAGATCTGCTCACCAGCCTTCATCCTATATTTTCCGGAACGATCCGACGAATTCAACTCGACACTTCCTCTCAATAATGCAATATTGAATTCCTCGATGCCAGAATAAGCAGACACATTAAATTCCGTTCCCAGCACCGTCACATTCATCGATTTAGTTCTAACAACAAAAGGATTATCTCCATTATGCTTCACATCAAAATAAGCCTCTCCATCCAATTCAACCTGTCGAATTCCTTCTTTAAAACTGGTCGGATAGACCAGTTTCGAGTTTGCATTCAGCCATACTTTCGTACTATCAGGCAAAACCAATTCTGCACGCTGACCCGCCGGAACATATAGAGTCTGAAACGAAGGAAAAGATTCCATCTGATCATCTTTTTGTAACAAGAAGTTTCCACCGAGCAAAATCAGTACAATAGCTGCAACTTTTAATAGTTCTATTACGATGCGATGAAAAATGGCATAGTGGTCTTTTTTCTGAGATTCTTTCAAATGCGATTGAGATTTTAGCTTTTTGTCTACTTTCCAATACGCCCTTAAAGGATCTCGAGAAACAATCCGTTCTTGTGTCCGGCAAGCATAATAAATGCGGGCAATTTGTAATAATGCCTCCTCGTTGTCCGGATGTTTCTTCAGCCAAAGATCAACTTCCGCTTTCTCTTCTTCAGAAGCAGTACCCCGGATGTATTTCAGAATAACTGAACTTTCCGGTTCACCAACAGCCATATATGTATGTTCTTTTTCCATTCTATATATATGACAAATACCAAATGAGGATACCCTAAACAACATTGTATAATTATTTCAAATAGACGGGTTGGCAAAAAAGAATTGGACCGTTATTGTAGTTTTATTCATTTTTTCCCTACATTTGTATAAGGAAATCGAAAATAACGTAGAAGCGTTTAGATATTATTTTGGACTCCGAAATCTGGTAAATTTCTAAAATCCCAAAATAGTAGTCTGAATGCCTGCGCCCTTATAGGCGTGGGATGTTCAGGCTTATTATGGGGATTGGGCATACCAGAGCCTCGGAGTCCGAATAAGCAAGAACATTTCCACGCTCTTTTTCATAAAAACCAAGGGATATGGATGAAAATAACCTGATAATACTATTGCAACAAGGAGACCAGGATGCTTACAAACAACTGTTTATCAAGTATTACTCCCCCCTTTGCGAATACGCGTCACAGTATATTTCTGATGATGATTCTGAAGAGCTTGTGCAGGAGTTGATGCTTTTTCTTTGGGAAACACGGGAAAATCTTGTGATTGAGACGTCTTTGAAATCCTATCTATTTATATCCACCAAACATCGTTGCCTCAATGCGATCAGGAAAAACCTGTATCACGAGCGTATCCATAACCAGATATATGAGAAGATAAAAGACCAGTTTGAAGACCCGGACTACTATTTTGTAAATGAACTGACAGAAAACATACAGAAAGCAATCGAGAACCTGCCCGAAACCTATCGGGAAACATTTGCTATGAGCCGATTCGGGGAAAATACGAATGTGCAAATTGCCCAAAAACTCGGAGTATCGGTAAAAACCGTCGAATACAGGATATCGCAGGCACTTAAGATACTCCGTCTTAAATTGAAAGATTATCTGCCTTTCTTGATAAATATTCTGGGATAAACCTGCTTTGACAAATTGTCACTTCCATCCCATCAAAATCAGATTAGTACCCCATATTTTTAAAATTAGTACTGCGGGTAATATTTTTTAACATTCATATAGACAGCAAAAATAGGAGAACAGCATCAATCTGTCAGACACCACTTATTCGTTAATAAATTAAAATCAAGCCAAAGCTTATTAAACTTACAGAGAACTTCCGTGTCTATCTTTTCGTATTTAATATCAGATAAGATAAAACAAAAGTTATGAAATCGGGAAGGTATTTTTTAATTCTGTTTTTAATTCTGTTGACTATGCCTGCATATGCACAAAAAGGTGTAGACATCACCGGAACGGTGATTGAGGAGGGGACCAATGAACCGATCGAACAGGCAACGGTCCGTTTGTTAAGCGTCAAAGACAGTTCTATGATCGGAGGTGTCGCCACATCACGCAACGGAGGTTTCGTACTCAAGAACATTAAAAACGGCAGCTACTTGCTGCACGTATCATTTGTCGGATTCGATCCGCTCTACCAGCCCCTGCGCATCACGGGAAAAAACAATCCTGTCAAATTAGGTAAACTTGCACTTGCCGACGGAGCGATCCTATTGGGCGAAGCTGTCGTGATCGGGAAAGCACCGGAAGTAACCGTACGCAACGATACGATGGAGTACAACGCCGATTCCTACAAGACTACAGAAGGTTCCATGTTGGAAGATTTGCTGAAAAAGATGCCCGGTGTGGAAGTGGACAGCGAAGGGAAAATTACCGTCAACGGGAAAGAGATCAAAAAGGTGTTGATCGACGGAAAAGAGTTCTTTTCCGATGACCCTAAGGTGGCCTCCAAGAACCTGCCATCCAAAATGATTGACAAAGTACAGGTGTTGGACAAGCTGAGCGATATGGCCAAGATGACCGGATTCGACGACGGAGAAGAGGAAACCGTCATCAACCTAACCGTCAAGCCCGGCATGAAACAAGGCTGGTTCGGAAACGCTTTTGCCGGTTACGGTAGCGAAGACCGGTACGAAGGAAACTTCATGGTGAACCGTTTTATCAACAACGATCAGCTGACTTTGATGGGAGGAATCAACAACACGAATAATATGGGATTCTCGGACCTTGCCTCCAGTATGTTCTCAGGGATGGGCGGACCACGTGGACGCCGGGGCGGAGGAGCCGGCAACGGGATCACGACATCCGGCAATATCGGTCTGAATTTCAGTAAGGAGTTTAACCCGAAGTTGACGGTCGGAGGCAACCTCCGTTATTCCCATTCCGACAACGACGCAATCAGCAAAAGCAACCGGCAGAATATACTACCGGGTGACAGCACCTCTTTCTACAACGAGAATAACAATAGCAACACACGCAGCGACAATGTAGCCGCCGACCTTCGCATGGAATGGAAACCGGACTCGCTCACCCAGATCATCTTCCGTCCGAGTTTCAGCTATAGCGACAGCCATAGTCGCGAAGGGAGCACTTTCAACACACTGAGCGGAAACCGCGACACGGTCAACATAGGCGAATCCGAATATCTTTCCGACGGAAGCGGATATAACCTTAACGCCCGCCTGGAATTCAGCCGTAAGCTAAACAGCGAAGGACGTGTTTTCAGCGGATCTCTGTCGGGAGGACTAAGCGATTCCTACAATAAAGGGCTGAACTATTCGAACACCGAGTATCTGATGATGGCGGAGGGGATGGACAACGAACTGGTGGACCAACGCTTCCGCTACGACAACAAAGGGTTTAACTACCGGGCTTATCTATCCTGGGTAGAACCGATCGGCCACAACAACTTCATCCAGGCAACCTACAGCATCCGGCAAAACAAACAGGAATCTCTGAAAAACTCTTACACTCGCGAAGAGGGAAGCGAAGATTACAATGTCTTAGACACAGCCTACAGCAAGAGCTACCGCAACAATTTCATCAACCAGCAGGTCAGCCTCGCCTTCAAAGCCGTCCGAGCCAAATATGATTACACGGTCGGTTTGACGGTAGACCCGTCTCATAGTACGAGCGAGAACTTCGTGGGTGACACGGTTCTCTCCAAGTTGTCGCGCAATGTGGTGAACCTTTCACCGATGGTCCGCTTCAACTATAAATTCAACAAGCGGACAAACCTCCGCATCAATTATCGCGGACGTACCAGCCAGCCCAGCATGACGCAACTGCAACCCGTAGCCGACATCTCCGACCCGTTGAATACGACAATGGGTAACCCAGATTTGAAACCGACCTACACAAACAACCTGTTCATCCGTTTCCAGAAATTCGTGCCCGAAAAGCAAACGGCCCTGATGGTGATGGCGAATCTCAACTACGTGATCAACGATATCGTCAACAAGTCCGTCTATGTCGGCAATACAGGTAAGAAGATGACGACCTACGACAATGTAAACGGGAACTACAACGGAAACATCCGCGTCCTGTTCAACACACCGCTCAAAAACCGGAAGTTCTCGATCAACTCCATGACAATGGCCTCTTATGCCAACAGCAACGGGTTCATCAACGATGAGAAAAACACAAACAAAAATCTGGTTTTAATGGAACGTGCCGGAATCGATTTCCGCTCCGACTATCTGGACCTCGGGCTCAACGGCAACATCCGTTACAACGGGACACAGAACTCACTTCAAGGACAAACCGACCTGAACGCATTCAATTACGGTGTAGGCGGAACGACAACGATCTATCTCCCACTCGATTTCAAAGTGGAAAGCGATATCAACTGGTCCACCAACTCCGGTTATTCGGATGGTTTCAAGCAAAACGAAGTGCTATGGAACGCCGCCGCCTCCAAGTCATTCCTGAAAGGGAAACAGGCTACACTCCGTTTTAAGATATACGACATACTGAAACAACGCAGCAATATCTCCCGTAGTGTGACTGCCAGCTATACACAAGATTCCGAATACAATACCTTGGGTAGCTACTTTATGGTGCATTTCATCTACCGTTTCAGCATCTTTAAAGGAGGAGCCAGCATGAACGATGTGCAGGGACCGGGCGGAAGAGGGCCGAGACATGGTGGTCCGATGGGCCCGCCTCCGGGTGGAAGATTTTGATGATTTATCTGTTACTTTTCTTTCAAGAGAAAAGTAACAGATAGAGCCTTTTGATCAACGAAGGTTCCAATATAGCCGGATAAATCAAACCGTAAAGTGCTCCATAAAAGTGGGCATTATGATTAATATTATCTCCCGCCTTTTTCGCCATATACTGGCAATAGGCCAAGTAGATCACACCAAAAATAATTCCCGGAATCGGCAGTACGGCAAAAAACAGAATTTTTCCCCACGGGTCCAAAAAGATGGAAGTGAACAAGACAGCCGACACAGCACCAGAAGCGCCTATCGACACATAATAGGGATCATTGCGACGACGGGCCAGATCATAAAGGGAAGCAGCAACCATCCCACCAAAATACAATCCTAAATAGCCGCCTGTACCCAACCCCAAATAGCCGAAAGCACTCTCCATATATGTCCCGAACGACCAGAAGGTGAACATATTCACAAGCAGGTGCGTCATGTCGGCATGCACAAAACCATGCGTAATCAACCGGTACCATTCATTATTATGAACGGTACGATACGGTATGAATGCTAACTTCCGGAACAACTCATGGTCGCCGAAACAGATATAGGACACGACAACCGTGATCCCGATAATAACATAAGTAATCATGATCTATTCTATATTTAATGCGTCAAATGTAGTAAAGATTGAACAATGTATTCCTTATATGTTTATAAAAACAAAGCTTTTACATTTGCAATTTCCGCATTAGCTTTCTATCTTTACGAATTGCAACATACTGACAGATACAAAAAGCACCCGGAATGCTGGCACTCGTACACATACATATACAATGGATAGTGGGTATAATATTCATCATATTATACTGCGTCACCATTCTTGGGTTAGTACTGGTTATCATCACAGAGAATAGGAATCCGTTGAAAACGATTCCCTGGGTGATCGTGTTGCTCCTTGCTCCCGGTATCGGGCTCCTGTTCTATTTCTTCTTCGGACAGGATAACCGGAAGCAACGGATTATCTCCCGGCGCACCTATAAGCGCATCATGAAGCGGCCGCAGGAAGGGAAACTCCCGCAAGATGCCTGCTCCGTTCCAGCTCCCTATCAGCCATTGGTCACACTGTTGACAAACAGCAACCAGTCCTCCCTGCTCTATGGAAGCGACATCACGATCTATACGAACGGGGCAGACAAGTTTCACGACCTTTTACAAGAGATTGCGGGGGCAACCCATCATATACACATCCAATATTATATCTTCTGCGACGACGAAATTGGTAATAAGGTCAAAGAACTGTTGATCGAAAAAGCCAAAGAAGGAGTCGAAGTCCGTGTTCTTTACGACGATGTAGGTTGCTGGAACGTGAAAGACAAGTTCTTCAAGGAAATGTCGGATGCCGGTATCGAGGTCAACGCCTTCCTGAAAGTAGCGTTCCCGGTCTTCACCAGCAAAGTAAACTACCGGAACCACCGGAAAATCGTTGTCATAGACGGTAAAGTCGGCTTTATGGGCGGCATGAACATTGCAGACCGCTACACGAAAGGAACCAGTTGGGGGACATGGAGGGACACGCATTTCAAGATTATCGGAAAAGGTGTACATGGTTTGCAGGCGGCTTTCCTGATCGATTGGTACGTGGTCAGCAAGAAACTCCTGAACGACAAGATTTACTATCCACCGCTTCCGGTCTATTCGGACGATAATATCATGCAGATCTGCACCAGCGGCCCCGTCGGACAGTGGCGCACGCTCTTGCAGGCGGCCATCTTCACGGTTGCCAATGCCAAGAAATATGTATTTATCCAGACCCCTTATTTCCTTCCGACCGAAGGGCTGAACCAGGCTTTGCAGATAGCAGCTTTGGGAGGTGTCGACGTACGGCTGATGCTCCCAAAGCGTTCGGACACGCGTACGGCAAACATGGCGACTCACTCTTTCATTGATGAGATGGTAAAAGCAGGCGTCAAAGTCTATTTCTATAAACCGGGATTCCTACATTCTAAACTGATGGTGGCAGACGACGAACTGACCTGCATCGGTTCCGCCAATATGGACTTCCGCAGTTTCGAGCATAATTTCGAGATCAACGCCTTTGTTTACCAACCTTCGTTTGCCTTACAGATGAAGAAGGTATTCCTGCACGACATGCATAGTTGCGAAAGACTGGTTCCATCACGCTGGCTGAAGCGTCCGATCAAACAACGCATAGCCGAATCGTTTATGCGTCTGTTTTCTCCTCTTCTTTAATATCTTCTTTGATAAAGATAGAAAAATTCACCGAACCGTAGACGCGGTGCTGATAAAAATAGGGTAACCCGGAGAAATCATTTGTCTTCGGATGTTCCATCACGAAGATTCCCCCGTCTCGCAGCAGATCACGTTCGAAGACAAGTTCCGGCACTTCGGGTAATTCTTTCAGAGCATAAGGAGGATCGGCAAAGATGAAATCGAAATGCCGGGCCGGAGCCGAATGGAGATAACGGAAGACATCGCCGCGAATCAGCGTCAGCGAATCCGTTTTCAACTCTTTGGCTACTTTGGCGATAAAAGAAGCATGCGCATTATTCTTTTCGACGGCTGTCACGCTCCGGCACTCACGTGAAAGCAGTTCGAAAGAGATACTTCCCGTCCCGGCAAACAAGTCGAGTGCGTCCAACCCTTCAAGGTCGATATGGTTGGAGATCACATTAAAGATATTTTCCTTCGCAAAATCCGTCGTCGGACGGGCACTGAAGGTAGACGGGACATCAAAACGGCGCCGTCCGTATATTCCACTTATAATTCGCATAAAGATAAAGCTATAAGATCCAGCGGAGCCTGCAACACCTCCGGCCCCATCAGATAGGCTTCGGAAGGGATCTCCTGCGGATCGATGTATTGTAAATAATTCCGCAACGTATTCGTTATTTCACTCCGCAAAGGCACATCGCCGAAAAGACGCAACTGGTCTTTCTGTTGATCCATTCCAGTCTGCTTCCATACATATAATATATAATACAAGATATCGTCCGCATGTTCATACTCGAACGAGTTCACGAAAAGCAGGTTCCCCTGTGCATAGCACGCCACATCCATTCTCCGGCGATGCAGCACGACATATAGCTGGCGAGGCAAGCGGGCACGGCTCTGCTTCTTCCACAACGAAAGCAGCGGACTGACATGATGGACAAAACGGGGATTGACCAGCGAACGGGAACAAAACTCATATACTTCTTCATCCACCCCGAATACCAGTTCTGCCGGTTCGTCTTTCAGTTCATTGCTCAGGCAACGTCCTTCGGGAGACGAGAATGTGAACGCCAGCAGCTCCGCTTTCTGCTTTTCCTGAAAAACTTCTTTCGGCACAAGCGTATATTGGGGAGTGACACAAACCACATTGACCTGTTTGTAGAACCAGGTCAGGAAATCGTTTTCAAAGAAACATTCTTTCAGGGAAGAGACATAAGGCTTTGTCCGGTCGAATTCGATGTCTCTATAAAAGAAACTCTCATTTACCGAAGGACTGTATGCGGAAAAAGAAAGTCCACCCGACCGAAGCCGGATGGACATTATATAATTTTCCGAATAATCAGCTGTTAACTTATCAGACAGATTAATAGCCATAGGCAATCATTAATCTTCCCAGTTACCTGCGTTGTTATTGATTTCTTCGATAGAACCTACGCGCAGACCCTGATATTTGTTCATCTTTTCGGCCTTATCCTTCAAGTTGTAAACCAACTGTTTGTCCAAATCGCCCAGATAGTCGTCATACAGAACACCGCACTGGAATACTTTTACAGTATAACCGGAACCGGAAGTAAGAGTAGCCGTATCCATAGAGAACTGCACGTTCGCACCCGGTACATTGCGCATATCATCTACATTATAACCACTACCGAACAATGTGTCCACAGCTGTCACCCAAACAGTATCACGTCTGATCAAACCTTTCTTAACGGCTTCCTGTTCAGTCATACCCTTTTCGAGCTGTTCGTCCGTCAATACACCTTCCTTGATAAGGAACGGCAATTTTTCATCTTTTAAAAACTTACTCAGTTCATCAAAATTGGCTGCATGTACCTTGTGGATGTTCTTGTATTCGATCTGTGCTTTACGAATATCGATCAAACGAGCTTTGATCAAATTTTCACGTTGTTCTCTCGTCTTATCGAATTCGATCGGACCCATAACACTTCTGTAACACATGTACGCAAGCAGTACTACTGCCACAGCCAATAAAATCTTTAATGTAACTTTCATGGTTTATATTGTTTTTTGAATTTATTTCGTTCGGCAAATTTAAAAAAGAATATTTAATACACTACCTTTATCGCGAAAATTATTGCGATCAAAATGATAAATAGTTATTTAAGCCGCCAAATTACACAAAATTTCCCATATAATCCGACCGAAGACCAGGTTTTAGCGTTAAATGTCCTATCCGATTTCCTTCTTTCGAAAGAACCGGATTCGCTTTTATTACTCAAAGGATATGCTGGAACCGGTAAAACTTCTTTGGTCGGAGCCCTGGTGAAGACGATGGCGGAGCTAAAACAGAAAAGCATCCTGCTCGCCCCAACCGGACGGGCGGCAAAGGTATTTTCCGGCTATGCCGAACAGAAAGCGTTTACGATACACAAAAAGATCTATCGTCAGAAAGCCTTTTCAAACGAACCGACAGGTTTTCATCCGGCTGACAACTTGCATAAAGACACACTATTTATTGTAGACGAAGCCTCCATGATAGCCAATGAGGGATTGGACTCGTTTGTTTTTGGCACCGGACGCCTGTTGGACGACCTGATCCAGTATGTCTATTCCGGCGAAAACTGCCGCCTGATCCTAATGGGCGATGTGGCACAGTTACCTCCCGTCATGCAAATCGAAAGCCCCGCCCTCAACCCGGAAATCCTGCGGGGATATAATTTACAGGTACAGGAAATCACCCTCACCCAGGTTGTCCGCCAAAGCGAAGACTCCGGGATCTTGTTCAATGCAACCCGCCTTCGGGACGCCTTGCGGAACGAAACGGTCGAGATTTTCCCCAAACTAAAGCTGAAAGGCTTCACCGATTTCAGAAAGGTAAACGGAGACGAACTGATCGAAGAAATATCTTCGGCTTACAGTCGGGACGGAATCGAAGAGACCATGATTATTTCTCGCTCTAATAAGCGGGCTACCCTATATAATAATGGTATCCGCAATCGCATCCTGTACCGGGAAGAAGAACTTTCGTCCGGCGACCGGCTGATGATTGCCAAGAATAACTATTTCTGGACAGCCGACAACAAGGAGATGGACTTCATCGCAAACGGCGAGATCATACAGGTGCTGCGTGTACGAAGAACTTACGAACTCTACGGTTTCCGTTTTGCCGACGTATCGGTCCGTTTCCAGGACTACGATCTTGAAATGGATGTCAAGATTCTCCTCGACACCTTGCAGACAGATGCCCCCGCACTGCCCAAAGAGCTTAATGACAAGCTCTTCTATACCATCCTCGAAGATTACGACGATGTCCCGACAAAGGCGGGAAAGATGAAAAAGATGAAAGCTGATCCCCACTACAACGTCCTGCAAGTCAAATTCGCCTATGCCATCACCTGCCACAAAGCGCAGGGCGGCCAATGGATGAATGTATTTCTGGATATCGGCTATATTACGGAAGAAATGCTTGGGGAAGATTTCTATCGCTGGCTTTACACCGCCTTTACGCGTGCAACCCACCGGCTCTATCTGGTGAATTTGCCGGAGGAGTTCGAAGAGTAACAGTCGGCCGTATTGACACCCCTTTTACTTTTTAGACTGATAGCAGTCAACTAAATTCATTAAACTACAGGTATCTATAACTATTACTACCACTCTTTTACTTTTCGCCCTTAGTCGAAAAGGTTTTTGACAAGTGTCGAAAGAGCTTTTGACCAAGGGCGAAAGGGTATTCGACCAAGGCCAAAAGCTCTATGATTAGGCTGTTTGACAACAGAGGCATGGCTATTGTCACTTAAATAGAACCTTCCGAGGACGACTTGATCCCTGACAATGGAATATTTTGATGTGGTTGTCCTAACTTCACAACGAAAGGAATAACAATATTTCATATAATAAATACGTTACATATATAAGAAATGCCTATTTTTGTTGCAATATAAACGAAAACTTGCTTGCAGGTTTTCATGAATGGTAAAAGGAATGGCGAATAAAGAAAAAATAGATTATCTGCTCCTGGATATCCGGGAGCTTGAAACGTTGGTTGCCGGCATGCGGGATGCAGAAGTGTATCCGGTGTCTTTTTTCGGCCAGACTTTCGACCTCACCCATAAGATTCTGAAGGATCTGCATGCTCTGGAAACGGCTCAGATCGAAATGCTACGCAAACAGATGGAAGAACATCAGGCGTTGATTCAGTCTATTCCCCCATCGGTCGCCACCTCGGTACAGACGGTACGGGCAGAAACAAAGCCAGTCACCCAAGAACCGGAAACCGAACGGGCCGTAACGGAAGAAACCGCAAAAGAGGTCCCCTTGGAGGAAAAGCCCGAAGAAGAACCGGTGATTGTTCAACCGGCCCCCATAATGACTCCCGCAGAGGAAATCAGACAGGGACTTCCCACAGAGAAGGAATCCCCGGCCCAACCGGAGTCAAATCCTGTTGAAGAATCGGAGGCTCCCGTTGTGGAAACGCCCGAAAAAGTGATCCCCGCAGAACGTCCCGGATTATTCCTCAACGACCTGTTGGAGAAGAAAAATCTTTCGGACTTCCGTAAGGCATTCAGCCTGAATGACCGCTTCCGTTTCCGCCGCGAATTATTCGGAGGGGATGAGGCACGGATGAACAAAGCAATCAACGACCTGAACGATCTTCATTCATACGAAGAGTCGGTCACCTATTTGAATAACGAATTAAAATGGAATATAGAAGATGAAGCGGTAGCAGACTTTATCAAGCTGCTTGAAAAACGCTTCCTCTAAGCAATGGACAATTGACAGTGGACAATTGACAATGTATTTGTCTTTGTCTTTTTAATTGTCAATTGTCAATTATCAATTGTCAATTAAAAAGTGCTATGGCAAAATTAACAGTAGTACCCACTCCCGTCGGAAATCTGGAAGACATGACGTTCCGGGCAATCCGCGTGCTGAAAGAGGCCGATCTCATTCTGGCGGAAGACACGCGTACTACCGGTATCCTACTCAAACATTTCGAGATACAAAACAGAATGCAGTCGCACCATAAGTTCAACGAGCATAAAACAGTCGAACAAGTGGCTACCCGTATCAAGGCAGGCGAAAACATTGCGTTGGTGTCGGATGCCGGTACGCCCGCAATATCCGATCCCGGATTCATGTTAGTGCGTGAATGTGTACGCCAAGGAGTAGAAGTGGAATGTCTGCCGGGAGCCACAGCTTTCGTCCCGGCATTAGTTGCTTCAGGATTGCCTAACGAGAAATTTTGTTTTGAAGGCTTTCTTCCCCAGAAGAAGGGCAGACAGACGCGCCTGAAAGAACTCTCGACGGAGTATCGCACTATCATTTTCTATGAGTCGCCTTTCCGGCTGGTCAAAACATTGACTCAATTAGCCGAGTTTTTCGGGAATGACCGCCCGGTTTCCGTTTCACGTGAAATATCGAAGATACACGAAGAAACCGTACGCGGCACGCTGGAAGAAGTGATCGCCCATTTCACCGTGAACGAACCAAAAGGTGAAATTGTTATCGTATTAGCAGGCTTAAAAGATAAAAAGGACAAAGAGACAGAGACAGGAACAGAAGTTTAACGTAACAACAGAAAGAACATGAAGAAAGTATTAATTGCAACAACGATTTGCACAGCCATGCTGGCCTCCTGCGGACAGAATTCAGCAGAATATAAGAAGCTGAAAGCAGAAAACGACTCTCTGAGAATCGAAAACACTAAAAGCAATGCCGAGATGGATGAAATTCTCGGTACCCTCAATGACGTAGAGGCTGATATCCAGTCTATCCGTGATGCAGAAAATTATCTCAACATACAGCAGCAAAAAGGAGATCTGAATAAGAGTAGCCGCGAACAGATCAAAGAAAATATGCAGTTGATCAGCGAAACACTGAAAAAGAACAAACAGCAGATCAGCGAACTGGAAGAGAAACTGAAAAAGAGCGGAATCCAGTCTTCCGCCTTGCGAAAAACAATCAGCCGCCTTTCTTCCGAACTTGACCAGAAAGCCAATATGATTGTCACGCTACAGGAAGATCTGGCTAAGAAGAATGTTCGCATCCAGGAATTGGATGAAATGGTTGCTTCTTTGAATGAAGACGTGGAAGACTTGTCAACTACGACTGCAGCCCAATCCGAAAAGTTGCAGGAACAGGACAAGAAACTTCATACTGCTTATTATTGCTTCGGTACGGCAAAAGAGCTGAAAGACCAGAAGATCCTTTCCGGAGGTGGCTTATTTGCTAAATCCAAAGTATTGCAGAGCGGCTTCAACAAAGATTATTTCATCTCTATCGATATCCGCGAAGTGAAGGAAATCCCATTGTTCGCAGGTAAAGCAAAACTGAAATCCAATCACCCGGAAGGTTCTTATGAATTTGTAAAGGACGAAGACGGCAATATGACATTGAAGATCACAGACGAAAAAGCATTCTGGAGCCTTGGCAAGTATTTGGTGATTGAAGTAGGATAATGAAATACAAAAGTCTTTTTATTGATTTGGACGATACCCTTTGGGACACGTACCATAATAATAAGGAATGCCTCGAAGAAGTATATACCGCTCACCACTTTGACCGGTATTATGCCTCCTTCGAGGCTTTCTTCGATATCTACTGGCCGCACAACAACCTGCTATGGGAACAGTACCGCAACAATGAAATAGACCGCCAGACATTGATCATCGAACGTTTTCGCCATATGCTCCGCCCTTTAGGGATAGAAGACACAAAATCGGTACTGGAGATCAACAACGACTTCCTGCAACGGACAACCCGTAAGACACGCTTGGTGCCAGGCGCAATCGAGCTATTGGAATACCTGCGTCCCTCCTATCGCATGTATATCCTATCCAACGGTTTCCGGGAAGTCCAGTTCAAAAAACTCAGCAATTCGGGCCTGGCCCCCTATTTCGAAAAGATGATCCTTTCCGAAGACGCCTGCATCCAGAAACCTCATAAAGGCATTTTCGATTTCGCCCTTAAAAACACCAACTCCCGCCGGAGCGAAAGCCTGATGATCGGCGACAGTTGGGAAGCGGATATCATCGGTGCCTATAACTCTAAAATCGACCAACTGTGGCTGAACCCGGAAGGACTGCCGACAAAAGGGTTTACACCGACTTACACGGTAGGAAACTTGGAGGAGATTAAACAGATCTTATGACTTACACCTAAAAGAAAAGGAACCGGAAAAGCCGTCTTCCGCCCTTTCCGATTCCTTCCCTCTCATCAGGATACTTCCTGTCAAAAATTATAATGGAAACCGATACTGATATTTTCCGTGTCGAAGTTCACACCTGCAAAATCAGAAGTTCCGTTATACGAATCGCTATAACCAAGAAATCCGACTTTAGTGACAAAAGATAGATGTTCCGTCGCTTTCAAAGAAAGTCCCGGACGCAATCCCAACCGGAAACCAGTATCACCGTCACCAGCGGCAATCCCAACCGTCCCATCGACAAACAACCCCACAATACCCGTCTTATAAAACGTGTAGCGAGCATACGGAGCAAACTGGAAACGGTTATAATTATCGTAATGCATATAACCGATTTCACCACCCACAGCCCATTGGTCAGTTAAGTGACATCCTACTTCCGGTGAAATCTGAAAAACAAACTCATCATCTGTACTACCGACTGTAAAACCGCCGCCGATATACACCTCCTGTGCACCAACCGAGCAAATCGCCATAAAGGCAATCATGCATGAAACAAATAACTTCTTCATTTTACTTTATATAAACTTGTAGATTATAAACCTTATCAGAACTCCGACGTGAAGTGGAACTTGATATCCGGGAAATCCTGTTGCGCCATCATCAGTACATAACCGGAATCGGCCAGATAGACATCGCGTCCCTCCTTATCGAGAGCCATATACTGGGCTTTACGGCGTTTGAAGTTTTCAAGAGCGGCAGTATTGTCGCTTTCTATCCAGCAAGCCTTATAGAGGCTGATCGGTTCCCACTTACACTGTGCACCATATTCGTGAAGTAAGCGGTACTGAATCACTTCGAACTGCAACTGTCCGACCGTACCGATAATCTTACGTCCGTTGAATTGGTTGGTAAAGAGCTGGGCGACACCTTCATCCATCAACTGTTCGATACCCTTGTTCAGCTGCTTGGCCTTCATCGGGTCGGCATTCTCGATATATTTGAACATTTCAGGAGAGAAGCTCGGTAATCCTTTAAAGTGAAGTTCTTCACCGGAGGTCAGTGTATCGCCGATCTTGAAGTTTCCGGTATCAGGCAAACCGATGATATCGCCGGCAAAAGCCTCGTCCACCACTTCCTTCTTCTGCGCCATGAAAGCTGTAGGACTGCTGAAACGCATCATCTTTCCGAAACGGACATGCTTGTAGTTGGCATTACGTTCGAAACGTCCGGAACAAATCTTCACGAAAGCAATACAACTGCGATGGTTAGGGTCCATATTGGCATGGATCTTGAAAACGAAGCCGGAGAAAGCATCCTCTTCTGGATCGACCACCCGTTCCACAGCCGATACAGGACGGGGAGAAGGAGCGATATTGATAAAGCAATCCAGCAACTCTTTCACCCCGAAGTTATTCAAGGCAGAACCAAAAAACACGGGAGCAATATCTCCTTTCAGATAAGTATCGACATCGAATTCAGGATAAACCCCTTCTATCAGTTCGATATCGGAACGGAGCTTTTCTGCCTGTCCGGCATCGATATAGTTTTCAAGTTCCGGGCTGTTGATATCCTTAAATTCCACATTCTCCGTCACATATTGCTTGCTCGGAGTATAGAGATTCAGTTTCTGTTCATATATATTATAGACGCCACGGAACCGCTGTCCCATGTCGATCGGCCAGCTCAGCGGGCGCACATTGATATGCAGCTCCTCTTCGATCTCGTCCAGCAAGTCGAACGGGTCCTTACCGTCGCGGTCCATCTTATTGACAAACACGATCACGGGAGTCTTACGCATACGGCAGACTTCCATCAACTTACGGGTCTGGGCTTCCACACCTTTTGCGGTATCGATCACGATAATAACGCTATCCACAGCCGTCAGCGTACGGAACGTATCTTCGGCGAAGTCCTGGTGGCCAGGAGTATCGAGGATATTGATTTTATGACCGGAATAGTCGAAAGCCATCACGGAGGTTGCGACGGAGATTCCACGCTGCTTTTCAATTTCCATCCAGTCGGAGGTAGCTGTCTTCTTGATCTTGTTAGACTTTACGGCACCTGCCACATGAATGGCCCCCCCAAAGAGCAACAGTTTTTCGGTAAGGGTCGTCTTACCGGCATCCGGGTGGCTGATAATAGCAAACGTTCTTCTTCTTTCAATCTCTTCTGAATACTGACTCATTGTTATTTATCTTATTTTGTTATTCTTTTCATACATTCACGCAGACTCGCTTCCCAATGGGGTATGCTGATTGTATAGATCGTTTTAATCTTAGTCTTGTTCAGGACGCTGAAATGCGGACGGGCAGCCTTCGCAGGATAATCTTTGGACTCGATCGGGAGAACATGGCAGGGCGCATCGCCCAACTCCATAATCTTCACGGCGAAATCATACCAGCTGCAAACTCCTTCGTTGGAATAATGATAGATACCGGGAACAAAAGCACCCGCCTCCGCCTGCACCAACACCGCTAAAATGGTAGCCGCCAGGTCACCGGCATACGTCGGCGAACCAATCTGGTCGAACACTACAGACAACTGCTCCCGCTCATTTCCCAGACGCAACATCGTCTTGACAAAATTATTACCGAACTCGGAGTACAGCCATGCCGTACGGATGATTACCGCATCCGGGCAAACCTCCTGCAAAGCCTGTTCACCGGCAAGTTTCGTACGCCCGTAGACAGAAGCCGGACAAGTCGCGTCCGTTTCCACATAAGGCAAATGATTCGTACCGTCGAATACATAGTCGGTAGAAACATGGATCACCCTCGCCCCAGCCATACGCGCCGCCTCTCCTAAGTTTCGAACGGCATCCCGATTGATACGGAAACAAAGAGCTTCGTCATCTTCCGCCTTATCCACAGCCGTATAGGCAGCACAATTGATGATATAATCGGCTTGCTTCTCCTTGACAAAAGCATCCACAGCCTGAGCGTCACAAATATCGAGCGTATCCACATCCGTAAACACAAACGCATATTGCGGATATCCGGCAGCCAACTGACGGATCGAATTGCCCAGTTGCCCGTTAGCTCCTGTTACTAAAATTGTTTTCATCTTGTCTTATTCTTCTAATTTCAGTTCCCCATTCATATCTTCACGATATTTCTCGGCCAGAAGCGCCAGGAACGAGCTGATCTGTTTGATCCCCTCCATCGTTTCGGGGCTGATTTCCTTTCCTTGCATCTTCAGCATCAGGAAACCGTAAATAGCATTGAAACAAGTCTCCAACTCAGGCAAGTCCTCGCCACCCGATTTGGCACGGAGCTGGACGATAAAGGGGAGTGTTTTATAATAAGCCGCCCCGTACACCATTTCCTTCGACGATTTCAGAAGGCGGAGGTGCAGGTCGGTCAGAGCAATAATCACATTCTTATTCAGCTGGATATGTCCTTTTTCCTTCACCCCTTCGGAACGCATCATCTCGATCAGTTCCTCATACCATTTGGCAATCTCTTCCTTTACATCGTCCGGCTGGTCGTAACGTTCCACGATCGTGCGGCGAATCGAGTCCATATCGAAATTATTGGCACGTATCAGGTCTTCCACCTGCCACATGTACAACAAATATTCGGCTATATTTTCCTTTCTTTTTTGTCTCGCTATAATCATGGGAGCAAAGATACACTATATTCGGATAATGCCTGATAAAAATCCGCATCTTTTACACCTAACTGGCGGCAGGCCAGGCGGGCAGCATTCAAGTTGATCAAGAAGAAGCGGTCCGGAATATAGATAGGAAAATCCCCGTAGCGAGTCTGCAAATAAGTCTTTCCTTCTTTCTCGACCACGACATGTTGATCGTAGGGCATAGCCGTTATATCCTCGCGTACTCCCTGGGCAAGCTGTTTGACAACAGGATCGCCGTCAAAATAGATCAGCTTTCCCCCGCGCTCGATGGAAGAGGCGAACGTACGGAAAGTCGTGTGATAGGCCTCCGGCGTGGCATGGTCAGTCGCGGAAGTCCACATCAGATTGGTCAGAATAGCAATATGCGGACGATAGAATTCAAGCTGGAACCGTTTCTCCAAAGCGGACGTGACATGCTCGTCACCCTCGATAATCGCGATCCGGGCTTCGTAGCTCAGATGTACACGATCAGGCAACAAGGGAACTTCGCTGGTCAACGCATAGTCGAACGCAAGTTTCTGCCGCCTCAGGGCACAAACAATCATCGAGATGATCGTCTTCTTTCCCCGACTGCCGGCAACAACAACCCGCGTCTTCTCTTTCGTCCGCTGAAATATGAATTCAGGTATCGAAAGCACTAATAATCCCAGTTCCTTTGCTCGTATCAATTCGGGGTTATCCTGCCGGACTGCGGCCCCTAATACCACAAAATGTATATCTTTAGTTAATCTCTCCGGAAACCATCCGTCCCCATGACAAGTACACCCCTCTTTTTCCAGTCTGGCAAGAGTCGTATCAGCCAGTCCGACACCGGATACGCTTACTTCATATCCTTTTTGGTGAATAGCCAGGGCTAAGTCAAACAACAGAGGCTCGGTTACGGAGATTAAATGAACTTTTCGCATCACTCAGATTTTGCCTGCAAATGTACACAATTTCATTTACCCTTCGCATGGGTTTGAAAGAAAAAACTTCCCTATCTTTGTTGGAAAAAGCATAATTTATGGATATTCAACTTATAGACACGGGCTTTTTCCATGCAGACGGAGGCGCCATGTTCGGTGCGATTCCCAAGACCGCCTGGAGCCGCCGTTATCCAAGCGATGAACAAAACGGATGCATCTTGGCCATGCGCACTCTATTGGTGCGCGACGGGAACGGGAAGATCGTACTTGTTGACAACGGGGCGGGCAACAAACATCTGAAACAACTCAGCTATTACAACTTCTTCGACCTCGTCGATCTGAAGGAAGAACTTCAAAGACGAGGCGTTGCCTGTGAGGAGGTTACGGATATCATACTCACGCATCTTCACTTCGACCATTGCGGATATACGACACAAAAAGAAGAGCAACCGGACGGAAAGCCTCTCTTTAAAATGGCCTTTCCGAATGCCACCCACTGGGTTAGCCGCACACAATGGGAGAATTTCCTTCATCCGAATGCGCTCGAAGCCGACTCCTATTTCATCGAGAATATGCAAGCCACCTACGACAGCGGCAAGCTCCGCCTCATCGAAAGCGACACGAATCTTTGCCCCGGTATCGACCTACGGCTGTTCGACGGACATACACCGGGACAAATCGCACCTTACATCACGACACCTAAGCGCACATACGTCTTCGCAGGCGATGTCATCCCGTTGGCGGCAAGTGTTTCACCTCTCTGGATCTCCGCATACGACACTTGTCCCGTCGTATCCTACAACGAGAAAGTGCGAATGCTGGAAGAGGCGACCTTAAAGAAACAGGCGATCATCTACTGTCACGATGCCTATACACAGTGCACTACAGTGAAAAAGGTGCAGGACTTTTTCAAGACCGATCAAAAGGTTTCACTTTTTTCCATAGGGTGAAAATAAATTTTCCCTTGCATGAAAATTTATTTTCACCTACGGGAAACAAAAGTTTCATCGGCATGAAACAGAAACAATATAGTAGTCCGATCAAAGAAAAGCCTGTTATATTATAGGGGAGTCTACTATTTATCTTTATCTTTGTCTTTGCATAATCATAAATTAATCCTGGTCATCATGAAAAAGACAATCTTCGCATCATTGACAATCCTGGCATTCTCGGCCCTGATGTTCTGTTGCAGCAATACTCCCAAGCAGGAGAAAATGCTTCGCCACGTTGTCATGTTCGGATTCAAACCCGAAGTATCTGCCCAACAGATCAAAGAAGTCGAAGATGCTTTCTGCGCACTTCCTTCCCAGATAGACCTGATCAAAGGGTACGAATGGGGGACGGATTGCAGTCCCGAAGGATTGCAACAGGGATTGACGCACTGCTTCTTCCTGACGTTTCATTCAGATGCGGACCGCGACGCCTACCTCGTCCACCCGGCGCATAAGGCTTTCGGGAAAGTATTAGGAGACAAGGCTTCTGCCGTCACCGTCGTGGACTACTGGACTAAATAAGAATCATTATTTTTTTCACTTATAACATTTTAAACGCATGAACAAACTAACGAAGTATGCATGTATCCTGACAGCCCTGGCCGGAGCCGTGGCTTGTTCGGATGGTAAAAAAGCACAAGGAGACTATGCCGTTATCCCGCTTCCGCAAGAGATAACCCAAGGTGGAAACACTCCGTTCCTGTTGAAACCGTCTACCCCAATCTCCTATCAGGAAGGTGATACGGAAATGGAACAGACCGCCCGTTTCCTTGCCTCCTATATCAAAGAGGCTACGGGATATGAACCGAAAGTTATCGCCGGAAACGCAGACAGAGGCATTCATCTGTCGATCGCTTCCGACATCCAGCATCCGGAAGGCTACCGTCTGCTGGTCAGCGAGAACGGCATCGAGATCGCCGGAGCATCCAACGCCGGCATTTTCTATGGCGTACAGACCTTGCGCAAGTCTATCCCCGCCGTAGCCGTAGGAATGGATGTCGAACTTCCTTCCATCTGCATCAACGACTATCCGCGTTTCCCCTATCGCGGTATGCACCTCGATGTTTCCCGCCATTTCTTCCCGACCGACTCGGTCAAGAAGTTCATCGATATGCTCGCCTTGCACAACATGAACCGTTTCCACTGGCACCTGACAGACGACCAGGGATGGCGCATCGAGATCAAGAAATATCCGGAACTGACCAAGATCGGGGCGCAACGCAAAGAAACCGTCATCGGCCGTAACTCCGGCAAATATGACGGTAAACCGTATGGCGAAGGTATGTTCTACACGCAAGATGAAATCCGCGACGTGATTGCTTACGCTCAAGAACGCTTCATTACGATCATCCCCGAAATAGACCTTCCGGGACACCAGCTGGCTGCCATCACGACCTACCCTGAATTAGGTTGTACTGGCGGACCGTATGAAGTATGGACACAGTGGGGGGTTTCCGACGACGTGATCTGTGCCGGTAATGAAAAAGCCATGACCTTCCTTGAAGACGTGCTTGGCGAGGTGATCGACCTTTTCCCGTCCGAATATATCCACGTAGGCGGTGACGAATGCCCGAAAGTGCGTTGGAAGAGTTGTCCGAAATGCCAGGCACGCATCAAGGCGGAAGGCATCAAAGGAGACAGCAAGCATACGGCCGAAGAATACCTGCAAAGCTATGTCATTTCACGTATGGAGAAATTCGTCGAAAGCAAAGGACGCCATATCATCGGTTGGGACGAAATCCTGGAAGGCGGACTGGCTCCGAACGCAACGGTGATGAGCTGGCGCGGAGTAGACGGAGGTATCGAAGCTGCCAAACAAAAACATAATGTGATTATGACACCTAACTCTTACCTGTATTTCGACTACTATCAGTCAACCGACACAGAACACGACCCGCTTGCCATCGGTGGTTACCTGCCGTTGGAACGCGTCTATTCATTCGAACCGACTGCCGGAATCCCGGAAGAGTACCAGAAATATGTAACCGGTGTGCAGGCAAACCTTTGGACAGAATATATCCCGACATTCAGCCAGGTCGAATATATGGTATTGCCGCGTATGGATGCATTGGCAGAAGTGCAATGGACAAACGCTCCGAAGGATTTCAAAGCGTTCCTGCCGCGCTTGGTTCGTATGACCGAACTTTACGACCGCTTAGGTTACAACTACGCCAAACATATCTTCGACATTCGCGCCTCTTTCGCTACCGACGGTGACAAAGGTGAAATCGTCGTGACACTCGAAACCGAAGGTACCGCCGATATCCATTATACGCTTGACGGCAGCGAACCGACAGCAACCAGCCCGAAATACGAAGCCCCTCTCCGCATCAAGCAAAATGCAGAAGTTAAAGCCGTAGCTGTCCGCCCGACTGGAAACAGCCGCATCTTCTCTGAAAAGATCGACTTCAACAAGGCGACGGCTAAGCCGGTCACATTGAAAGTAGCTCCCAGCAGAGGGTATAACTTCAACGGAGGCCCGGAACTGACCGATGGTCTGAGCGGCAACGACAACTACAAGACCGGACGCTGGTTAGGATTCCAAGGCAAGGATTTGGACGCCGTTATCGACCTGAAAGAACCGACTGAATTCAGCAAAGTCTCTTTCAACACGAATGTTGTGAAAGGGGACTGGATTATGGGGGCGGCAGGCGTTACCGTAAAGGTATCGGACGACGGACAGAACTTCAAGGAGGTAGCATCCAAAACAATCCCGTCTTTAGGTAAAAACGACAAAGACGGCCTTTATCCGCAGGAAATCTCCTTCTCCCCGGTAAAAGCCCGCTATGTCGAAGTCATCATCAAGAGCGACAAACTTCCGTCATGGCACGGAGGTGCAGGTAATCCGGCGTTCTTGTTTGTGGATGAGATCAATTTGCAATAAGTAGATATTTAGGCACAAAAGATCATGAAGGAGGTGTTTTGGCGCACCTCCTTCATTCATAGCAAATACTAAATATTAACCGATTAAACCTCTCATACGGTCTTCAAAAGCAGACAGAGCCGCTTTTGCCCCTTCTCCCATCGCTATGATTATCTGTTTATAGGGTACAGTCGAGACATCGCCCGCCGCATAGATACCGGGAACATTTGTCCGGCAATGCGCATCGATTACAATCTCACCCGGTTTATTTGTTTCGACAACATCGCGGAACACGCCGCTATTGGCAGCCAGACCAATTTGGACGAAGATACCATCCAGATCAATCACCCGCTCCACTTCCGTCTTACGGTCTTTTACACGAAGACCTGTCACCTTATCGCCGTTACCGATCACTTCCAAAGATTGGGAATGCAAGAAAATTTCCACATTCGGCAGGCTCTTCGCTTTTTCCTGCAGCACTTGATCGGCTTTCAGCTCGTCCATAAACTCCAGCACCGTCACTTTCGAGCAAATGCCTGCCAAATCTATAGCCGCTTCAATACCCGAATTTCCACCGCCGACAACCGCTACGTGCTTGTCTTTATAGAATGGACCGTCGCAGTGAGGACAAAAAGCGACCCCCCTCCCGATATATTCCGCTTCGCCCGGAACATTCAACTTGCGCCAGCTTGCACCTGTCGCCACGATAACAGCAGGAGCAGAAAAACGTTCACCGGTAGAAGTGGTCAGAAGTTTCGCCGCTCCGTCTAGTTCGACTTTGTCTACACGACGATGCTCCAATATATCGACCGGATAGTCGTTGATATGTGTCAGAAGATCGTTCGCCAACTGCTTTCCGGTAGTCTGAGGTACGGAGATCAGGTTCTCGATACCGACTGTTTCTTTGACCTGTCCACCGATACGTTCGGCTATCACTGCAACATTCAAGCCTTTACGTGCCGAGTAGATGGCAGAGGCAGCACCGGCAGGTCCACCTCCCACTACTATCACATCATAGTTCTTAACAGGTTTTTCAACAGAGTTATCAACAATCCCTTCATTAATTCCGTATTGGGCTTCGAGTTTGGAAAGCAATTCTCCAAAATCACTACGGCCCACATTGATCAGTTTGCCATCGGCGAAAACAGAAGGGACTCCCTGTACTTTCATCACCTCAACTTCTTTCTGGTTGATGGCGCCATCCACCGTTTCATGGGTGATGCGGCTGTTGAGAGTTGCCATGACATTGAGTGCCTGCACCACATCCGGACAGTTGGTGCAAGTAAGAGAAACATAAGTCGTCAGCTTGATCGGACCGTTCAAGGCTCTGACACGTGCACAGATACTTTCGTCCGGTATATTTTTACCTTTTCCATCACTATTCAGGACAGCCAACAGCAGGGATGTAAATTCATGGCCGTTGGGTACTGCACGAAACCGGATACCAGTAGGCATCCCGTCTTTTACAATTGCAAATTGAAGTCCCTCTCCATCGGCAATGTTGCATGACAAATGATCCGAGCAAGATGCCACATCACTAAGCAGGTCTATCAGCTCCTGACGACTTTCATGATCAGGAGCGACTTGTATATCAAATACATATTGGGACACCAGTCCGGAGAAAATTCCCGAAAGCTGGTCTTTCATTGCAGAGTCTAACATAACTTTAGATCTTACCGACCAAGTCGATACTCGGCTTCAATGTTGCTTCGCCTTTTTTCCATTTTGCAGGACAAACTTCATTCGGGTGAGAAGCAACAAACTGGGCAGCTTCAACTTTACGAAGCAATTCGTCTGCATTACGGCCGATACCGTTATCATGGATTTCAGCAATCTTGATCTTACCTTCGGGATTTACCAGGAATGTACCGCGATAAGCCATACCCTCTTCTTCGATCATCACACCAAACGCACGGCTTAAAGCACCTGTCGGGTCTGCCAGCATCGGATATTTGATTTTGCGAATTGTTTCGGAAGCATCATGCCATGCTTTATGCACAAAGTGTGAGTCTGTACTTACAGAATATACTTCGACACCCATTTCCTGAAATTTGCCGTACTTGTCAGCCATATCGACCAATTCGGTCGGGCATACGAATGTAAAGTCGGCAGGATAGAAGAAAAAGATGGCCCATTTGCCCTTGATATCTTCGTTACTTACGGTCTTGAAATTACCATTCTGAAAAGCTTGAACTTTGAATTCGGGTACTTGTGAATTGATAATTGGTTCCATGATTTTTACTATTTAATTTGTTACTACTATTTTTTGATTACTCTGCAAAGGTAAATCGTAAGGTACTGATTGAAAGAATTTTTCAAATTGATAATTTTTATCTGCCGATAGACGGACCCCTATCAGCAAGTACACTCATCTACTATGACAATATGAAGCAAAGTTATGTTTTCCGGAACAACCAAAATATACCTAATTATAGGTAAAATACCTTTCGGCCATACCATGTGATTCTTTAATTGTTACCTTTGGATGTTAACTTAAAAATATTCGAAGATGAGAAGAGCAAGTTTGTATACATTTTCAGCGGGCCTGCTGCTCATTTGCAGCGCATGGCTTTCTTCATGCGTCTCACAAATACCCCTTACGCGGGAAAAACCAGCAAACAATTCCTCCTATCAAGTCGAATACCTGTTCGAACATGAAGGGTGTAAGGTTTATCGTTTCATGGATATGGGACATTACATCTATTTCACCAACTGCGAAGGAGATGTAACCAGTGTTGAAAGTGACAGTGTCCGCACAGTCAACCGGATCAGCCGCAAACCGATCATCATCAAAGAGCAGACGCTCGATTAGTCTTATACGTTTATCCCGTGTTTCCTAAAGATCGTTTTAGCATTGGCCAGGCGCTCTGCCGAAAGCGGTTCCACACCTTTCAGCTTATAATCCAGGCCCTGCGCCTCATATTTATAAGTTCCCATTGTGTGATAAGGCAGAAGCTCGGCTTTCTGAATCACCTTATAGCGGCTGACGTATCCGGCTAATTTTTCCAGATCCTCATCATTATCTGTCAGACCGGGAACGACCACATGGCGGACCCATACGGGAATGTCGCGTTTCTCCAACTCATCAAGAAAACGTAAAGTGTTATCAAGTTTCACAGCTGTCAGACGGGGATGAAGCCCGGCATCGATCGTCTTGATGTCCAACAGAACCAGATCGACATATTCAAGGACTTCCAAAGCTTTGCCGGAACAGATATAGCCGGAAGTATCCAACGCCGTATGGATACCGTTCTCACGGCAAAGGCGGAAAAACTCTTTAAGGAATTCTGGTTGTAACAAAGGCTCGCCACCAGTAACAGTAACACCACCTTTAGCGATAAAATTCTTATAGCGCAGCACTTCGGCAAGCAACGCTTTGGGTTCCAGTTGATAAGGTGTCTCACGCTTCACCTCCCAGGTATCCGGATTGTGGCAATACAGACAACGAAGCGGACACCCTTGCATAAAAACGACAAAGCGAATTCCGGGACCGTCAACGGTCCCGAAACTCTCTAAAGAATGTATGTATCCCAACATATTAATCAATGGACAATTGAGAATTGACAATTGACAATTATAAACTGCTGTTGATAGTGCGCGAGATGACATCGAGCTGCTGTTCGCGTGTCAGCTTGACGAAATTGACAGCATAGCCCGAAACACGGATCGTAAGCTGCGGGTATTTCTCCGGGTGCTCCATCGCATCTAACAGCAGGTCCTTATCGAACACGTTCACATTCAGATGCTGGCCGCCATCAGGCGTGAAATAGCCATCCAAGAGGCTCACTAAATTACTCACCTGAATATCGCGCTCCTTGCCCAAGGTGGCCGGTGAAACGGCAAATGTATAGGAAATACCGTCATGCGCATGCTGGAACGGCAGTTTGGCAACAGAAGCCAAAGCGGCGACAGCCCCTTTCGTATCGCGTCCGTTCATCGGATTGGCTCCCGGAGCGAACGGCGTACCACCCGGACGGCCATCGGGGGTCGTTCCGGTTTTCTTTCCGTAGACCACGTTTGAAGTGATCGTCAGGATAGACTGTGTCGGGGTGGCCTTGCGGTATGTCTGATGCTGGCGCAGGTATTCCATGAACTTCTCGGTAATGTCGACAGCAATACTGTCCGTACGATCGTCATTGTTTCCGAAAGGCACATATTCGCCTTCGCGTTCGAAGTCGACAGCCAAACCACGTTCGTCACGGATTACTTTCACTTTTGTGTCACGGATGGCAGCCAGCGAGTCGGCAACGATAGAAAGGCCGGCAATACCGGTTGCGCGGATACGTTCCACATCTCCGTCATGAAGCCCCATTTCGAATGCTTCATACGCATATTTGTCGTGCATGTAGTGAATGATCTTCAGTGCATTGACATAGACTTTAGCCAGCCAGCGCATCATCTGCTCGTATTTCTCCATCACTTCATTGTAATCCAGATATTCGCTGGTGATCGGCTCGAAGCGGGGAGCCACCTGCACGCCCGATTTCTCGTCACGTCCGCCATTGATCGCATACAACAGGCACTTTGCCAGGTTGGCACGAGCTCCGAAATACTGCATCTGCTTACCGATCTTCATCGGAGACACACAGCAGGCGATACCGTAATCGTCGCCATAGTCCGGACGCATCAGATCGTCGTTCTCGTACTGGATGGCGGAGGTATCGATCGATACTTTCGCACAGAAGTTTTTCCAGTTATCCGGTGCATTGTTGAACCAAAGCACCGTCAAGTTGGGTTCGGGCGCCGGGCCGAGATTATACAAGGTATGCAGATAACGGTAAGATGTCTTTGTCACCAACGAACGGCCGTCAACACCTTGTCCGCCCAGCGATTCTGTCACCCAAACAGGATCACCGGAGAACAGGTCGTTGTATTCCGGAGTACGCAAGAAACGGACAATACGCAGTTTGATAATAAACTGGTCGATCAATTCCTGTGCCTCTTCTTCCGTCAGCTTGCCTTCACGAATATCCTTTTCGATATAGATATCGAGGAACGTGGAAGTACGTCCGAGAGACATGGCCGCTCCATCCTGATCCTTTACGGCAGCCAGGTAAGCCAGATACAAATACTGCACAGCTTCGCGGGCATCCTTGGCCGGGCGTGTCACATCGAAACCATAACCGGCACACATTTTCTCAAATGCTTTCAACGCTTTGATCTGTTCCGTTATCTCCTCACGGCTTTGAATGATCTCTTCCGTCAGTTCCTGGATATCGAGACGTTTCTGGAAACGTTTCTTCTCTTCGATCAGGATCTGAGTTCCGTACAGAGGCACACGGCGGTAATCACCGATGATACGTCCGCGTCCGTAAGCATCAGGCAGTCCGGTGATAATGGCAGAACGGCGTGCAGCTACCATCTCGTCCGTATAGGCTGAAAAAACACCTTCGTTGTGCGTCTTTCTGTATTTGGTGAAGATTTCTTTTGTCATCGGGTCCAGATGATAGCCATAGGCTTCCAGACTGTTTTCGACCATGCGGATACCACCTTTCGGAAAGATACCTCGTTTCAACGGGGCGTCTGTCTGCAGACCGACGATTACTTCGTTCTCCTTATCAATGTAACCGGGTCCGTATGTGTCAATCCCCTGAGGAAGTTTCGTTTCGGCGTCATATACTCCTTTTTCCCTTTCCACCTTAAACATTTCGGTCAGCTTGTTCCACACTTTCTTCGTTTTCTCCGAAGAGGGTACGAGGAACGTATCATCACCGTCATAAGGTTTATAATTGTTCTGGATAAAGTCTCTTACGTTGATCTCCTTTTTCCAGGTTTCTCCTTTGAACTGCGCCCAGTTCTCGTTTTCAAACTTCATAAGCTTATCTTGTCTATTTCGGTTTAGGCGTGCAAAGATACGTCTTTTCCCCCTATCTGAAAAGGATTGTAAAGGACGAGGGATGTTAAACTGGGGAAAATACCTACAAATAGGGATAAGGGAACAACGAAGCCCCGGCAGTACGAATACCGCCGGGGCCTGTTTTTTGTCTGCCGTCCGGTCTTCACAGAGGGAAAAGCAGTAGAACTTTTAATTTCATTACTTTAGTATTATTAATATTAAATACGGTCGCTTGTTCGCCTGTCGCAGGGTAGTTGGAGGCTTTCGCCTCCGCGCAACCGAAGAATTATTTGATTATAAAATGTCATTGTGTCTGTAGGGGCGGGGTTCTACTCCGCCCTTACGATAGACAACAGTATTGTTTTTTTTAGTATCAATCGTTATTTAACGATAGCTTTTACAGCGGCTTCGCCTTCAACTGCTACAACTACTACACCTGCCGGAGCAGCGATTACAGCATTGTCAGAAGAAACAACCGTGTTAGCTACTACCTGACCTAAGATGTTGCTTACAACAACTTTCTTACCGGCTGCACCTGCGATCGTTACGTTACCGTTACCGGCAAGAACTTTCACTTCAGATGTTGCAATGCCTTCGTTAGCTGTCGGAGTAGAAGTTACTTCGATTACGAATGCTTCAGCTTCCTTAGCACTCTTGCCATAGACCAAGTTACCGTTGATTACATATACATATGAACCATCTTCAACGTTCTTCAAAACATAGTCGCCATCTTCGTTTTCTGTGATCGTGAATTTGAATGCATCAATAGCTTTACCTGCGACTTTTTGGTCGCCGATCATCAATGTATCTTCACCAGCTACACGTGCAGCATCCATGAACATGATGCGGTTTACGCCATTGCTATACTTGGTGCTCGCTACGATAGCGTCTTTTTCTTTCTTGTCGATCTTATCGTACTCGTAAGCCTGTTCTGCAATTTCAGCCAGTCTTTCACCTGTCACCATCATCTTGCCTGCGTAAGAGATAAAGAATTTCGGAGTAGCGAAACCTTCTACGTTTACGGAGTCAATCCACAAGGCGGCAGCTTCTGTAGCCAAAACAGCAGCGTTATTAGCATCGGCTGTAATGAAGTTTGCTCTATCGACTGCTTCAAATGTCATGTGCTTGCTGTCCGGTTCCAAAGAAGGAGCGGCATCAAGGTCGATGATATCAAAGAGGGCGATAGATTCACCAGTACCACCATTAACAACTTTATTACCGTCTATTTTAGTATAACCAGCAATCGCTGTTGTACTTGGTGCATATACAATTGCATACGTGCCTTTGCCCTTTTCCTTCAAAAGGAATGTTGTCTTATCTGTTGCAACTAATTGTGTATTCCAGCCTGAACCCAGTTTCAATTCTCCAGCCTGAATTGAGTAGGAGTAAGCCTGGCGAAGTGTGTCGGCAGGGTAGTCAGCGCCATCAGCCTTTTTACCATTTTTACCCTTTACAACAACCCATTTCTCACCATTGTAGAAGCTGTATGCTCCAGTTTCTACTACTGTAGCCTCTTCGCTACGGATCAGCTCCCATTCAGAACCTGCGTGAGGAACAACACTTACATCTTTTCTTTCATCTGCACCAATTTTCATAAACAAGTCAACAGCTTCATCTCCTTCATTGTCAAACGTTCCGTTTGTCACAAACGCGAATTTCTGTCCCTTAGCAGACAACGTATTATAGTAACCGTTGGTAGCAGCTTTATCGTAATCAGCAACTTTAGCCAATGTGATGGTTTCAACATTAGCATAGTCACTGATCATCACTTTATATGTGTTCTCGCCTTCAGCTTCATACAAGGCAATACCTGTAACTTTCTGTGCCGGATTGTGTACGTTGATCAGTTCGATCGTATTGTTGTTCTTGTTACCAGAAACCAACCACTGTCCTTGCGGATGAGCGAACTCGGCAGAAGATACTTTATCATACAGCTGAACAGCAGAACATGCTTCGTTCATACCGAAAGCATAAGTTTTCTTGCTATCCTTAACTGTAGCTGTTACATTTACAATCAACATTCTTTCGTTTGCAACTTCTGTAGCAGCAACACGTGTACCTTTTCCAACCGTAACAGCCATGAACTTAGAGTGAGAATCATAAGCAACAGAAGCCAGCTGGCGAACTGTCTCATCGTTTGTCACTTTACCAAAAGTAACATTAACATTTGTAGC
The DNA here is from genome assembly GCF_025151045.1 of Parabacteroides johnsonii DSM 18315. Taxonomy (NCBI): domain Bacteria; kingdom Pseudomonadati; phylum Bacteroidota; class Bacteroidia; order Bacteroidales; family Tannerellaceae; genus Parabacteroides; species Parabacteroides johnsonii. The sequence goes on from NZ_CP102285.1 coordinate 3,204,592, forward strand.
ATCATCACTTACTTTTACACCCTTCTGGACGATTGCGTAAGCACCTTTTCCGATATTAGTGGCAGACTCTTCTGCGTAAAAAATAATGTTCTTGCCATTGATTTTTTCATCATCAACAGCCTTTTTAAACTCAGCACCAGTCATACGTTTGTAGTAATAACCGTTTTCCGGGTTAGCCAATTCAGAGTTTTTAACACGTTCGCTTGTCAAAACGATGTATTCATCATCATCCTCATCTTTCGTACCTTTATCGTCAACCAATTTAAAGCCAAGAGCGTCACCTTCAACTTCTTTAACGCTTACATTTTCAAACACATCCGTATCCTCCAATGTTTCCGGGAACTCCAGTGTAAAGTTATCTCCGAACTTGTTTGCAAAGTCTTTTGCAGAGACTTGTTTGTTGTAGATTTCGTAGAGGGTACAGCAATCCTTAACAACCAGGTTGCTACCACCTGAAGTTAATGTCGGTTCCCAATTGACTCCATCTGTAGCCAATTTCAAACCCAAATAGAGAGTTTCTCCAGAAATAGCAGCTTGCAATTTATTATCAGTTCCTAAAGAAAACCAACGAAGTGTTTTCGTTGCATCATTTGCTTCTTTCTTACCTGCGACAACATAAACACCATTGTCCTTTTTAAAAGCCAAATACTGTTCACCGGAAATGTTTTTAAATGCGTAGTAAGAAACGCCATTTTCTGTTTTAGTCTCAACAGTCCACTGTGCATTTTCTGCAGAATTAGCGGCTGTCACATTTTCATCATTAACATACCCATTCAGCGTAAAAGCCTGAAGTTCTTGTTTGGTATCCGAATGTACCCCTGCCAAGTAATAAGCACGACCACTTACTTGCTTTCCCCACTCGATACTACGCCCATCTAACTGTGCGTAAACCGAGAAAGAACTACCGGCCACCAGGGCGGCAGCCAAAAGAGTAGAAAATCTCTTGTTCATAATCTAAAATGTTTAATTAATAATAATATGTATATTGAATATCGTTCTTACTTCCTGTTTAACAGGTTTTTACCAAATTCCTGTATTTTGACGAGAGAAAACGTACGTTTTTTTTAGTCATTTTTTTTTGGATTTCAGGCAGTTCGTGGTAAAAAGGCGATAGGTTTGTACAAGATAAGCTATCTGATTGATAAGAAAGAATATAGAAAAGGAAAAATAATTGGGAGAAAGGATTGCAGGTTTAAAAAGTAGTTGTATTTTTGTGCAGTGAAAATGGCGAAAAAAACGTACGTTTTTTCGCCATTTTTCTTTTCACATACCTATACTTCTTATTAATAACGACTTACATTACAAAAAAGCAACTAAAACCATACAGAAAAGTAACTGTTTTCAACCACTCGCCAAGTCTCCACACATCTCCATTAAAATAAAGATTATCAATCATATACAAACTAATCTCCTTTTATCCTCATCGGAGGCGAAAAACGGCAAAAACTGCAGATTTCGTAATTTCCTCTTGGAAAAGCCTCCCCTTTTGTTAAAGATATACAAAATACGGTGTATTGGCTGCTTAGCATAATAATGGTATCAAGACTTGCAAAACCTTACATTATTATATATCTTTACATCAGCGTCCGTCACAAACGGATCAAATGACTACAACACATTATATAATATATGAAAGAAAAAATCAACGCCTCCGCCATCCCGGACGCTTACCTACTCTGCATGAACCAAGACTGCCCGAAAGCCACTGGCTGCCTGAGGCGCATCGCCGAGCAACAAATCAGTGATAAAGTGAGACTATGGCGGGTCATCAGTCCCAAATACCAAAAGAACCAAACCGGCGACTGCCCCTATTTCCGCCCTTCCGGCAAGCAGACTTATGCACTCGGTTTCATCGGGATGCTGGAGCGGATGCCCTACCGGCAAATGCAAGAAGCTGCCAGCAGGCTCTTGAACCATTTCGGGCGCAGAACATACTATCGAGTGCGCAAAGGCGAACGGCCTCTCTCACCGAACGAGCAAAAAAGCATTTTGAATATACTGGAACAGTGTGGCATCGGTGATCCAGGCAAGTTCGATGCCTATTTCGAAACATACGACTGGTAGCCTGTGACCGGTTACATACCGATGTAACTGTTGTGCCATACCTATGTAACGGCTGTTTCCTGCCAAGGGAACGACTGTGCCATGCCGATGAAACTGCTGTGCCATGCCGATGGAATTTGTGTGGCACTACTGTGTCACACAAATTATCCCTCGTCGAACAATTGATACCCCTGTAAAGAAAGGAACCGATTCCCTAATAAAAAAGAAGCCTCTCTTCACAGAGGGGCTTCTTTTTTATATCGAAAATAACCAATAAAAACTTTCCGATATAGTTAATCATCTTATATGCTTACATAATTAGCAAAAGGTTTTGATATAGCGATTATACTAATAGTGTTACTTTCTTAATGACATTGCAAAGATACGGGCACCTCCGGCCTCCTACAATACCTATATGTGAGTAAAAAAATGCCTTTTGCTACCTAATCAGGGTGATATTTAAACAAAAAGAACCGTTTTTCTCAAAACAGTTCTTCTTTTGTTGCAAGGAAAACCAATAAAAATCCCCGCTGTTGTTATTTACTTTAAAATAAACATTACATTGACATTCTATCGATAAGGTTCCGGTCGACGATTATACCTAATCATGATACATAATTGACAGAAGCAAAGGTATGAGCGGACAATCATTAACACAATACCTACAAATATGTATATTTGTCTTTACCCTCCCTAATTATAGGGATTTCATGATATTTTTCTTGTAAAAATGCACACAATACCTACAAATAGGTAACATCGACACCTTTTTACCTACTAATTGCGATTGCACACCGTTCGTAGCCCCTCTAATTTTGCCAAAAATTAAAAAACGCAATGAAAAGGTTAACTAATTTATTAGCAATCACTCTACTAACCTCTTGTGCAACGGCTTTTGCACAGGAACAAGAAGAAACAACGACAGGAAAATCCGCAGTGGAACAATCCGCAGATATTTATGCCTCCGGATATAACAAATTCCGCTTCGGCGGATATGGGGAAATCCTCGCGAACTTTATGGACTACGGCATCAACCGCTTCCGGGGTACGGACAACGGAAGCAAGAAAGACCATCGCAATTCGATCTCCATTCCTCGTTTTGTCCTGGCTTTCGATTACAAATTCAATTCCCAATGGATATTAGGAGCAGAAATAGAATTTGAGGCAGGAGGTACGGGAAGTGCCTATGAGATAGAGAACACAGAAAACGGAGAATATGAAATGGAGGTGGAAAAAGGCGGTGAAGTCGCTTTGGAACAATTCCACATCACACGTCTTGTCCACCCGGCCTTCAATGTCCGCGCCGGCCACCTGATCGTCCCGGTCGGCTTGACCAACGAGCAGCACGAGCCGATCAACTTCTTCGGGACTTCCCGTCCGGAAGGCGAAACGACTCTCCTTCCTTCCACCTGGCATGAAAACGGTATCGAAGTGTTCGGTACGTTCGGCCGAGGCTACACACGTTTCAACTATCAGGCTTTGGTCGTTGCCGGATTGAACGCCAACGGTTTCGACCGTAATACATGGGTTGCCGGCGGCAAGCAGGGACTGTTCGAAACAGACAACTTCACCTCGCCGGGCTACGTGGCCCGCCTGAACTATTTAGGGGTACCGGGATTGAAAATAGGCGGTTCCTTCTACTATTGCCACAACACAGGAGCCAATTCCGACAAACCGGAGACCTACGTCAAATATGGGAACATACCTTTGCGCATCTATACGGCCGACCTGCAATATAAAAACAAATATGTCACCGCACGTGCCAACATGATATACGGTAATCTGAGTAAAGCCGACGACCTCAGCAACGTCAACAACCACCAGAGTGGCGGTTCTCCTTACACACAGACAACCCCGATCGCCAAACGTGCAGTCAGCTACGGCGGTGAAGTGGGCTTCAACCTGCGTGCGGTTTGCAAAGACAACAGGAATGTGCCTGTAATCTATCCGTTCGTTCGCCACGAATACTACAACCCGCAGGAGAAAGGCGAAGGCAAACACACGATGGACTTACGCAACAAAGTAAGTATGTGGACAGCCGGCGCCAACTGGTACGCTCTACCTAACCTTGTCGTAAAAGCGGACTACACGACACGCAAAATCGGAGGCGGTAAATATAACAGTGAAAACGAATTCAGCCTGGCTATCGCCTACATCGGCTGGTTCCTCAGCAAATAAAAACAACATAAACAATTTAATAACTTATCAATAAAATGAAAAAGAAAAATTATTTCTATCTGGCAGCCTTATCGCTCGCCATGACATTCTCGATGGGAGCATGTAGCGACAACGACGATCCCACGCCTGATGGTGGCGGAAAAGATCCGGTCAGCCTGGACTACAGTTCCGAAAACGCCGTTGCATGGGGTAACTATATGTACAACGTGGCAATGTTGCTGAACAACGATGCGACCACGCTCTACAATTCCTGGGTAACGGATTATGTCGACGAGCAAGGTTCACACGGTCCATACGCCACGATCTTCAAAGATCAGACTGCCGGCGCTTACCAAAGCCCTCTTTCGTGTATCGAGGAAATGATCGAAAGCGGTATGTGGAACATCGCCAACGAAGTCGGTGATGCCAAGATCAAAGACCCGTATACCAAATATACCAGCGGTGACAAGGAAGGCGGTCTTTATGCCGTCGAATCATGGTATAGCTGGCACTCGCGAGACGACTATACGAACAATATTTTCTCCATCCGTAACACCTACTACGGCCGTATCGACGACAACGACGTGTCCAAAGTAGACGGAAACCTGAGCGCCTTCAACTCTTACAAGGATTTCGACGATGAAGGGGATATCGCAGAGCACTCGCTTTCTAAACTGATCGCTTCTACCAATCCGGATCTCGACGAAGAAATCAAAACACTGATTTTCGCTTCTGCAAAGGCGATTCAGGCTATTCCGCAACCGTTCCGCAACAACATCGACAGCGAAGAGGCTGTTGCTGCAATGAACACCTGCATGGAACTGGCCAACCTGCTGTTGAACGAAGTAAAGCCGTATGTAAACCAGACTTTCGGCGACCCTGAATACGACGATGATTTGGATGCGATAGCCGAACAGTTTGTCGATGCAGTCGTTCTTCCGACTTATAAAGACTTGCAGGAAAAGAACAAGCTTTTGCTGGATGCGGTAAACCAGTTCAGACAGAACCCGAGCAACGACAACTTCGAAAAGGCCTGCAACTTATGGATTACGGCCCGCGAACCGTGGGAAAAGAGCGAAGCTTTCCTTATCGGCCCGGTTGCCAACTTAGGCTTGGACCCGAACATGGACAGCTGGCCTCTGGACCAGAACGGTATCGTACAGGTATTGAATTCCCAGAACTGGGATGATCTGGAATGGAGCGGAAACTTCGACGAAGAAGACGAAGCCATCGGAGCTGCACAGAGCGTACGTGGTTACCATACATTGGAATATCTCCTGTTCAAAGACGGACAACCCCGTACTGTCGACGGAGCAAAATAAACATGCCTCTGAGACTACAAACTTGATAATAGATCATGACAAACCTTGAAGCAGCAGACAAATGCCCGCTGTTTCAGGGTTTCAGAGTTATTACACAATGTGACTCGCGTTATTCGGAAACAAATTCAGAAAACCAATAAAATGATATGAAGCAATCTTACCTGTTAGCATCCTCGCTATTCCTGCTCTTTTCATGCGTAGCTTGTGAAGAGGACGATAAAATGGATATGGATAAAATAGATGTCCCGAACGGATATGCGCTGTCAGCAGGGACTTCAACGATTTTCCTAAACTCATCGGTCGCCTATGATACGAACGCCGACTGGATAACAGGAGCCAACTCGATCCGTTTCAACAACGGCGACGGCCTCTACGACGACGTACGCACCAGTAACAACGGCGACGGAGGTGGCCTCGGACCTGTCTATGCCGGTTATTCTTGCGGCAGTTGCCACCGCAATGCAGGAAGAACCAAACCGACATTGTGGGAGAACGGCGGATCAGGCAACTACGGTTTCTCTTCCATGCTGGTTTATATCTCCCGTCGCAACGGTGCTTTCTTCCGCGACTATGGGCGTGTATTGCACGATCAGGCCATCTACGGCGTCAAACCAGAAGGTAAGCTGTCCGTCACATACGACAAACAGACTTTTTCTTTCCCCGACGGGGAGACTTACGAACTATGCAAACCTAATTACACGATAACCGAATGGTATAAAGACAGTATCGCCCCGGAAGATTTGTTCTGTACCGTACGCATCCCGTTACGCCACGTCGGCATGGGACAGATGATGGCTATCGACCGCCGGGAAATCGAAGCGCTCGCAGCCAAAAGCAATTATCCTGAATATGGCATCAGTGGACGTTGCAACTATATCACCGAAAAGGGCGTCACCGGTGTCGGCCTTTCCGGTAACAAGGCACAGCATCTCGACCTGACCGTCGAACTGGGCTTCTCAAGCGATATGGGTGTGACAAACAGCCGCTATCCGGAAGAGATTTGCGAAGGGCAGGCTCAGATCAACCAGGGCAGCATGATGGGACTCTCGTACGACCAGCTCGACATATCGACCGCCGATATGGAAGATGTGGACCTTTATATGCAAAGCCTCGGCGTTCCGGCGCGACGCAACATAAACGATCCGCAGGTCATCTTGGGAGAACAAAAGTTTTACGAGGCAAAATGTCATCTCTGCCACGTCACTACGCTGCATACGCAAGCGGGCGGTTCCACTCTGCTCAACGGCACACGTTTGCCTTGGCTCGGCGGACAAACCATTCATCCTTATTCGGATTTCCTACTACATGACATGGGGTCGGAAATCATGGGAGTCGGGTTGAACGACAATTATGTCAGCGGCTTGGCACGAGGAAACGAATGGCGTACCACGCCGCTCTGGGGTATCGGACTGCAGGAGAAAGTCAACGGTCATACTTATTTCCTCCACGATGGACGTGCCCGCAACCTGACCGAAGCCATCATGTGGCATGGTGGCGAAGGAGAAGCCTCCAAAAATTTATTCAAACAAATGAGCAAGGAAGAGCGTGAGGCAGTGATCGCATTCCTCAACTCCTTATAATTTATACATAAGACAAACTAAAATGAAACAACTGATAATCATAATTGCAGCATTATTACTCTTGCCGTTGTCCGCCATAGCCCAATATGAGGAAGATACGGAAAACGGTGTCGTATCACTAAACGGCAAAGAAGGTTTTACGATCGCCACCAAAAAGGGGGATTTCGTTTTCAAACCTTATATGCTGGTTCAGACCAGTGCCAATATCAATTACTACGATGATGAAGGACTGGACCCGGCCTACAATCAGGATAATATACACAACAGCGGTTTCTCGATCCCTTATGCCATCCTCGGTTTTACGGGCAAGGCATTCAACCGGGTGACATTCAACCTCTCCATCAATGCAGCCGGAAGCGGAGGGAACATCTTGCAACAGGCTTGGTTCGACGTAGAGATGAAGAAAAGTTTTGCTATACGTGTCGGCAAGTTCAAGACTCCGTTCTCACACGCTTACCTGACTACGTTGGGCGAAACGTTAATGCCGACATTGCCGACATCGCTCACCTCATCCGTTATCCTGCCTTATTCTCTTAATGCCGTGACACCGAATATCGGCATGGGATTCGATCTCGGAGTGGAAGTGCATGGATTGGTAAAGGAGAAGTTCGGCTACGAAGTGGGGATCTTCAACGGAACGGGAAGTACCGTCAACATAGCGTCCAAAACGTTCAGCGACGACTGGCATATCCCGTCATTGCTGTATGCCGGCCGCGTCACTTACATGCCGAAAGGCGTCATGCCGTCCAACCAGGGCAGTCCGAACCGTTTGAAGGAAGACAAAATGCTGTTCGGCCTTTCCACTTCATTGAATGTGGAGAGCGAGAGCGAAAGTACGAACGACTTCCGTGCAGGAGCCGAATTCGCCATGCTGAAAAACCGCCTGTACCTCGGTGCTGAAATCTATTATATGAACGTAGGTTTTACCAAACGGCAGAAAATCAACGAGAGCTATAATTACTTAGGAGGGTATGTGCAAGGCGGTTATTTCGTTACCAATAAATTGCAGGCGACAGCCCGCTATGACTTCTTCAACCGCAATGGATTGGACACAAACGGTTTCCTGAATATGCCGGCCGTCGGATTCAACTATTTCTTCACCGGCTGTAACCTGAAACTGCAAGCCATGTATCAATTCATCGGGCGTACCGGACACGACACGCAGCTTGATCGCGACAACGACGACTTAGGATTGGCCATGCATTCCGGAACTGTCTTACTTCAGTACACTTTCTAATCTCAACGTCATGAAAAAAGAAATTTATTCATTCATCTCCGGGCTGTTGCTCTTTTCCGGTCTTGCCATCTCCTGCGACGACGGCAAGATATATGATGAAAACAATCAGACGGAAAGAGAGGGAGGGACGGTGAAGTTGACCGCCAAAATCAGCGGGGTAGATTCCTGGCCGGGCGGTTACAGCGTCGTGCTGGCCGGATTCACTCCCGACAATGCTTTCGCCCAAACGGCAAAAGGGATTAGCCAGACAGACGACGGGACGATAGACATGGTCTTGGCCGGTATTCCCAGCGAGGTCACACAGATCGAAGTTTGTGTCATCAACAAGCTACGTAAAAGGATCGCCAGTTTTTATGCCGCCGACTATACGGAACAGGCGGATACTATACGGCTGAACGCCGGAAATCTGGACGCCGGTATGTTCAACAGCGTCCAGACCGAAATCTTCAACCGTTCCTGTACAGCTTGCCACGGAGGGAGTACGGAACCTGCTGCAGGGCTGTACCTTACGGAAGGTAAAAGCTACAAGGCGCTGGTCGATGTCGTAGCCGATAAAAGCGAGGAAGGGCTGAAGCTGGTCAAGCCGGGAAGTGCGGAGGAAAGTTTCTTGCACGTCATCTTGCACGAGAACATTGTCAAATACGATCATACCAACATCATTACAACGTCCAGCACCCTGACGTTGCTTGACGATTGGATCAATAACGGAGCTAAAGAATAAGAGAAAGCACATATTACATGGATTATATCAAAAAGACATATACAGACAAAGCTGTCGAAGTTCAAATTTCTTCTTTTGCCGGGAAAGGCGGGGTAACCGAATATCACGTCCTGCTCGCTATTACAGACCAAACATTGCCGTTTTCCGGACAACTTCAGAACCTCCAGCAGGCCTATGCGGCAGTTGTCCAAGAGGCATTACCCAAGAATGCGACTGCCGTTTTCCGACGCTATTTCCTGAGCGACACAGCCAACCAGGTCGATTTAGTGATGGCCTGGGAATGCGAAAATTCCTATTGCCCGCTTTCCGTTGTGGAACAGGCTCCACTGAACGGGAGCAAAATAGCCATGTGGATTTGGTTCCAAACCGGTATCACCGTCGAAACGATCAAAAACGGAATGTCGAAGGCCAAACACAACCATTATACACAATACTGGACCGGAGGCTCTTGCAACAGAGCTTCCAACTCCGAATACCAGACACGACTTTTGCTGAACGATTACGTGTTGCAACTGACCGAACAGGGATGCAAATTGGCAAACGATTGCATCCGTACCTGGTTCTTCGTCCAAAATGTGGATGTCAACTATGCCGGTGTCGTCAAAGCTCGCAAAGAGGTTTTCGTCACGCAAGACCTGACGGAAAAGACTCATTATATTTCCAGTACGGGAATAGAAGGACGCCATGCCGATCCGAATGTTTTTGTCCAGATGGATACCTATGCCGTAAAAGGTTTGCAACCCGGGCAAATCCAGTTCCTCTATGCTCCCACCCATCTGAATCCGACCTACGAATACGGGGTGACTTTCGAACGGGGGACAGCCGTAACCTATGGCGACCGGAAACAAATCTTCATCTCCGGAACCGCGAGCATCGACAACAAAGGCGAGATCGTATATCCGGGGGATATCCTGAAACAGGCGGAACGTATGCTGGAAAATATCGACGTCTTATTACAGGAAGCGGGTGCCGGATTGCAAGACATTATGCAGGCGATCGTCTACTTGCGTGACCCGGCCGATTATGTCGTGGTCAAGCAATATATCGAAAGCCGGTATCCGTCGTTCCCCCATCTGATCGTACATGCTCCCGTGTGCCGTCCGGGCTGGCTGATCGAAACGGAATGCATAGCTGTCGTACCGGCGGATGAACCTCAATATGCATGCTTATAATCAACCTACTATACAAATAATAAAAGATATGGGAAACATGAAGAACGGAAAATACAGGGAAACAAGTAAGATGAGTGACCTGATATGCGAGAATTATCCGATGGTCCTTGTGATGAGCCGCTTCGGTATCGACCTGGGGTTCGGAGAGAAAAATATCGGGGAAGTATGCCGGCAGAATGAGATCGACACACATACTTTCCTGACTGTCGTCAACTTTCTGACAGAAGAGGAGACGGTCCCGACAGCAGAAGTCCATAAGGATATCTCTATCTCCTCGCTTATCACTTATTTGCATAATGCACACGACTATTTCCTGAACTTCCGTCTTCCCCATATCCGCCACAAACTGACAGAGGCGATCGTGAGTTGCCCAAAAGATGTGGCTTTCGTGATCCGCCGCTTTTTCGACGAATATGCCGAAGAGGTACACAAACATATGTCGTACGAAGAGAAAACCGTCTTTCCGTATGTCCGTAATTTGCTGGAAGGAAAGAAAGACCCGAAATATAACATCACCATCTTCCGTAAGCGGCACGACCAGATCGAGATGAAAATTACGGAACTGAAGAACCTGATCCTGAAGTATTATCCGGGACCGGACAGTAACCTGCTCAACAGCGTCCTATTCGATATCTTCGCGACGGAACAGGATCTTGCTTCTCATAACCGGGTAGAAGACTATATCTTCGTACCAGCTATTCTATCTTTAGAAAAACAATAAAACCACCTGCCATGTCCACTAACATCAAAATAGCGATAGCCGAATCGTCCGCCATCATCCGGTGCGGACTGGAAACGCTGCTGAAACGCTTACCCGGATTCCGTATCCAGATATCCGAGATAACAGCGGCAGACTGTCTGACAGAGGGCTTACGCATTTATAAGCCGGACATTCTGATTATGAATCCTTCCATTCCCGGAAACTTCAACCTGCAACATCTGAAAGACGAATGCGGCTGCCCGGATATGAAATGCTTCGCCCTTTTATATAATGTGAGCGACCCGTTCCTGCTTCGCTCCTACGACGACCAGATATCCGTATACGACAGTGCGGACGAGTTGAAGCACAAGCTGGAACGCCTCAACACCGAAGAAGTGCCGCCCGAAGAAGGGGAAAGCGATGACCAGCAGACACTGAGCAGCCGGGAAAAAGAGATTGTCGTCTGCGTGGTGAAAGGCATGACAAACCGGGAGATTGCAGACCGGTTGTATCTCTCCACCCATACCGTCATCACACACCGACGGAATATCGCACGAAAATTACAGGTACACAGTGCCAGCGGCTTAACCGTCTATGCCATCGTAAACAAATTGATAGAGTTGAAGGACTTGAACGGTTGACAAACAGTATCACACCTTACTTTATTAAGTAATTTTCTGCAAATTCAACTTAGAAGTGCAACTTCGCAGTGTGTTTCCCATGAAAAAACCACTGCGGGTTTGCCCCAGCGGCAGGGGTGCATAGCCCCTGAGAGCGTAGAATCAATTAGCAATACAATAAAAAAGGAGACCGAAGTCTCCTTAGGATTAATTATTTTTGTATTGTTATGAAGTATAAACAATTAACCCGTGAGCAAAGATATGCAATATCTTTGGGACTAAAAGAAGGTAAGACCCAAAAAGCGATAGCTCTTCAAATAGGAGTGTCGGCCAGTACGGTAAGTCGTGAGCTCAGACGCAATAAAAGTCATCGTGTTTATAGTTATAGCCTTGCGGATGAGATGTCGCGCGAACGGCGTGAACGTCTCCCCGGCAATCGTAAAATTCCTAGCGCCATAGAAAAAGAGGCGTTGCGTTTGTTGGTAGAAGAAGATTGGTCTCCCATGCAAATATCCGGTTATTTGAAGAGGAAAGGGTATAAGATCTCCCATGAGACCCTCTATAGACGTATACGTGCGGACTTTAGTGGTGAGCTTGCTTCCCATTGTCGTCACAAGATGAAGTATCGTCGGCATATATCCCGTCTTTGTCCTACAAAAGTCACGAACATCCCCAACCGCACGAGTATCCGCGAACGCCCTTTGGAAGCGGATGACACCCGCTTCGGCGACTGGGAGATGGATCTTATCGTTGGCAAGGGGGGCAAAGGGGCGATCCTTACCTTAACCGAGAGGTCAAGCAACTTATTGCTGATGGAAAAGCTGCCCGATGGCAAGAAGGCAGCTTCCCTGCCGAGAGTGGTGAACCGTCTTCTGTTCCCTTATAGGGGCAAAGGCGTTAGGACCATAACGACGGATAATGGCGGCGAGTTTGCCTGCCATGAACTCATAGAGAAAAAGTTAAGAGCTACCGTCTATTTTACGGACAGTTATTGCTCTTGGCAAAAAGGGGCTATAGAGAATGCCAATAAGCTGGTTAGGCAGTACATCCCAAAAGGCACTGATTTTAATACGGTGAGCGACCGTTTCGTCATGGAGATACAGAAGAAGATCAACTGTAGGCCTCGGGAAAAGCTGGGCTTCAGAAGCCCCAAAGAGTATTTTTTCGAGAAATGGGAGCAACAAAAACGGGTGGTATAAATACCACCCGTACAAAAAGCCTTACTAATCATAGCCTGGCTTTGGTCAATAATTCTTTTTGTTTTTGCTGTCAAGGTTTCGGTTTCTTTTCATAGTTAGGGTTTTGATATGCACAAATGTAAACGATTATTTTAAAGTTTGCAAATCTTTATTGATTTTTCTTTTAATAATGACGATTTTTGGATGAATTTCATTTTTATGACTATAATTGCACTTGCTTGTTGACTCTACCTTAAGTAATTTTCAATTCTCAATTTTCAATTTTCCATTAAATAGCCTTATTTTTACGATTTATACCGCAAAAACACACAGACATGAACCTGATAAGGAAAACATACGGCACGACAGAGGTACAAATCACCTCATTCCAATCTTCCAAAGGTATAACGGAATACCATATCTTCTTCCAACAGACGGACTGCATGGAGGATTTCCACACCCAGTTACAGCATATACAAGATGTTTACACCCGTTCAGTCGAAGAGTTGCCGGGTAATCCGGCTGCCATTTTCCGGCGTTATTTCCTGAGCGACGTCACCAACCAGACGGATGAACTGATGGAACGGGAACGGCTTTTCCCCTACTGCGCACTGTCAATCGTACAGCAGGCTCCGATGAACGGTACGAAGATTGCACTGTGGGCCTGGTTGCAGACAGGTGTGCAGACACAGGTATTGCCAAGCGGATTGTTTGAGGCGCATCACGGTGCATACGGCCAGCTTTTAGGTGCCAACCAGTGCAACAGGGCGGCCAATTCGGAATATCAGACCCGCCTGATTTTCCGCGATTATATCCTGCGATTGACGGAAGCCAATTGCACATTGGCGGCAAACTGCCTGCGCACGTGGATCTTCGTACAGAATGTAGACGTAAATTATCCAGGTGTGGTAAAAGCCCGTAAAGAGGTGTTCGCGACACAGAACCTGACGGAAGAGACTCACTTCATCGCCAGTACAGGGATCGAGGGCCGCTATTTCGACCCGATGGTATTTGTGACAATGGACACATATGCTGTTTCCGGTATCCGTCCCGAACAAATCCGCTATCTATATGCTCCCGAACACTTGAACCGCACATATGAATATGGTGTTACGTTCGAACGGGGCACAGCTGTCACATACGGCGACCGTCGCCATATTTTTATATCCGGCACAGCCAGCATCGACCGATACGGAGAAATCGTACATGCCGGCGATGTCATGAAACAGGCTTCCCGTATGATCGAAAACATCGAAGCCCTGCTGAAAGAAGCGGATGCCACTTTGAATGATATCATGCAGGCGGTAATCTATATCCGCGATACGGCTGATTATGCACGAGTCAAGCAATATATGGATGAGCACCATCCCACCCTTCCCAATATCATCGTGCGTGCTCCGGTTTGCCGGACCGGCTGGCTGGTCGAGATGGAATGTACGGCGGTGACTGCAAATGGGGATGAACGGTTTGCAGCACTTTAGCCATTCGGGCTAAACCTTTATCATAATAACAACGAAACCCCGGCAGAATTACTCCCCCGGGGCTTGTTTTTTGTCTGCTTTCCTTCCTCACAGAAGTACAGGCAGCGTTCTTATTTTTTACTTTAGTATTAATGTACCACTTGTTCGCCCTCGCGGGGTAATTGAACGGTCGGAAAGACCGGACACGTGGTCATTATTTGATTTATAAAATCTTTATTTCAATCTAAGTAGAGATACGATGATCATATCTCTACCTTATGATGAATATGTCGTTATTACTTAACGATAGCCTTAACAGCCTCTTCGCCTTCAACAGCTACTACAACTACACCCTGAGGAGCAGCAATTGTAGCATCGCTTGAAGTGATAACCGTGTTAGCTACTGTCTGACCTAAGATATTAGTTACAACAACTTTCTTACCGGCAGCGTTAGCAACACGTACAGCACCCTGTTGAGCGATTACTGTTACTTCTGATGTTGCAATTTCTTCGTTGTCTGTTGCCAACTCGTCGTTTTCTTTATTTTCAACATTGAAGATCAGGGCACCATCACCACCGGTCTTAGCGTTAGAGAACAAAGAAGGATCTTTTGTCAGAACTACACATCCGTTCTGGATCTTCAACCATGCTGCATTTTCAGGAGCGATCTTTTCGCCATCATAATTGTTAGATTCGAACAAGAATGAATTTTCTTTACCTTCGGCTGTTACGTTAGCAGCATTTTCAGGATGTACATAGCGGAATGACCAAGTGTAGTTCTTGTGATCGTCACCATCCAGACGGTTCTTAATACCTACACCATAATCAGCACGCATAGTAGAATCTACCTTTGCCAATTCCTTGAAATCGATCTTATCGTTAGCCACGCTTCTGTATTCAGCCGGCAATACCCACAATGTATCAGCAATACGGATACCTTCAACGAAACCTACGCGAGTGTAACCACCTGCAATATCCGCATAAGGCTTATCCTGACCGTAAAGAACAACTGAATCCTGGAAGCTAACCAGATATTTAGCTCTTTCGAAGCCCGGAATTGCCGGATGAGCATGTTTACATTCCATAGGATCGTCAGTCAGAGTTCCGTCAGGTTTGATATGAGGAGCACCTTCTGTACAAGGAGAACCTTCCACGCCTTCGAAATCTTTATGATTTACAGAGATCAGGTACTGAGGTTTGATATAACCATGACCACGACCAACCCAAGCTGTATCGATCTGGAATGCCAAACCAGTAGCCTTGTCTGCAGTCCACATACCAACATAGTCTACATTTGCATCCATCAAGCCACCCTCACGGTTATTTTCGTCCATCAAATATTCTTTACGAACATTTTCGAAGAATCTCAAGCTATCACGACCGTCAGTTGCGCTTTCATCCAGATTTACGTTGTTGAAACGACGATACAACGGAGTGTTGTCCGGATTGATTGCAAATGCAGAGGTTCTTGTTTCACCCAATGGCTGAACTTTTACTGTTGCATCCAGGATATCATCTGTTACACCAGCTTTAACAGTACCGATAGCTGTATTGTTTGCCTTTACGATAGCATAGAAACATTCGCCTTCATAATGATTATTTTCTTTGAAGAAGAAACTGTCAGCAGGAGCACCGAAATATTTAGACATTGCATATTTAGCTTCATCAGCTTCACCCATAAATGCATCTTTCAACTGAATAGAATAAGAAACTCTATAAAGTTTTTTGATACCAGCTCTGTTCAATTCAGCAGCAGTACCTGCATAACCAAATGTAGCCCATTTCTTTTCAACCAAGCGGAAAGCATCCTTACCATTCAACACATTCAACAGAGAGTCTTTACCGTCACCCTTAGCCAGATACTTGCTATTTTCACCAGTTGCATACGGGTGCAGATATTTGAATGTATATTCATCCAAGAAGAACTTGGCATCCGGAATATTCTTGTAACCTAACAATGTATCCTGATAAGCTTCAGCGATCAATGCAGCATTACCTTTAACACCTTCAGCATCTTTAACCTGTACAAAGATCAAGGAATCTTCACTCTGATAAAGAGCATCAGAAGCAGTCATATATTTTGCACCTTCAGCCTGCATCAACTGAGATAAAGTTGTCTGAGTCGGATATTCACGGTTCGTTACGTTTACAGGAGAATAATCTTTTACTTTATCACCTGTATTCTTTTTCAATACAACCCACTGGTAAGCCGGCATGTGAGCAGGAAGCTGTTCGTCAGCCTTAACAGTAACCCATTCCAAAGATGTTCCATTCTTATGGATCGGAGAAGCCAAATACTGACCTTTCTGGTTCATGATGAAATACAGACCATCAGCAACAGAGGTACGGCCGTTGTAAACAGCATCGCAGCCTTTATAACCTAAAGAAATATTTGTTTCTTTCTTGTCATAGATTGTTACGATACGAACTTTATCTTTGATCAAATCCTGAACAGTCACAAAGTTGTTCTCACCTTTCGCACCAGCAGCTGTAGGAAGTACTGCTGCAGCTGCATCAGCAACCCAATTAGAACCATTAGTAGCACTTTTCGGATCATAATCCATTGCAGATTTAACCTGGATTACCAAGCTATCTTTTGAAGGATAGTATGAGAAAGCAAACTTATACTGATCTACAAGGCCTGTTACTCTGCTAATAGAATCGGCTGCAGAAGTCGGCTTTGTTGCAGCTGTACTTGCCTGACGTTTAGCATAGCTCAAATCAGACCACTTGAAAGCGCGGAATCTTTCGCCACTTTCATTGACGATAGCAGTATCGACACGCAGATAAGAGCTATCAGTAGTTAATACAAATACATAATCATTAGCATCAGCGCCAGTAGTTGCTTCAGTCAGGAACTTACCAGCATTCTTTCCGTTAAACGGATTGGCAACAGCGACCTTTTCACCCTGTTCGTCCGGAGTGAATGTTAAAGCAACACCCTTGTCAGCAGCTTGTAAACCTAAAATCGTATTGATTTCAGGAGCCTGCAAACGGATCATGTCAGCCTCTACAAGAGAAAATTTTGTTAAATCATTTCCCGTAGCAGCATCTGCATAAGCATCAGCAGCAGCCAATTTTGTGACCTGAATATTTGTACTATTAGCAACCAAACCGATTACAGAGTCAGCTTTAAAATAAGAATACAAAGTCTTACCTGCTTGTTCTGCTGCCGGAATAGAGGTGTACTGGTTCAAATAAGCCCAACCTGAAACTTCACCACCTACACGGGTAGAATCAGTATCAGTATAAGTAGGTGTACTTCCGCTCAAACCTTCTAACAAAGTACCTGCATACTGGATATCCAGACGCTGGCCAGTAGCCTTATTTGTAAAGTCAAAGATAGGAGCTTTACCATAACCTTCTTCTATTACTTCAACACACCACAATGTGCTTGCTAAATTTGCAGAAGTAGTAGTTGCTTCCAATCTCAAAGCACCATTAGGAGTCATAGCCAACACTCCATCATCAGCTTTCAATTGGTACAAACCATTACCTGTCTTCTTCAAGGATGTTACAGGATCCCCTGCATTGGCATTCATCGCACCTAACAATGCAAGTCCTGCCAAAAGAGTAGAAAACTTTTTGTTCATAATTCTAAATTTAATATTAATACTAATGTTTATAAAAAGTTCAGTTCTATCGTACGTTTGTTAACTATTGTCTTTTGAAATCGAAAACGTACGTTTAAATTCGTCATTTTTTTCAAGGTGCCGGAAAGTTCGTATTAAAAAGAGCGTTTTTCGTACTTGTTAAGCTATCTGATTGATAAGAAAGGATATAGAAAAGGAAATTTTCTTTGAGAAAAGGATTGCAGGTTCAAAAAGTAGTTGTATTTTTGTAGCTGAAAAATGACGAATTTAAACGTACGTTTTCATTAGTCATTTTGAAATGAAATCCTATCCTTTTAAAGCTCAACATCTTATATCTGATTTTACGCCCTATTTCACCCCTAAAATTCCTCATTTACGCGTACATTATATAAATCAGCACATTCCTATTAATCAGATTGTTACAAAAATCACCCAAATGCAAAAAACTCCTTTTTTGCGAATTACTGCCAAAAACAGCCCTTTTTAACCCCTATACAAGACTGATATTTTTTTAAGTTTCACGACTTGGCACAAATGGTTTCAAGACTTGGCACAAACGGTTTCTCTCAATGAAACAAAAGTTTCGTCCGAGGAAACTTTTGTTTCAACCGGGGAAACTTTAGTTTCAAAGCAAGCAATTCTGCGAAACTTTAGTTTCAAACTTTTTTTTAGTTGAAACTATCTGGTTTCCCGAACCCACTAATTCCTTAAACACAGCCTGCGGAATCTATTTTTTATGTATCTTTGGCTATTCAAACACCAAGACAAGAGAGAAAAGCCTATGTATAAGAATGGTAAATATCGGGAAACCGATAAAATGAGTGATCTGATCTGCGAGAATTATCCGATGGTACTTGTTATGAGCCGCTTCGGTATTGCACTCGGATTCGGTGAAAAGAACATCGGAGAGGTATGCCGCCAAAATGGTGTCGATCCCTGCACGTTCCTCACCGTCGTGAACTTTCTGACGGAAGAGGTATCCGCACCGATGACAAACATTGACAAATGCCTGTCGATTGAGGCTTTGATCACTTATCTGCATAATGCACACGCCTATTTTCTGGACTTCCGGCTACCCCATATCCGCCGCAAACTGACAGATGCGATTGCAGACTGCCCGAAAGACGTGGCGTTCGTCATTACCAAATTTTTCGACGACTACGCAACGGAGGTAAACAAACATATGTCGTATGAGGAAAAGACAGTATTCCCTTATGTACGGGGATTGCTAAAAGGCGTGAAAGATCCGAAATACAATATCACGATCTTCCGGAAACATCACGACCAGATCGAGATGAAGATCATTGAGTTGAAAAACATCCTGATCAAATATTATCCGGGCCCCGGAAGCAACTTGCTAAACAGCGTCCTGTTTGATATTTTTGCAACCGAACAAGACCTGTCATCCCACAACCATGTAGAAGACTACCTTTTCGTGCCGGCGATCTTAGCTCTCGAAAAAACAATACAGTGATGCCTATGAGCACTTTATTAAACATAGCGATTGCCGAACCGTCCGCTATCATCCGTAGCGGGCTCGAAGCGGTATTGAAGCGGCTTCCCGGATTCCGCATCCAGATCATCGAAATTGCCACTGCGGAGCTTTTGCAAGAGACACTTCGCTCGCACAAACCGGACATGCTGATTATCAACCCATCGCTCCCCGGTTGTTACACCATGCAACTTCTCAGGGAGGAGACCGGCTGTACGGAGATGAAGTGCATAGCCCTGCTGTATGCCGTTGCCGACCATGCCCTGCTGCGGCCTTACGACGACCAGATCAGCATCTACGACAGCCCGGACGAGATTCGCCACAAGCTGGAACGCCTCCATACGCCGCCGGAAGAGGAGGTGGAAAACGAAGAACAGCAGACGCTCAGCGCACGAGAAAAAGAAATCGTGGTCTGTGTCGTCAAAGGGATGACAAATCGCGAAATAGCCGACCGGCTGTTCCTCTCCACACACACCGTTGTTACGCACCGGCGCAACATCGCCCGGAAATTGCAGGTACACAGTGCCAGTGGTCTGACCGTATACGCCATTGTTAACAAATTAGTTGAACTAAACGACATCAAATTATAATCCATGAAGAAAAACAAACTCGCCATCCTTACGTCGTGCCTTGTCCTATCAGGGACCTTCTGCACGCAGGCGCAAAACAAAACGCCACAGGAAATCCGAATACCGGATACCTACAAATTAACAAACAAGTCCATCTACCGAAATGGCTGGATAGATTTCAACAAAAATGGGAAAAAGGACGTGTATGAAGATCCTACAGCCCCGATCGACGCACGTGTCGAGGACCTTCTTTCGCAGATGAACGTCGAAGAAAAAACCTGCCAGATGGTTACGCTCTACGGCTACAAGCGGGTGCTGAAAGACGACCTGCCGACACCGGACTGGAAAAACCAACTCTGGAAAGATGGTATGGGAGCTATCGACGAACATCTGAACGGTTTCCAGCAATGGGGACTTCCTCCTTCCGACAACCCGTATGTTTGGCCGGCTTCCCGCCATGCTTGGGCCTTGAATGAAGTACAACGGTTCTTTATCGAAGAAACACGTCTCGGCATCCCGACCGATTTCACGAACGAAGGCATACGCGGGGTAGAAAGCTACATCGCCACCAACTTCCCGACACAGTTGGGGTTGGGACACACCTGGAACCGCGACCTTGTCCACAAAGTCGGCTACATCACCGGACGTGAAGGACGCTTATTAGGATATACCAACGTTTATGCCCCGATCCTCGATGTCGGGCGTGACCAGCGTTGGGGACGTTATGAAGAGGTCTATGGCGAAAGCCCTTACCTGGTAGCCGAATTAGGTGTGGAAATGGCAAAAGGCATGCAGACCGATTATCAGGTCGCGGCCACATCCAAACATTATATAGCCTACAGCAACAACAAAGGCGGACGTGAAGGAATGGCACGCGTAGATCCGCAAATGTCACCGCGCGAAGTCGAGATGCTCCATGTATATCCTTGGAAACGGGTCATCAAAGAGGCCGGCATCCTCGGAGTCATGAGTTCGTACAATGATTACGACGGATTCCCGATCCAAAGCAGCTATTATTGGCTGACGACACGCCTGCGCGGCGAATTCGGTTTCCGCGGGTACGTAGTATCGGACAGCGACGCCGTCGAATATCTTTTCTCTAAGCACGGGACTGCCGCCGACATGAAAGAATCCGTGCTGCAAAGCGTATTGGCGGGACTGAACATACGTTGTACGTTCCGTTCGCCGGATTCATACGTCCTGCCACTTCGCGAACTGATCGCAGAAGGAGCCCTGCCGATGTCTACGATCGACGACCGCGTGCGTGACATCCTGCGTGTCAAATTTCTCGTCGGGTTATTCGACCAGCCGTATCAGATCGATCTGAAACAGGCAGACAAAGAAGTAAACAGCGCCGAGAACCAGCAGGTTGCTTTGCAGGCTTCAAAAGAATCGCTCGTTCTGTTGAAGAACCAGGATGCCGTTCTTCCTTTAGACGTAAACAAAATTTCCAAAATCGCCGTATGCGGTCCGAATGCAGATGAAGAAGCATACGCTTTGACACATTACGGTCCGCTTGCCGTAGAGGTGACAACTGTGTTGGAAGGTATTCAAAACAAGGTGAAACCGGGTACGGAAGTGCTCTTCACCAAAGGTTGCGACCTGGTAGATGCCAATTGGCCGGAATCGGAACTGATCCGTTACCCGCTGACCAGCGAAGAACAAAGCGAGATCAACAAAGCGGTCGAAAACGCAAAGAAAAGCGATGTAGCCGTTGTCGTACTCGGCGGCAGCAACCGCACCTGTGGAGAAAACAAATCACGCTCCAGCCTCGAACTGCCGGGCCGCCAGCTCGACTTGCTACAAGCCGTCGTAGCCACTGGAAAACCGGTCGTATTGGTGCTGATCAACGGACGTCCGATCTCTATCAACTGGGCGGACAAATATGTTCCGGCCATCCTCGAAGCCTGGTATCCGGGATCACAAGGTGGTACGGCCATTGCAGACGCTCTATTCGGCGACTATAATCCGGGCGGAAAGCTGACCGTTACCTTCCCGAAGACAGTCGGACAGATCCCGTTCAACTTCCCGACCAAACCGAATGCACAGGTCGACGGCGGACGTAACAAAGGGCTGGACGGCAATATGTCCCGCGTAAACGGCCCGTTGTATCCATTCGGCTACGGATTGAGTTATACGACTTTCGAATACTCAGACATTTCGATCCAGCCAGCTATCGTGACACAGGTTCAACCGGTCACCGTCCGTTGCAAGGTGACGAATACAGGTAAACGTGCCGGAGATGAAGTAGTACAATTATATGTACGCGATATCCTCAGCAGTGTTACGACCTACGAGAAGAATCTCGTCGGCTTCGACCGTATCCATCTGAATCCGGGAGAGACGAAAGAGCTTACTTTCACGATCGAACCGCGTGACCTGCAACTGTTGAACAGTGACAATCATTGGGTGGTAGAACCGGGAGACTTCAAGGTTATGGTCGGCGCCTCCTCCGAAGACATCCGCCTGAACGACCGTTTTACGGTAGTGGAATATGGTAAAGAGCAGGCAGTCACATCAGCAACCTCCCGGCAGCAGAAATCGGTTATTGCCAGCTCTTCCCAAGAATCTGCCCCGTTGGTATTGGACGGCAATCTGTCTACGGCCTGGAAAGCGAACAAAGGCGAATATATCACATTCGCACTTGAAAACAACGCTTCGCCTAACAGCATCGCAATTGCATGGAAAGAAAAAAGCAAAGATGCCAAATTTGAAATCCAGCTCTCCGGTGGCGGAGGCCAGTTCCTGACCGTATATGAAGGGACAGTAGAGGCTACGAACGAACTGAAGAATTATCGGTTCAAAGGCACGACCGCCAGTGATATCCGTATCGTAATAACCTCCGGCAATGCAAGTATTTCGGAAGTAAAAATCAAGGAACTGAAGAGTTGAAAGTTGAGAGTTGAAAGTTGAAAGTTAAAGGGGAATATAAACTCTTAACTTTCAACTCTCAACTTTCAACTATAAATAGATTTCCCCAAAGAACTCCGGGCAATGGAAGTTCGGGGTGGGAAGGCCAATCGGGCTCCAGCTGACGAAATGCGGAAATTCCGTATCGTCCGCACATTTATAGAAGTTGCCCATTATCTTTTCCGGCAGGTTATCAGGATCGAGGCCCATCAACCGGAAAGGAATGGCAACCACCAACTCCCAACTATATACCCCTAATTTCTCAGGGAAAGCAGTATGCGGCAGACTCGAAAAGCGACGAATGGATGCATATTCTTCCGCTGTCAGCGACTTTTTCGAATCACGCGATTCCCGGTAAGAAGCATCGCACGTGCCGATACAGTTAAACTCGAAATTGTAGTAATTAGGATCATCCACCCGCTTCATAAAAAACTCCACGCAACTATCCGTATAAACCGGCGATCCATCTGCTTCGTAGAGCGCTTTCAAAGAGTTTCCTTTGACAAAATAGCGGATATACAGGTTCACCTTCGATCTCGCAATGTCGAAGGCCACAATAGGTTTGTAGGGATATTCTTCCCAGTTAACCACATCGATTGACTCTCGCTGGGCCTTTTCCATCAAAAAGCCTACGGACGACAGGTCCAGTACGTCCAGCGTTTCCAAATAAGGGACTTTCAGTTTCTTCATTATCAATTATAGATTTGGAGTAATGGCAAATGTAAATAAGAAGTCAGCAATACGGATAAAGCTCCGATTATAGCCAAGACAATAATGACCGATCCCACAATCCTATTCAATAACCATATACCTCGCACGTTAAACCATTTCTTCAACTTAGCAACTATATAAGTGATTCCGAACCACCAGAGAACAGCGCCCACCCCAATAAAAGCAATGCCTCCCAACAGCATCCAAACAGAATGTTCCGGCAAGACAAAACCAAAGCGGGCAAACAAACCGATATATAGTAATACGATTAATACGTTGCTAAAGGTAAGAAGAAAAGCTGTAATAAAATCCTGAGTGAAGGATAACTTTTTCTCCCGTTGTTTTTTAAGGTTCCGGACAGGATTGGATTGGAAAATATAATAGCCGAAAATACCCAATACGATACTGCCGATCAATTGCAAGGGAGCCTGATTCGCCTCCACAAAATTCACCACGACTCCCATCCCCAAGCAGGTCAGTGCAGCGTAGATCACGTCTGACAGAGCAGCCCCTAATCCGGTGACAAACCCGTGCCAACGTCCTTTGTTCAGCGTTCGTTGTATGCACAGCATACCGATCGGGCCCATCGGGGCGGAAACCAGTACACCGATAACAATTCCTTTACTTATCAATCCCAGCATTATCCTTTTATTTTCTGCCTAATCCTCTGCAAAGATAAGCTGTATTCCTGATAAAAAAAGAAAAAACGCCTGCAGGAATGTTTTTTAGATTACCTACAGGCGTTTTCACACTTTGTGCTAAAAGACTATTTAGCCTTTTCTTTCTCTAAAATAGCTTTCAGCTTTGCAACGATTTCAGGATGTTCGGCAGCCAAATTCTTCTTTTCGCCAATATCCTGTTTCAAGTTGTAAAGCTGTGCTTCCTTATTATTCCCCAGTTCCGTATTCGTTAATTTATTATAGGCAGCCCCTTTACTTGGAGCTATATACTTCCATTCACCGTCGGAAACGGACAACGAACCGGCCTGTTCGATTATATAATCGCGACCTTTATTGTCTTTGCCTAAAAAAGCTTCCAATTGATTCCGGCTGTCAGGCCCGGCACCATTCTCCAATGTCTTTCCCATCAAACCGGCCATAGAAGCATACAAGTCCACTTGCGAAACCAAAGCATCCGAAACACCGGGTTTCACTTCTGCCGGCCAACTAACAATAAAAGGCACACGTGTACCAGCCTCGAAACTACTGTATTTTCCCCCACGGAAGGCACCCCAAGGTTTATGGTCACCCAATAGTTCCACAGCCTGATCTGCATAACCGTCATCCACTACCGGGCCATTGTCGCTACTCAGGACGATCAACGTATTTTCGGCAATCCCCGCTTTTTCGAGAGCCGCCATGATTTCGCCTACCGTCCAGTCGAATTGCAGCAAAGCATCACCACGAGGTCCCATGCCGCTTTTGCCGACAAAACGAGGATGCGGCCAACGGGGCACATGCGCATCATTTGTTCCGACATACAGGAAGAAGGGTGTCTCTTTATTCTTTTCAATAAACCGGACAGCCTTTACAGTTATACTATCTGCAATATTTTCATCTTCCCACAATGCTTGCTTGCCACCTTTCATGTAACCGATACGGGAAATTCCGTTTACGATCGCCTGGTTATGTCCATGATTTGGGCTTGGTTTCAACTTTGTAAGCAATTCCGGATGATCTTTACCCAACGGTTCGCCAGGGAACGGTTTTTCATAACTCACTTCAATCGGATCGTTCGGGTCCAAATTTACTATACGCTGATTCTCAACCCATACACAAGGCACACGGTCACCTGTCGCAGCCATGATATAAGAATAATCGAATCCCAGATCGGATGGTCCCGGCGTGATAAAGCCATTCCAATCCTGTCCTCCCGTCCTGTCAGACAATCCCAAATGCCATTTGCCTATAGCACCGGTCGTATAGCCGCACTCACGAAACATATCTGCAACTGTCGGTTGCTCCGGCCGAATGACCATTCCGGCATTTCCCGCCGCAATCCCCGTATCATTCCGCCGCCAGGCATAATGTCCGGTAAACAAAGAATAACGTGAAGGCGTACTGGTCGCAGCCACCGAATGTGCATCCGTAAAGCGAAGACCTTGTGCCGCCAGTTTATCCACATTCGGCGTATGGATCGTTTTCGATCCGTTACAACTAAGGTCACCATAACCGATATCATCGGCTATCAGGAAAATAACGTTCGGCTTCTGCTGCTGTGTTACTTTCTCTTCCGTTTTTTGTTTGTTTCCGGAACAGGAGGCCAGTAAGGTAGCCCCTATTCCTAATACGATTGTTGATTTCATGATAACAAGATTATGTATAGAATGACGTAAATATCGCCATTTAATGTTTCATATGCAATACCCCAACGCAGCAAGTCCCAATAACGGATTCCTTCCATCGACACTTCTGTCCGAACCTTCCGTATCGGCCCATGCTGCTACACACGCAAGAGTTTATTTCAAGAAACAGCAGTGCTACAAAAATTACATCTGCTTGGCACTACAATTTCCTCAGCATGGCACAGCCGTTCCCCCGGCAGGAAACGGTCGTTCCATAGGCAGGAAACAATTATTCCCTCTATGGGTAACACTGCATAAGTCGCAGTGCGCTCCAGGAGGGGCTACGGGTTTTACGAGATCATGTGTCTATCGGATGGCTATTATATAGGTAAAGATACATAATAATGTAAGGTTTTGCAAGTCCTGACGCTATTATCGGCAGAACAGCCGACTTCTTTTTTTGTATATCTTTAACTAAAGAGGGAAGACTTTCGGAACGAGAACCGTGCGACAGGCCATTTCGGCCGTTTTTACATCTCGATGCGGGTATCGGGAGATTTCACTGTATAAAATTGATTGTCTTACATTTACGATAGTTTTTTGAATGTTTGTCTGCAATGTGGTAAAGGCGGTTTTTCGGGTTGGTTTATGCGGGGTATTGACTATTTAATTTACTGGATATAAGAACTATAGAAGGCAAAAACAAAATGACGAATTTAAACGTACGTTTAAATTCGTCATTTTCACTGCACAAAAATACAACTACTTTTTAAACCTGCAATCCTTTCTCCCAATTATTTTTCCTTTTCTATATTCTTTCTTATCAATTAGATAGCTTAACCTGTACGAAAAACCTTTTTTCCGATACAAACCCTCCCAAAAGCCCCGAAAAAATGACTAAAAAAAACGTACGTTTTCTCTCGTCAAAATACAGGAATTTGGTTAACTCTTGTAAAAACAGGAGTTTATAGGATAGAAAGAAACAGATAGATATACTATTTATTAATTAAACATTTTAGAATTATGAACAAAAAGTTTTCTACGCTTATGATGGCGGGTATGCTGGTCGCAGGCTCGTCATTCGTTGACGCCCAAACTTTGAACGGTCTGAAATTGAAAAAGATCGACTTCCAAGCGGGGGGAAAGAACACCTACAAAGATGTTGTTGTCGTTCGCGATGTCAACAATGACGGCAAAATTGATGCCGGAGACATTATTATGACAGCATCGAAAAAGAATGATGGTACGATCACTTATGAGACAAGAAAATTCAACAATTGGAGCAACATCGTACTTGAAAACCAAGAAGAAGCCATTTGGGACTTTACAGAAACGAAGAGCACTACTCCAGGAAGCAGTGCAGCTCAAGGATGGTTCTATCAACTAATCAATCATGCAACAGGAAAACCATTAGCTGGTACAGGAGTTGCTGTTGCAGGTCAAACAGTTACACCTACTGTTATTACAGAGGCAGATAAGTCTAAAGAAGATCCTGCAAATAACCTGTATGCTTATTTCAAAACAGCTTGGGACAATGCTGATGGAGTAATTAAGTATGATAATACTTCAACTACTGCTAATAACAAGGGTAACGTATTATTCTTGGCTTGGCCGCAGAATGGAAACAGCGGATTGATCATGGACGAACCTACTAATAGCAATACTACTGGTAAGGTTCATTTTGCCAAAGTTGAAAGTAATTGGAAAGTCGGTATCCTCCTTGCTACAGCCGAAGAAAGAGAAGTCGACTTCGTTACAGAATTGAATGACATCCAGGGTGGTGAAGGTTTCCAGTTCTCTTTCAAAGATGACGATAAAGTATCGAAAAACGTATTTGATAACAAAGATTTGAGAGCATTCAATGTACCAGAAATAGCTTGGGGTAAAGATGGTAGAGGCAACATATTCATGATTCCGAAAGGTATCTACTTGGCTTCCGATTGGAGCAATCTGAGCGAAAACACATTGAAGTTCAACACTATTTCTACAGTAGAAGAGTTCCAGAAAGCAACATTCATAGCTGTGCTTCCGCAAGAGTTCGTTGACTTGACAAACACGACTCGTGCAAATGGTCATGGCTTTGCTTTGGGTGAAGTAAAAGGTGCTGACATGAATTTCTATGCGATCAAGTACACAGAAGAGGGCTATGAAGCCAACCAGGCTTCATCTCACGCTGAAGTGTTCGTAGGCAACGCATGCTTCACAATCACAGCTGAGAATCCTCTTACTTTGAACGATAACTACAAGCTGGAGTTAAAAGAAGTCCGTCTGGCTACAGATGCAAAGCAGGAAGATGTACATGCCGATGTGGAAAATGTATACATTGGTACGACCAATAATACTAACAACGACAATGACGAAGTAGCCAAGAACAACTACCTGACGACACAAGGTAACGCAATCACCGTTACAGCCGTTCCTTCCTCTTCTCAAGCTGACGCAAAAGCATTGCTGAACGAAGGCGCAATTCCTGTTCCGGCTATCTACACATTGGAATTCATCGGCGGCAAGGCTGACGGCCAGTTCCTGACAACACAGGCAAACCGCAGCAAAAACGGTTTTGAAGCGGCAACTATGCCGAGCATCTTCGTAAACGAAGACGATCCGATGTATCAGTTCGTTGTCAGCAACGTTGAAGATAAAGTGAAGAATGCAGATCCGAAAGTTCCGGTATACGAAACAATCACCTTGACAAACCGTCAGACAAAGGAAGACGTTTCTTTCGTACTGTACAACACGACTGAAGAAGATGTATATATCATCTATCCGACAGCAATGACTAAGTCTATTTCTTTCGCTGAAAACTCATGGGATGGCGAAGAGTTGCAGAATGAGGGAAAATGGTTCTGGAATTACTACAATGTAAAAGGCCAGACTGTCAAATTCAATAAGAAGGAAAGTGTAGACAAATTCGCAACATTCGAATCTCGTGAAAGCTATGACGGCCTGGTTTCCTTCCAGTTCGCAAAAACTGAAGAATCAGGAGACAGATTGTATGCTGCTGCAAACAGATACGCAAAAGGTGACAACAAAGGTGAAATCATCGTTAACAACCACTGGGCTTCCATCATTACAGGTGAAGAGCTGACTGACCAATTTGAATTGATCCGTTCAGACAAGTACCAGTACATCACGAACGACTTCAAGTATATCAATGCAAACGGCAACATCGTCACTTCTCCTACGGTACAGGATACGGTAGCCTTCTATTCTTATGTAGTGAAATTGTTCAATCCGGATGAAGCTGATATGTATCTGACAGATACTAAATTGACAACATGGCCGGCATTCTTCGTAATCAAAGAAAACAAGGATGGTTCTGTCGCTTTGTTCGAGAATGAATGGGACAACAATAACTTCACACAGAACAATCCTTTCATCTTCTTTGACAAGAAGCCAAACCCGAATGCTGCTTACTACAAGTCTGCTATCAAAGGTAATCCGACTGAAAAAGACAATGTCGGCGAAAAGGCCTGGAGTGAAAATTGGGCTCATTATTATGACCTGACTTCCGTTGCCAACGCGATGGTCAAGACCTTTATGGTAGACGAACCGGTTTACGGTACATTGAATCCGGTTAAACAGACAACTACGTTCGAAAGTGGCTTAAACTACCTGTTCAGGAACGAATCCAACGTTGGTATCTTGAAACCGGAAGTAATGTCATTTGACCTGACTCCGGCTGACGTGAAGACAAACGTACCTTCTTTCTTCATCGCTAACGAAGGCAACTTCATGTATTTCGCAAAAGACTCGGCTGATTCTTATCGCCTGACAAACTGGGAAAAATATGCATTCGAAGACGGAAATGGCGTTAAGACTACTCGCGTTATCTTTAAAGCTGCCGAATTGAACGAAAGCAGTGATTCCCTGACTACTACTGTTGACGGCCAGATCAAGACTGTTGCCGAAAAGGCTAACAAAGCCAAAGGTATCTTGGGTGGTCTGAAGAACTTCAAGTTCCGTGTGATCGATTCTGAAGATGGTGACGATTCATACGTGGTCCGTTGCGTAGCGAACAACAAATACGTGATTGCTATCAATGGCCAACTGACAGTTACATCTGATCGTGCCGGTGCAACTCGCTTCTTCGTAGAAACGACAGAACTTCCGACAGCCAACGAAGGCGTAGAAGTTTCAGGAGTGAAAGTTATCGCGGGTGAAGGCAACGTAACGATCGCAGGTGCTCAGGGCAAGAAGGTTGTTATCAGCAACATCTTGGGCCAGGTGGTAGCTAACACGGTCATCGCTTCCGACAACGCTACAATCGCTGCTCCTGCTGGTGTAGCTGTAATTGCAATCGAAGGTGAAGCAGCTGTAAAAGCTATCGTTAAGTAATTGATACTAAAACAATACAATACTGAAACGCGGAAGGCGGACGTAGAAGTTCGCCCCCGCCATAGATGACATTTTATAATCAAATAATTCTTCGGTTGCGCGGAGGCGAAATCCTTCAACTAACCTGCGACAGGCGAACAAGCGACCGGATTTAATATTAATAATACTAAAGTGTATTGAAATAAAAGTTCAAGTGGCCTTTCCCCTGCGAAGGACGAAGGCATACAAAAACAAGCCCCGAAGGTGAATGCCATCTTCGGGGTTTCGTTTTTAACCGACAGAGGTCATCGTTGGGACAAATTTATTTTCTTCAACAGATTTAGGGGAAATTCGGTTAGTAAGCACTATCTTTGCACTTTGAAACGAGGGGATCCTTTATTATCCCCCGTATGAACGGAATACCATTAATAAATCGACGATATGATTCTATTCTTTCAATCTCCAACAAAGACGGTGTTAGCTGTGGAGGCTGCACACGCTTTCTCACCTGAAGATGTAGAAAAATTAGTTTGGGCTTTTAGCGAGGCAAAACCTCTCCAGGCTGAAACATTGGAAGGCTGGTATGTTGGTCCACGCCGGGAAATGATCACCCCGTGGAGTACGAATGCCGTGGAAATCACCCAAAACATGGGACTCACCGGTATCTCACGCATCGAGGAATACTTCCCTGTTTCTTCCGGCGAAGCAGAACATGACCCGATGTTGCAGCGTATCTATAACGGTCTGAACCAGGACATCTTCACGATCAGCAAACAACCGGACCCAATTGTTTACATCGAGGATATCGAAGCCTACAATAAACAGGAAGGACTGGCATTGAGCGATGAAGAAGTAGCTTACCTCAACGAAGTAAGCCAAAAGCTGGAACGACGGCTGACAGACAGCGAAGTGTACGGTTTTGCACAGGTGAACTCGGAACACTGCCGTCACAAAATCTTCGGCGGAACATTTATTATCGACGGAGAAGAGAAAGAAAGTTCTCTCTTTAACCTGATTAAGAAAACATCGGCGGAAAACCCGAACAAATTGGTCTCCGCCTATAAAGATAATGTAGCTTTCAACGAAGGCCCGGTGATCGAACAATTCGCTCCGGCAAGCGGTGACAAACCTGACTTCTACGAAGTAAAGGAAATCAAATCGGTTATCTCGCTGAAAGCAGAAACCCACAACTTCCCAACAACAGTCGAACCGTTCAACGGTGCAGCTACCGGATCGGGCGGCGAAATCCGTGACCGTCTGGGTGGCGGAAAATCATCTCTGCCGATTGCCGGAACAGCCGTCTATATGACATCTTATCCGCGTACGGAAGGGGCACGCGAATGGGAAAAGATTCTCGACCCGCGCCCTTGGCTGTACCAGACTCCGGAACAAATCCTGATCAAGGCCTCCAACGGTGCATCCGATTTCGGCAACAAGTTCGGACAGCCGCTGATCTGTGGTTCGGTCCTGACCTTCGAACACGAAGAGAACAAGAAGAAATACGCTTATGACAAAGTGATCATGCTGGCCGGAGGTGTCGGTTATGCCAATATGTGTGATGCATTGAAGGGCGATCCCGCACCGGGCGAAAAAGTAGTCCTGTTAGGGGGTGACAACTACCGTATCGGTATGGGTGGCGGTGCCGTCTCTTCCGTAAACACAGGCCAATATACCAGCGGTATCGAGTTGAATGCCGTACAGCGTGCCAACCCGGAAATGCAGAAACGTGTTTCCAACGTGATCCGTGCGATTGCCGAATCGGACAACAACCCGGTGATCTCCATCCACGACCACGGTGCAGGCGGACACTTGAACTGCCTCTCCGAATTGGTGGAAGCAACCGGCGGACATATCGACATGAGCCAACTGCCAGTAGGCGACCCGACACTGTCTGCCAAGGAAATCGTGGGGAACGAAAGCCAGGAACGTATGGGCTTGCTGATGAAAGAAGAAGATGTAGCCCGCGTACGGCGCATTGCCGACCGCGAACGTTCGCCGATGTACGTGGTAGGTGAAACGACCAACGATATGAAGTTTGTCTTCGAACAGGCTGACGGTGTGAAACCGATCGACATCAAGTTGGAATATATGTTCGGTAAACCGCCAAGAACGATCATGAAGGACCATACGGTTGAAGAAGCATACGCTCCGGTCGTTTATAAAGAATCCGAACTGCATCATTACCTCGAAAACGTGCTTCAGTTGGAAGCTGTTGCATGTAAAGACTGGTTGACCAACAAAGTGGACCGTTCGGTGACAGGCAAAGTTGCACGCCAGCAATGCCAAGGCGAATTGCAGTTACCGTTGAGCGACTTGGGTGCAGTCGCTTTGGACTATCGTGGAAAAGCTGGTATCGCTACCTCCATCGGCCATGCCCCACAGGTGGCGATGATCGACCCGGCGGCCGGTTCTGTCATGGCGATTGCCGAATCATTGACAAACATCGTTTTCGCTCCGCTGTCCGATAAGCTGTCAGGCGTATCTTTGAGTGCCAACTGGATGTGGCCGTGCCGTAACGAAGGCGAGGATGCCCGTCTGTACAAAGCGGTCCAGGCAGCTTCTGATTTCGCTTGTGCACTGGGTATCAATATTCCGACCGGTAAAGACTCTCTGTCCATGACGCAGAAATATGGCGACGACAAAGTGATTGCTCCGGGTACGGTGATTATTTCCGCCGGTGCGGAAGTCAGCGACATCCGCAAGATCGTTTCTCCGGTATTGGCTCATGAAAAGAATTCTTACATATATTATATCGACTTCTCGTTCGACACAATGAAGTTGGGCGGTTCCGCTCTTGCACAGGTTCTGAACAAATTGGGCAATGAAGTCCCAACGGTAAAAGACAGCGAATATTTTGCCGACGCATTCAACGCTGTACAGGATGCCATCGAAAAAGGTCTGGTTCTCGCCGGACACGACATTTCAGCCGGTGGTATGATCACAGCATTGCTTGAAATGTGTTTTGCCAATGTGGAAGGCGGTCTGGAAGTGAACCTCGACAAACTGTCGGAACAGGACATTGTCAAGATTCTGTTCGCCGAAAATCCGGGTATCCTGGTCCAGGTGAAAGACAAGAAAGCATTCGAAAAGTTGATGGAAGAGGCAGGTGTAGGTTTTGCCATTATTGCCAAGCCCACTTCCGAACGCCACATTCTGGTTTCCAAAGAAGGCGTCCAGTACCATTTCGGTATCGACTATATGCGCGACGTATGGTACGAGTCTTCTTATAAACTGGATATCAAGCAGAGCGGTAACGTATGCGCAGGCAACCGCTTCGAGAACTACAAAATGCAACCGTTGGAATTCAAGTATCCGAAGAGTTTCACCGGAAAGTTGTCTTCTTACGGCCTGACTGCCGATCGAAAAGGAAAGAGCGGAATTCGTGCCGCTGTAATCCGAGAGAAGGGTTGCCAGTGCGAACGTGAGACATCGTACGCTTTGTATCTGGCTGGTTTCGATGTAAAAGATGTTCACATGACCGATTTGGCATCCGGACGCGAAACATTGGAAGACGTAAACATGATCGTATTCTGCGGTGGTTTCTCCAATTCCGACGTTTTGGGCTCTGCCAAAGGATGGGCCGGCGGTTTCTTATATAACGAGAAAGCCAAGAAAGCGCTGGACAACTTCTATGCACGTCCTGACACCTTGAGTTTAGGCATCTGCAACGGTTGTCAACTGATGGCCGAGTTAGGGGTTGTTTATCCGGAACATGAAAAGAAACACAAAATGTTGCACAACGATTCGCACAAGTTCGAATCGAACTTCATCTCGGTTGAGATCCCGAAAAACCATTCTGTCATGTTCGGCTCGTTAAGCGGTTCCAAATTAGGAATCTGGGTGGCTCACGGCGAGGGCAAATTCTCTTTCCCGTATGAAGAAAAAGAATACCATATCGCACTTAAATACAACTACGAAGGCTATCCTGCCAACCCGAACGGTTCGCCTTGGTCGGTTGCCGGTGTCTGCTCGCACGACGGACGCCATCTGGCTATGATGCCTCACTTGGAACGTGCGATGTTCCCATGGCAATGCGGTTACTATCCTGAAGATCGGCGAGGCAGCGACGAAGTCACTCCTTGGATCGAAGGTTTCGTGAACGCACGGAAGTGGATAGAAGAGCATAAGAAATAAGCGCTTATCGGATCATCATCCGACAGGCATTCATTAGAAAAGGGACAGGCATCGAATGGAGTTCGAATACCTGTCCCTTTTTATTTTCAGGCTGGGACGACAATTAAGTTCCTTTCCTATACATTTCTCCCGGATTAATCCCTATCTTCGCAAAAGAATATAAACCTTTACTGAAATTTACGAGAAATGGAAGAATTACAAGTTATCCAGAACAAGATTTATGAGATCAGAGGTACGAAAGTCATGTTAGACTTCGATCTGGCAGAAATATATCAGGTCGAAACCCGTGTATTGAACCAAGCCGTAAAGCGCAATATTGCACGATTTCCTGAAGACTTTATGTTTCAATTGACAAATACAGAGTTAGACATCATGTCATCACAAAATGTGATGACATTAAAAGCCAAACGCCCCAAATCTGCTCTACCGTTCGCTTTTACGGAACATGGCGTCATCATGCTCGCAAGCGTATTAAGAAGCGAGATTGCCATACAAACCAGCATTCTAATCACCCGCGCTTTTGTCGCCATCCGGAAACTTGTATCTACCCCGCCGACAGACAAAATAACAGAAATCCAGCAAGAAATAAAAGAACTGAAAGAATACATCGAAGAAGCCTTTACCGACTACAACGACATCAACGAAGACAC
Organism: Parabacteroides johnsonii DSM 18315; assembly: GCF_025151045.1. Classification (NCBI taxonomy): domain Bacteria; kingdom Pseudomonadati; phylum Bacteroidota; class Bacteroidia; order Bacteroidales; family Tannerellaceae; genus Parabacteroides; species Parabacteroides johnsonii. Next base: position 3,239,442 of record NZ_CP102285.1, read on the forward strand.
GCGTATGCAACTGGAACTCATCAACCAAACGATTGCCGAACTGCAAAGTAAAAAAGCCTTCAACGATAAACTACGGCCAAGGATTGGCTTTGTGAAATAGAATCTCTATCTTCGCGGCCTAAACAATAAACAAGTACACTGATTCATGAAAAAGTTGCTATTTATCCTCCTTACAGCAGGTCTTATACTGGGATTTAGCTCTTGTTCCCACAAAGACATTCCGAATAATGCACTGACATTGATCCCACAGCCCCAAGAAATGAAGGTAGGGGCGGATCACTTCAAACTGACTCGCCGGGCAGCTATCACACTCGACACCTCCAATCCTCAGTTAATGGGGATAGCTCGGTATTTCAACAATAAGGTTACTTCCGCAACAGGCTTTGAGATTCCGGTTGAGAAGCATGGCAATATTGAATTTAAGTTGACTGACGATACCGCTCTCGGCGCAGAAGGATATCGCTTGCAGGTAAAACATGGCGATATCATCATCACCGCCCATCAGCCGGCCGGGATTTTCTACGGGGTACAAACTTTATTGCAGATGCTTCCCCCCGAAATAAAAAGCAGCCGGGAACAAAAAGGTATCGACTGGACGATTCCCTGCGCCGACATCACCGACAAACCTCAGTTTGCCTGGCGCGGACTTATGCTTGACGTCAGCCGTCACTGGTTCACCAAAGAGGAAGTGAAGAAATACATCGATGAGCTGGCAGAATACAAAATGAATGTATTCCACTGGCACCTGACCGACGATCAAGGATGGCGTCTGGAGATAAAATCCCTGCCACGCCTGACGGAAGTTGGCGCCTGGCGTGCTCCACGTGTCGGACAATGGTGGCAACGCGAACCACAACAACCAGGAGAAGAAACGACCTACGGAGGTTTCTACACACAGGAAGACGTGAAGGAAGTGCTGGCATACGCTGCAGAACGCTACGTGCGCGTCATCCCTGAAATAGACGTACCGGGACATAGCCTGGCTGCACTTGTCGCCTATCCTGATCTGGCGTGTATGAAAGCACCGTCGGCTGTCGGGGTCGGCAACAAGTTTTACGGCGAAGACGAAAACACGCTCTGTGTCGGCAAAGATGCAACTTTCGAGTTTATGGACAAGGTCTTGACAGAAGTAGCCGCCCTGTTTCCGGATGAATACGTCCATATCGGGGGCGACGAATGTTTCAAAGGTTTTTGGCACAAATGCCCGCGTTGCCAAGCTCGCATGAAAGCGGAAAACCTGAAGAACGAAAACGAATTGCAGAGTTACTTTATCCATCGTATGGAAAGCATTCTGAAAGAGAAAGGGAAAAAGCTGATCGGCTGGGACGAGATTATCGACGGCGGCCTGGCTCCCGATGCTACCGTTATGAGCTGGCGCGGGATGGAAGGCGGAATCAAATCGGCAAAAGCCGGTCATCATGTGATTATGACACCGACCGAACATTGTTACATCGACCTCTGGCAAGGAGAGCCGTCTGTCGAACCAGATACCTACTTCATGTGCCGCCTGAAAGATTCCTACAGCTTCAACCCAGTTCCCGACAGTGTGCCGGCCGAGATGATATTAGGAGGACAAGGCAATCTCTGGGCTGAATCCGTCCCCACTTTCCGACATGCTGAATATATGACCTGGCCACGCGGATGGGCGCTTGCCGAAGTCCTTTGGACCGGACCATCCAAGACAGATTGGGATCGGTTCTGGCCACGTGTCGAACAACATTTCGTTCGTGCAGACCTGGCACAAATCAACTATGCACGCAGCATGTACAATGCAATCGTCACTCCCTACTATACTGAAGACGGAGCCTTAGAGATCAAACTGGATAGCGAACCGGGCAACCTCGACATCCACTATACATTCGACAATACGGATCCCGACAACTTCACTTCGAAGTATGAAGCTCCGCTCCGGATACCCAAGAATGCGACTTGGTTGCGTATTGTCACTTATCGGGACAACAAGCCGATTGGTAAAGTCATCACACTGACAATCAAAGAGCTTGAAAAGCGTGCGGAAAATACCCGCCATGTCGTCGGCAACTTGTAACACAAATGTAACATATATGTCGTAAATGCGAAACAGCATTCTCGTTCCTTTGCAAACAAAATCATAGAGTCCAAAAAGTTAGGAATGAAATCAGGAAAGATTATTGCGCTTGGCCTGTTGGCGCTGCTTCCATTTGCGATGAAGGCACAGGAAGCTCAGGAAATAGAGAAGCTGAATGCTCGTGTCGATTCACTTTCGCAGGAAACGACGACTCTGGATAAAATCGTCCAGAAACTCAGCAAGTTCAAAGTATCCGCTTATATCCAGGGGCAATTCCAATATGGCCAGGAAGATGCCACCTTGAAAGTAGGCGACAAGAACGAACATGAAGACAAAGGTTTCAACCGTTTCGGTATCCGCCGCGGACGGTTGAAATTCGAATATAACGACGGTATCGGAACCGGCGCCGTACAGATCGAGGCCAACGACAAAGGCGTCAGTTTTCGCGACCTTTACATCGGTATAAAAGATCCCTGGACAAAACGGAGCCAACTGATGGCGGGTGTTTTCAACCGTCCTTTCGGTCACGAAATCGGCTACTCGACAAGCGGATTGGAATCTCCCGAACGTGCCACCATCATCCAATACTTCTTCCCGGACGAACGCGATTTAGGTGCCATGCTGACGCTCCGAGCCAAAGAGACAAGCCCGATCGGCTTTCTCCGTCTCGACGCCGGACTATTCGCCGGTAACAGCATCAATCGCGAAACCGACAGTCGCAAAGACTTCATCGGCCGCTTAGGAGCCGAAAAGAAAATCGGTAACTGGGGAAAATGGGGATTAGGCGCCTCCTACTATAACGGCGGGGTTTACAACCCGACCACCACAGCTTACGAACTCCAGGGTAAAAAATTCATCGCAATCGACAAAGGAGAAACCGGTACATACATGAAACGTGAGTACATCGGCTTGGACGCACAGTTCTCATTCAAAAACAGCTGGGGAACGACCACTCTGCGCGGTGAAGGACTGTTAGGAACACAACCGGGTATCGCCAGCAGCAGCAAAAGCCCCAACACAGGGACACGTCCGGCCAACGAACCGGAAAACTCCCTGTTCAAACGTCCTTTCATCGGCTATTTTTTCTATTTGGTGCACGACATCGGGACCACTCCTTTCTCTGCCGTCCTGAAATACGATGCTTATGATCCCAACACCAAGTTGAAAGGAAATGAGATCGGCGTTGAAAACAGCTTGACCTCCAAGACCGACCTCGCCCAAAGCACACTCGGCATCGGCGCTTTGTACCGTTTCAACAAACATATCCGCGTGCAAGCTTATTACGAATTCAACTTCAACGAAAAGAGCGACTTCGTAAAGGGATATGAAAAGGATAGGAAAGACGACGTATTCACCTTGCGTCTGCAATATAAGTTTTAATACAAACGTAATATCTGTTTCACACTCTTGCAATACTCCTGTATTTACTTTGCATACAGAAAATTAATTCAAAACAGAGTAATGAAAAAGACAATTGTTATGGCCGCAATGGCCGCCTGTATGTTTGTATCAAATGTGTTTGCACAGAAAATCAAAGGAAGCGACACTTGCCTTCCTTTAAGCCAGACGGAAGCAGAAAACTTCATCAACAAAAATAAATCGGCTAAGATAACCGTGACAGGAGGCGGTTCCGGCGTTGGCATCTCAGCCCTGATGGAAGGGACAACCGATATCGCCATGTCTTCCCGTAAGATGAAATTCGACGAAAAGGTCAAACTCCAGGAAGCGAAGAAAAGCACCAAAGAGGTGGTGATCGCTTATGATGCACTGGCGGTAGTCGTACACCCGTCCAATAAAATATCCAACCTGACGCGTGAGCAGCTGGAAGGCATTTTCACTGGAAAGATCAAGAACTGGAAAGAAGTAGGTGGCGCCGACATGAAGATCGTTGCCTACTCGCGCGAAACTTCTTCCGGAACATACGAGTTCTTTAAGGAAAGCGTTCTGAAGAACAAGAACTATATGAACGGCATCCTCAGTATGCCCGCAACAGGAGCCATCATCCAGTCCGTCAGCCAGACGAAAGGAGCAATAGGTTATGTAGGATTAGCTTACATCAACAAAGAAGTAAAACCGATCCATGTCTCTTACGATGCAGGCAAAACATTCACCGAGCCATCCTTTGAAAATGCAAAAAGCAAGGCATACCCGATCGTCCGTCCGTTGTTCTATTACTACGATGTAAAAAATGAAGGCAAAGTGAAACCCTTTATCGATTACATCTTATCGGCTGAAGGACAAGCAACGGTTAAACAAGTCGGTTATATCCCTGTCAAATAAGTTCAAACCATCCAATTCCTGCACCCGACGCAGGATCGTGTTAAAGAAAGGGTGTGTGTCAAAATCCCCTTGTCTCCACACTTGATGCGGGACCGCAAAAGGACAGACCTTATCAATCAGATTTTTATAGGTCGGTTTTAATGCGATCCCGCGAGGGGCGCGGGAACAGGATAGTTTCGACACACCTCCTTCTTTTTTGTATCCCGACGTCAAACGTGGAAGAAAGAAGAATGAGATGCACAATTATTATTTATTTGTGCAATAATATTAGCCAATTCTGCACATTCTTTGGTTTATTGTGCTACCTTTGCCACATATATTTTTTATTTACACATTTTACTTACATGAAGACATTAACAATCGGGGATCTGAAAGCCCGCATTCCAATCATCCAGGGTGGAATGGGCGTAGGAATCTCTCTCTCCGGCTTAGCCTCAGCCGTTGCAAATGAAGGTGGGATTGGCGTTATCTCCGCCGCCGGTCTCGGTCTCTTATATAAGAAACTTTCTCCCAACTACACCGAAGCCGGAAATCTGGGCCTTGCCGCCGAGATCCGGAAAGCCCGCGAAAAGGCTAAAGGCATTATCGGTGTGAACGTGATGGTCGCACTATCGGACTTCGCCGAACTGGTAAAAACCAGTATTGCGGAAAAGGTAGACATCATTTTCAGTGGTGCCGGACTTCCTTTGGACTTGCCGTCTTTCCTGAAGAAAGACAGCGTGACGAAGCTGGTTCCTATCGTTTCCAGCGCACGTGCCGTCCGCATCATCTGCGAGAAATGGAAAAACAACTACGACTACCTTCCCGATGCTGTCGTGCTGGAAGGCCCGAAAGCCGGCGGCCACTTAGGATATAAGGAGAACCAACTGGAAGACGAGCATTTCTCACTCGAAGAACTGCTGCCTCAGGTAGTGGAAGAAGTTTCCCACTTCGAAGAAAAATACAACAAGAGAATCCCGGTAATTGCAGCAGGAGGCATTTATACGGGTGAAGACATCAAACGCGTGATGGACCTGGGAGCATCGGGCGTTCAATTAGGAACCCGTTTCGTCGCCACTACCGAGTGTGACGCTTCCGACGCTTTCAAAGAGAGCTACATCAAAGCGGAAGAAAAGGATATCGAGATTATCAAGAGTCCTGTCGGTATGCCGGGACGAGCCATCCATTGCAATTTCTTGCAGAAAGTGAAAGACGGCTTGAAGCAACCGAAAGTTTGTCCCTTCAACTGCATCAAGACTTGCGACATCTCGCGAAGCCCCTATTGCATCGTGACTGCCTTGTATAACGCTTTCAAAGGAAATTTTGAGAACGGCTACGCTTTCGCAGGAAGTAATGCTTGGCGGACAACCCGCATCATGTCGGTAAAGGAAACGATCAGCGAGCTGATCAACGAGTGGAAACGTTCCGACCAACCGACTCTTTCCTCACGATAAACAAAAAGTTTCCTCGGCATGGAACAAGAGTTTCCCTATAATGAAACTCTCGTTTCCCGCCGAGGAAACTCTTGTGCCATGCCGAGGGAACGACTGTGCCACACCGATGGAACTTTTTGTGCAACCTTAGAAAAGATGCGAAAGCCTTTTACTTATCTTCTTTTTTCTTCATATTCGTCTCAATAACGAACGCGATAATCAACCCCAAACCGCCGAACAAAAGAACGGACGCGCCATAGGCTGCACCGATCAACCGCTCCTCTTCAAAATGGCGCAATTCAGACAATCCACCACCGACCACCATAATATTCAAGAAGAAACCGACCAGCACTCCCAAACCGATCCCCACCAACAGACAACCTGCCTTCAAGGAACTGAACGAGAAGCGCGTCCCTCCGTAAGACGGCAGACGCATCTTGCCCTCAAAAGCCGAAGCATCCAATTTCTCTCCAATCTTCTCGATAATCGCCAACCGTTCTTTCCGGCGCACGAACAATTCAAACAAACCGTAAATAGCTGCAAAAACAATCCCCGTCGTCAGTGGGACCATAATAAAATCCATCATAATCGTACTATTTTAAATGATTCATTAATTTCTTTGCTACTTTTGACGCACCTCTTTCCGAAAGGTTACAAGGAGGAAAGAAAAAAATATTTTTATTTTTGTTGATGCAAGTTGTAACCTATTCGCCCGGCTTGCGTCCATTATAATACGATGGAGTTGTATACCGACACATATTATATACAAAGGATACAAGCGGGAGATACGACATGCTTTGCCTGCCTTCTGGATAAATACAGCCGTCCTGTTCATTCGTTAATCTTAAAGGTGGTCAGAAACCGGGAAGATGCGGAAGAGCTGGCGCAGGATGTGTTTATGAAGGTATTCAAAAACCTCTCTTCGTTCAAAGGAGAATGCAGTTTCTCCACCTGGATCTACCGGATCGCCTACAACACAGCTATCTCGGAGACCAGGAAAAAGAAACACGAGTTTCTGGCGATCGAGGAATCGGTTATTAACAACGTATCGGAACAAGAAGTGGCCGAGGCGCTTGGCAGGACAGACAGCTCCGACCAAATACAGATGCTCGATGCAGCCCTCGCCCAATTACCACCCGATGAACGGGCGATCATTTTGCTCTTTTACATGAAAGAAAAGACGATCGACGAAGTGGCAACGATCACCGGATTGACTGCTTCTAACATAAAAGTGAAATTGCATCGCATACGAAAGAAACTGTTTGTTGTATTAAAAGGAATGGAGGAACAATAAAAATGACCGAGAAGAATGACATATTGAAAGACCTGTTTAGCCGGATGCCGGAAGAGGAGCTTCCCGCTTCGTTCCGTACCAACGTAATGAAGCAGATCATGGCCGAAGCCGAACGCAGGCGCAAACTGGGCGAACGTTGGGGATGGATTGCCGTCATCGCCGCCTCGCTGCTTATGATCGGTATCGCAATCGCCTCATTCCTTTATATGGGTATTCCCAAAATATCCGTACAGATACCCGATATGAGTACATTCCCTTTCTATGCCTACATCGGCATACTTGCCCTCATCCTGTTAGGAGCCGATTACAAGTTCAGACAAATATACAAAAGGAGGCAAATGTCTCAGAAAGAAAAGATGTAAGTAGCGGTATTACAAGCTAAAAAGATTGTTTTTTCCATGTAAAAAGTCTTGCAAGTCAGAAAAAAGCATTACCTTTGCCCCCGATTTTTGAGAGATGACAACATAATGTCTAACTTACTAATTAAAACAAACTTAAGTATTAACAATTAGAGAATGGAAAATTTAAAGAACATTCAGCCCATTGAAGATTTCAACTGGGATGCTCTTGAAAAGGGCGATTCTTACGGTGAAGTAAGCAAGGACGATCTTGTAAAAACGTATGACGAGACTTTGAACACTGTAAAGGACAAAGAAGTCGTTATGGGAACTGTAACTGCAATGAACAAACGTGAAGTTGTAGTAAACATCGGTTTCAAATCAGATGGCGTTGTATCTATGGCAGAATTCCGTTACAACCCGGATCTGAAAATTGGTGACGAAGTAGAAGTATACATCGAAAACCAGGAAGACAAAAAAGGACAGCTGATCCTGTCTCACAAGAAAGCACGCGCTACACGTTCTTGGGATCGTGTAAACGAAGCTCTTGAAAAAGACGAAATCATCAAAGGTTACATTAAATGTCGTACTAAGGGCGGTATGATCGTTGACGTATTCGGTATCGAAGCATTCTTGCCGGGTTCTCAGATCGATGTAAAACCGATCCGCGACTACGATGTATTTGTAGGTAAGACAATGGAATTCAAGATCGTGAAGATCAACCAGGAATTCAAAAATGTTGTTGTATCTCATAAAGCTCTTATCGAAGCTGAACTCGAACAGCAGAAGAAAGACATCATCTCCAAACTTGAAAAAGGCCAGGTACTGGAAGGTACGGTTAAGAATATCACTTCTTACGGTGTATTCATCGACCTGGGTGGCGTAGACGGTTTGATCCATATCACAGACCTGTCTTGGGGCCGCGTTTCTCATCCGGAAGAAATCGTTCAGCTGGATCAGAAGATCAACGTGGTTATCCTTGACTTCGATGATGAAAAGAAACGTATCGCTCTCGGCTTGAAGCAGCTGACTCCGCATCCTTGGGATGCTTTGGACCCGAACTTGAAAGTTGGTGACAAAGTAAAAGGTAAAGTTGTCGTTATGGCTGACTACGGTGCATTCATCGAAATCGCTCCGGGCGTAGAAGGTTTGATCCACGTTTCTGAAATGTCTTGGACACAGCACTTGCGTTCTGCTCAGGACTTCATGAAAGTAGGTGACGAAATCGAAGCTGTCATCCTGACTCTGGACCGCGACGAACGTAAGATGTCTCTGGGTATCAAACAGCTGAAAGCCGACCCATGGGAAGATATCGAATCTCGCTTCCCGGTAGGTTCTCGCCACGCTGCTAAAGTTCGTAACTTCACTAACTTCGGTGTATTCGTAGAAATCGAAGAAGGCGTAGACGGCTTGATCCACATCTCTGACCTGTCTTGGACAAAGAAAATCAAACACCCGTCAGAATTCACTCAGATCGGTGCTGAAATCGAAGTTCAGGTTCTGGAAATCGACAAAGAAAACCGCCGTTTGAGCTTAGGCCACAAACAGCTGGAAGAAAATCCTTGGGATGTATTCGAAACAATCTTCACTGTAGGTTCTATCCACGAAGGAACAATCATCGAAGTACTGGATAAGGGTGCTGTAATCTCTCTGCCTTACGGCGTAGAAGGTTTCGCAACTCCGAAACATCTGGTAAAAGAAGACGGTTCTCAGGCTGCTGTAGACGAAAAACTGCAGTTCAAGGTAATCGAATTCAACAAGGAAGCTAAGAGAATCATCCTTTCTCACAGCCGTATCTTCGAAGATGAACAGAAAGGCGCCAAGAAAGAAGCTGGCGAAAAGAAATCATCTGCAAAACGCGGTGGCAAGAAAGAAGAAGAATCTGCAATGGTAACCGGTCCGGTTGAAAAGACTACACTGGGTGACATTGAAGAACTCGCTGCTCTGAAAGAAAAATTGGCTGGTAAATAATTACCGCCTTTTCAGATAAAATAAAAGGAGATGTCCACCCGGATATCTCCTTTTTTATTGCTTGAAAAAAGAATAGAGAAAGCTTTATCAGTCTATCTCCTTGATCGCTTCCTCTACCTGTTCTTGTTCACCGTAATATTGGCAACTTTCGCCGATACCCAACAAAGCATTCATTTCATGACGCTTGTCCAAGTCCGTAAAATAAGCATCTACTACCTTATAAATATCGAATCCGTCTGTTGAACCCGCTGCCAGATTCAACGATTCTACCAATTTGCCTGTAGCCTTACGAATTTCAGCTTTACTAATCAAATGAAACTCATTGTTGTGAATTAATTGACTCTTTCCCATGATGTTTGATTTTAAAGTTATACTTGTTCTTCATTAATAACCATTCCCGAAAGCGGTAAGTTTAATCTCGCTGCTTCGTTTCATGCACTAAATATACAAACATCCTCGGATCTTTCAACCTTTCAGGCCTTTTATTTTCAATAAACATGAAAAACGAATCCGATCCCGGCTTCACGATATTTCATGATGGGCAAGGAGAATCGGATCTCCAAACATAGAATAAGTTCTATTCTATTTGGTCATGTAAAAATTAATGCTGAAATTTGTTCACAGATAATATAAAAGATATGGGCACGAACGAAGACAAGTACAATGTAACTATTCTGATCGCAGAAGACGAGGAAAGCAATTTCCTGCTATTAAAAACCATTTTAAAAAGACACTGTAACGTTCTGCAAGCCAGAACCGGCTTGGAGCTATTGAAAGTCTTTGCAGAAAAAGGAGCCGATATGATTTTGCTGGATATAAAAATGCCGGAGATGAACGGTATAGAAGCGCTGAAAGAGATTAGGAAAAAAGACACGAACATTCCGATCATCATGCAATCCGCCTATGCCTTCGAAAATGACATGGAAGCCGCCCGTGCTGCCGGAAGCAACGGATTTATCACCAAGCCCATCAATATCGTCGAACTGAAGAAAACGATTTCCAAATTCTTGCCGCAGATAACCTGGTAAGAGGCTGAAAGACGACATATTATAAAAAAGTGGAATAGCTATAACAATCGTTATGGCTATTCCACTTTTTTGCTTTTTCACAGACACCTTAACCGGCAAACTCTCCCTTTCATTTTTATCAAAAACCTCTCATTTTACGGAGATATCCACATTAATTTTCTTTATAAACTCCGCCTAAACAAAACATTAAACCTCCGGTTTAAGAGGTGGGTAAATTTATTTTTCACAAAAAAGTGTCCGTGATTAGGGATCATATTTCCGGAAAACTATACCAAACCGGCACTAATGGATTTTCATATAGAACGAAATTATACTTTTACAAACGAAACTAAAATGAACATGTCAGACAAAAATAAAAGGACATCTGATAACAAGGAGATTTCTCATTCTTTAGGAAACGATTTTAAGATTTTCAGGAATTCAACGAAATTTTCTATTCCCTTATACCCTTCTTATTCCCATAGGGCTGTTGTTGCCTTTTGTACGGAAGGAAGAGCAAAAGTGGATGTGCACGGGTATGAGCATTCATTCACTAAAGGGGAACTTGTTGTCATTTTTCCAGGTCAGCTGGTCTCTTTGTCTGAAATCAGCCAAGATTTCACAGTCAGCTATTTTTCATTGTCTCTCAATCTTTATAACGATGTGCTTAGCGGTATACGCCGCTTTTCACCCCATTTCTTCTTTTATATGAGGAGTCATTATCATTATAAGCTTTCGGACTTGGAAACGTCCAAGTATATCAATTTTTTCCAGCTGATTTACAGCAAGGTGAATGCTCCCGAAAACTTATACCGTAAAGATTCGATCGTCCTTCTCATGCGGATTTTCTATCTGGATCTCTACAATATATATAAAGTAAATTCGCACACCGGAAAGCAGACGTTCGACAATCATAAGAAAGAACTGACCCACGGCTTCTTTCTGCTCATCATGAAGTTCTACAAAGAGAACAGAAGCGTAGCATTCTATGCCGACAAACTACATATCACTCCCAAATATCTCACAATGGTGGTCAAGGAAGTGAGCGGGATGTCGGCCAAAGACTGGATAACCGAATACATCCTGCAGGAGATCAAGTTCCTGTTAAAAAACTCGTCCCTGAACGTCCAGGAGATCGCTATCCGGACACATTTCTCCAACCAGACATCACTTGGTAGGTTTTTCAGGCAACATACGGGATTGTCTCCTTCGGATTACAGGAAACAGAATCAATAACAAACAAATAATCAATTAAACAAACAAAAAAGAATTTGAATAGCAAATCAACCGGATAAGATCCACTAAGCGAAATTTCCTTTCTATTAATTTATAATTAGCGATATAATACGAATATGAACAGAAGTCAGCTTATCAATATCCTGTCCAAGAAAACAGGATTAGACAAAAAAGATGTCAAACGGACAATCGATGAAATGCAAAAACTAATTGTCCAGGAAGTCAAAGAAGGTCAAAGAATCTGCCTGCATGGTTTCGGCTCGTTCAAACCACGTTTTCAATCCAGTCGTCCTGCACGAAACCCGAAAAGCGGAACAGCCGTACAACTGTCTCCCAGGACTATCATCCATTTCAAATGCGCTCCCCATCTGCTGGAGCTAATGAACAAATAAAGGGACAAAAAAAGAGACAAAAAAAGAGACTCACTTTTAGAAGTAAGTCTCTTTTTTATTTACTCAGCTATTGTCGGGGTGAGAAGATTCGAACTTCCGACCACACGCCCCCCAGACGCGTACTCTAACCGGGCTGAGCTACACCCCGCTTTGTTTTACGGCTGCAAAGGTAAATATTTTTCGTTATACTCCAAAGCTTTCACGATAAAAATCCAGGGATTCGAGAATTTTCTCCTTGCTCACCTGCTGATTTATCTGAACATCACCCACTTGAGAAAGCAGGGTGAAGTTGATGATACCCGCTTCATTTTTCTTATCGTGCATCATCAACTCGTATAAGGTATCATAGTCCTTGCAATCGAACACGAAAGCCGGATAATACTCCTTCAGATAATAGACAACCTGACTCAATTTCTCCATCGGGAAGCCGCATACTTTATGAGACAAGTACAATTCACTGACAATACCGGCGGCAACAGCATGTCCGTGCAGCAAAGGACGGTTCTTCTTAAAGGACAGGCTTTCGTAAGCATGACCGATCGTATGGCCGAAGTTCAGTGCCTTACGGATGCCATGCTCTTTCGGATCTTCTTCCACAATACGCTCTTTTACGGCTACGGACTGGGCGACCATCCTGTTCAGGAAAGCATAATCGATCCTCGCATCGAGGTCGAACAACATGACGGAAGCGTAAATGTCCATCGAACTGATAAGTGCATGTTTGATCATTTCGGCATAGCCGGAAAGCAGGTTGTCCCGATCGAGCGTACGCAGGAACTCACAATCGATAAAGACGCATTCGGGAGGATAGAAAGAACCGACCTCATTCTTCAAACCGTTGAAGTTAACCCCGGTCTTTCCTCCTACAGCCGCATCGACAGAGGCCATCAAGGTAGTCGGGATATTGACGGTCCGCAGCCCACGTTTGAAAGTCGCACCGGCAAAACCGCCCATATCGGTAATCATACCGCCGCCCAGATTGACTAAAAGAGAATTTCGGGAAGCCCCTTCATTCGAGAGACGCGACCAGATATAGGCGACCTGTTCGATGTCTTTATGAGTATCGCCCGCTTTTACGGTAATGATCGGGGCATCCTGCAAGGCAGGGATATCTTTTACCAGCGGAAAACATTTTTCTTGCGTGTTCGTATCGGTCAGGATAAAGAGTCTATCATAACTCATGGAAGCAAAGAACGCCTGCAAATCGGCTTTGAGATCCTTGCTGATTACTACTTTTTGAGCGGCCATAATGTCCTTTTTTTATTATAATCGTGATGGCAAAGGTATTATATGTTATTCGATTATCAAAACAAGGAAAAGAAAATTCCATGCGCATGAAACTAAAGTTTCATAGGCATGGAACAAAAGTTCTCCCAGCATGAAACTATCATTTCTTGCTGGGGGAAACATCTCTTTCTTCTTATTTCAGACCGGCTGCGTCCAAGATGTGTTCGACAGCTTCGCCCAGTCCGGCCACATTCTTGCCCCCGGCTGTTGCAAAATGAGGCTGACCGCCACCGCCACCTTGTATCAGTTTCGCTGCATCTTTCACCAGTTTGCCGGCATTCAAGCCTTCGGATACCAACTGTTCGCTCAGCATAACCATCAACGCACATTTCTCACCGTCTTTGATTCCTGCCACAAAGAAGACCTTTTCGTCCGTATTGCTTTCGCCTTTGATTTGGAAAGCCAAGTCTTTGATAGCATCGACATTGGCCTCACCCCGGAATACGACAACTTTAACGCCGTTACGCTCAACCGCTTTGGCGATCAAATCTTTCTTCAACTGCTGAACTTTTTCTTTCAGATAATCGCCTACCTGCTTTTTCAGTTCGGCATTCTCCTCGATGGCCTTCTTGATGGTTTGAGACAGATTCGGCACATTGTTGAACATCGCACGCAGTTCACGCAGGGAATCTTGCAACATGAAGGTGTAATTCTCAGCACCTTCGGCCGTTACCGCTTCAATACGGCGTACACCTGCCGCGATAGAGCTTTCGCCAACCACACGCAAGGAACCGATCATGCCGGTTGCAGGGATATGCGTACCACCGCACAACTCGATAGAGTTACCGTATTTAACCACACGGACTTCATCACCATACTTTTCACCGAACAGAGCCATGGCACCCAATGCTTTCGCTTCGGCAATCGGCATATTGCGATGTTCTTCCAGCGGATAGTTGGCACGGATCTTTTCGCTTACCAGCTTTTCCACCTTACGGATTTCTTCGTCCGTCACTTTCTGGAAGTGGGAGAAGTCAAAACGCAGAGAGTCGGGAGAAACGTATGAACCTTTCTGTTCGACATGTGTTCCCAAAACTTCACGCAACGCCTCGTGCAACAAGTGAGTAGCAGAGTGGTTACATTCGCACTGGATACGTTTCTTCTCGTTGATCTTGGCGGTAAAAGTTACCGTTACATCCTTCGGCAATTTAGCTACCAGATGTACAGGCAGGTTATTTTCGCGCTTCGTATCGATCACGTCGATCGTCTCGTCATCGGCAATCAACCAACCGGTGTCGCCGACCTGTCCACCCATCTCTGCATAGAACGGAGTCTGATCCAGAACGATCTGATATAATACCTTATTTTTCTGCTTGATCTGGCGATAACGCAGAATTTCGGCATCACATTCGAACAAATCATAGCCTACGAAATTGCATCCGCCCTCTTTCAGCACCACCCAGTCACCGGTTTCGATAACAGCGGCGTTACGGGCACGGTCCTTCTGTTTCTGCATCTCGACGTCGAATTCATCGATATTGGCTTCCATACCGTTTTCACGCAAGATCAACTCGGTCAAATCCAACGGGAATCCGTATGTATCATATAGTGTAAAGGCATCTACGCCGCTGATCACGTTCTTTCCGGCTGCCTTTGTTTCTTCCATCTTCTTATCCAGCAAACGGATACCGGTTTCCAACGTACGCAGGAAAGATTCTTCTTCTTCCTTGATCACCTTCTCGATCAACGTCTTCTGCGCGATCAGTTCGGGATAAGCATCTCCCATTGTTTCGATCAGTACGGGCAATAACTTATACATGAAGGATTCTTTGCGATCCAGGAACGTATAGCCGTAACGAACAGCACGACGCAGGATTCGGCGGATGACATAACCAGCCTTTGCGTTAGAAGGCAACTGCCCGTCTGTAATCGCGAAAGCAATCGTACGGATATGGTCGGCAATTACACGCATAGCCACGTCCTGCTGTTTGTCCTTACCGTAAGAAGTACCCGCCATATCGGCAATCACCTTGATGATCGGCTGGAAAACGTCTGTATCGTAGTTGGATGTCTTACCCTGCAAAGCCATGCAGAGACGTTCGAATCCCATACCGGTATCGATCACACGGGCAGGCAGCGGTTCGAGCGAGCTATCGGCCTTGCGGTTGTACTGCATGAACACCAAGTTCCAGATTTCGATCACCTGCGGATGGTCTTTGTTCACCATGTCCTGACCAGGGATAGCGGCACGTTCTTCTTCCGAACGGAGATCGATATGGATTTCGGAACAAGGGCCGCAAGGGCCTGTATCACCCATTTCCCAGAAGTTATCGTGTTTGTTGCCATTGATGATATGATCCTTCGGCAGAAACTTCTCCCAGTAACCGGCAGCCTCGTCGTCACGTGAAAGGCCTTCGGCAGGACTTCCCTCAAACACGGTTGCATACAAACGTTCGGGATTCAGTTTCAACACATCAACCAGGTATTCCCATGCCCAATTGATCGCTTCCTGTTTGAAATAGTCGCCGAACGACCAGTTTCCCAACATTTCGAACATGGTATGGTGGTAAGTATCGTGTCCTACCTCTTCCAGGTCGTTATGCTTGCCACTCACACGAAGACACTTTTGTGAATCCGCGACACGTGGATATTTACGGGGTACGTTCCCCAGGATTATATCTTTGAACTGGTTCATACCTGCATTGGTAAACATCAATGTAGGGTCTCCCTTCACAACCATCGGAGCAGAAGGCACAATCTGGTGCTGCTTGGAAGCGAAGAAGTCTTTAAATGATTCACGGATTTCTTTTGCTGTCAACATAATCTATTCTATATAGTCTCGTTAATATTCTGAAAAACAATTTGCAAAAGTACAGCAAATTATTATTTTTGCACGTATCCAAGCAAGAAAATATTTGATGAAACTATTTAAAAGCAGAAAAACATATTACTTATATAACCCCAACACGCTCAGTTACGAGCGCGTTTACCCCTCCGCCAAAGACCGTTTTTTCGGCGTGCTTCGCCACCTGAGTATCGGTATCGTGATCGGTGTCGGCATTTTCTTTATCTTTTCACGCACGTTCGATTCACCGGTCGAGTCGCTTTTAAAGAAGGAGAACAAGTTGTTGCAAACGCAATACGAAGTGCTTTCGTTGCGCTTGAACAATGCGCTGGAAGTCCTGGATGACATACAACAACGCGACGAAAACCTCTACCGCGCGATCTTCCAAGCGGAATCGATCCCCGAATCCGTCCGTAAGTCCGGCTTCGGCGGGACCAATCGGTATGAACACCTGATGAGCCTGTCCAATCCCGAACTGGTCGTTTCGACCACCCAGAAGATGGATATGCTGAGCAAGCAGCTCTATATCCAATCCAACTCGCTGGAGGAGCTTATCACATTGGGTAAGAACCAGGAAGAACGAAGCAAATGTATTCCCGCCATACAGCCGATTGCCAATAAGGACTTGAAACGTACGGCATCCGGTTACGGTGTGCGTATCGACCCGATCTACCGTACTCCCCGTTTCCACTCAGGCATGGACTTTTCCGCCAAAGTGGGCACGGAAGTCTACGCAACCGGCGACGGAGTCGTTACCTTTGCCGCCTGGAAACAGGGATATGGAAACTGTCTGATGATCAATCACGGGCACGGATTCCAGACGCTTTACGGCCACATGAGCAAGTTCCGGGCACGTGTCGGACAGAAAGTAAAGCGCGGAGAAGTGATCGGAGAAGTGGGAAATACAGGAAAATCAACCGGCCCTCACCTTCACTACGAAGTGATTGTCCGTGGCAAACACGACAACCCGTCCAAATACTACTATATGGACCTGACTCCGGAAGAATACGACCGTATGATACAGATTGCCGAAAATCACGGCCAGGTAATGGATTAAACATTGTTTAATACGATGGCATTAAATAAAGATAAAAATCTAAAGCTCTATTTCTCCATCAGCGAGGTGGCGCAGATGTTTGACGTCAACGAGTCGACCCTGCGCTTCTGGGAGAAGGAATTCGACCAAATACGTCCACGCAAGACGGGCAAAGGGACCCGCTCCTATCGGCAGGAAGACATCGACGCGATACGTCTGGTCTACCACTTGGTGAAAGAAAGGGGAATGACACTGGCAGGCGCCCGGCAAAAGCTGAAAGAGAACCCGGAAACAACAATACGTCACGAAGAGATCGTAAACAGGTTGAAGCAGATCAAGGAAGAGCTGCTCGCCATGAAGGAAGCATTCGAAGCGCTGGAAGCCTCCAAATAGCTCTCACCGATAAAAAACGACTTTAAAGAATTAGCTTGTTACGCCGGAAAATCGTACCTTCGCAGCAATTTAATAAAAACAAGAGACATGGAAATTACGGGAAGAATCATCGCCGTACTGCCAGTTCAAGGCGGTATCAGCAAAAACGGAAACGAGTGGAAAAAGCAGGAATATGTCCTGGAAACACATGACCAATACCCTAAGAAAGTATGCTTCCAGATTTTCGGTGCAGACCGTATCGACCAGGCAGCCATACAGCCCGGAGAAGAACTTACAGTATTTTTCGACATAGACAGCCGTGAATATCAAGGACGTTGGTTCACGAATATCAGTGCATGGAAAGTGGAACGCCCAATGGCCGCCGCTCCCCAGTCAGCACCGGGAGCTATGACTCCTGAAAACGTAGTGCCGGCATCCGCACCTGCAGCATCTGCCGTTCCTGATTTCGGTCCGGCCAACCCGATCGACGACCTGCCTTTCTAATAAACAAAAAGGTCATAGCTTTTCCGTGAAAGACTATGACCTTTTTGTCCGAGAGCTATACCTTTTAGGGCAAAGAGGTATAGCTTTTTCAATTTAGTCCGCCACACGAGCAACAGACTGGATATTCTTTATCTTAGAAAGGACTACGCACATCCGCTGGATATCCTCCACGTCATGGACTTTCATCTTCACCCTTCCTTCGAACACACCGTCTTTTGCTTCGATCAGCAGGCGGATGATATTGACATTGAAGTCATCGGAAATCGTGCGGGTGATCGTGTTCAATACACCAATCGAATCGATCCCCTTAATCTCAAGCGTCGCCTCGAATGAAGAATGATGGCTGCTCCATTCCGTATTCAGGATGCGTTCGCCAAAACTGCTTTTCAAGCGCATGGCGATCGGACAGGAACGCTTATGGACTACGACGTTGCCGTCATCATTGATAAAGCCTAGCGATTCATCCCCCGGAATCGGTTTACAGCAATCAGCAATGACATAATTGCGTTCGAAAGCCTCCTCTTTCAGGATATAAGGTTTCTTCTTGTCATATTTCGGCTTTTCTTTCGGTTGTTCTTCTTCCTCTTTCTTGCCCGTAGTCGCTTTCGTTGCTACCCGAAGCGCTTGTTTGACGTATTTGAAGAGGACATTGTCCGTTTTCTCCTTCAACAGCTTATGAATGTTTTCAGGTAGAATCACATCTCCTTTCTCTACCGCATAAAAGAATTCTTCACGTTTGGAGAAGCCGAAATACATACATAATTTGTCGATATTGGACGTGTTTGCCTCCAAATTATTGCGTTTGAAAGCATCGATCACCTTTATTTCTCCTTCTTTTGCGGCCTCCTTACGGATCTTTTTCAGGTAAGCGTCGATTCTAGCACGTGCCCTTGCTGTCGTCACGAAATTCAACCACTCCGGTTGCGGATTCTGCGAACGGGAGGTCAGGATCTCCACCTGGTCACCACTTGCCAGCTGATGGCTGAGCGGCACTAAACGATGGTTGACTTTCGCACCGATACATTTGTTTCCGATATCCGAGTGAAGGGCATATCCGAAGTCCAGAGCCGTAGCTCCCTGGGGCAAAGTCTTGATGTCGCCTTTCGGGGTAAAGACAAATATCTCGGAGGTAAAAAGATTCAGCTTGATAGTATCGAGAAAGTCCAAAGCGTTCGGGTCCGGGCTTTCCAATATCTCAGTAATGGTCTGCAACCATTTGTCGAGTTCCGTATCTTCTTCTATATTATGTTCCTTATACTTCCAGTGGGCGGCAAAGCCTTTCTCGGCAATCTCGTCCATACGGCGGCTACGGATCTGTATTTCCACCCATTGCCCGTCAGGTCCCATCACGGTCAGGTGCAACGCCTGATAACCGTTGGCTTTCGGACGGCTCACCCAATCGCGGATACGGTCCGGTCGAATACGGTAGATATCCGTAATAGCGGAATAGATATCCCAACATTGGTTCTTCTCATCCACACCCGGCAGCGGGTCGAAGATGATACGGACAGCATATATATCGTAGATATCTTCAAAACTAACACCTTTGCTCTCCATCTTGTTCCAGATGGAATAGGCGGATTTCACACGGGCACGCATTTCGTAGTTGAGCCCCATCTCCTTCAACTTCTTGTCTACCGGTACGGCAAAATGCTCGAACAAAGTGTTACGGGCTGCTTCCGTAGATGTCAATTTCAGATTGATAAAGGCATATTCCTGTGGATGCTCATACTTGAAGCTCAGGTCTTCCAGTTCCGTCTTGATGGAGAAAAGCCCCAGACGGTGTGCCAAAGGAGCATAGAGGTAAAGCGTTTCACCGGCTATCTTGAATTGCTTTGCGGGCAACATAGAACCCAACGTACGCATGTTATGGAGACGGTCGGCTATCTTGATCAGGATCACCCGGATATCGTCACTCATCGTCAGCAACAACTTACGGAAATTTTCCGCCTGTGCCGAGGCCTGCTCACCGAAGATACCACCGGAAATCTTCGTCAGGCCATCCACGATTTGGGCGATCTTCTCGCCGAACATATCCTTAATATCCTCAACCGTGTATTCGGTATCTTCCACCACATCGTGCAACAAGGCCGAACAGATGGAAGTGGAACCCAGTCCCATCTCGCGGCAAACGATACGTGCTACGGCTATCGGGTGCATGATGTAAGGCTCTCCCGAACGACGCTTCACGCCGGCATGTGCCTGATTGGCAAAGTTGAACGCCTTGGTTATGCGTTCCACCTTGCGGCGATGGTTTGATTTAAGGTAATCCTGCAACAGCGCGTTAAAGCCGTCCTGAATCATCTGCTCGTCGGCCGAGAGGACGGGTTTCACCTCCTGGGCAGGCTGCATATCCGTTGTGTCTTTTGTATCATTTATGTCGCTCATATCGAATGCCCTTCCGTATTTTAAACGTGTATGTAGGCAAATATATATAAATATTTGCTTATATATTCCCGAAAGCGACAGAAAAAGTTAAACGACCGGAATTTTCAGGACCTGGCCCGGTCGGATATCGGCGCTTGTCAGCCCGTTAGCTCTCTGCAAGTCGTCTGTGGAGACTCCCGGATACTTCTTGGCAATGGAGTAAAGGGAATCACCGGACTGTACTTTATAAGTCAAACTTTTACCTGAAGCGCGAACGGGAACAGTCCCAGTCTTTTCGGTCTTCTTTATCTTGGCGGAAGCGAATGCGACACCTCCGTTATCGACATGCAGACGTAGGCGGCGGCCCTTGGCAACACGGTTAGAACCGAGCCCGTTCCATTTACGGATATCCTTCGGAGTAACGCCATAGCGATTCGCGATGGTATAGATATTTTCACCGGAAGCTACCACATGAGTTATTTTCTCAAGCGTGAGATTCTTCGATCCGTCGGCAGCATTGACCGGCACACAGCCCCCCAATAACTCCTCTATACGATGTGTATAGACCGAATCCTCCTTGTCGACAAACGCATACGTCTGCGATGCCGGAAGTTTCAATACGGAAGGTTCCGTATTCCCCGGTATAATATCGCGTTTATATTGCGGGTTGAGCGCACGAAGCTGCTCGATGTCGATCCCCAGCACATCGGAAACTTGTTGCAGGTGAAGCATACTGTTCACCATAACTGTATCAGTCGCCAATGGAAGGCTGGTCTGCATCGGGCAGATATTATGATCGCAATAGTAATTCATGATATAATTGGCAGCGATAAACAGCGGCACATACGAACGGGTTTCACGGGGCAGGTAGCGGAAGATCTCCCAGAAATCAGTCTTTCCTCCCGAACGGCGGATTGCCTTATTCACATTGCCCGGACCACAGTTATAGGAAGCCAGCACCAGGTTCCAGTCGCCATAAATGGCATACATATCTTCAAAATACTTACAAGCCGCTTCAGTCGCCTTTTCCGGATCACGCCGTTCGTCCAGCAAGCTGTTGATCTCCAAACCATATATCTTACCGGTCGGAAGCATGAATTGCCATAACCCGCAAGCTCCCACACGGGAAAGGGCAACCGGATTCAGAGCGCTTTCGACGACAGCCAAATACTTCAGCTCCAAAGGCAGGTTATGCTTGTCGAGCACCTGTTCGATAATGGGGAAATAGAAATCCGCCATACCTAACATATAACGTACCAGATCACGTTTGCGTCCCGCATACAGGTCGATGCAATCCCTCACCACCTCGTTGTAAGGCAGACGGATCACACTCGGCAGACGTTCCAAGCGTTCTTCGTAAACAGAATCGGGAAAATAAACATTCTCCGCATCATCGTGACAATACTCATCCACTTTCGAAAAGTATTGCACATGCCAGGAATGAAGCAAACTATCCACGTTTGCATCAAGGCTTTCAGGTATCAGGCCCACTACGTCAGACAGCGAGTCTGCCGATAATGTCGAATGCTGCGGTTCGCCGAATATAGGGTCTTGTGCACGGGAGACCTGCATCAGGCAGAACAGGCAGAATAGGATAAGTAGGTTTTTATTCATGATGTTAGAACTTAAAACTGCAATTCAATCCATACGAGCCCGGCGTATAGCGGGTCTTCGGAGTTACCTCCGGCGACCAGTGCATACTCAGGTCCGGAGAAATGTCAAAGTCGAACAGTTGGGCATCCACATACGCATCGATAATACTGATCGCATACACCCCGACTGTAATGATAATACTCAAATCCCTGTAACGGCGGAAGTAATCTTTCCGACGCTTCAGGTTGTCCTGGAACTGGGTGTTCGAGACATATGAACTCTCTTCCCCATTCCTGACAAAGATCGTCCAGCTATCCTGCCAGGGGCCATTATATTCTTTTCCCTCCTTCTCTGCCGCCAATACCTTTTGGTAATCCGCCATGATATCGAAATAGGCAGTCGAATAGTCCTTATAATTCTTATTGTTCCAGGTGATGGCATACATACAACCCATAAAGGCTCCATATACCAACGGAAGCTTCCAATACTTCCTGTTATATATCTGTCCCAGACCCGGCACCAAGGCATAAAGCAGCGCTTTGTTCGGATCAGGTTTGAATTCCTTCAACTTCACCTTCGGCTGGGGAAGCGAGTCGGCTGCCGAAAGCACAGCCTTCACCGTCGAATCGGCCTTAGCTGTTTCTCCGGGAACCACAGCCGTAACGGTCGAATCGGAAGATATCACCGTATCCTGCTTGGCCACTATCGTCCCTTGCGCGTGGCCGGACCATACCGAACAGCACAGCAGGACTATTATCCATAAAATCGCTTTCCCGTTTCTCATTTCAACTTATCCAACAAGCCGATCAGTCTTTCCAATTCATCCTCAGATGCAAAGGGGATCGTTATTTTACCTTTTCCTTTTTCGTTGCATACCAGTTGGATCTTCGTATTAAAGAAACTGGACAGATGATCCTTCAGTAAGTTGAATTCCTCAGGAAGTTTCGGTTTCCTCTGGGCAGGCTTTTCCTTCTTAGCCTGTTCGAGAGCTGCCGCATCCACTCCACCACGTACTATTTCTTCGACATTACGGACAGACAGTCCATCCACCAATATCTGCTCGTAAAGAGCCAACTGCACTTCCGGGTCCTCGACAGGAAGCAGTGCACGTGCATGCCCCATGTCGATCTTCTTGTCTTTCAGCCCTACCTGTATCTCGGCAGGGAGCTTCAAGAGGCGGAGATAATTGGCAATCGTCGCCCGCTTCTTGCCGACGCGTTCGCTCAGCTTTTCCTGCGTCAGGCCGTAACTGTCGATCAGCTTCTGATAAGCCAAAGCAATTTCTATCGAGTTCAGGTCTTCACGCTGGATATTCTCGATCAGAGCCATTTCGACGACATTCTCGTCTGCTGCGGTTTTGATATAGGCGGGAATCCGTTCCAAGCCTGCCATCAAGGAGGCACGATACCGGCGTTCACCGGAGATAATCATATATTTGTCCGTTCCCGTCTCTTTCAGCGTAATCGGCTGAATGACACCCAATGAACGGATGGAAGTTGCCAGTTCCTCAAGCGTCTCTTCCTCAAAAACAGAACGGGGTTGATCCGGATTGGGCTGGATCTTACTCAGCTCTATTTCACTAATAGACGACGAACCGCCCGTTTTCAGGTCGTCCATCGTTATCAAAGCATCCAATCCACGGCCAAGAGCCGATCTTTTCATTACCATAAACTTTCGAATTTATGATTTATGATTTATGATTTATGATTTGAAAAGACAAACAAATCATAAATCATAAATCATAAATCTATTTGTTTTTATCTATCAGCTCCTGTGCAAGCTGCATGTGATTCAAAGCTCCCTTCGATTCGGCATCGTAAAGCAGTACGGGTTTGCCGTAGCTGGAAGCCTCGCTTAATTTGACATTACGCTGAATAACGGTCGTGAAAACCAAGTCCCGGAACGGACGTTTCACTTCTTCGTATATCTGGTTGGCCAGACGAAGACGCGAATCGTACATGGTCAGCAGAAAGCCTTCGATTTCCAAAGCAGGATTCAGCTTCGACTTGATAATCTTTATCGTATTCAACAGTTTACTAATACCTTCCAACGCAAAATACTCACATTGCACGGGTATCATCACCGAATCGGCTGCTGTCAAGGCATTGACCGTGATCAGCCCCAAAGAGGGAGAACAGTCGATCAGGATATAATCGTACCGATCTTTCAGCGGAACCAGCACTTGTTTCAATATCTGCTCCCGGTTCTCCATGTTCAGCATTTCAATCTCCGCACCTACCAGGTCGATATGCGAGGGGATAATATCCAGCCCTTCCACTTCCGTATTGGTAATAGCCCCTTTCGGATCGTCGCCATTCACCACACATTCGTAGATCGACTGCTCCACACTGCGGATATCCACACCCAATCCCGACGAAGCATTTGCCTGCGGATCCGCATCGACCACCAGCACCTTTTTCTCAAGTGCAGCCAGCGATGCAGCCAGATTTATCGTAGTGGTAGTCTTACCTACCCCACCTTTCTGATTTGCTAAAGCGATAATCTTTCCCATACTTTGTCTATTTATTCGGGAGCAAAACTAAACATTAAAAACCTAACACAAACCAGTTCAAACAAAACAATGTCCGTTTTGTTGAAAAGTCACCTTATCTGTTGATAACTTGCAAATATAAACAGAATATTTAATAACTTGTTTCAAATGAGCGAGATGGAGGGTATTTTTTAGATATCCGAATATTCATGTCTACAACTATTTTCATTTACTATATCTTACGGCATTCAACTCCGATAAAATATCATCGTCAGACAGTTCAACATCTTTAGGACGAGACTTGACATACCGGTCCAACATACTTTCTTTAGTAGACGCAGACCATCCCATTTTTTTGCCAATTGCCGGAAAAACTTAACATCAGCTTTAGGAATGTTCAAATAAAAAACCTTGTATTGTCGTATCCATAATAAAATTCCATTTTTACAAAGAGACAGGCTCTCAAACAGATAACCTATAGTTCAAAGTTGAAAATACAAACGTACACTCAAAGCTCTACCATCAGAATACAGCAGCTATCTTTTTTATATCGTTCAACTTTTCAAGCAAGGAACTATTCTTACGAGCCATTTGTATATCATAATCCGTCTGCATTCTTACAAGCAGATCGGCATTGATACCTAATGCAGCCTCCAACAGCAGCGCAAACTCTGTTGTTATAGGACGTTTTGCATTTAAAATCTCGTTAAAAGCAGAATAAGACAACTCGAATTTTTTTGCAAAAGCCTTTTGCCTGATACCTCTGCATTCCAACTCTTCCTTTACCAATTCTCCTGGATGATAAGGGCGGAAGGAGTGTAAGCTATTATCAGTCAGTTCCATATGACATATTATTTATAATGGTTTGTAATATCAACTAAAGAACATATTTCCACGGTTGTTTGATTATTGGCATTTGTTATTTCCCGAAATTCAAGCTTGTATTGGTCATTGATTCGAAGAGAGGAAAGTTCCTTCTTACCACCGATCAATTTCTCGTAGTTCAAAGATCTGTATTGATACAATTCTTCCATCTTAGAGGCATTCAACAAAGCTTTGACACATTTGAGATAACCGTTAATTATTTGCGGTTGAAAGCGATGTTTTTTATCATCAGTTTTCCTTTTTGCATAAAGTTCGGCCAAATACTTTCTTTCAAATTCTACATTCATGTATATGTTCTTAATTAGCACAAAGATAAGAATACATAAGACAATTCGCAAAAATAGGGAATTATTTTTATGCCAAACAACCATCGGGGCAATAGGGGAGAAAGAAACTTCCGCCTTGTTGGCATTTAGATTTTGTTAACAACAGTGGAACGATACGAAGTGGCTTTTTCCAGAAAACGGCAGATTCAGGCTATTATAGCAATAGAGGCCGGCAGATTGAAGATATCATGTATATTATTGACAAACTTGGACTTACACAACTATATAAGGTACATATATACATTATATAAAAAAACGGATTTCAACCTTGTTTTAGAGCGTTTTTATATTTATAAGTAGTTGGATATAAAAAAGATAGAGGTGATTTTCAAAATGACTAATGAAAACGTACGTTTAGATTCGTCATTTTTCAGCTACAAAAATACAACTACTTTTTAAACCTGCAATCCTTTCTCCCAATAAATTTTCCTTTTCTATATTCTTTCTTATCAATTAGATAGCCTAACCTGTACGAAAAACCTTCTTTCTGATACGAACCCTCCCGAAAGTCCCGAAAAAATGACTAAAAAAAACGTACGTTTTCTCTCGTCATTATACAGGAATTTGGTTAACTCTTGTAAAACAAGAGGTTTGAGAAAAGAAAGAAATATACAGATATACTATTTATTAATTAAACATTTTAGAATTATGAACAAAAAGTTTTCTACTCTTTTGGCCGGTGTCCTACTGGTCGGTAGTGTCGGGGCGTTCGCACAAACTGCACCTGATGAATTAAAGACTGGTGATGTTGTTCTTGTAAAGAATAGTATTACCCAAGGGCCACAAGGGGATCATCCTTGGCCTACTTATCTAAAAGCGAAAGGTGAAAAAGGAATTGTCCCGGTTGAACAAAGTAGTTTTAAACCTGCAACCGCAGCTGATATAGATTCAATCAGTTGGAAAGTGACAGTTCGTGAAAATGCAGGTGGCCTGAAAGATTATGCTTTTGAAAACGTTGCAACCGGTGTTAAGTTGGCTTATGATGCTCCGGCCAAGACTGTTGATTATGCAGGATATACTGAGATCAAGGCTTCTACCGATTCTGCAAAAGTAGTAACAGCGACTGACGCTAATGCTTGGTGGTCTTTAGATGCATATAGTGATGGCAACACAGAAAAAATGTACACGCTTGCTTATCGTTATACAACAGAAGCAGGTGATTCAATCGTTGCTTTGGGATCTTATCGTTGGTTCGCTAATGGAGAAGATTACATGGTTCGTTCAGCTCGTTTGGCAAAAGCGAAAGATCAGAGTATGAGAGACGCTTTGGCCGGTCTTGTTGGAGCGACTGCTACTATTCAGATTGCTTCTTTTGCGCATTGGCAGTTGGATAAAGATGGTGTTGAGACTTTAAAGAACACTTTGATCAACATGACTTATGCCGATCTTAAATTGCCGGTTATCCAGTCTACAAATATTCCGGGATTGGCTAACTTTCAGGTAGTTCCTGTTAAGAGTTATGCAAGTGGCGACATCACTTTCTATGGAGCAGCAGAAGATGCAGACGCTGCTACTCAGTTTGCATTCTTGCCGGCTTCACAGATCGGTGTTGAGAATCCAGAATACTTCACAATCGACACAACTCGTTACAGACTGGAAAGTGTACATCAAGACAATGTATTTGGTTACGGTTTGGGCACTGATACGATCATTACGAAAGCAGCAACAAAAGAAAGAAATGGCTTGAAGGTGTTCTCTATGTCTTACTTGGTAGGATATCCTGACAGTGTGACATTTACTCCGGCCGCTGCTGTTGAATATGTGCCTGCCACAGCTGCCGCTGCTGCGACTTTTAAAATCGTTGACAACGCATCAGGTGCTACTGTTTTAGGTGCAGCCGTATTGGATGACAAAGAGTTGGTTTCTACGGTTGTAAAAGATAACAATGCAAGAAAAGAAGGTACTTTGATGCCTTACGCATTCGAAGCTCCTGTTTATCCGGAAATCGCTGAAGGTTACTACTTCTTCCAGTCTACCAACAAGGCTACAGCTGACAAGTATATCGTAAACAGCTTGTGCGGTACAGCAGTTAACAGCTACAGAGAATTTGTAGACGAAGTATCGGCTGACAACTCTTACAATGTATGGGTAGTAGAAGGCGAAGGCAAGGACATGACGATCAAGAACCGCTACACAGGCGAAGACTTCTCTTTGATCCTGTTCGAAGCCGGCGAAGGTCTGTACACAACAGGCAAGTTGGATACATTCAAGATCGAAGCTATCGAAGACATCAAGAAAGGTGGCGTAGACTATTATCAGATCGAAACTCCTGAATACAAGAAGTTCGCTTTGAGCTTGGTGAACGGTATCGGCGAAAACATCTATGTGACAACTGTGGCTGACTCTGTATTAGGCGTTAAGGTTGACGATGCTTCCCTGTTGCTTTATCCGACAGTTAAGGAAACAAAGAAATACGGTGTAAACGATGAATTGGTTGCTGAAACTTATACATTCAAGACAAAAGATGGTAAAGTTTTAACCAGAAATGCAAAAGGCCAATTGATCATTGATGAAGAAGAAGGAGCATATCCTGTGATCTTTGCATTCAAGAATGCAGGTAACGGTGAATACTTTGCAGTATACAATGTTTTGACAGGTACAATGGCTTCTCAAACTACACAAACAGTTTGGTATCTGAATGCTCAAGCTACAGACAACTATATGCAGTATGTTTCAGGTGTAGGCTGTCCGGAAGGCCAGGATCGTTTCACTTTGGAAGCTCCTGCCGCTCCGAAATACCTGACAGTTGCTCCGGGCCACTATACGATCAAGACAGACGGACGCGAAGATATGTTGACAATGGGTGCTGACAGCGCTGCCATCTTCCGTCGTATCACTTCTGACTTGAAATCTGATTACAACAAAGAATCATTTGCATTGTGGATTGATACAGCCAAGTTTGACGCTGGCGAAACTCCGCTGAACGTACCGACTTACTTCATCATGAAGGGCGCAGCCTACGAAGAAGACACATTGGCCGGTAATTTCTTGGGTGCATATCGTACAGACTCTGTCATGTTTGTTGAAGCTAAACGTGTTGCAACAAAAGATACTTTGGTTATCGCTTCTACGGAAAAGGCATTAAAGAACGATGCTGTTAAACCGTACCAGTTCAAGTTCCCGTTCGTCGACGGTGAAGAGGGCGCTGTTTACGTTCAGAACGAAAACAACCAATACCTGCGTATCATCAACGAATATGTGACTTTGACTTCTAAAGAAGAAGAAGCTATCGCAGTAAATGTAGTAACAACAGAAGCTCCTACGGCCAACGAAGGCGTAGAAGTATCTGAAGTAAAGGTGATCGCTGGCGAAGGTCAAGTAACAATCGCAAGTGCTGCCGGCAAGAAGGTTGTTATCTCTAACATCCTCGGTCAGGTGGTTGCTAACACAGTTCTGACTTCTGACAACGCTGCCATCGCAGCTCCTCAGGGTGTAGTCGTAGTAGCTGTTGAAGGTGAAGAAGCTGTTAAAGCTATCGTAAAATAAGAACACTGTCCATTCTGTAAGGGCGGAGTAGAACCCCGCCCCTACGGACAGACAAAATTTTATAATCAAATAATTCTTCGGCTGCGTGCCCGTAAAACGGCAATTACCCTGCGAGAGGCGAATAAGTGGCCGGATTTAATATTAATAATACTAAAGTATATTGAATTTAAAAGTTCAAGTTGTCTTCCCCCTGCGAAGGACGAAGGCATACAAAAAAACAAGCCTCGGTAGTGTACGAAAACTGTCGGGGCTTCGTTGTTTATCATAATCACTTGTTACTTTTGGCTTGATCCAAAAGTAACCAAAAGATCAAGGCTTAACCGGCTGGGCTACTCCGGTCAAAGACTACGCTGTCGCCTGCGAAACTCGCTTCGCTCAGACAGCGCAGGCTCCGGACGCTCCGTCTTTGCCCTTCGCTTGACGCCCATCCGCTTAGGCCTTTCTTAGAAAGCTACGCTTTCTCTTGGGATGGCCGATGCCGACCGTTCTTCTGCGATCCCGCGCGGGGCGCGGGAACAGGATAGTTTCGAGACACCCTCACAAGTGCGAGGACAAACACGGAGACAAGCCCGACAAACACAGAAGCAGCACGGAGGCAAGCACAGGGACAAACCCGTTCCCACACTTGATGCGGGATCACAAAGAAGCAGGCGGTATCGGCCATCCCCAAAGAGCCGTCAGGCTCTACTTCCGGCCTAAGCTGGTGAGCGTTAAGCGCAGTGACCGGAGTGAGCGTCCGGAGCGTCTGCTGTTTGAGCGAAGCGAGTTTCAGACGCGACAGCGAACGAAGGGAACGGAGTAGCGAAGCAGCTTAAGCCTTGATCTTTTGGTTACTTTTGGATCAAGCCAAAAGTAACAGAACAATCTTGAACTTTTGGTTACTTTTCTTTCAAGCCAAAAGTAACAGAACAATCAAATAAAAAAATTTATAATGAAAAAAAACGAACGCTTTCACCGAAAGCACAAGAAATGGCGGAACTATACACCCGCCTGGAAAACCTCAAGTCGAAACAGACGGAAGGAGTGAAAACAACCCGCTACACGACCGATGCCGTCCGGGACACACGCAAGCGCATACGCGAACTGCTCAGTGAAGCCGACGGGCTCGAAGAAACACAGATCCCGATAGACGATGCACGCACGCTCGTCGAATATTTCAGCGGGATACGCTACCTGCCGGAGTTCAAAAAAGACACGGAAAAGGCAACAGGGCTCTTCAAAGCCATGCAAGTCATCTTCGGATTCGCCGTCGCCGTCACGACACTGTCCACTTATTATTATTCAAGAGATAAAAGAAATCGGCAAGAATGTTAATTTTCAACAAATTAAAAGCGACAAAATAATATATTATGCCGAAATAAATTTCTTTATATAATTGATATAAAAAGATTTACAATTCAGATAACATACTTTTTATATGATTGCCGGTATGATAAGATCCCCCTACCTTTGGGTCATCATCAACCGGCAATCTTTTTTGCCTTAAATTAATAATATCATGAAAAAACAAGAACTTGTTTCTTTTTATGCCAGCCTGTTCCGGACCGAGTGCCAAGTCTTAACTCTTGAAGAAATCATTATCCTGATCCGGCGCCGCCGGTGGCAACGTGAAATCATCGCCTACCGCACCGCACTCGCAGAAGGGCGCTCCGAAGAGGCCCGCCGTCTGAAAGGCGGATTGCCGGGATTCACCCCTTCGGGGGTATTCAAGGGAGGGCATAAGGCAAGTGCGATCGAAACGTACAGTCAAGTTGTCGGGCTGGATTTCGACCATGTGGAGGACCTTGCGGCACTGATCCTCATCTTCCGGATGCTGGACTTCACGCTGGCGATGTTCGTCAGCCCCAGTGGAGAAGGGCTGAAGGTCTTCGTACGCGTAGACTGCCCGCCCCGACGCCACAGAGAGGCCTACCTGCAGGTCGCCGCCTTCTTCGAGAAGGCTGGCGGCATGGCGAGCGATGCCAAGTGTAAGGACATCAGCCGTTGCTGCTACGTGAGCGACGATCCGGAAGCGTATTACAACCCGGATGCCACGGTCTTCCACATCCCCGAAGAGCAGTCGGCCGAAGAGGGTGTCGATGCGTTTGTCACCCGTTTCCTCGACCGTAACCCGCCACTTGCCGGATCGCGCAACCAGACGGTCTACCGCCTCGGCTGCGAGGCCAACCGGAGGGGCTTTTCGTATGCCGAAACAGTCGCTTGCTGCACGCTCAGCCTGCAAGCAGATGACTTCACTCCGGCAGAAATCGAGCAGACGTTATATTCTGCTTATCAAGGGAATGCATCAGAACACGCGACCTTCGCCGACAGAAAAGGACACAGAAGGGCAAAAAAGGCATCCGCTACAAATCAGAACGCCGGAGGGTATGAACCGGACCCCGAAAACTCAGGCGAAACACTCCGCGAACAGACCCCTTTCCTGCCCGAAGAGCTATACGAGCTGCTCCCGCCCCTGATCCGCGAAGCCGTCTCCTTCTACCCGCAGCGCCGCGAGCGCGACATGGCTCTCTTGGGGGCTTGCACAGTATTGAGCGCCTGCCTTCCGGAGGTGTCGGGCGTCTATCACCGCAAGCGCGTCTACCCCCACATCTTCACGGTCGAAATCGCCCCTGCCGCCAACGGGAAGGGGTGCATCAACGATATGCGTCACTTGGCCGACCACTATGCGAACCTGGTCGAGGTGGAAACAGGACGTGCCGAAGAGGAATACCGGCAGGCCCTCGAAGACTGGGAGCTGAAGAAGGCGGAGGCACGCAAGAACCACCGGACCGTCTCGGTGAAAGACGCTCCCATCCCCGCTGCAACGGCCTACCTGAACATCCCGACACAGATCACCAAGGCGAAGCTGCTCATCCACCTGCGCGACAACGGCAGCATGGGAGGGCTGATGGCTGACAGCGAGATCGACACGATCGTATCGGCGAGCAAGTTGGACTTCGGTATGTTCGACGACCTGCTCCGCAAGGCGTTCCACCACGAACGGGTCGCCTCATCGCGCAAGACGGACAACGAACTGATCCGCATCGAACGCCCGCGCCTGGCGTTGCTCCTCTCCGGCACGCCCGGACAATTCCCCCGCCTGATCCCCGACAGCGAAAGCGGCCTTGTGAGCCGCCTCTTGCTCTACACCTGCCGCAATGAGGCCGTCTGGCAGGATGTCTCGCCCGATGGCAGCGGGATGGAGATGGAAAAGAAGCTGGCCGAGCTGTCCGAACAGGTGATGGATATCGCTTTGACACTCCGCAAACGCCCGTTGCAGGTATGCCTGACGGCGGTGCAATGGCGAGAACTGAACCAACGTTTCACGGTATGGCTGCACGAAGCGGATCTTTTCGGAGGTGAGGAGTTCCTCAGCGTCGTGAAACGCTACGGGCTGATCACGTTCCGCCTCTGCATGGTCTTCACCGCATTGCGGTGCGGTACGGCGGGCTATGGGATGGACAAGCAATTTTGCACCGACGAGCATTTCCGGGCTGCCCTCGCCATCACCTCGACCTGCCTCGAACACAGCCGCCTGTTGTTGACCTCACTCCGCCACGACGAGGAAGTCCCGGAGCTTTCCTACCCTCGCAAAGGGCGCAACCTTTTAGCCCGGTTGCCGCACGAATTTACCCTGCAGGAAGCCTACCGCTTAGGCGAGGCGGAAGGCATGGCAGAAAGGGAGGTGAGACGGCTCATCAGCAAGCTCATTCCTTTATATATCAAAAGAATAGCTCACGGCGAATACCAAAAGACAGACCTCCCTGACCCTGAAAAAACATAGGATGCCTTTTTAGCCCCTTTTTGTCCTTTTCCCCCTCCGAGCCGTTTTCAAGAGAGAAAAACCCTATACCCTATCCCCCAAAAAGCCATAGCTTCCGGGAAAAAAAGGTATAGGGTTTTGCCCTGTGGGGTATAGGTTTTCATCGGCTCAACAGGTCTTTCATAGATGCAATATCCCGGCGACAATCCCATATAGCCATTATATGCACTACATGATTCGTATCGTCTGTATAATATATGATTTTATAATACGGATGTGCCACAAAAGAACGATAACGCATTGTATCGTCACTTAATAAAATATCGACTCTTCCCATGCAGGGATTAGTCATAAGCAAATCGATACTATGCAGAATCTCTGCAACAATTTTTTCAGCTACCTGAGGTCTGTCATCATTAGAGTACCACTGAGCTATGGTTGTCAAATCATCCAAAGCACCGTCTTTCCAACGTATACTATTTACTTCCACGATGCCACAAGATTATGCAATCGTTCTTTAACTTCTTCTTGAGTGTAATAATGGCTTTCTTGTTGCCGTTGGGCGAGAATATTCTTTAGCTCATCTACGGCATATTGACAAGGAGCAGGATTCTCCTTTTCCATGAGCTGCCCTTTGATACGTTTCAAGTAATGAGACAACTTTTCTATCATCTCTTCGCTATTTATATCCGTCAGTATTTCTTTTACCAACAGAGCTTTCTTGGCTTCCAGTTCAATTGTCGTCATTTCTCTTATGTCGTTATATAAATATTTGAGACAAAGATAGTTTTTTTATTTTAATGTAGAGTATATTTACTGACTTTCCCCGTTTTTCCCCTCTCCTCCCTCTTTTTCCGCACCGGCATCGGGGGATATGACGGGTCATGTCAAACGCCGTAACCATCCAGCCTCTCCCGGCAATATGTTCATAAACCGATTATCCTTATACTGTGCAACTAAAACAGGATTATTGAGCGGATTCTGGGCATCCATAAAAAGAATAGATTCAAACAGACCCATATATTTTTTGAGATTGACGTAGCATTGATTAAAGTTCCACTCGATGGACTGCAAAGGGAGGTCATGCCCTTTTTTTTTGACTCTCAGACTAACATTCGCGATACTTTGCGCCACAGTATTCAACCCAAAGAAAATACCATGAATATGATATCCATGAGCCTTGAAATACAAAACCTGGTTCAACCCAAAATTATCCGCGAACGGTGTTTCTAACGCAAAATCAATAGAATCCGCAATACAATGTTTCCGTAATTCGTCGTATTCCTCCCATTGATAATCAGCTGTCAACTCGTCAAATAATTCCTCAAACATATCATTTGTATAGGCCGGATACAACTGCTTACGTTGCGATTTGCTCAGATTCTTTATATAGGTCCTAATTTCCATTCCTCTTTTATCCGGATCATATACAGGTATACCATCCGTGTACAAAGAGCCGAAAGTGCTTTTACCGGCTCCATTGGGACCCATGACAATATGCAGGATGGGATTCATGGAGATTATTTTTTGATCTGTTGGAACAGAACCCCTTCTCCTGCAGGACGAGAGGCTCTTATTTTCTTGAATTTTATGTCTTGACTATACAGGGCACGTTCCAGATTCGCCAGTTCAACGACATCTTCACTACCATCGGCATTAGCACGAATAAAACGGTTGTCTTTTCGAATCCTTTGATTATCTTTATACAAATACGGGATTTGCCGTTGCCAACATCTTTGGATTTCCTGTTTACTGATATCCATATGATTGACCTGCCCCTGACGATTTTGCATCCGGCTTAAAAATGATTTTGAGAATTCATTGTCCGTTAGCTTTCCCATTGTTCAACCTCTTTAATATTCACAAATATACGAAAGATTATGGACAAACATACAACTTTCCCCGTTTTTCCCCTCTCCTCCCTCTCTTTCCGCACCGTTCCGCCACATTCCGCATGGGCGCCGGGGGCGGTTGTATCTTTGCTATGTGATTAAGAAATGAATGTTTTACCTTAAAATCCAGATGTTATGCCAGCAAAGTACAAATTGGTCCTGCGCAAGGATATGCGCAAAGATGCTGCTGAAGGTTCGAAACTGTATTACGCCAGTGCCAATACGACCGGCACGTGCGATGTGTATGAATTGTGCGACCTGATCTCGGCCCAGTCCACCGCCTCGTCCGGTGACGTGAAACTGATCCTCGACGAATTGGTCAACGTGATGCGCCGCAACCTCGGCAAAGGCGAGGTCGTCAAAGTGGGTGAATTGGGCAGCTTCCAGTTACAGTTCGGCAGTACCGGCACGGTGACCGAGAAGGAGTTTAACCAGGTGCTAATCAAAAGCCGCCGCATCGTCTTCCGTCCCGGCAAATTACTGAAAGAAGCCGTCAAGAACTATACGTTCGAAAAGATCGCTTCCGGTGCTCCAGACGAGGGAGGGGGCGAAGATGACCGGCCGGGAGAACTTTGAGAGGTGAAAGTTGAAAGGTGAAAGTTGAAAGTGATGCTTCGCGTTCGTACAAATAACTTTCACCTTTCAACTTTCACCTTTCAACTCTCAAAGCTCTTCAGGGTTCTCCGAGATGTCCCACAATGTAATCCTTTTGCCTGGGGGTGAGGTATTTCTTGCCCGGATGCCAGCCTGATTTTTCCAGTTGTCCGACCAGTTCGTCACTGACGCGTATCCATTTCAACAATTGCATGGTCGCGCTCTTCTGTGAGATATTCGGGAAGTACATCAGGGCCAGCTCGCCCCATCCCCAGACTTTGTTTTGATTCAGTGAATTTTCCATTGTATTTCTACTTGATTAGAATATGTAAATATAAGCATTATCAACCTGAAATACAAATAACTACCAATATATCATGGATAAAAAAATCAACTTTTTACACACTTGCCGGCAGGCTGCTGCCGAGGCTGAAAAGCCGTTCGGCATAAACGCCCGGATCATTCTTGCACAAGGTGCGCTTGAGAGTGGCTGGGGGAGTTCCTGTCTTGCGACGGAACATCATAACTTCTTCGGACTGATGGGCTATGGCACTTCGAATGCGTATTGGCATGGGCAGCGGGCCACATTCGAGACGGCCTATGGGACTCATCATTTCAGACATTACGAAGCAACACGCCTTTCTTTCCTCGACTTCGCCCGCCTGATCCGCTCCGCCTATCCTCGCGCCTATCATTTCAGCTTCCAACCCGAAGCCTATGCAAAAGAGATCGCCTACAGCCCTTACATCAGTGAACAAAACGGCGACAACCGCGACCTGTACCGCCGCAACATCATCGCGCTCGAAGCGGACATCGGGAGGTTGTTGGATTGGGGAGGGGCGGGATCTGCCCGCCCGGGGTCTGCCCGCCCGATTCTTGCAGCATGAAAATATAAAACAATCCCCCGTAACGGCGGGGTCTGCCCGCCGTTACGGGGGACGGACGGTGGTAATGGCGGGCAGACCCCGCCACTACTACCGGGCGGACCCCGTAACGGCGGGGTCTGCCCGCCGTTACGGGGGACGGACGGTGGTAATGGCGGGCAGACCCCGCCACTACTACCGGGCGGACCCCGCCCCAACGGTTATCAACTATCAAATACATAATTCACCATGAACAAACTAAGACAAATCCTTGAATTTATCAGAGCCTTGTTAGGCCTCTTGTTGAACTTGAAAAAGAGAAAGAAGAAAAAAGATGAGAAAAATGAAAAGCCTGCTCACCCGATACCGGGAGAGTTGCCGGACGAGGTGCCGGATGATGTGCCTCAGGAAGGTATTGGCATTGTATCTGGCCGCCTTGGGGATGATGGCCCTGTGGGCGGACCGTTCAGAGGTGGTACTGGGATGTATAGGAGCCCTCTTGACACTCTCGGAGTACGGACGGGCTACACACGACAAGCCGCCTCCTTCGTAGGATGGACGTTGTTTTCGTATGCAGTCGGGATGTCTTTTTGGGGAGCCTGACGAATGTTAGCGGATGGACACTTTACGAACCGTGTCGCCAATCCGGACGATGTAGTACCCTTTGGCAATATCCACCGTATATTCGCCGGAGGGTTGCTTCATCGGTATCTCTTTCACCCGGATGCCTACCACGCTGTAAATTTCGAGCTTGCTACCGGCCGGAGCATTTTCCACAACGATCTTGTTATCATAGGCGCTGATCTCCACAGAGTCCTTTTCCTTGTCTTTTGGGGTGGCCACCCGGGATATAGCCGTATTCGCTTGCTGTGCCATCACCTCAAGCGGATAACCGGCCCATACAGCCAGCAACAAAACGATTGTAATTAATACCTTCATATGCCAAACCCTAAGATCGTACAAATGTAGGAATATTTTTTCAGATAATGTAGAAAGTTCTGTATTATTAGTGATTAAATAGCTTAAATCGTTTCCATAGTTTTTTAATACTTTGCCGGCAGTCCCATACGGCTACAAGATATATCGTCCGATTCCTTATATAATATATAATTTTGAAATTTCTTCTGACCATAAGTCCCCGGTACTGCCTCGAGCACTTTTCCAATGACAGCTCTATGGGAGCCATCTCCGGAAAAGAACATAAGAGTTCTATTGCATCAAGAATGGCATTATATAAGTCTACTGCTGCTTTCTCATTTCCTTTGGAGTAAAAGCTGTAAATTTTGTCAAGGTCTTGTATGGCTTTGGTTGACCAATGTAATTTCAGGTTCATATATTGTATTTTTGATGAAAATAAGCTCTTACTTCTTCTGTCGTATAATACCGCCCCATCCGGAAATCCTCCTCTGCCTCTTCCAAACGCTCTTTCAGTTCCTCGATGGTGTATTGGCAAGGGGGTTGTTCACGTGTAAGCATACGTTTGAGGTACTTTCCTACGCGATTTGCCGTCTCTTCGGATTCAATCATATCGATCATTTCCCGGAGTTCGTCTTTTTTACATTCCAATTCCATAGCTGTCATGATTATATCCTCTCTTTCTTTATATTATATATGTATTGATATCTTCACAAAGGTACGATAATCTTTTGGAATAGAAATAATAAGGTGGACGGTATTTCTTATTGGGCGGAGTAGAACCCCGCCTCTACGGACCGTTTTATTGTCCATTATCCTTTGAAAATTGCATCAAACCGGTATTACCATCTCCTCCTTTCCCATTATCGTATGAGGAAAGACCGCCCTTGCTTCCCTGAGAAGCGGGGTCAGGTCTTCGTAGCGAGCGGAATAATGGCCGATAATGAGATGTTTCACTTGGGCGTCACGGGCTATTTCCGCTGCCTGGCGTGCGGTAGAATGAAAGGTTTCTTTGGCACGGGCAAGGTCGCATTCGGCAAAAGTCGCTTCGTGGTAGAGGAAGTCCACCCCTTCGATAATCGGGATGATCGAGCGGTTATAGGCCGTATCGGAACAGAACGCATACCGTTTGGGAGGAGCAGCCGGACGCGTCAGGCGGGAGTTGGGAACGACCTCACCTTCGGGCGTGACATAGTCCTGCCCTTGTTTGATGTCCTTCAGGCAGCGGACGGGGACCTGGTAGAAATCCGTCATCTCGCGGATGATATGCGCCTCTTTCGGCTTTTCGGCGAAGAGATAGCCGCAAGTAGGAATCCGGTGCTTCAGCGGGATGGAGTAGACTGACAACGACCGATCCTCCATCACCAACGAATGGCTGCAGGTATCGACAGGATTGAAACGCACTTCGAACCCCATACCCCGGCAGAACAAATCCATTATGGGACGCAGGTACGTCTCGACCTCCTTCGGACCGTGCACGACCAGCTCGCCGGTACGACCCAACATGCCGAGCGTAGAGATCAGCCCCGGCAAGCCGAAGCAGTGGTCGCCATGCAAATGCGAGATAAAGATATGGGCGAGACGGCCGAAATGGAGACGCATCCTACGCATCTGAACTTGGGTACCTTCCCCACAATCAATCATATATAATTTATCCCGCAAATCTACTACCTGTGAAGTTGCCAGATGCCGCGTGGTAGGTAACGCCGAACCGCATCCCAATATGTTTATGTTAAATTCTGCCATAAGGTCCTTCGGATAATTTGGGTGTAAAGATAATACAAAAGCATTGGCATACTGTGAAAAATAACAAAAAAAGCGGGAAGATTGTTCCGAAGGTCACAGGTATTCTATATATTTGTTTGCTGTCCTTATGGAAGCTATTTAGAGTCAGTAGAAAAGACTTAAGATATTTTCATCTAAGCCTTAACTAACTTTTTCTTTTTGTTTAAAACGGTTAAATGTAGAAACGGCCAAGCGTGAGCTTCGCCGTTTCCTTTTTTAGATACTGTTTTGATTTTTTCGCCTCATGATTGGTTTTCTTAATAGGCATGTGTATCTTTCTCTTCCATTTCTTCCGCATCTATCTTCCGCAGATCTAACGCACGCCAAGCATAGAAAATATAGCCTAAGACGAAAGGTACGAGGATGGAAACATAGCTCATCACTTTCAGTGTGAACGGACTGGAGCAGCTATTGGCAATCGTCAGCGAACTTTGCAGGTCGGCTACCGAAGGATAATAAGCCGTATTGTTCCAACCGGCACAAAGCAACAGCGCCAGCACCGTAAGCACCGTACCTGCCCCGCTAAACCAGATACCCTTTTTCCATGTCCCCGACAAGATCGTACGGACAATGCCATACAAGACACCGGCCACGCCCGCTAACAGCACAACCAATACGGCAGGCATCTCGATCAGGTTTATAAAATATTTATGGGGCTGCATATACACCTCTTGAGTCACCGGATCAACGGCGAACCCATCAGCAAACAGCAGATGTATCAGGAAGACAAGGAAGAAAACCAAAAACAACGCCGTCTCGATCACCAAATGCTTGCGGCTATGTTTTACAATCTCGGCATCGTCGATATTATTGATGAAATAAAGTAACGCCTGGATGCGTGCCAAGAAGAACACCGCCAGTCCGAGACATATGTTCCAGAACACGAAAGCCGCTTCAAGCCCGTGCCAAGGGTTCGCCCAGGTGGAGATCACCGGCATGGCAACATCGGTCAGCTGTCCTTTATTGACGACAAACTCGGCTCCGCTAAAAAACGTACCGACAGCCGTACCCAACAGGATCGGCCCCAAGATACCGTTCAGCAGCAGAAATGCCTGATAGGTCTTTTTACCTAAGAGATTTCCCTTCTTCGACTGGTATTCATACGATACGGCCTGCAGGACGAAGCAAGCCAATATCAGCATCCACACCCAATAGGCTCCGCCGAAACTGGTCGAATAGAATAACGGGAAAGAGGCGAAGAACGCACCTCCGAAAGTGACCAGGGTCGTAAACGTAAACTCCCATTTGCGTCCGGTCGAGTTTAGCAACATTTTTTGTTGTAATTCTGTTTTGCCGATCGTGAAAAGCAAAGACTGCCCACCTTGCACGAAAAGCAGGAAAACCAATAGTGCTCCTAAAAGGGAAACAAGGAACCACCAGTAATGCTGTAATAATATATAGGTCATGATGATTTATGATTTGTGATTTGTGATTTATGACTTGTAATTTATGATTTATGATTTATGATTTATGCGTCGATAATAAATCATAAATCATAAATCCTTCACCCTCTCTCCGGTCCTTTCTTAATGGCCTTCACCATAATGCCTATCTCGGCAATAAGCAAGACGGTAAAGAGGAATAGGAAGACAAAGAACGTTGTCTGTACCGACGAAGTTGCCAGCTTGGAGACGGATGCGCTTGTCGGCAGGATGTCTTGGATAGCCCAGGGCTGACGTCCCACTTCAGCGACGATCCAACCCGCCTGTCCGGCGATGTAGGCCAACGGAATCGTCCACAGACTCGCCCATTGCAGCCAGCGGGCATCGGCAAA
This sequence comes from Parabacteroides johnsonii DSM 18315, assembly GCF_025151045.1. Taxonomy (NCBI): domain Bacteria; kingdom Pseudomonadati; phylum Bacteroidota; class Bacteroidia; order Bacteroidales; family Tannerellaceae; genus Parabacteroides; species Parabacteroides johnsonii. The sequence goes on from NZ_CP102285.1 coordinate 3,280,116, forward strand.
CTTGTTCTTTTTGCTCCAGATCAAAGCAACGATGAATAGCAGAATAAAATATCCGCCCAAGATCACCATGACGCGGAATGAATAAAAAGTGAGGCCGACATGAGGAACCAGGTCGGCAGGATCTTTGATATATCCGTAGCCGAAATAGGCGAAGTTCTCGTCCAACAGAGTACGGGCTTGCCCCGCGGCCACCTGGTCTTTGTCCTTTACCGCCTTACGATAATCGGCAAGAGCTTGAATGGCAATCTGTCCCTTTTCTATCTTCTCGGCGGCAGAAAGGGCTACCGTCCCTTTATTGGTCTCATAGCCACCTTCTATCAGGTTGACGATACCCGGAACATAAGCATCCACATCGCGTTCAGCAAGGAAGGAGAGCAGTTTCGGAATCTTTATATCGAAGATGAAAGGGTTTACATTATCTTTATAACTTGTCTTGTCGGGATTCAACAAACCGATGGCAACCAGACCCGTTCCGTTCCCCCCTTCGTACAAGCCTTCCATAGCGGCCAACTTCATCGGCTGTTTCTGAGCAACCTGATAAGCCGAACCGTCACCCGTCCATAAAATCAGGACAGAAGCGACAAGCCCGAAAAGAGCACCGACCTTGATGCTTTCGAGCGAGAATTTCGTCTCCCGCTTTTTCAACAGATACCAGCTACTGATACCGATCACGAAGACGGCTCCCGTAATCCATCCGGAGAGTACGGTATGGAAGAATTTGTTGATGGCGACAGGCGATAAGGCCACCGCCCAGAAATCAAACATCTCGTTGCGCACAGTGTCCGGATTGAAATGCATACCTACCGGATTTTGCATCCATGCGTTGGCGATCAGAATCCAAAGAGCGGAAAGAGTTGCTCCTATGATCGTCAACCAGGTGGAAGCCAAGTGGAAGCGTTTGCTCACCTTGTCCCAACCGAAAAACATCACGGCTATAAAAGTCGCTTCCATAAAGAATGCCAAGATTCCTTCGATAGCGAGGGGAGCTCCGAAGATGTCTCCTACAAACCAACTGTAGTTAGACCAGTTCGTCCCGAATTCGAATTCGAGGATTAGCCCGGTGGCAACACCGATAGCGAAGTTAATACCAAACAGTTTCATCCAGAATTGTGCTGTCTTTTTCCAGAATTCGTTACCTGTTTTGTAATAGATGGTCTCCATGATGGCCTGTATAACGCCGAGTCCCAATGTCAGGGGCACGAACAGCCAGTGATACATGGCAGTGAGAGCGAATTGCGCTCTTGACCAGTCAATCAAAGAAGTGTCAATGCTTGCGATCATAAATTATATAATTTAAGGAGTAATTGCTCTGCCCGTCAATTCATCCGAAACGTGTTCTGCCTTAGCCGAATCTTCATCAAACTTTCCTAAATAATTAGGAAAGAAAAACAGTTTTAAGATAAAAAATAGAATGAAGAGCTTGACCAATATGATTAGCCACAGCGTTTTACCCAGCTTCATTTCGCGAAATCCTTCCAGATAAAAATGATATATTCGTATGTATATAGGCTCTCTTTTCATATCGGTATCGTACTTTAACAACAAGAGATTGGATGAATAAGTTTTCTTCCTATACAAATATAGGGAAAGCGTCAAAATGTTTTCCCCTAAAAGTATAGATATTATTTATGAAAAAATAGACTTTATCTATAACCTCTGTTAAAAAAAACTATTTTAAAGAAGAAAGCCGAAAGGAAGACTTGCCGTTACTTTCGCATTGGCTATATTTGCGTCAGTTTGTGTTTTTATAAGACGAGAAATCACATCGAATATTATAATTAAGTGCTAATCTATAAAAAATTATTACTATGTCGAACATTTCAAGAAGATCATTTCTTCAAAGAGGAGCCGCAGCTGCTGCAGCTTTCTCTATCGTTCCGGGTTCCATCCTTGGAAAATCTCACGGATATGTAGCTCCGACTGATAAGTTGAACATTGCCGCTGTCGGTATCGGCGGTATGGGTAATGCCAATCTTAAGAATATGGAGAAAACAGAAAATATCGTAGCTCTTTGCGATATCGACTGGAAATATTCAAAAGGCGTATTCGAACGTCATCCGAATGCAAAGAAATATTGGGACTATCGCAAGATGTATGACGAAATGGGTAAATCCATCGACGCCGTACTGATCGCGACAGCTGACCATACTCATGCCATGATCACTGCTGATGCCATGACAATGGGTAAACACGTGTATACACAGAAACCGTTGACTCACTCAGTTTACGAATCTCGTTTGCTGACAAAATTAGCTGCCTCTACAGGTGTTGCCACTCAGATGGGTAACCAGGGTTCTTCAGCTGAAGGTACCGACTTGGTTTGCGAATGGATCTGGAATGGTGAAATCGGTGATGTATATAAGGTAGAATGTGCGACTAACCGTCCTATCTGGCCGCAGGGATTGAACACACCGGAAAAGGCAGACAAAATTCCTTCCACACTGAATTGGGATTTGTTCTCCGGTCCGGCAGAAGTAAAACCATACAACCATATTTATCATCCTTGGAACTGGCGCGGATGGTGGGCTTACGGTACGGGAGCTTTGGGTGACATGGCTTGCCACATCATGCACCAGCCGTTCAAAGCCTTAAAGTTAGGTTATCCGACAAGAGTAGAAGCTTCATCCACTTTGTTGCTCCGCGATTGTGCTCCTAATGCACAACACGTGAAGTTCATTTTCCCGGCTCGTGAAAATATGCCGAAACTTGCCATGCCGGAAGTGGAAGTTCACTGGTATGATGGTGGCATGATGCCGGATCGTCCGAAAGGTTTCCCCGAAGGCAAAGAACTGATGGGTCCTGGTGGTGGTCTGACAATCTTCCACGGAACAAAAGATACGTTGATCTGTGGTTGCTATGGTCAGGAACCGTTCTTGCTGTCCGGTCGTGTGCCTAACGCTCCGAAGGTATGTCGCCGCGTAGCAAACGCCATGAGTGGCGGTCACGAACAAGATTGGATCCGTGCATGTAAAGAAAGCGCATCCAGCCGTGTTCAGACAAAGTCTAACTTCTTGGAAGCCGGTCCGTTCAACGAAATGGTTGTGATGGGTGTATTGGCAGTTCGTTTGCAGGCTCTGAACAAGACACTGGAATGGGACGGCCAGAACATGCAGTTCACCAATATCAAGGACAACGAAGAGATCAAGATCTGTATCAAAGACGGTTTCACGATCAAAGACGGCCATCCTTCGTTTAACAAAGACTGGACAGACCCTGTCAATGCTAAACAGTTTGCAAACGAATTGATCAAGCATAACTATCGTCAGGGCTGGAAGCTGCCTGATATGCCGAGATAATTAGTTTTAAACAAATAAATAGAATGAAAAAGTCAGTATTATTAGCAAGTGCCGCAATTATGATGTGTTATTTCACATCTTGTGGTGGTGGTAAAAAAACAGAAGAAGCTGCTGCTCCTGCAGAAGAGGCAAAGACAGAAGCTGCCGTTCCTGAATACAAACTCATGAACGACCTGCCTACTGTTGATCTGTCTACTTTCCCGAAAGATGCCGATGGCAAAGTCACTTTGTTCGACGGTAAATCTTTCAATGGCTGGAGAGGCTACGACCGTACGGATGTACCCGCTGCCTGGGAAGTGGTAGACGGTACAATCCATATTAAAGGGTCCGGAGCAGGTGAAGCTGGTGCTAAAGATGGTGGCGACTTGGTTTTCGCTCACAAATTCAAAAACTATGAATTTGAATTTGAATGGAAAGTAGGTAAAGGTTCGAACTCCGGCGTACTGTATATGATCCAGGAAGTCGAAGGACAGCCCTCTTATATCTCTGCTCCTGAATATCAGGTACTCGACAATGCAAACCATCCGGATGCCAAGTTGGGTAAAGACGGCAACCGCCAGTCTGCTTCCTTGTATGACATGATCCCGGCTAAGCCTCAGAACTCTAAACCGTTCGGTGAATGGAACAAGGGTAAGATCATGTGCTACAAAGGTACGGTAGTTCACTATCAGAATGACGAACCGGTTGTTGAATATCATTTGTGGACACAGCAGTGGAAAGAAATGTTGGATAACAGCAAATTCAGCAAAGACAAATGGCCGTTGGCTTACGAACTGTTGCTGAATTGCGGTGGTGAAAACAAAGAAGGTTTCATCGGTTTCCAGGATCACGGAGACGATGTTTGGTATCGTAACATCACGATTAAAGAACTTGACTAAGCAAAATCATCCCTTTTATTCTAATAAGAAAGCCCCGGTATCGTTTTTGACGATCTGGGGCTTCTTTCATTTGTCCGATACAGACGGCAGGTTTTATTTTGCCATCACCTTTATGTTGCTATAACTGTTTCCTTCGAAATTGATACGGCCGTTTTTACCATTGTTGACATCGAGGATATAGTTGTTTTTGTTCTTTTGGTTATCGCGGCTATCAAAACCGACCGAGTTCTCGTCTTGGTTACGACGTTGGATATTGAATCCTCCTTGAATCTTGCAATTGCCATATTTCATGTTGTTGGCAACAACACGGAAGGAGGCGTTCACGTCGATATAAATGTTCAAGTTACCGTAACTGGCATCCACATTGACTTTGTCGAAGTTGCTGGCAAGGTCCTTGATGGTAAGCGTGCTGTAGCTCAGTTCATCGACGTTGATACCTTGTTTCAGCTCGTCGATCTTACAATTCCCGTATTTCAGTTCCATATAGCCGTTGTCCAGCCTGTTGATATGGATGTCGCCATATTTGGCTTCAGTGTTCATCTTCAGGACATTTCCAAGATTGAGGTTGGAGTACTTGCTATCGATATTCAGTTGTGAACCGTTGCCGACTTTGGCTTTGCTGCAATAGGCCAGGTCCAAGTTCGCGTTACCGACATCGGCGATCTCCATATTGCCATATTGCACGTCGATGTTGAGAGGCCCCGTGAAATTCCCTCCATTGAGATTACCGTATTTGACATACAGGCTGCATTTTCCCTTATTGTTTTCCGGCATGATGATATTACCGTACTTCTGTGTCAGATCGCAGGTCAGTTCAGCCGGCATATTGACATAGTAGTTGATTGTAAACGATTGGTTGCCCCCGTTATTCCCGTTTTGCGACCTCAGGCTGGTAACGGCAGAAACCGTATTGCCCATCTTTTCCATCCGTATGTTGACACGGTCGATGATGTCCTGTGCCTTTTCCTCGTTGCGGGCTTTCGCCTCTATCACGACACGGATGGAAACTTCGCTTTTGCTCCAGTGCGTAACCGTAATATTCCCGTAACGGTTGTCTACTTGCAAGATGTCGTTTTTACCGACATTGAAGCTTTTGTTGATTTCCTTTTTCTTGATGCTTTCCTGTTTGGCAGCCCAACCGGATACGCTGCAAAACAAAACCAGGAGCATCAACAGGCCGGCCCGTAAAAAGCAGGATTGTCCCTTCTCGGTGTGTTGATAAGCTGTTTTCATGTGTTGATAAATTGTTTTATGTGTTGATTAACGTGTTTATTGTTTACTATTCCTGTTGAAATCTTCCATACTCTCCATCTGTTTCAACATGATGTTGAGACTTTCCAAGCTGGTGCTGTAATGCAAGTTCATGGCATAGAGACCGGCATTGGAGCAAGGAAGGGTCGGAAGGACTGTTTCTTCAAACATATAATTGTCAGTCAGGACACGTTTAGTTTCTTTCAAGAGTTCCTCCGTCCCCGGAATCCGTTGCTGTTTGTACATCACCTGCATCTGCGAGATGATGTCGCTCATCTGCATATTGTAGTAGAGACGAAGTTCTTCTATCTCCTCCTTCACTTCGCAGGTAGGCTGGCCTGTGGCTACCTGTCCGGGCTGCGTATGCAAAGGTGTTCCACCCGGCAGCTTGAAGAGAAACAGTAGGGCGATGCAAGCTGCCGCAGCAAAAGCACAAAGGCTATATAACATAGCCCGGCTCTTGCGCGGAACAGCCAGCTTCTGCTCGAAGCGTTCGAAGTGGCCTTCAGGTAACAGGTCATCTTCAAAGGCTTCCCGGTTCGTGTCTATGAAATTTTTCAGTTTATCCATTTTCTTTATTTGCTGCTATTATATCCAACAATTTGCGCTTTGCCCTGAGATACTGGCTGCGCACACTCGGCGGCTGGATCTTCAGGATGGAGGCAATCTCTTCCATATCATATCCCTCAAAGAGGTAAAGCGAGAGGATCACGCGATAGCCGGCCGGCAATTTCTTACAGGCCTCTTTCACTTGGGCAACCGAATAACGGATTTCCTCCTCGTCCGGCCCGTCGTCGTCGGGTTCGGTGTAGTTATCCGAGAGTTCTTCCCAGTCGGGTGTCTGTCGGCGCACGTAATCAATGGCTGTATGGACGGCTATACGGTGCATCCATGCTTCGAAACACTGTCCATCCTGATACTGGTCCAGACGGGTGAATATTTTCAGGAAAGCATCCTGCATCGCTTCCTCCGCCTCTGACGTGTTACCGACAATACGCAGGCAGGCGACATACAACCGCCCTGCGAATTGCTTGTAAAGGGCAAGCTGTGCGGTCCGGTTACCACGTCGGCACCCCTCGATCAGATGTGCATTTGTTTCTTCCATTTTCATATATATAAACGAAGGTGAACGGAGGAACGTTGCATCTTTCCGGAAAGAAAAGCAAAAAAAGATAGCACATTTCCGGAAAAAGCCTATAACTTCTGAAGAAAAAGGGGGTGTGTCAAATATCGGTATTCATGGGATGCAGACGACTCAGTCTGCGTGCTCCGCGTCATCTGCGTCCGGTAATATCAATTTGACACACCCTCCACACAAAAAGAAAGGCATCATCCCGATGCCTCTCTCCCTGAACTAAATGATAAAAATAAAAGTTATGTGGGAAGGTTATTATTCTTCTGTATCTTCCGTATCTTTTGATTTGTAATCCAACTCTACGGTATTATAGTCGTTCGAAACGAAAGATTTATATTTGATCTTCAACTTCACCGTCTTGCCTTCCGTACTCGGCAACTTATCCAGCTTGAAGGAAACCAGGCCGGCCGAAGGTCTGAGGGATGAATCGATATTGCCGTAGGCATTATGACGGAACTCCAATTCATACGGATCGGCACTGTTTGTCTGTACCAAGTTGATGAAATGCTTGACATTGTCGTTATACCCTCTTTGGATATAGAAATCGAACGTGATATATCCGTCTTCGATCCACACACCGCTCTTGGACCAAATGCTACCTCCATTCAAGGCCAGCATGTCCGTCCCATAGTAAGAGTCGTTTTCCGCTCCCAGATCAGGGGCAACCTGTTTTGTCAGAAGAGTGTCCATTCTTAGCAATTGAACAGACTGGTCATAGCCTTCGGTCTTCTTCTCGTCGTTCTTATATATAACGAACGCACGGATTTCTTTCAAATTCTCAGGCATATATGAGTTTGTCGGGAACAGCGTCGTACTGTCGTCGAGCTGCATATAGTAAGAATTATCACTCAATGGCTTTACCGTTACAATCGCCTGGACACTATCTCTCCAAAACTCACTGTAAGCATCGTCATCATCCAAACAAGAATAAAAAACAGTAGAACCTAACAAGATTCCAACCAATAGCATAAAACTTTTCAACGTCTTCATAACATGTATCTAATTTGTTTATTTTTTCTTTCTAAAAAGGAAGATGATAAACACTCTATAAATGCTGCAAAGAAGGCTGATAAAAGATGTTAATGCTTCAGTGATTGATAGATAAGCTCCGCTGTACGGCGGGAAGCGCCAGGTTTTCCAAGCAGACGGATCATCTCGTCGTAGCCGTCGAGCATACGGTTACGGTAAGCAGGATCGTTCAAGACACGCCCCAACTCGTCATGTATCTGGCTGTATGAAAATCGGACACCAAACAATTCCTGCACCACTTCGCGACCGGCTATCAAGTTAACCAGCGAAATATATTTGGTATGAAAGAAATGGCGGAAAATAAAACTTGCCACCCGGCCGGCCGCAACATAATAGCAGACGACTTGAGGCACACGGAAAAGCGCTGTTTCAAGCGTAGCCGTCCCTGACGTGACCAGTGCCGCATCACTATGGCTGAGGAGAGGATAGGTCTTGCCGAACACGATCTTGACATCCGCATCACCGATATATTGCTTATAATATCCCAGTTCCAGGCCGGGAGCACCGGCAATTACGGGTTGGTAGCCCGGATAGGCGGCTGCCACCTTCAGCATGGTCGGAAGGTTGTCTTTGATTTCCTGGCGGCGACTACCCGCCAACAGCGCCAGTACGGGACGGCAGTCCAGCCCTTCGTCCTCGCGGAAAGTATCAGGGCCGACCATCTGTTTTTCCCTATAGTAGGCAACCGAATCGACCGAAGGATTACCCACATAGTCCACCGGGTAGTCAAGGCTTCGGAAAAACTCCACTTCGAAAGGCAGAATACAGAACATACGGTCCACATAGCGACGGAAATCCTTGATACGATACTTCTTCCAAGCCCATATCTTAGGAGAGATATAATAGTAGACAGGCACCCCCAACTGCTTCTTTACATATTTGGCTATCTTCAAATTGAATCCCGGATAATCGATCAGAATCACCACATCGGGCCTATACTGCCGGATTTCCTCCTGGCAAGCTTTCATGTTGTCCAAGATCGTACCAAGATTGAGCAGTACGGGGATAAAGCCCATGAAAGCCATATCCCTGTAATGTTTCACCAGCGTCCCTCCGACTGCCTGCATAAGATCACCGCCCAGAAAACGGAAATCCGCTTCCGCATCCTGCTCCTTCAGTGCTGCCATCAGGTTGGAGGCATGCAGATCACCGGAGGCTTCACCCGCGATTAAAAAATATTTCATATTTTTCAGTTGAAAGTTGAGAGTTGAAAGTTGAAAAGATCAAGAGAATAAAGTAAGTAGGAAACTGGGATAATTTCACGTTATCTATTTCCAACTTTCAATTTTCAACTCTCAACTTTCAACTGATTTTTTAGCACAGCTAAAAAATCATAGTCCGTCACATCTATCTTGCAAGGGACAAGCGAAGCGTAGCCGCTGTCGAGTGCCAATGTGTCGTTGTCGGCATGGATCGGCTTGGCATTCTCGAATGCACCGGCAAGCCAGAAGACAGGTTCACCCGCTGCATTTTCCGACCGTTTGAATTCATTGGTCCAACGTCCGTCCGCCTGCCGGCAGACCTTCATTCCTTTTACGTTCGGGACATTGGGGACGTTCAGGTTCAGATAAGTGCCATGAGGCAATCCCTCTTTTATGATCCGCCGTGCAAGCATACGACCTAAGCGGCAACTCTCGGTAAAATCAGCATCCGCACGGTGATCCAAAAGCGACACACCCATCGAAGGAATGCCGAACACACATCCTTCGGCAGCTGCTCCCATCGTACCGGAATACTGGATGCAGATGGCATGGTTGCCTCCATGATTGATTCCGGAGGCCAACAGGTCAGGCTTGCGTTCCAGCACCTCGTTGATGGCCAGTTTCACACAATCGACCGGAGTCCCGGTACAGCTATAAACCGTCAGTCCTTTTTCTTTCTTCACCAATGTATATCTGATCGGCACGAGCGAAGTGATTGCACTTGCCATTCCCGAACGGGGTCCGTCGGGAGCAAAAACCACAATATCCCCCAGATCCCTGAGGCACTCGGTGAGCTCTTTTATCCCCTTGGCTTCAACACCATCATCATTTGTAATCAGAATAAGCGGTCTATCGTTCATCATATCTTTATTTAATTGTACACAAATATAAGCAATTTCTCTGAGTTCCCCGTGTGCCAAAACATTTTCCTCTGCTTGGCACACCCGTTTCCCCAGCATGGCACAGTTGTGCCAACGGCAGGAAACGCCTGTGCCATGCCGAGGGAACATCCATGCCAACGGTATGTCACAATACCGGAATAACAGGCGAATCCCGCTTCCATCGGCAATAGTCAAGCAAAAAGCGCAGACTAACGCAGAGAGGGGGGGGACTTATCTTCTATAGATAATACCCCTCTCTACGTTACTCTGCGCTCGTCCGCGTAATTTGCGTCCGGTCAAGCTCCGATTAAAGAACCTGGATACCTTCTTCACGGGCAGCTTCTTCTCCTGAAGGAGTGATCAGCTTGTAGCCCTTACCGTGAATGTTGATGATTTCGATTCCCGGATCATCCTTCAACAGTTTGCGAAGTTTCGTGATATATACGTCCATGCTACGGGCATTGAAATAGTTATCGTCTACCCAGATTGTCTTCAGTGCATAATTACGTTCCAGAATTTCATTTGCATGTGCGCAAAGGAGACTCAGAAGTTCGCATTCCTTAGTTGTCAGCTTCGTGACCTTATCGCCGATAGCCAGTGTCTGTTTCTGGGTATCGAACAAGAAGTTTCCTAACTTGTAGAAAGGAATATCTTTCATTTTCTTGCCTTTCACGCGGCGAAGGATCGCTTCGATACGGAGCAAGAGTTCTTCCATACTGAAAGGTTTTGTCAGATAATCATCTGCACCAATTTTGAAACCTTCCAGGATATCTTCCTTCATAGTCTTGGCCGTAAGGAAGATAACAGGGATATCAGGGTTGATGGAACGGATTTCCTGAGCCAGTGTAAAGCCGTCTTTTTTCGGCATCATCACGTCAAGTACGCAAAGGTCATATTTGCCTTTGGTGAAACCTTTGTAACCGGCTTCTCCATCGGAGAAGAGGTCAGTCACATAACCTTTTGCCTGCAAGTATTCTCTTAATAGCATACCCAGGTTCTCGTCGTCTTCGCAAAAGAAGATTTTTAGTTTTTCTTCCATAACTAACTTTTTATAAGAGGTAAAGTAATAATAAATTTTGTTCCTACATTTCCGGAACCACTTTCAGCACGGATTGTGCCTTTATGGTCCTCTACTATTTTACGGACGTAAGCAAGTCCGAGCCCGAACCCTTTCACGTCGTGTACGTTTCCTGTCGGTACGCGGAAGAAGCGGTCGAATACTTTCTTAAGGTATTCTTTCTTGATCCCGATACCGTTGTCCTCGATCGATATCAACAACTTGCCGTTCTCGTTCCAAGTGCGGCACATCAGTGTGAGCGGTACTTCGAGGCGGCGATACTTGACAGCGTTGTCCAGCAGATTGAACAGTACATTCGTGATGTGCATCTCATCCACGTATATGTCCGAATCTTCCGCCTGCAAGTCGATATCGATCGTGCCGTCATACTTCTCGACTTTCAGGGCAAATGTGTTGGCAACACTTGCCAGCAAATCGTTCGCATCTACCTCCTTCAGCTTGAGGGCCGCTTTCTGGCGCTCGAACAGCGACATTTGCAGCACCTTTTCCACCAGGAAGCCCAATCGCTTCGTCTCGTCGTTGATCACGCCAGATATATGCTTGAACACATCGGGGCTCTTCGTGATGTCCGAGTCCTTCAGCATCTGCGCGGCAAGCGAAATGGTCGAAACCGGTGTCTTCAATTCGTGTGTCATATTGTTGATAAAATCATTCTTCATTTCCGAAAGTCTCTTCTGACGGAATACGATATAAATGGTAAAGATAAACGTTACCAAAAGTATCAGCGAGAAGATGATCGACGGTACAATAAATGTTACAGAACTTGAAATATAATCACCCTTCGTCGGGAAATACACTTTCAGGTAGTTCTGCTTCGAAGGAGGATCGTTGGGGAACAGCACCTGTTGAATCACGTCTGATACAGGAGGAATATCCCCGTTCTGATAGACGATCTTTCCGTCTTTGTTAATAACAGCAAAGACGAACGGCAGGTTCAATCCGTTGTTAACAAATTCTGATTTTAAGTAATTATTCAGCTTTTTAAAATCTATCCTTTCTTCGATCGGCTTCAGGTTCGCCGTGTGCAAGATATTCAAGATCACTTCGTTAAACAACCCGCTTTGGTACTGGTAACGGCGTTTCAGCGTTTGCTGCAAATCTTTTGACGTACTAACGATGCTGTTAGGTACTTTATTGCTGCCCAGCGAAGGAAGCGGTTCGAACTTGCGTGTCCGGATGTCGCTATGAAACTCGATATGTTCTACGGTTCCGTCGGCATTGGTGAACTGCATCTTATATTTTTTCTCGGTGATGATCCCACCGCCGAGGCTGCTCTGTCCGTTCTGATATAGATAGTTATTGGCCTCGTCACGGCTGAGATCTTCTTCCAGATACCGGGCCGTTTCGTCAAGCTCCAGATTCTTCGAGACTTGGTGCATCGATCGTTTGACAGTTTCATTGAACTGCTCGCTACTTTTCTTGAGTATGATACTTACATATTTCACCTGCAAAAAGAGCAAACCGGCAAAGGCAAAAGCCATCACCACCGCAAGCAACCAAATCGTAGACTTCCTCATATCAATAAATCTCTCGTTTTTAATGTCACAAATAACGCGCCTTTTAATTTAATATTCACACAAAAAAGGTAAAAACAAAACACCTTAAGTGTTAAAAATGCATTACCAAAGGACCGCTATTCTCTTCCTATCTATTTTTAAACTAACACCTTACACCTCTCCACAGGCGTATTATCATATCCTATACATTCCGTACTAACTAATAAAAACAGCTATACAAGGTGAATTGTTGCAGCCGACACTTAAAAACTTTTCCCGAAAGCATTGACTTTTAATTATTAACTCTATCTTTGCCTCTCGTAAGAATTACGTGAAATGACACAAGAAGGTATTACACAGATAGACATCCAACAGGTATTACGGCAAAAGGCGCCTTCGGCCGTCCGTAAGATTCCCGGCTTTATAGTCCGCTATCTGATCCGAACTGTTCATCAGGAGGAACTGAACGACATCCTCCGCCGGTATCACGATAAAGACGGGGTAGCGTTCATGCAGGAGTTGATCGGATATTTTGACTTGAACCTGGAATTGGTAAACGAGGAGAATATTCCTTCCGAAGGGCGGTACATATTCGCTTCCAACCACCCGCTGGGCGGACTGGACGGAATTTGCCTGTCGGCCATTATCGGCGGACGCTTCGACGGGAAGATCCGCTACCTGGTAAATGACCTGCTGCTCTACCTGTCCAACCTGAGATCGATCTTCGTCCCCATCAACAAACATGGGGCGCAGGGGAAAAAGAACGCCGAACTGATCGAAAAGGCTTATGCTTCGGACAACCAGATCATCACATTTCCTGCCGGCTTATGCTCACGCAAACAAAACGGAAAGATACAGGATCCCGAATGGAAGAAGTCGTTTATCCAAAAGGCCGTGGAATACCGGCGGGACATCGTACCGGTGTTTTTCGAAGGACGTAACTCCAACTTTTTCTACCGTCTCGCCAACGTGCGGAAAGCATTGGGTATAAAGATGAATTACGAAATGATCTACCTGCCCGACGAGATGTTTAAAAGCAAACACAAGACATACCGCATCCATTTCGGGAAGCCGATTTCCTGGCAAACCTTCGACAGTAGCCGTAAACCGGCAGAGTGGGCAGAATGGATGAAGGAGGTCGTCTATAATCTAAAGAAATAATTGATTTTATTATATGCAAGACATTATCAAACCGATTGACCGTGCTCTCCTGAAAGCTGAACTGACCGGGGACAAGAAGCTGCGGAGAACCAACAAATCCAATAATGAGATATACATTGTCACAGCCCACGACTCTCCCAACGTGATGCAGGAAATCGGACGACTCAGGGAAATCGCTTTCCGATATTATGGAGGCGGGACCGGCTTTCCGGTCGATATCGACGAATACGACACGATGGACGATGCTTACCGCCAACTTATCGTATGGAGTCCTGAAGATGAACAAATTTTGGGTGGTTACCGCTTCCTCTGCGGTTCGGACGTAAAGTTCGACAAAACCGGCAAACCTGTTTTAGCAACTTCCCATCTGTTTAGTTTTTCCGATAAGTTCAATAAAGAATATTTACCGTACACGGTCGAGCTGGGCCGTTCGTTCGTGACGCTGGAATACCAGTCAACCCGTAGTGGCAGCGCAAAGGGACTGTTCGTTTTGGACAATCTTTGGGATGGCCTGGGGGCTCTTTCCGTGGTAGATCCCAGCTTGCAGTATTATTTCGGGAAGGTAACGATGTATAACACCTACAATTCCGAAGCCCGCAACATGATCCTGTATTTCCTGAACATGCACTTCCCCGATCCGGAGAAACTGATCACTCCGGCTTGTCCTTTGGAAACAGACACGGACCTAAAAAAGATGCAGGAGCTTTTCAAGTATGACAACTTCAAGGACAATTATAAAGTGTTGAACCAAGAAGTTCGCAAGTTCGGCATCAATGTGCCGCCGCTGGTCAATGCTTATATGAGCCTTTCCCCTAAGATGCGCGTATTCGGCACAGCTATCAACCATGAATTCGGGGAAGTGGAAGAAACCGGCATCTTGATCGCTATCGACGAGATTCTCGAAGACAAAAAGAAGCGTCATATCGAGACCTATCTGAACGAGGAAGGCAAATCGGCTGACCTGATACGCAAGACCGACATCTAAAAGATAAAAGCCTATATCCTTTGTTCAAAAAAGATATAGGCTTTTGCCTCAAAGGGTATAGGCTTTCCGGAAGAAAGCCCTATCTTTTTACTCTTCGCTCTTCTGTTTCTCCCACTCTCCGGCAATCTCCTCAAGAGCCTCGTACCATTCCTTTCCGAAACGGCGGATCAGCGGTTCCTTCAGAAACTTATAGACCGGGAGTTTTTCTTTCTTACCCAATATCTCTGCGGCCTTGCAGATATTCCAGCGATTATAATTAACAGCTTCGAACGTATCGTACTTTTCCACACGTATCGGGTACAGGTGGCAGGAAACCGGTTTATAGAAAGAGAGCTTCCCCTCGCGATAAGCCTTCTCCACCGCACATTTGCAAGTTCCGTCCGCATCATAGCAGGTAAAAACACAGTCTTTCCCGTTCACGATAGAAGTCACCAAGTCTCCCTCTTCATCAATATAGGCAACGCCTTGTTTCTTGATGATTTCCTGAGCTTTCGGCGCCAGATCGTCCCAGATAGCCGGAAGAGCTTTTTCCAGTTCGCCTACCTCTTCCTCCAGCAGGGGTGCGCCGGAATCACCTTCCACACAGCAAATGCCTTTGCAATGCGACAGATCACATAAAAACTGACGTTCGAGGACGTCGAGGCTGACCAGGGTATTGTCGATTTGTATCACGATGAAAGAATTTATGATTTATGATTTATGATTTATGATTTATGCATCGACAATAAATCATAAATCATAAATCTTCAGTTTTTAATCAAATCATTTCCTGTCATATCAGCCGGCTGTGCCATACCCAAAATGTGCAGGATAGACGGAGCCACATCGGCCAGGACACCGTTTTCCACTTTTGCATTTTTGTTTTCTGTCACATATACAAAAGGAACAGGGTTCAGAGAGTGGGCCGTGTTGGGAGTGCCGTCTTCGTTGAGTGCGTGATCGGCATTACCGTGGTCGGCGATGATGATCACTTCATAACCGTTGGCTTTAGCAGCTTCGACAGTGTCTTTCACACAGTTGTCGATAGCAGTTACCGCCTTCTCGATAGCGCTGTAGATACCGGTATGGCCTACCATGTCGCCGTTAGCATAGTTTACGACGATAAAGTCGAACTTCTGTGTATGGATAGCTTCCACCAATTTGTCTTTTACTTCGTAAGCGCTCATTTCCGGCTTCAGGTCGTAAGTGGCAACCTTCGGACTCGGAACCAAGATGCGCTCTTCAGCCTTGTATGGAGTTTCGCGACCACCGTTGAAGAAGAAAGTCACGTGAGCATACTTTTCCGTTTCAGCGATATGAAGCTGGGTTTTCCCGTTTTCAGCCAGGTATTCTCCCAATGTATTCTGGACATTTTCCTTATCGAACAGGATATGAACACCTTTGAAAGAAGCATCGTACGGAGTCATGCAATAGAACTGCAAGCCGGGGATCGTATGCATGCCCTGTTCCGGCATATCCTGCTGAGTCAGCACGACAGTCAGCTCTTTTGCACGGTCGTTACGGTAGTTGAAGAAAATCACGACATCACCTTCTTTGATCGTACCGTCTACAGTAGCGTTGTTGATCGGCTTGATAAACTCGTCGGTCACGCCTTCATCATACGATTCCTGCATGGCCTGAACCATATCGGTAGCCTGTTTGCCCTTGCCTTCAACCAACAAATCATAGGCTTCTTTCACGCGTTCCCAACGTTTGTCACGGTCCATTGCATAGAAACGACCGACGATGGATGCGATCTTTCCGGCCGACTGTTCACAATGGGCCGTCAATTGTTCGATAAATCCTTTACCGCTCTTCGGATCTGTATCGCGACCGTCCATGAAGCAGTGGATGAAAGTATTGTCGATTCCGTATTCTTTGGAGATATCGCAAAGTTTGAACAGGTGATCGAAAGAACTGTGTACACCACCATTGGAGGTCAACCCCATGAAATGGATGTTTTTGCCATTTTCTTTGGCATAAGAGAAGGCAGAAACGATTTCAGGGTTCTTCATGATGCTGTTGTCGGCACAGGCACGGTTGATCTTCACCAAATCCTGGTAAACGATACGTCCGGCCCCGATATTGAGGTGTCCGACTTCAGAGTTACCCATTTGTCCGTCAGGCAGCCCGACGTTTTCGCCGCTTGCCTGTAACTGTGAATGAGGATAAGTGGCCAGCAGGCTGTCCCAATAAGGAGTGGGAGTGTTAAAGATTACATCGTCTTTACCTTGATCGCCGATACCCCAGCCGTCAAGAATCATTAAAAGGGCTTTCTTGCTCATGATTGCTTAATTATTATATTGTTTATACTCATTTTCGTTATCCGGGCGCAAAGATAATGCAAACCAAGAGCAGAATAAAACGAACTTGTTCATTTTTTATGCCCAAGTGCCGCTTATCTTCGCCTTTAGGGCAAAGATAAGCAATTCCGGACATATATTGTTTGCCTGGAAAACATTACTTTTGTAAACGATATGGAAAAGACGATACAAGATAAGGAGTTGGGAACCATCCTTCTCCGCACCAGTCCCCGTGCTATCCACTACACGTTGAAAATCTCCAAAGGGACAATTACGGCAACCATGCCCCCGGGAGGCGATGAAGCGCGTATGCTGGCTTTTATCCGCGAAAACAGGAAAAAACTCCTCATAGCCCTTGCCAAACATCCCGCCCGTCCGCTCCTGACGGATGAGACAGAGATGCAGACCGCAACGTTCCGCCTCCATATCTTCCGTACCGACCGGGCTAACTTCTATATGAAATTAGAGGGTGGCATCCTGCACATTGCCTGCCCCACACAAACAGACTTTGTCGACGAACGTGTACAAAAACTCCTGAAAGACTTCTTAGAGCAGGCTCTCCGTCACGAGGCCCGCCGCCTCCTGCCTACACGGTTGCTTGATCTGGCTTCCCGGCACAACTTCACCTGTACGGGTGTAAAGATCTTCAACAGCAAAAGTCATTGGGGAAGTTGCACACCACGACGCAGCATCAATCTCTCCCTCTCCCTGATGCTCTTGCCCTGGCACCTGATCGACTATGTCCTCCTCCACGAACTTTGCCACACCATCGAGATGAACCACAGCGACCGTTTTTGGGCACTTATGGACAAGGTCACAGACGGGAAAGCGTTAGAGCTGAGGAAAGAGTTAAAGAAGTATCATATGTTGTAAGGAGGTGAATATCGGACACACTGCGAAGTTGCACTTCTAAGTTGAATCTTCACAATTATCTTTCCGATGTCTTTCCAATAAAAACGAATCCCCTGCAATCAATGACTGCAAGGGATTGTTTTTTGTCTGCTTCGGTCTTCACAGAGGGAGAGCAGATGAACTTTTTTTAATTTCATTACTTTAGTATTAATATTCACCGCTTGTTCGCCCTCACGGGGTAGTTGGTCAATTCGGACAGGGAGCTGTAAAAGCTGATGTTCCGGGAATACCGCACGATGAATCTTAGAATTATTTGATTTTAATTTCATCCTGTTCCTCCCCGTAAGAGGAGAAACAGAAATACTATTATTATTTTATCAGTTTCGTCAATTACTTAACGATAGCTTTAACAGCTTCTTCGCCTTCAACAGCAACCACAACTACACCCTGAGGAGCAGCGATAGTTGCGTTGTCGGAAGCGATAACCGTGTTAGCAACTGTCTGGCCAAGGATGTTAGAGATAACAACCTTCTTGCCCTGAGCACCTGCTACTGTTACATTACCGTTACCAGCGATAACAGTTACTTCAGAAACTTCAACATCTTCGTTTGCTGTAGGAGCTTCAGTTGCTTCAGTTGTGAATGTCAAAGGAGCAACGTTGTCAGAGAAGATAACGACACCGTTTACTACGGCCAACTTCTTGTTTGAGTTCAAAGCAACGATTTCGAAGCCACCTTCTTCAACCACTTTGAAACCTACAAGAGAAGTGTTCTTAGCATCTCTCACTTTATACTTATTCTGCTTGCCATCTTTCAAATCACCTTCATAAGCAATAGTATCCTTTACAATTGTTGCAGAACGGAAGATAGCGCTGTCACCCTTAGCAGCGTCAGCAGCGAATTTACCCTTAGCAGACAGAACAGAACCAATGATCGTGTCATTCTTAACTTCTGCGCCTTTGTAGATGTAGTAACCATATTCCGTATTGTCTTCACCACGGTTTACATAAGCAGAGTCAACATACAGAGAGAAGTCATCAGCAGTAGAAGCAGCCTTCAGTTCGTCACCAACGCGCAACATTTTAGCTACACCGGCAGAAGCTGTCAACATTTCCAGACCGTTACCGATATTGTAGTGACCGCTTTCCATCTTCTTGTAAACAGGAGCTTCAGCACCTTCGATGTTGAAATAAGTCTCAACACCGGCAACCGGTTCATCATAAGTCACAGACAAGTTAGAGATGTTCAATGTGAGTATATCGTTATTAGTAGTCGTTGCTTCAACGATCTTATAAGAATCTTCAGCAGGACCTGCTACAAAGAAGAAACGCTGATTTTGCAAGTTGGCTTTTTTGCTCAACTTAACAACTTCAACACTGTTGACAGGTTCGTGAGCCAAACGCCCTTCTGCATCATAAGCCTGTTCCAATGCATAAGCAACACGAACCAACGTATCACCTAATGCCTGAGCACCATAATAAACAGTGTCTTTTGCGATCTCTGCACCTTCAACTAAACGCAATTCAAGTGCCTTTTCAGCCCCCTTAGCACCAGCAATCACAGAATCTTGAACCAAAGACAAATAGATATCATCGGCAGCAGCAGAAGCTAAGTTGAACTTAACAGCGCCATAACCCATTTCTTCTTTTGTATAGTACTTGTAACCGATATGTTCATTTGTCAAATCTACATCCAATTTCTTGAACACAAGAGTATCTGTGTCAGCACCTTTACCTAAGTGATAAACACCATTTGCTACATCAACAGCATATAACGGTTCTTCGTCCAAAAGCAAAGAAGAAGCAATTGCTTCACCATAAGTTTCGCCATTAGAACCCGTCTTAGTTGATATAGAAGTAGCTTCACGACCTTGGATAGAATAAGTGCCATCTTCATGTTCTTTTACATAGAACTGGGTAGAAGGAATATAGGCAGAAGCTGCTGCTACATATGCAGAGCCATCACCTACCAAATACTTGTCATTATTAGCAACCTCAGAATTGCCACCCTTAGCCTTCAATTGCAAAGAGTAAACACCTGTTCCACCAGCCAATTTAACCGGAGTACCTTTAGCAAGTGTGATAAACGGAGCTTCAATAGCAGCAGAGTCGATACATAATACCGGCGCACCATTGAAAGTCTTGTAACCAACGATATAGGTAGATGTAGCACCACCATGAACAGCAACTTCGTATTTACCATTTACAAAACGGACAATAGAATCTGTCGTCATACTGATTGAGTCGTTACCCAAATCCATTGACAATTTGAATGTCTGCAAACCTTCATTACCTCCCTGGTACTGTGCACCACCGGCAGCAACGATTGTATCCAATTTGAAAGCAGCTACCTGAATAGAAGTAGTAGAACCGATCATTGTAGT
The DNA here is from genome assembly GCF_025151045.1 of Parabacteroides johnsonii DSM 18315. Classification (NCBI taxonomy): domain Bacteria; kingdom Pseudomonadati; phylum Bacteroidota; class Bacteroidia; order Bacteroidales; family Tannerellaceae; genus Parabacteroides; species Parabacteroides johnsonii. The sequence continues at coordinate 3,300,024 of NZ_CP102285.1, forward strand.
ATCGATAGTGATATACTGATCCTTCTTCGTACCCTTTGTGCTCTTTTCCTGACCTACAACCTGGAAACGATATTTATCAACACCAGCAACCTGTACCGGAACCGGAATCAAATCCGTAGCAGTGAAGATTCCACCGTCTTTTCCTTTGAATTCAAATTTGAAAGTAGAAAGTTTACCGGCCAAATCTGCGACAGTAGCTAAAGAGATCGAAGCAGGAGCTGCAACTTCAAACTTTTCACCCGGCAATGAAGTTCCTACATTCAGCTTTCCAGGAGTAGTACTAATAGACACAATCGAATCCTGACCATAAGCTGCATAGATTTCAGAACCACCAGCTACGCCTGTCTTGAAGACAAACTTGTCAACACCCGGAGCAATCATAGTACCATATGCACCGGCACCATTTTTCTTCACTGCAAAAGACAAATTCTTCTTTGTAGCTTTGTTTACAAACTGGAATACAGAATCTCCAGAAACCATCTTCTCAACAAACTTCGGCAACCACAAAGCAGAGTCTTTTTGAGCTTTAGTTGTCAAATTCGCAGAAGATTCAAGTTTTACAGAGTCAGCTTTTGCCGAATTCTCCTTTGTAACCGTAAGGAAATTAGTAGTACTACTAGCCTTCAAATGCACATACTTGTCACCGATCTGTGCATAAGAGACAGTAGCAATTGCTGCGAACGCAGCAACGAGAGTAGAAAATCTCTTGTTCATAATCTAAATTTTAATATTAATAATACAGTTAATTGAAATATCAGTTCTTACTTCTTACTATCATATGTACACGCATATATAATGTACACGTGTTAACATTTGTACTTTGATAGCAAAAACGATCCTTTTTTTTAGTCATTTTTTTTGCCTATCTTCAAAGTTCGTATTGGAAAGGTGGTTTTTTGTACTCCAATTGCTATCTAATTGATAAGAAAGGATATAGGGGTATGAAATTTTTTACAGAAAAGAGTTGTGGTTTAAAAAGGAATGCGTATTTTTGTCTCGGAAAAATGACGAATTTAAACGATCGTTTTTTTTAGTCATTTTTCATCCCACCAACCACTTGATTACCAGTAAATTATTCTCCGAACATCAAGTCTTAAAATTCATCAACCCCGTTTTGGTCCAAAAATCGGTCCTTTTCAAGGAAATCCTTGATGCCCACAGGTTTTCAAGGGGATACTTATTTATTTTTCACCCGATGCTTGTTCGTTCATTTTTTTAGTTTTACTGGATTTAGCCTAAAAAAGCAGCAAAAAACATCAAAATTCCTTCCACTTCACTACACGGTCTCAACTTACTACCTGCTTTCGTTATTCGGGAATAACAGTTCACCCGGTAATTATTAGGGATAAACACAAGAATGAAGCCAATTGCACAGATCAGTCCAAATCCGGCAGAAAGCGAGCCTTTTCGTTATATAAGTTTTCAAAAGTTACTGTTATACTATCATGATTTCGAATACATCCATTGAATATCAATACAGATGAAGAATGATAGTACAAGATTCAACTATCATGCAACTATCATAGTTTGTCTGTCACCCTTAGATTGATCCGGAATCTATGGACAAATTTAACACAAAGCAGGCAGGACTTTTCACCAATACTCCCATTCAAGCTCGATTCTGATCCCCGTCTGCACGGTCTTTAGATCCGGGTGTCACAAGCACCAACACCCGGGTGTTCAAGGGAATATATAGGTAGTTACTTGAAAATAAGCTACATGCTTTCAAGAAAAATGTGTTTGTTTTTATGATAGTATGATCGTGAGAAAAACAACCGTCATACGATCAATCATTCTATATATTCATTGATTTATAATAGATTGAGAACAAATTATGATAGTATGACAGTTGTTTTCGAAAAGAGTTATAGCCGGATTGTCACTGCATCGGTACAAAACCTTCGTAGCGAACCGTCCAGCTCCCGTCTTTCGGGAAACCGGGAGCCTCTCCCTCCGAACCGTCCCAACCACCGCACATCATGGCGACTGCCGTCAGCAACGCTCCGTTGGAAGGAAAATAAGGAAACGGACCGCCTGTCGCCAAGCCATGTTCGTCGAACTGGAATCCGGCGGAAGGGTGCATCAGCATATCGATTGCCAACGCTGGCTGTCCCGTACGGGCGGCAGCCATTGCCAACATCGGGAAATCCCAGCCCCATATGCGGTTGAACTGCCATTCTTTGCTGACTTTCTCCAACGTGCGCTTGAAAGTCGGCTGGTCTACCCCGTCACCAGGCAACATGCCGTAGACACCGGTCAGGGCCGGATGCTCGTAGGTATATTTTGTCCACATATCGGGAATGCCCTCGTAGGTGGTATAGACACCGTCGGCAACGGGAAGGGGAGCCATCTTCGAAAGTACTTCCTTCCATTTCCTCGTTCTTTTTTCCGATAGGCCCAGACGGTCCGCCCATTCCAATGCCGTGCGCAAGCCGTAGCGGAAATAGCCTAACTCGAAAATCGGATTGATAGTTTGCAACGGGTCCGTATTCTCGGAAACGACAACAACAGGGGGACCCAGGACATATTGTTTCGTCTTTTTGTCATAGAAAAGATAATCCGCCATATAATCGGCTGTGTTCAGCACGATATCTTCCCATTTCTCCAATGTTTCGGGAACAGGTTTCTGACGGTATTGCATCTCGGCGAAGTAGATCGGATGGGGTTCGTGCCAGATCAGATAGGCATGGGCGCTGCCAGGCCATTCGCGGTTGAAGTTTCCGGTGCACTTCGGCCAACGTGCACCACTGCGGCCTTCGCTCTTGGCGCGTTCGAGGGCCTTCGGCATAAAGTCCTTATAGACGTTCAGATAGTTATCAAAACATTCCATCCGGTTCCACAACCCGTAGTGCACGCCATGCCACCAAATCATCTCGAAGTGGAAACGGCCGAACCAGCCGTTATTCACCAAACCGGATTCCTGAGGTGGGAACAGTCCGCTTTCATTTGCACGCATCAAGTACTGCGAGAGGACAATACGCCGTTCCAATTCCAACCAGCGGGGATCTTTGCTGCCGGAAAGATCGACGGCGGCTCCCGAACGCCAATATTTCTCCCAACTGACAGCACTCTTCCGTTCGATAGAGGAAACCGACTCGGTCACATTGATGACCGGCTCAGGAGAGAAGCAGCAGGTAAAAGAGAAAGTGGAGGTATGCTGGGGCTGGAGGAGGAACTTATGCGCCTTTTCAGATTCACGGCAGAAAGTAGCAGGGCCGGTCCAGTCAAGAGTAGCATAGTAATGAGTATCATCCATCGTACGGGCGATACGGACCGAGTTCGGAGCTAACTTCTCGAAGGTGGAGGTATGGCCCGATATCGTATCATAGCGTCCTATGTAATGCTTGAAATAGCGTCCGTCAGGATAAGGAAAGTCGAGATAGATGCTCATATTACCATCGTTCAACAGTTCGGACTCGATGCTGACACCGATCATATCTTTATCAGGATGGCAGACCGTGCGCACCTTCACCTCCTTGCGGTTCAGTTCGAAACGGCTGTAAACGACACCTGTCCACAGGTCGATCTCCTGGCGTGCGTTGCCAAGATCGATTTCCTGCGCTTCCGTACCGTCTTCGCGTAGCAGGCGGAAACCGATACGGCCCAGGTTATAGCGGTGGGGATTCTTGGTCAGCCATTCGGACAGTTCAGGCTGGTCGGGGTTACGGAGCTCGTAGGCGATCTTTTTGCCATGCGTCTCCACGACAACCGGACGGTAATCTTCGGCTTTCATTCCTTCGGGGAGGGGAAAACTGTGCCAGCTCCAGTCGGACAGGGTATTAAAAGGAACAAAAGTCTGCAATCCGGTTATATCCATCCCGAAGGCAAACTTGCCGTTACCTACTTGTGCCGGACTTTTCAGGAGTGTCCCGGTCGTACATACACGATGCCGCTTGACAACAGCTTCCCGGTCAATGGGTTCCCCCATAACAGACAAAGGCAAAAAGGCCGACAGGCAAAAGAGGCAGACTAAACTTATCAGTTTTTTCATGGTGGTTATCCTTTTATATGTTTCTGTGGATAAAGATAAGAGATTCCCCCAAGCCTCAGTTTACAGTTCTGATATTTTTCCTTCGATTTCTGGGAAATAATGGTTTATGGATACACAATAAAATAATGATGTCCCGTAGGGGCGGGGTTCTACTCCACCCAATGAAAATAGCGTCCGCCTTGCCGGATTTCAAAGGGCAGAGCAGAGCCCTGCCCCTACGGGACGATGATCATTTGTATAACCTCCATATTATATCATCTTGCTGCTCTTCTTCTTCCAAACCAGGAAAAAGGCTAAAACAACGATTGTTATGGCAAAGCCGATAATTTGTGAAATGCCGTTTTCCATGCCTAAGCCTTCGGGAGCGACAAAGATGTATGTCGAGCAGACGGCTGTCATAAACAAGGCCGGGATCAGTGTAACGATATAAGGCTTCTTCGATATTACCAGATAGACAGTCAACGCCCATAAAGTAAACACCGCGAGCGTCTGGTTACTCCAGGCAAAATAACGCCAGATCATATCGAAGCCATCCTTGTCTTTCTGACTATAAAGCAAAAGAGCGATAGCCACCAAGAACAAAGGTACACAGATCATGAGCCGCTTGGAGATACTGCGCTGCTCGAGGTGCAAGAAATCCGCTACGATCAGACGGGCCGAACGAAACGCCGTATCACCGGAAGTAATCGGGGCGGCGATCACACCTAAGACAGCCAACACGCCGCCTACCGTACCGAGCCACTCTTTCGTAATGCTGTCGACGACAACGGCGGCATTGTTTTCACCCATACCGTTGTTATGATAGAAATAAGTAGCGGCAGCCGCCCAGATCAATGCAACAATACCTTCCGTAATCATGGAACCAAAGAATATAGGACGTCCGTACTTCTCATTCTTGATGCAACGGGCCATCAACGGACTTTGTGTCGCGTGGAAACCGGAAATAGCACCGCAGGCAATGCTGACGAACATGATCGGGAAGATAGGCAGATGACCGGGATAAGTGTTCGGCATCCCATCCGTGATCTCAGGCAACGGCGGATGATTGACAAACAACATCACCAGGATACCAATCGCCATAAATAACAGAGCGGCAGCAAACAAAGGATAGATTTTCCCGATAATCTTATCGACCGGCAACAAGGTCGCCAAGATATAATAGAGGAACACGACAATGATCCAGAAAGTGGTATCCAGATGTTCCGGTGTCAGCTTAGCCAGCAGACCGGCAGGTCCGGCCACAAACACGGAGCCGACCAGCACCATCAGGATCACCGTAAACCCGCGCATAAACTGTTTGAAGTTCACCCCCAGGTAGCGGCCGATAATCTCAGGTAAGCTCTCCCCGTTATGGCGCAAGGACAACATCCCGGACAGGTAATCGTGTACCGAACCGGCAAAGATACTACCCAGCACGATCCACAGGAAAGAGGCGGTTCCGAACTTCGCCCCCATAATGGCGCCGAAGATCGGTCCCAATCCGGCGATGTTCAGAAACTGGATCATAAAGACTTTCCAGGTAGGCATCGGGATATAATCCACGCCGTCCTGATGTGTGTAGGCAGGAGTCTGCCGTTTGGCATCTATGCCGAAAATACGTTCAATGAATGTACCGTAGACGAAATAACCTACGATGAGTGCAATAAGGCAACAAACAAAAGTAATCATACCGGTAATTGAGAATTGAAAATTGAAAATTAGATTAATAAGGAGACAACAAGAGGAAGAAAATGGAAAACTGAAAAGTAAAGTATTTCTTCTTTATCTTTCAATTTTCCATTTTCAAGTTTCAATTCAGAAGTCTTTTAACGACTTCCGAGATCATACGTCCTTCAGCTTTCCCTGCCAATGCTTTGGAAGCGACTCCCATCACCTTACCCATGTCTTTCGGGCCGGCAGCACCTACCTGCGCGATGATCGCCTTCAACTCGGCTTCCAGTTCTTCAGCCGACATCTGTTTCGGCAGGTACTTTTCGATAACGGCAACCTGTGCCAACTCGTCGTCTGCCAAATCCTGACGTCCTTGCTGCACATAGATAGTGGCGGAATCTTTACCCTGTTTGACGAGCTTCTGCATGATCTTCAATGCATCAGCATCGGTCAATGTATCGTTGGCTCCCGGAGCGGTCTTCGCTTCGAGAAAGAACTTCTTCACGTTTCTCAATGTGGCGAGGGCGATTTTATCTTGCGCCTTCATTGCGTTTTTAATGTCTTCGCTGACTCTTTCGAACAAATCCATAGTTTTGTAAATTAAAGAATTAAGGATGAATAATCAAACCTTCAGGTCTCCAACTATTCATCATTAATTTTTCATTATTAATTATCAATTAGTCATTATCCATCATCTAAAACTAATAACTGTGCCGCCCGACTTAGGCTTCTTGCCCTGGTTAGCAGTAGAAGAGGTGAACGACATACCTTGGGTACGTACCGGTTCCTCTCCTTTCCGGCGTATCTGCTGTATGTCTTTGACAGTCCGTTTATAGGCCGGTTTATCTTCCATGAAAGAGATCAGGGCGTCATCGTCCAATTCGTCGACGGCAAAGACAACGATTTCGGCATTCGGACGCGAGTCGATATATTCACCGTAATAACGTCCCATCAAGGCATCTTCTTCGGCTCGTCTTTTCCTTTCCGCTTCTTCCTTCTCTGCCATTTCGCGCAGTTGTTCTTCTGTGACAAGCTCCTGCTGCTCCGTCTTGGTCAGGATATCTTCCAATCCGAAACCGGTCACCAAGATCGTAATCTTGATCTTATGACCCAAACTATCATCATAACCATGTCCCCACTTCACCTCGTATTCAGTCTTGAATTGCGACATGAAATCATGTATATCGTCCATTTCACTGATACGAAGTTCGTCTTCATGACTATAATAAATGACAAACGCTACTCGCTTAGCATTGAAAATATTGTTCACATCGTTGACCAACGTACTCTCCAAAGCTTCCGTTATCGCTTGTCGCAAACGGCCTTCTCCTTCTCCGAAACCGATACTGATCAAAGCGACTCCACTGTTACGCATCGTTGTGTCGACATCGGCAAAGTCGACATTCTGTTCCAAATCGGTCGTCACGATTTCGGCTATACTCTTGGCCGCGATTGTCAATGTTTCATCCGCTTTACGATTCGCCTGTGGAACCGGCATATCGGCAAAATTCCTCAACCGCTCATTGTTAATCACTAAAAGCGAATCGACATTCTGCGCCATATTTCTGACACCACGGAGCGCTTTCACGATTTTCGGCCGTCCTTCAAAGACGAAAGGTATCGTAACAATACCGACAGTCAAAATCCCCATATCTTTAGAGATCTTAGCGACTACCGGTCCGGCTCCAGTTCCCGTACCACCTCCCATTCCGGCAGTAACAAAGGCCATACGAGTACCGTCATCCAACATCCGGCTGATGTCTTCTTTACTTTCCAAGGCGGCTTTTTCTCCAACTTCCGGGACATTCCCCGAACCAAGTCCATGCGTCGTATTCTGTCCGATCAGTAATTTATTGGGTACTTCCGACTTCTGCAACGCCTGGTTATCGGTATTGCACAATACGAAAGATACATCCCGGATACCTTCGCGATACATATTGCTGACCGCATTACCACCACCGCCACCGACACCGATCACCTTGATGATTGTCTGAGGCGCTTTTGCCAAATCAAAATCGTATGTATTATCGTCCATTGTCGTCTGTCTTTTATTGTTACCGATTATTGCTCATCTTTCAAGGCTTTGTCAATACCTTCTCCCATCTTATCCACAGCCTTATCGAAGAGATCGAAGATTCCCCAGCTCTTGCCTTTTTTCTTCTCTTCCTCTTTCTTTGTCCCTGAATTGCGGTTCTTAGTCGTCGTAGCCGAAGCCGCCACCTGCTGTTCGACAGGTACTTCTTCCTGCTTTTCTTCTACTTCAGCGATTACGGATTCTTCTTTCGGCTCGATCTTCGGTTCCACCACTTTCGGCTTCTCCGGTTCGGGAGCGGTATAAAGAGCGCAGTTTTCCGTGCCTTTCAGCAACAGGGCGACTGCGGTCGTATATTCGGGATTGTTGGCTATCATCTCGCCGTCGGCAATCAAGTCTTTGCGGACAGATGCATAACGGACATCCATCTTGAAACGTTCGCTGAGGGCTTCGCGCATATTCTTCAGCGCGGCCCCGTTACCGGCAATCACGATGCTGTAACCGGGTTCTTTCGCCACTCCTGTATCTTCCAGGCGAGCATATATGTTTTCGATGATCTCACGGCTGCGGGCTTCCACCACCATATTGATATCCGAGAGTTTGATCTCGCTCGAATGCTGTCCGTCAGCCAGGTCTACCGTGACCATCTGCTGTTCGTTGTCTTTTTCCCAGATAGCATTGCCGTACGTGCGCTTGACACGCTCCGCTTCCTTCTCCGGCATGCCTAAGGACGTCAGGTCGCGGGTGATCAGATGGCTGCCCAACGGGATAACGTACAGACCGGCCAGACTGCCGTCCTTGTACATCGTGACAGAGGTAACACCTGCACCAAAGTCAATCAGCGCACACCCTTTCAGCTTCTCCTGTTCCGTCAGGATCAGGTCCGCCAACGCCAACGGCGCGACAACGGCACCTGCCACATCGAGTTTGATCTGTTCCGACATATTCGTGGTTACGGCATGACGGAGAGACGGACGGCCGACGAGTAACTTATAGCGGGCTTCAATACGCGAACAACCCAGACCTACCGGATGAGTTTCCGGCTGGTTGTCGAGATAATAAACGGGAGCAGCGATATCCAGCACGTCCAGCATATCGGGACGATACTGCCGGCATTCCTGATCCAGTTCCTTCAGTACCTCTTCGGTCACCGTACCGCTACCGAGCACTCTCGACACTGCATGGTTGATCGAACGCAGCGACTGGCCTCCCACCCCGATATAAACCTTACCGATACGGGAACCGCCCAACTTGTTTTCCAGTTTGCGGATTAACCGCACGATCTTGCCGGCCGCATCTTTTATATTATATACACATCCTCTTCGTATACAGGTATCGGAGTTTTCCACTTCGTAGGCAATAATGGAAAGAGTCCCCGCAGGGCCTTTCGTACCTACCATACCGACCATGTGAGAAGAGCCAAGGTCGATGGCCGCTATAAAGTCTGTGTATGCCATATTCTCTATCTTTTAGTACAAACAATCTGATCCTTATATTTTAAACTGATAATGCTGTACTTCTCCCATCCCACCTTCGGGATCGCTTTCTCGTAGAAGAGCCGGAGATTGTCCAGTTTTTCCTCGAAATCTACAAAGGAGCCCAGCACGATACGGTGGTTACCGACCCGCGGGATCAGTTCCACCTCGTTATCAGGATGAACGTAAATCTGTTCTATCTGATTATTCCAGAAATCATTCTCCTGCAAAAATAATGCAAATTTGTATAAGTCGGTTACCGCCAGCTCTTTTTCCACATATCCGCTCACCACCGGAACGTGCGCCACATAACGGCGGCTGACAGGCATCGTGCTTCCCAAATTATCCACATAATAGTTGCCTCTCGGACTTATCACACGCAAGATAGGGATTTTTTGCTCCACTTCCAATTTAATCATGCCGGAAGGAGTCTTGTAGGCTTCCACGCGGGCAATCATTTCATTTTTCAGCAGTTCGTTTTCAATCCGGTCGGTGTTGACCTCATCCATCGGTTTCTCGATCGGGTTCAAGTCAGCCTTCTTGAGGATATGCACCAGATCGCTCTCGCTCACAAAATGCTTGTCGAGACTGTCCACCACCACTACCTGGAGGTCACGGCACAATTCCTTCTGCCTACTTTCCCGAAAGAAGAAGGAGACAAACACAATGTAACAGAACAACAGTGTTGCAACGATTATGGATACGGTACGGATCACGATTTATTCTTTTTTATCCAATATTTGTTTTACCGGGTCTACCAGCAGTTCAATATTACCGGCTCCGACCATCAGGACGACTTCGAGCTTTCCGGCTTCTGCAGCTACCACCTCCAACAGTTCCTCCTTACGGATCAACCGCTTGTCGGCGATAGTTACGGCATCGAAGATGATCTGTGAAGTGACACCCGGTATCGGTTCCTCACGTGCCGGGTAGATATCCAACAATATCAGTTCATCCAGAAGCGAGAGGCTGGCGGCAAAGTCGGCGGCAAAGTCACGCGTACGGGTGTAGAGGTGCGGCTGAAAAATACCGGTCACCTTGCGCCCGGCATACAGTTCCTTCACAGAAAGGATACTTGCCTTCAACTCGGCAGGATGATGGGCGTAGTCGTCGATCAAAACAATATTTTCTTTCTTGAGATGAAAGTCGAAGCGGCGACGCGGACCGGCAAAGGTCGCCATACCGTGCTTGATCTCCTCCGGCGTCACACCGTTCAGCCAGGCAAGGGCGATAGCGGCGACTCCGTTCTCGACATTTACTTTCACGGGCACACCCAACTGTATATCGGGGATACGGACATCGGGGCCGACAAAATCAAAGAAAATCTCGCCTCCTCCGATACGGACGTTCTCGGCGTAGAAAGTTGAGAGTTGAGAGTTGGAAATTGAAAGTTCTTTTGTGTCGAGAGCGCCGGTATAAGTATAAAACTTCACGCCTTCTTGCAGACGAGGAGTGACATTGATACCCTGTTTCATGAGCAGGCAACCGTCCGGGCGGATCAGCGAAGTGAAATGTTCGAAACTTTCACGGTAGGCTTCCGGAGTCCCGTAGATATCCAGGTGATCGGGATCGGCCGACGTAATAACAGCCATATAGGGCTTCAACCAGTGGAAGGAACGGTCGAACTCGTCCGCTTCTATCACAGTCAAATCACTCTCTGCGGAAAGCATCAGGTTGCTGTTATAGTTCTTCAGGATACCACCTAAGAAGGCATTACAATCCACATGAGACTGCTTCAGCAGGTGGGCGACCATCGAGGATGTCGTTGTCTTGCCATGCGTACCGGCCACACACAGTCCCCGGCTACAGTCGGTAATCTCACCCAATACACGGGCACGCTTCATCACCTCGAAACCATTCCCCCGGAAATAGCAGAGCTCCGAATGGTCTTCTGGGACGGCAGGGGTATAGACGACTAGCGTCTTTGCCGGATCGGTAAAGTCGTCGGGGATCAGGTCCACATTGTCTTCATAATGAATGACGGCTCCTTCATAGTTCAACTGTTCCGTCAGACCGGAAGGGGTCTTGTCGTAACCGGCCACCTTCTTTCCCTTCGAAAGGAAATAGCGGATCAAGGCACTCATCCCGATCCCGCCGGCTCCAACAAAATAGACAGCCGTTATATTGTTTATATCCATATTTTCTTATTCGTTACTATTCTTTATTACAAAGATACTATCTTCCTATCGTATTTGCTATAATCTTCGGAAAAGACTATAGCTTTTGCGGCAAAAGGCTATAGCTTTCTTGAAAAAAGACCATAGGTTTTCCAACGAAAGGTCATAGCCTGTTCCCGCGCTTGACGCGGGGACAAGGCCTATTCGATGATCCTGACGATCTCGTCCACGATGCGTTCCGCGCTCTCATGGTGGGCCAGTGTCGCGATGTTGCGGCTCAAGGTACGGAGGCGTTCATCGTCGTGGATGATTTCGAGGGCTTTCGGGACCAATTGTTGTTCGGCATCTTTGTCGGCCACCATGATAGCAGCATCTTTACCCGCTAAAGCCAAGGCATTCTTCGTCTGATGATCTTCTGCCACATTGGGAGAAGGGACCAGGATCACCGGTTTCTTCAACAGGCAAAGTTCGGAGATAGAGCTGGCTCCCGCACGAGAGATAATCAGATCGGCGGCCGCATATGCATAGTCCATGCGCGTGATAAAATCCGAACACCAGACCGGCATTCCCCTGTAAGCCTTCAGATGCTTTAAAGCCTCTTCATGATAGTAGCGTCCGGTTTGCCAGATCACTTGTACGTCGACATCCGAAGCGAAGAGCTTGTCTAAATCGCCCTGTATGCTGCGGTTGATCGTCCGGGCTCCCAAGCTGCCGCCCACCACCAGGATCGTCTTCTTATCCGGTGAAAGGCCGAAGAACTTCAAGGCTTCCTCACGTTTGCCCAACGCCTCTTCCAAATCCTGGCGGACCGGGTTGCCGGTCACGACGATGCGGTCGGCCGGAAAGAACTTCCCCATGCCTTCGTAGGCAACGCATATTTTGCTGGCTTTCTTTGCCAGAAGCTTATTCGTGACACCCGCATAGGAATTCTGCTCCTGTATCAAGGTAGGGATTCCTAAAGAAGCGGCCATCCAAAGCGTCGGTCCGCTGGCATAACCGCCTACGCCTACGGCAATATCGGGTTTGAACTCGCGTATCGTCTTTTTGGCAAGCCGGAGGCTTTTGAGCAGACGGCCTACGACACGGATGTTATTAGCTAGGTGGGCACGGTCGAAGCCGCTTACCGGCAATCCCACGATACGATAACCGGCGGCAGGCACTTTCTCCATTTCCATCCGGTCATCAGCTCCCACAAACAGTATTTCCGCCTCCGGAAAACGTTTCCTGAAGGTATTGGCGATAGAGATAGCCGGGAAGATATGTCCTCCGGTTCCACCGCCGCTTATGATGATTCGGTACTGTTTCATATATTCTTTTCTGTTGTTGTTTCTTCTTTCAGCTCGGCTACGGCTTCGAGCGGGTTTATGTCACTGTCTACGTTTTCAACGGATGCCAGTCCGCTTTCAATCGGATGCCCATCCGTATCCGGTTCGATGCCTACGGGATTTTCATCCGCCGCCGGTTCCTCTTCCTCCTCTTCATTTCCCATATTGGCTCCGAAGCGGCTCACACTAAGGATAATCCCGATATAGGCACAAGAGATGACGGTCGACGTTCCGCCACGGCTGACCAACGGCAATGGCTGCCCCGTCACCGGTATGAGATCGACTGCGACTGCCATATTGGTCAATGCTTGGACAACAAGCATCAAGCCACATCCCAAAACAAGGAACTTGGGGAATAGTTTGTCGCATTTCCGGGCGATCATCCCCACCCTGACAAGCAGGGCGATATAAAGGAAGAGGACGAAAGCTCCCCCAAAAACCATTCCCATCTCTTCTATAATAATAGCATAGATAAAGTCGGAATATGCCTGTGGCAGGAAGTCACGCTGCTGGCCGTGTCCGGGAAACTTGCCCCAAAGACCACCACGCGCAATGGCGATCTTGCCATGCACCACTTGGTAGTCATCTCCGTCAATATGGACAGCCTTGCCCGACTCTATCTTAACGGGAGGCGTACCGTCGACGAAGCGTTCAATACGCGCCCTCCAAGTATGTACACGCTCAGGCATCCGCTTCATCACCGGCTCCGGAGCAAAATAGAGGAGCGACACCGCAAAGATCAGTATAAGTAACAAGCTCCCCCAAAACTTCAACAGACGAAGCAATGAGATCTGCCCGAAGAATGCCATCATCTGAATAACGGAGAAGAGCAGGATCGCCGTAGAGCCGTTTGTAAAGAAAATCAGGCCACAGATCACCAAGGCAGCTCCCTGTATCCACCAGAACATCTGCTTATCTGTAAACCAGTGGCGTTTGCTCAAGATGAAAGCGGTATACACCATCAATGTGATCTTGGCGATCTCGGACGGCTGAAACGTCACGCCGATATTCATCCAACGAGGTTCGCCGTTTATTACCACCACCAATCCCGGTATCCTCGTCAACAAAAGGAGTAACAGAATGGCTGAAACCACAGCCCCTCCGGCAAGCAAGGCATACCAGCGGCAATGGATATTGTGCAAGAGCAAGACGAGCACACATCCTCCCAAGAGGAAGGTGGCATGATCTGCAATCGGCTCCCAATGCGTCGCGCTCTTGTAGGCAAGCGTGCTACTCGCGCTAAACACCTCTATTGCCGAAATCAGGCAAAGGAACATGAAGATGATCCAGATCACCAGGTCGCCTTTGAACAATTTACTTGCTAAATTCATCTCTCCGTTTTTCTTTACAGGTTACGCACACAGGCTTTGAACTGGTCGCCTCGATCCTCATAGCTTTTGAAGAGGTCGAAGCTGGCACAGCAAGGTGACAACAAGACGGTATCTCCCTTTTCAGCCAGTTTATACGCTTTCGACACCGCTTCTTCCATCGAACGGGCATCTTCGATAACGGGCACCTTCCCGTCGAAGAAAGCGTGCAGCTTAGTATTGTCCACACCGAGAAATATCAGGGCGTGCACCTTTTTCTTCACCAGCTCTTCTATTTCGGAGTAATCATTTCCCTTATCCGTTCCGCCGAGTATCAGGACCAGCGGAGTGGTCATACTCTGCAAGGCGTACCAGCAGGAGTTTACATTCGTAGCTTTCGAGTCGTTGATATAATCGACTCCGCGCACACGTGCCACTTTCTCAAGGCGGTGCTCCACCCCGGTAAAGTCGCTCAGCGAAGCTCGCAGATTTTCATCATGGATATCCACCAGTTTGGATGCGATACCAGAAGCCAGCGAATTATACAGATTATGCGTTCCCGATAATGCTAATAAATCTTGTTCCATTGTAAACGTTCCGTTTGAGGTTTCAATTCTTATCTTTTTATCTTCCGTATAGCCCTTTACGCCAGCTTCGTGAGTTTCGGCGAACGGGTAGAGAGTTGCCTCGGGATGCCGTTTGGCAATTTCGCGGGCAATAATAGGATCGTCGTTCCAGAATATGAAAGCATCTTCGGCCGTCTGATTCTGGAGGATGCGGAATTTAGCATCCACATAGTTCTGCATCTCGTAGTTATAACGATCCAGATGATCGGGCGTTATATTCAATAAGATGGCGATGTCCGCCTTAAAGTCATACATGTTGTCGAGCTGGAAACTACTCAGTTCGATCACGTAAACGGCGTGAGGATCTTCGGCCACCTGAAGGGCGAGGCTGTTCCCGACATTTCCGGCAAGCCCCACGTCCACTCCCGCCTGTCGGAGGATGTGGTAGGTCAGCATGGTCGTCGTCGTCTTGCCGTTACTCCCGGTGATACAGATCATCTTGGCGTCCGTATACCGTCCGGCAAATTCTATTTCGGAGATGATAGGCGTACCCTTCTCCTTCAGTTTCTTTATAATGGGAGCCTTGTCGGGGATACCCGGGCTCTTGATAATTTCGTCGGCATTCAGGATGTCGGCTTCGGTATGCCGGCCCTCTTCCCAACGGATTTCGTGAGCATCCAGCATATCCTTATATTTGGGTTTGATAGACGAAAAATCGGAAACGAACACATCGAGTCCTTTCGCCTTCGCCAGCACAGCGGCACCTGCGCCACTTTCACCACCCCCTAAGATAACAATCCTTTTCTTCATTTGATTTATGATTTCTTTATTCATTTATGATTTATAATTTATGATTTATGCGTCGATAATAAATCATAAATTATAAATCATAAATCACTTTATCTCATCTTTAATGTCACAATCGTAACAACTGCCAGGATGATACCGATCAACCAGAAGCGGACCACGATCTTAGATTCGGGCACCACGTTAAACGGTTTCTGTATCAAAGCCTGTATTCCCGCATTACCGGGTTTCTGGAAATGATGATGGAGAGGAGCCATCTTGAAGATGCGTCGCCCTTCACCGTATTTCTTCTTCGTATATTTGAAATAGAACGTCTGCATAAGAACGGAGAGATTCTCTACCAGGAAGATGCCACACAGGATCGGGATCAACAATTCCTTCCGGATAATGATTGCGAATACGGCGATGATACCGCCCAGCGTCAAGCTACCCGTATCTCCCATAAACACTTGTGCCGGATAAGCGTTGTACCACAAGAATCCGACTGTCGCCCCGATAAAGGCAGCCGCAAATACCACCAGTTCTTCCGCTCCCGGAATGAACATGATATTCAGGAAGGAAGCAAACTCGAAGTGCGACGACATATATGCAAGGATTCCGAGCGCCACCCCGATAATCGCCGAGCTTCCCGCCGCAAGTCCGTCCAGGCCGTCTGTCAGGTTCGCTCCGTTCGATACGGCCGTTACTACGAAGATCACCATCAGGACGAAGACCAGCCAGGCGGCTTCCTCTTTATATTCGCCTGCCCAATTAACCAACTGGGCGTAATCGAAATTGTTGTTCTTCACAAACGGGATCGTCGTCTTGGTCGACTTCTTTTCAACCGTATGGAAGCGTACTTCCTCGATCACATTGTCATGCCGCACTTCCATATTCTCCTTGATCACCACATCCGGACTCATAAAAAGTAC
The DNA here is from genome assembly GCF_025151045.1 of Parabacteroides johnsonii DSM 18315. NCBI lineage: Bacteria > Pseudomonadati > Bacteroidota > Bacteroidia > Bacteroidales > Tannerellaceae > Parabacteroides > Parabacteroides johnsonii. The sequence continues at coordinate 3,316,205 of NZ_CP102285.1, forward strand.
CAGGCCGACGATCAGCCCCAGACCGATCTGTCCGATGATCTTGAACTTGCCATGCATCCCTTCCTTGTTCTTCCGGAACACTTTGATATAGTCGTCGGCAAATCCCAATGCCCCTAACCAGATGGTCGTCACCAGCATCAGGATCACATAAATATTGGTCAGCTTCGCACAGAGCAAGGTCGGCACCACGATCGCAATGATAATGATGATACCTCCCATCGTCGGCGTCCCTTTCTTACTCATCTGCCCTTCCAAACCGAGGTTACGCACCGTCTCGCCGATCTGCAATAGTTGCAGCTTGTCGATGATGCGACGTCCGATAGCCGTCGAGATGAACAATGACAGGATCAATACCAAAGCGGAACGGAATGATACATACTTGAACATACCGGCACCCGGGAAATCGAGCTGATCCAAATAATTAAACAAATAATACAACATAAAAAACTTCGTTTTTCAGTTGAAAGTCGAGAGTTGAAAATTGAAAGTTATGTTCAGCAGCATTTAACTTTCAACTTTCACCTTTCACCTTTCAACTCTTAAATATTTCTTTTAACTGTTCCCGGTCGTCAAAATGGTGCTTTACGCCTTTTACTTCCTGGTAATCTTCATGGCCTTTGCCGGCAACCAAGATCACATCGCCTTTCCTGGCCAGCATAGTGGCCGTTTTGATCGCCTGCGCACGATCTGTAATACAGAGTGTACGTTCCATATCGGCTGCATTCAGGCCGGCCACCATATCTTTAATGATCTCATCCGGTTCCTCGAAACGGGGATTGTCGGAGGTCAGGATCAGCTGGTCGCTCAACTTGGCCGCTTCCTTCGCCATGATCGGGCGCTTTCCTTTGTCGCGGTTGCCGCCACAGCCTACGACTGTGATCACACGGCCGTTGCCGTCCAACACCTCATGAATGCCGCTCAACACGTTCGTCAATGCATCAGGCGTATGGGCATAATCCACGATTGCCGTATATCCCAACGGAGACTGGATCGTCTGGAAACGACCGGAAACCGAATGCAGATCGCTCAACACGACCAACACTTCTTCCGGGTCCTTGCCCAACGAGACAGCCGCCCCATACACTGCCAACAAGTTATAGGCATTGAAACGACCGACAAAACGTGTCATCACCTCACGACCGTTAACCAGCATTTCGGTTCCTTCGAAATGGGATTCCAAGATCTTTCCTTTGAAATCTGCCAACGTACGCAGCGAATAAGTCAGCTTCTTAGCAGCCGTATTCTGTAGCATGACAAGGCCGGATTTATCATCCGCATTCGTAAGTGCGAAAGCCGAAGCAGGCAGATCATCGAAAAATTTCTTCTTGGCTTTCAAGTAATTCTCGACTGTCTTATGATAATCCAGGTGATCACGCGTCAGATTGGTAAAGATGCCCCCGTTGAAGGACAAACCACTGATACGCTTCTGGTCGATCGAATGCGAACTAACCTCCATAAAGGCATACTCGCAACCGGCATCCACCATCCGGGCCATCAGGTTATGGAGGGTGACAGGGTCAGGCGTCGTATGGTCGGTCGGAATCGCCTCGCCATCGATATAGTTGCAGACGGTAGAGAGCAGCCCCACTTTATGCCCCATCTTCCGGAACATCTCGTACAGGAGCGTCGCAATCGTTGTCTTTCCGTTTGTTCCGGTCACTCCCACCAGTATCAGGTTGTCCGAAGGATTCTCATACCAAGCGGAAAGCGATTTACCTAAAGCATCCGCCGAATCTTTCACCCGGATGAAAACCGGTTTGCTTTCGGATACCTGCATATTTTCATCCGGAAGGACAGGGATTTCCTCGCAGACGATTGCGGCAGCACCTTTTTCGATCGCACTTTGGATATAAGCATGACCGTCTACGGCAGTACCCCGAACCGCTACAAACAAAAAGCCTTTTTCCACTTTACGGGAATCAGACTGGATGCCTGAGATCTCCACGTCGGCGTTTCCGACAACCTCAAGCACTTCCAACGGATGAATAAGTTCTTTTAGTTCCATAGCCTATTTTAATGTTAATGAAACGGTTTGTCCTTTCGAAACTCGCGAACCGGGAGATATGGATTGAGAAGATACACGCCCCATACCATTCAACGACGCTTGTAATCCGACGCTTTCCAGCAAATAAACGGCATCTTTCGCTCCCATGCCGACTACGTTCGGCACCAATCCTTCGCGGATAGGGATATCTTTCAGTTTCACATCTTCCCTGCCGTCTTCACGCTTAGCCGTCACCCATTTGGTTTCGATACTATCGTTATCGGCCTCTATATCGAGTTTGTTCAAAACATATTCCAACGCATCCCGTTCACCTGCTTTCGGTTGCGGCAACATTACAGCCAGTGAGTCCTTCTCCATGTCGCGGATATCAAAAGACATATGGCTGGCATATACCTTCTCGGCTATCGCCTTCACTACACCACCAGACATCGTACCACCCGAAGGATAGCCGTTGCGCGGCTGACGGATCACGACAATACAGGAATATTTCGGTTCGTCGGCAGGGAAATAGCCGCAGAAGGCAACTTGGTGCCCTGCCTGCCGGTAAACACCTCCCGAAGCGATCTGAGCCGTACCGGTCTTGCCGGCAATACGGACAAAGTCGGAATGGACAGCCTTACCGGTACCTTTCTCCACGACTCCTAACAACATATCCTTTATCATATTGAGCGTACGTTCCGAGCAGATGGATTCCCGCACCACTTCGGTAGAGAAGCTCTGCACGGTCTTGCCGTTGTGCAAGATTTCTTTCGTAAAGATCGGACGCACCATCTTCCCGTTATTGGCAATCGCATTATAGAAAGCAAGCGTATAGATCGGCGGAATCTGGGTTTCATATCCGAAAGACATCCAAGGTAAAGCTGTCTTCGACCAGTAACGTACCGTGTCGTCCGGTCGGCGGATTTTAGCACGACCGGCTCCGGGAATTTCCAGACGCAGGTCTTCGTTCAAACCAATGCGGTAAAGTCCTTCCACAAACTTAGTCGGATTCTTTTCGTATCCTTTCAGGACCGTCTTGGCAACCCCGATATTAGACGAATACCAAATAGCCTGTTCCACCGAGATACGACCATAACCGCCTTTATTATTATTATGGTCCGTCATACGGGCCCCTTTATACATATAGATACCGTTGCCAACATCGACCGTATCGCCGGGCTGGCAGACACCGTCTTCAAGCGCAACCATGATAGATGCGACCTTAAAGGTCGAACCGGGTTCCGTTTCATCCGCTACGGCATGGTTGGTGTCCTCGCCGTAGACGCCTTCACGGATACGTCCCATGTTGGTAATCGCCTTCACCTCACCTGTCGCAACTTCCATTACGACAGCCGTACCCGATGCGGCATCGATCTTTTTCAACATGTCGAGCAACGACTTCTCTGCTATATCCTGGATATTGATGTCGATTGTCGTACGGATATCCATTCCTTCCACCGGTTCCACTTCCACGACATTCGTCCACCCTCCACCGAGACGTCGCACGGAATTCAAGCCGGCTACACCGTGAAGCAAAGTATCGTATTGCAATTCCAGCCCATTCTTTCCCTTGGTCAGTCCCGTTTTAGGATCGATATCACGGAACGTGTCTCCGATCGTACGGGAGGCCAATGTGCCAAACGGCTTTTGGCGTTCAACCATTTCCCGTGTATAGAAACCACTCTTGAACACTCCTAACCGGAGGAAAGGGAATTTCTTGATTTCCTTCAAATCCGAATAGGACACCTTATCCCGGCAAATCGGGAACTGGCGGCTCTTTTTTTTCGCATTCAAACCACTTAACAGATATTTCTTATAACCGGCCGGTGTACGGTCTTTCAACTTACGGGAGAGGTAGACAGAAAGCGAGTCGACCCCGTTGTGCTTACTATACAAGAATGTATCCAAACTGCTCCATTTCTTTGTCTTATTTGAATAGCAATCGGCTGCGAAATCTATGTAAAGGTAATAGCAAGGAACACTGGTCGCCATCAGCTTGCCATCAGCAGAAAAGATGTTTCCCCGGCTGGGATAGACCAAACGGTCCGGCCGTTTTTGTATCGAATCAAGATGCAACCAATAGTCTCTCTCGACAAAAGCGGTTTGGGAAGCTCGTATCAACACGCTACCTGCTACACATACGAGCAGGAACACGATGAAGAAGTAACAGAATATAATCCGGTTACTCTTAGGAGCAAATTCTTTTGGTTCGATATCTTCAGCCATCTTTACCTATACAATTCATACGGCGGATTCTTCGCCGCTTCCAATTCTATACCCTGTTCTTCTATCAATAGTTCGATCTGCGACTGGCGGCTGTTGCCCGTCAATTCCGAAGAAATGGACAACGCCTCGAATCGTACATCGCGCAATTGTTGTTGCAGACGATCGATCTCACGTAGCCGTTGCATACAGACATATCGGTTACCGATAAAAATAAATATCAGCATAACGACAAGAACAATCATCTTCGTATGTTTGACGATGAAATCTTCTTTCAAGATCCCACCGCCCAATATATACAAAAAAGAGAAACGGTTCTCCTTCTTCTTTTTCTTCTGTTTCGTGTCCACAGCCATACTTTTTAGTTGAAAGTTGAGAGTTGAGAGTTGAAAGTTATTAGACTTTATGTTCATTATTCAACTCCGCAATTCTTAATTTTGCACTCCGGGAGCGGGGATTCCGTTCGATCTCCTCGCCCGACGGGACAATCACCTTATTGTTTACCAGACGGAACGGAGATTTGATATTCCCAAAAAAGTCCTGCTCCGCCTTCCCTTCAAAGTTACCCGTCTTCAGGAAATTCTTCACCAACCGGTCTTCTAAAGAATGGTAAGTGATAACAACCAGACGACCACCGGGCTTCAACACTTGCAGCGTTTGTTGCAACATCTCGCGCAAAGCACGCATTTCATCATTCACCTCGATACGCAAGGCCTGAAATACCTGAGCCAGGAATTTCTTTTCCTTATCTTTTCCCGTAAAAGGCTTTATCACTTCCAAAAAGTCGGCGATCGTTTCTATCTTCTTTATTTCGCGGCTACGTACCAGCACGGATGCCAGTTTGCGTGCCACTTTCAATTCTCCGTAAAGATAAAACAAGTCGGCTAACTGCTCTTCCGTATATGTATTAACAATATCCGCAGCAGTTTGTCCTGCCCGGGTATTCATTCTCATATCCAACGCCCCGTCGAAACGGAAAGAAAACCCACGATCCTTGTCATCAAAATGATGGGAAGAAACGCCCAAATCTGCCAACAGTCCATCGACCTCACCAGCAACACCATGATAGCGCATGAAGTTATATAAATAACGAAAATTACTGCGGACAAATACAAAACGGGAATCCGCCGGAATGTTTTTCTCAGCATCGGCATCCTGATCAAATCCATAAAGTGTCCCTTCGTTATCCAGCCGGTTCAAGATTTCACGTGAATGTCCTCCACCTCCAAAGGTGACATCGACATACACACCGGAAGGTTGAATGCCCAGTCCCTCCAAACTTTCATGAAGCATTACCGGCACATGATAACAGACTTCTTTTTCTTCCATTTCTTCGCTACTTCATGTTAAACTTTTCCTTAAAATAAGGGCCTGTAGTTGGTTGATTAGCACACACATCACCCTATTGGAGGGTAAAAGTACACATTTCCTAATTTAACCGCCAAGAAATATAAGAGAAAAGTAACAAAAAGTTTTCAACAGGTCAGAAAAATACTTATATTATGGCGGCCCTAAACCCTGTCAGAATCGTGTATTTGGACGATTATACAGGATTGTTTTCAAATATCGTATTCTCCGGAGGATAAGCAGTCCCAATTCTTCAAATCCCCCTAATCTGTACATTCATATATATGCACAAAAAGCCTCTCCGATATTTCTACCGGAAAGGCTTGTTTGTTTTCTGCCCTCTTTTCTCACGAAAAGAGGAGCAGTCGATTTATTTAATTAATAAATGCATCGAATTATTTAACGATAGCTTTAACAGCTTCTTCGCCTTCAACAGCAACTACAACTACACCCTGAGGAGCAGCGATTGTAGCGTCGCTTGAAGTGATAACTGTGTTAGCCACTGTCTGACCTAAGATGTTAGTTACAACTACTTTCTTACCGGCAGCATTAGCAATTCTTACAGCACCTTCCTGAGCGATTACAGCTACTTCAGATGTTGCGATTTCTTCGTTGTCTGTTGCATATTCATCATCAGCACCCTTACGGTCAATATTGAATCTCAATGCAGGGTCACCACCAGTGACAGCATTTGCAAATGTTGACTTTTCATTTGTCAATACCAAGCAACCGTTCTGGTTCTTCAACCATGCAGCAACATTAGGAGCAATTGCCAATTTTTGACCAGCAGCATTATATTCACCATTTAATTCAGGATAAGCCATAGATTCGATCAAGAAAGAATTATCTTTACCTTCTTCTGTTACTTCCAATGCTTTATCAGGGTATACATAACGGAATGACCAAGTTACATTTTTATGAGCATCACCTTTCAAATTAATAATGAATGGGCACGGATATTTACTGTTTTTCTTAACCAATTCTGCATTTTCTTTTTCAAGAAGTTCAAAATTAATTTCTTCATTTTTCAATGATTTGTAAGCATCCGGTAAGACATACAAGCTATCGCCTCTTCTGATTGCTTCAACAAAACCGACACGAGTATAAGCATGATCATCATCCAAATAAGGAAGAGCCTCTTCAGAAGAAATACCAAGTTTAGCAACAGAATCTGCAAAACTTACCAAATATTTACCTCTCTGGAATGCAGGAATTGCCTTATGAGCATGAACGCACTGATACGGATCAGTTATAATATTACCATCAATATCTACGTGAGGACCAGCTTCTGTACAAGCTTCACCAGCCTTACCTGCAAAATCATTACGATTTACAGAAATTAAATACTGTGGTTTAATGCCATTACCAAGACCACGTACAATCCAAGCAGAGTCAACAACAAACGCCAATTTTCCATCAGCTTTATCCTTACTCCAAATACCAAGATAATCTACTGTTTCATGTAAGAAATTCTCGTTTGTTTCATCCATCAAGTACTCGTTACGATATCTCTCCCAGAAGATCAAACTGTCAACGCCTGTTTCAACTTCGTTAATATTAGCATTGTTGAAACGACGATACAAAGGTGTATCATCCAAGCTAATTGCAAATGCAGAAGTTCTTTCTTCTGTTGTCAAGTTCTGAACACCAACAGGAGAGGTTGAATTATTATCAGAAACACCAGCTTTAGAATACATAGGTTTAACAGAATCCAATGCAACATTAGTCTGAACAGCCTTCAATATTGCAAAGAAGTCATCACCATCATAATGATTATTTTCTTTAAAATAGAAACTATCTATAGCAGCACCCAAAACACCCTTAGCCATTGCATATTTGTGGTTCGTAATAGAATCCATTACAGCTTCGCCTTGAGCAATGATATACGGAGTTCTCTTCAACTGCACAATACCAATCTTCTTGTATGGATCTGTAGCAGCAGTACCAACAACAACACCATATTTGTATTCATTATCAGAAGCTCTCAATTCAAATGAACTAGCACCTGCTTTATATTCTTTAGCATACAATAATGTATCTTTTTCACCACCTACAGATAAATAACGAGCATTCTCACCTGTTGCATATGGATGATAATATTCGAACTTATATTTATTTACATTGTATTCGATAGCAGCCGGATCCATATGGAAATATCCTAAATAAGGATCATTATAAGCTTCAGGATATGTTTCCTTATCGATTTCAACAATTTCCAGATCTGCATTTGCCAATTCGCCATTAGAGACAAATATTTTACCTTCTGCATCCTTATACAACTGAACAGTCATTGTATTACCCGGATACTCACGGTTTTCAATTGTAATACTTGATGTTTCAGCTAAAGATTCGACAGTCTGAGTCTTACGGATGATCCACTGATAAGCAGGCATATGAGCAGCCAATTGAGATTCTTCATCAAATTCAACCCATAATCTGTTTGCACCATTCTGATACAACGGATAAGCAAAATATTTACCTGTTGTTTTATCTTTGATCGTATACAGACCATTAGCCACAGATACCTTGTTAGAAGCAGAAGCTTCACATGTTCCGAAACCTAAACCAATACGTGTACGGATTGTATCTTTGCCTACTGTCAAAGCCCATTCCTGACCAGGAATCAAATCCTGAAGAACTACATGAGTGCTATCATCACCTGATCTATAAACATCAAATGGACCTTTACCTATATTTGCACTATAGATAGCTGTATCCATCTTAATAAACAGGCTGTCTCCTTCCGGTGCATAAGTAAAGAAGAACGAATAAATACCAGTTCTACCAGCAGCTTCATCAATATTGAAAGTTGCAGCTTTTGTAGTATCAGTAAATGTCAAGAAATCTTCACCTGCTTTATTCTGATAAGCTGTATCTATACGCAGATAGGCACTCTTATCAGCTTTCATCAAATAGACACTACCATTAGTTCCATCTTCTGCAACCAGATCCTGTGCAAATACATTATTTTGAATCTTTTTGTGATCTAATTTCTGCTCTTTAGAACCAATCACTTTATAAAAATCCAAGTTAATTGCAGCAGAGTCACGAGAACCTAAAATTGTATGTAATGCTTTTGCATTCAAAGAAAGGCGCTGTGGTACTTTGACTGTAAAAATCCAACCATTAGTAATCATTTGTGGTTTAGAAGCACTTTCTGCATCCATTTCTACCGCTGTCATATGTCCAGCACCAGTCATAGATGAAATATTCGGATTAGCAGTGATCCCATTAGCATTAAAAGCTAACGCAGCAACTTTGTTCTCACCCGGAATATAAGAATAAAGAGGCATACCTTCTTCTATAGCTTCACCTTCGCCTGCTTTCATAGAAAAAGCCCATCCATCAATCTCTGTACCAACAGGAAGACCTGTCGTTGCAGTCCAGCCAGAGGCCAAAACATCTTTCACGTCAACAGCTAACTTTTTACCTGTTGCTTTATTCAAAAAGTCAAAAGTATAAGACTGACCTTGCACAGCAGGTTTAGTAACAGCCACACACCACAAAGTGTTTGCCAATTCATTTGCAGGAACATCAGAGATAGCCTTTACATAAAGAGAGTCGTTGCCATCAATCCGGTTGGTCATATAGACAACAGAATCTCCTGTTGCTCCAGCCGCAATCTGATACAACTTTTCATTGTAGGCACCATCTGCTTTCAACTCTACAGCCGAAACAGAACTAGCTCCTACAGTTGCCAGCACAAGACCGGCACAAAGTGTAGAAAACTTTTTGTTCATAATCAAATAATTTAATATTAATACTAAAGTGTAAATAAATCAATCAAATAACACGTACGTCTTCTAAATCTTATAATCAAATACCATTGCGTACGATTTTCTCTTGGCAAAAATACGCATAACTTTTAAACCGACAATCCTTTTCCTTAATATTTTTTCCTTTTCTATATTCTTTCTTATCAACAAGATAAGTTATCCCGTACGAAAATGCTTATTTACAAGACAAACTCTGGTATTTATAGAGGAACTACTCCAAAGTCCTACATGTCTGAAATTAATGTACGTGCGTACATTAAAAATATAACCCGAATCGATCTCTATATGGTATAACGGAAAACAGCTGTCATACCTGTATATTATGTTACCAATCCTCACACAAGAAACATGATGATATGATGGTTGTTTTTAATTTACCATTGAAGTTCACATATTGGCAAATATGAATCATTTCAGCTTCACCCGACCTTGAAACCTTTTGATTATCATATCATACAAGAGTGAAGGCAATTTGGTTCAGTTTTTCTTATATCCGAGCCTTCTGCGTACAAATCATGAGAGCTTGAGAGATGAACAGCCCCCTTATAAAGACAAAATTATTTCTTCGCTTAAGCCGGTACACTTTACTATGGTAGCAACATCTACACCCGTATCTTTCATCTTCGAAGCGACTTGACGCATGCCTTCGGCAAGACCTTCCGCTTTCCCTTTCGCCTCACCTTCGGCGATTCCTTCTGCTTTTCCCTCTATTCTCCCTTCTAATTTGGCTGTGCCGATCACGTCGTTTTGGATCATGATAGCGTCGATATGGCGGTCGTAGATAAGGCGTTCCTCGGGCGACATCGAGTAGTATTTCAACTTTTCACGGGCTTCCTTCAGACCCGGTGCAGTCGTGTCGGGACGGATCGTGCCGTCTTTCAAGTATTCGATCCATTCGTCCAAAGGGGTGAGAGCCACTTTGTCGAACTCATTTACCCGGACCAGGATATATTCGGGGAAGATTTCGGCGGGAAGATGCGAGACGATCACATCCCGTTCACGCGTGTTGACACGCAGATGGTCTCCCGTATGTACACCGACGAAATGATTTTGGCCGTGATAGATATAGTCTGTACCGATGCCGATATCAAAATAAAGGATGCTGATGGAGTAGACTTTCTTGATTTTCTCGTAACCTTCGCCAATCGAGATATGTTCAGTGATGGCTTTGGCGACACCGTACAGGATGCGTTCCAAGTAGTGCAGTTCGCGTGTGTTCTGGATTTCGACGAGGATGATTTCGCCCTTGCTATTCAAGGCTTTGATATCGACGCGGTTGAACTTGTCGTCGGCGCTTTCCTGGTTGCCTTCACTTTCGAGGATTTCAACGATCTTAATTTCTTCGTTCAGCATGACGGTCAGGAAACCGTCGAGCACATCGAAATTGGCCTTCTGGCGCAACAAACGCTTGATGGCCCAGTCGAAGCGAATATACCTGTCCTGCAACTTTTTTCTTTCCATCTCTTCCATGATTTTCAGATCTGACCCTTCCTTTTTCATAGTTACTGTTTTATTAGTTCATCCACAAATATACATATTATTTATGAATGGACAACGAACCGTAATCTTTTTGTAATATCTTATCTTCCAATAATTATCGGGTGAGCCATTTCTTCCCCAGATAGTGGACGGGATACCAAGCGGCAAGGAAGCCAATGGTGAGGACAGTTATAAAGACAATAAGGATATCACCGGCTTCGACACGGACCGGATAAGCATCGATAATAAAGGAGCCGGCTGCCTGGCCTAATTTGATAATACCTAATTCCTGTTGCAACAGACAAAGAACCAATCCAATAACGATACCGATCAGAGCGCCGAGCCCGGAAATCATCCAACCTTCGAAGAGGAAAATACGACGGATCAGACGGTCGTCCGCCCCCATATTCCGTAAAGTACGGACATCCTCTTTCTTTTCTATCATCAGCATGGATAGCGAACCGATCACATTGAACAGAGCCAGGATCAGAATAAAACACAGAATCAGGAAGATCATCCACTTCTCCCCCTGCATCATCCGGAAAGAGGCTTCCTGCTGTTCATAACGGTCCTTGACCGAAAAATTATCACCTAAAAGCGATTTTATACGGCTTTTGACCGAATGGATATCCGCACCGGGAACCAATGACAACTCTATCGCCGAAACTTCCTTCTCATAACTGAACAAAGAGCGGACCATCGACAAAGGCAGCAGGATGAAGTTTTCGTCATACATCTGCTGGTTAGTGGCATATACACCACCTACAAAAGCATATTCCAAATTCAGGGAAGCAACAGGGTTAGAGAGATTGACTTTCTCATTCCTCTTGGGAGCATAAATTTCCAAAGGATCGGCATAATTAGGACGCACCCCCAAGGAGAAAGCCGTTCCGACACCCAAGTTAGCATAATTGGCCACTTCGTCGGACAGGACAAATCGGCCTTCCCGACTATCGACCAAAATACTGTCTATCCGCGTCAGGCGCCCGAAAGTATCATCTACACCTTTCACTGTAGCAGTAATCTGGCGGTCCCGATAGCGAACCTGCGCATTGTCCTGCAACACTTCACAAAACAAAGCAACCTCAGGCAGTTCTTTCACTTCCCGGACAGCCGGAAGAGTCGGATCGAAAACTTTTCCCTGCACAGGCTGAATCTTCAACTCCGGATCGAAGTTGCTGAGCATGGAAGAAACCAGTCCGACAAACCCGTTCAATACAGACAGCGCACATACCAAAGCCATTGTAGCAACAACCACTCCACAAACAGATACCATCGAAATGATATTGATGGCATTGTGGGATTTCTTCGAAAAAAGGTAACGCCGGGCTATATAAAACGGGAAGTTCAACGCAGTATTTTTTACTTTTTCAACAGATTATCAATGTTCTCGATATAATCCAAGGAATCGTCGATAAAGAAAGTCAGTTCAGGAATCTTGCGAACCTGCTGCCGGATGCGCTGTCCGAGGTCAAAGCGGATTGCCTTCGTATTCGCCCGGATATTCTCAAGCATCTCCTTCGACTTCTCAGACGGGAAGATACTCAGGTAAGCACGTGCCACACTCAAGTCAGGGCTTACGCGTACCACACTGACAGAGATCAGGATGCCATGCATAGCCTGTGTCTGTTTCTGAAAGATATCACTCAACTCCTTCTGCAGGAGACGTTCTATTTTACTTAGTCTTGTACTTTCCATAATTTCTTGCTTTTTATTTTTTCCAGATCATTGTGAGGCCGTCACGCAAAGGTAAGATAACTTTTTCAATACGCGGGTCTTCTTTGATTTTATCATTAAAACTAAGAATACCGAGTGTTTGTTTATCCGTGGGATGCTCTTCTATCACATGACCGTCCCACAACGTATTGTCGGCAAGAATCAATCCACCGGCACGCACCATCGGGAAAACAAGGTCGAAGTATTCCGAGTAAAGCCGCTTGTCGGCATCGATAAAAACCAGATCGAAGGTTTCACCAAGCGCCGGGATAATATCGAGGGCATCTCCGAAATGCACCCGTACCTTATCCTGATGGGGCGACTGTCTCAGATATTTCATGATGAAATCCTCCATCTCGTCGTTGATCTCAAGCGTATGGATCAGAGCGCCCTCTTCCAGCCCTTCCGCCATACAAAGAGTCGCATACCCCGTATAAGTACCGATCTCAAGCACACGGCGGGGACGAAGCATCCGGCAAAACATCTTCAATATCCGCCCTTGCAAATGCCCCGACAACATACGCGGACGAAGCAGGTTCACATTCGCATCCCGGTTCAGGGCTGAGAGCAGCGCACCTTCTTCGTCGCTATGGGAAAGGATATATTCGTCTATTGTCATCTTTATGATTTATGATTTATGATTTATGATTTATGACTTGCCAGCTGGGACATAAATCATAAATCACAAACCATAAATCTTTGTTTACTCCTTAAACGTCGGTAACTGATAATTACTTCCGGCATCCAGCACCTTCCCTACATTATTGATTTCAAGGAAGCTCGTACCGCCACCTTCACCGAAACTACCGCTCAGATAAGCCACCATATCGTTACGGGTGATACGTCCGCTCTTGATCAACTCGTTCAGCGCATCGTAGAAATAGCCACGGCGGCTGTCATTATAAGGCTGGTGAACAGCCCATACGCCGTAAGAAAGGGACAGCATACGCATGACACGGGGATTGTAGCAGATCGAGAACACAGTGGAAGTACCACGGAATGCAGCCAGGTAACGTGCCGTACGTCCGGTATAGCTATCCGTAATAATAGCTTTCACATGCAGCTTGGAGGACGACTTTACAGCCTGCTTGGCCAAGAAAGAAGTCACATCCAGATCGTTTCCTTCGATAGGGACGCGGATATCATTGGCAGAGAGCTTTGTCTTTTCTGCTTCGCGGGCTACCTTCGTCATCGTCTGGACAGCTTCGACCGGGTATTTTCCATAAGCCGTTTCACCGCTTAACATCAGGGCATCCGTGCGGTAATAGATGGCATTGGCGATATCCGTCACTTCGGCGCGGGTAGGACGCGGATTGTTGATCATGGAGTGAAGCATCTGGGTAGCTACGATCACCGGCTTTTTCACTTCGACACATTTGCGGATCAACATACGCTGGATGCTCGGTATCTTCTCGGCCGGCACTTCGATACCCAAGTCACCACGGGCAATCATCACGCCGTAAGCGACTTCCAAGATCTCTTCCACATTGTCGACCCCTTCCTGGTTTTCGATCTTAGCGATAATCTTGATCGGGCTGTTGTGTTCGTCCAGGATACGCTGGATATCCATCACGTCCTGCTTGTTGCGGACAAAAGAGTGAGCGATGAAATCCAGATCGTGTCCGATCGCCCATATGATATTTTTACGGTCTTTCTCTGTCAGGGAAGGCAGATTGATGCGTACACCCGGCACGTTCACGCTCTTACGGCTTCCCAAGGTTGCGTCGTTCTCCACTTCGCAAACCAGAAAATCCTCTTTCTTTTCGATTACTTTCAATTCCAGATCTCCGTCATCGATCAGGATATCGCTACCGACGCCCAAGTCATTGACAAAATTCCGGTAAGAGACACAAATACAATCATGCGAAGTCTCTCCTTCCGGGTTTCCCATGATCTTAACAATTTCCCCGGTCTTAAACGGGATAGGAGCCTGTGCAGTAGTCGTACGTACTTCCGGCCCTTTAGTATCCATCAGAATACCGATACGATTGGATACCGTACGGACATTATTAACGACTCTGGTCAAACCTTCCTCCGCCATATGAGCCGTATTGAGGCGCACGACATTCATTCCTGCCTTGTACAACGCGTCGATAAACTCGACCTCGCAACGCTGGTCGGAAACTGTAGCAACAATCTTCGTATGCTTTAACATATAACCCTTTTTTAAATTGACAATTGACAATTGATAATTGACAATTTAAAAAACAGCCAATCCTCAACTCCAAAAGCCAAACCTTTATTAAACTTCTTTTTACCTAAACAAATTCTAAACCTTCCTAATTGTCCATGAAGAGGGTGTGTCAAAGTGATATTACCGGACGCGGATGACGCAGAATACGCAGACGGACGCAGATTTATTTTGCTAATAATTAATAATATCTGCGTTAATCTGCGCTCTTCTGGGTTGTCTGCGTCCCATGAATACCGATATTTGACACACTCTCCTCATTGAATCACCGCTTCCACCGCCAACCGGTACGAATCCAACCCGAATCCTAAGATCACTCCTTTGCAAGCAGCGGAAATCATGGACACGTGACGGAAAGATTCACGGGCATGTACGTTTGAAATATGTACCTCCACAACCGGAGTCGTTACAGCTTTTATTGCATCGTGGAGAGCAATGGACGTATGCGTATAAGCGCCTGCATTCATAATAATCCCGTCGTAATCGAAGCCGACCTCATGGATCTTGTTTATCATCTCACCTTCCACATTGCTCTGAAAATAAGCAATTTCACATTGTGGATATTGGGCACGCAATTCACTCAGATAGCCTTCAAACGAAGTATTTCCGTACACTGTCGGTTCGCGCTTGCCTAACAGATTAAGATTGGGGCCGTTGATAATCTGAATTTTCTTCATTTTGCCGTAATTTATTACCTTTGCCCTGTCTTTTACGGACAGGAAATATCCGGCAAAGATAGTAAAAACTTATGAATTATGAAGTATGATTCCGCCTTCGTTCCCCGCCTACCTGACGGAAGTTCCATCGGCATGAAACTTTTGTTTCCCGCCAGTGAAACTAAAGTTTCCCCGGATGAAACAAAAGTTTCGTCCAAAGGAAACAGTTGAAACTTTTGTTTCAACTCCGGAAGCCCTGTGAAACTTTTTTCCAAAGCCCCACGAACGCCTTCCGCCAATCATACATCATAACTCTAAAATCATACATCAAAATATGCACCAAGAAAACGATAAAGTAGAACGATACAAAACATATCTCCGCCTGGAAAAAGCGCTCTCGGCCAACTCTATCGACGCTTACCTGACGGATCTTGACAAACTGACAAATTTTGTCGAAAGCGAAGGCAAGAAGTATGCTGATGTCACATATGACGACCTGCAACAGTTTGTTGCCCGCCTACATGATATCGGCATTCACCCACGTTCACAGGCAAGGATCATTTCAGGGATCAAATCTTTCTACCGGTTCCTGTTCCTGGACAATTATATAACAACTGATCCGACCGAATTGTTAGAATCGCCCAAGATCGGCCTGAAACTACCTGAAGTTCTAACTGTCAACGAGATAAACAGCATCCTGGACACGATCGACCTGACATTGCCGGAAGGGCAGCGAAACAGGGCGATGCTCGAAGTCTTGTATAGCTGCGGACTGCGCGTGTCGGAACTGGTCTCGCTGCGCTTCACGGACGTTTATTTCGACGAAGGATTTATCAAAGTGGAAGGAAAAGGGAGCAAACAACGCCTGGTTCCCATCTCGGAAACTGCCATCAAAGAAATCAAAAACTACCTGTATGACCGCAACCATGTCCCGGTGAAAAAGGGATTCGAAGATATCCTGTTCCTGAGCCGGAGGGGAACGGCTTTATCGCGGATCATGGTTTTCCATATTATCAAGCAACAGACGGAAATGGCCGGTATCAAAAAAAACGTGAGCCCGCATACGTTCCGCCATTCCTTCGCCACCCATCTGTTGGAAGGCGGCGCCAACCTGCTCGCTATCCAGGAAATGTTGGGACACGAGAAAATCACCACAACCGAAATATATACCCACATCGATCGCCAGTTCCTACGGAAAGAGATACTGGAACATCATCCGAGAAGCAAGCCGCGGGATTAGAGCAGCCGTTCCATGCGCCCGATCAGTTCATCGCCTAAAGCCCTCTTGACAACAATGTGCTCTTTGACAGCCGTGACGAACGGGTTGCTTTCGAATGCACCGCGCACGCCTTCGAAATCTTCCTGTTTCTCCTTATCCGAACCGTCCACGCCAAAACCGGTCATGAAGGTAAGGGAAAATTCTTTCTTTGCATCTTTATAAAGCAGGTTATCCAATCCGATCACCGAGTCCTGCCAACGACGGACAAGGTCAACGATCTGTGCTGCCGATATAGATGACAGATTCACGCCATAATATTCTTCCAACATATCATACGCCCATGTCCATTCCATATCATAATAATTGGAATGCATGGCTGCAAAGAACTCTCCTATCGCGTCAAGTGAAGTGATTTCACCTTCCTCAACCTTCTCAATCAACCCGTCCAATTCTTCACGAGGAAGGATCAACCCTGACAGATCCAGCCATTCCCCACGACCAGCCGAAGAGGTCGGTCTCAACTGCGCCCAGACTTCATCCATAGAACGGAAATCCGTTCCCTCCAAACGTTTGATCAAGGAGTTCCCCAAGAATTTATTGATTGCCATGCCATAAAGGTCGAGAGCCGTACGCAAAGAGGAACCTTTGATACGGGTATTCTGATAATAATAGACTTCGGATGTCTCGCCCACCAGTTCTTGCAAGTTCTTCAAGATTCCGACAGCCTTCATCATCTTATAAATAGTATACGGACTCAGCAAGTTGTAGTTAATCATATCCAGCCGTTCCGGGTCGGTACGCTTATCACGTTTCGGCCATTTCTGCGCATCTCGAATCGTACCGACGCTACGCAGGTTCACACCGGGAACCAGATAGGTCTCATCGTCTTTCTCTATCAGATAGGAAAAAGGCAAGTCCGACGTATCACTATGATGGTGGTGACGTCCCATTACCAGAGAAAAAGCTCCGACACGTGCAGGCCACAAGATATAGGAATCACTGGTCGTCTTGGAACCTCTCTCCACAATTCCCTGGTGGATGGGCCCCAACTTGTACATGTGATTGCTCTGGTTCGAACCGCTTCCGGCATTCAGGAACGAATACATACCAGCTATCAGCAGACTGCTCTTATGCATCGACACTGTAAAAGGCCCTGCAAAGATGGCACAAGCCTCCCCGTTTTCAAAAGTGCAATTGCTGAACAGAAGTGAATCATGCGCAGAGAAGTTATGTGTCACATGGCAAGCCTGCCCGATAAAGCAACGGATAATCTTGGCGGCATCGGCAACCACAGCCCCCGAAGAAATGATAAAATCCTCTGCGATAACACTGTCGCCAATATATACCGGGGCATTCTCATTACTATTGACCGTACCGTTATCAAGACGAGTACAGTTTTCGACCGTCGCATAATCGGCAATTACAGTATTGCGCACAGTCCCCGTATTGATTATTTTCACATGGTTACCGATAAAGCCATAGCTACCAGTCTGCAGGTCGGCAAAGTCGGCAATCATAGCCTGCAAACGATGTATCAAGGCCGGACGATGACGGTACAAGGCTATAAGATAGGCCAATGATGCGGACAGGCCGTTATAAATAGGAACTTCCCGGCCTCCTGTCTCATTCAGGACAGATACTTCGACATTGTTACCGAAAGATGATCTGCCTTCCACATACACCACATTCACGTTCTGTATGAAACAATCATCGCCTATGAAATAATTGGAGATATAATTGTGCACATTTTCAATCAGCGTATTGTCGCCGATCTTACAATTATGCAAAGTCGCATTCCGGATACCACTATGCTTCTTCACTCCTCCCGGAAGAGTAAATTCCTTTTCAAAAAGGCCCAATGCCACACTCCCCGAAAAATGGACGTTGCAAACGTGTTCGGCATGAAAAGGACTGGCAACCCTTACGTTTTCCCAATTATCGGCTGTACAGCCGTTCATCTCCAAATCTACAATTTCTTCCGATTGCAGATGCCTAAAAAAATATTCCTCACTCATTCTTCATCATATTGTTGGAAAAGGAAATCGTTATAAGGGAAACGGGTAATATGAATCTGTTTCACCCGCTCGTACAGCAAGGCTTTGAGTGCATCGATATTCGTCCGTTCCTTAGCCGAGATAAAGATGCAATTATCCTGCATCTTATTCATCCAGGTGCGTTTCAGTTCGTCCAAGTCGATATTCTCACGCGTACGCGGAGTCAGATCATCTTCATCCTTCGGGACAAAAGTGAAAGCATCGATCTTATTGAATACCATAATCATCGGTTTCTCCGCCTTGTCGATTTCGGACAGGGTACGGTTCACGACCTCGATCTGTTCCTCAAACGTCGGATGAGAAATATCAACGACATGTACCAACAAATCCGCCTCACGTACCTCATCCAAAGTCGATTTGAAAGATTCGACCAGTTCGGTCGGTAACTTACGGATAAAGCCGACCGTGTCGGACAGTAGGAAAGGCAGATTGTCGACAATCACCTTACGGACAGTCGTATCGAGTGTCGCAAACAATTTGTTTTCGGCAAACACATCGCTCTTACTAAGTTGGTTCATCAATGTGGACTTTCCGACATTGGTATAACCGACCAGAGCTACGCGAACCATCTTTCCGCGATTTTTCCGTTGAACGCTTTTCTGCTTATCGATCTCGACCAGATCCCGTTTCAGCTTGGATATCTTATCCAGGATGATACGCTTATCCGTTTCCAACTGAGTTTCACCCGGCCCACGCATACCGACACCACCGCGTTGACGTTCCAGGTGTGTCCACAAACGGGTCAGGCGGGGCAACATATATTTATATTGAGCCAATTCCACCTGCGTTTTCGCATGGGCTGTCTGTGCACGTCGGGCGAAGATATCCAGAATCAGATTCGTACGGTCCAGAATCTTCACCTGCAACTCTTTCTCGATATTACGCAGTTGCTTGGCGGAAAGTTCGTCATCGAATATCACCAACCCGATCTCATTTTCCACCACATATTCCTTTATCTCCTGCAACTTACCGGAACCTACAAAGGTCACGGAGTTCGGATAATCCAGTTTCTGATAAAAACGCTTCACAGCCTCGACACCTGCCGTATCGGCCAGAAAAGCCAATTCATCCAGATATTCCTTCACTTTTTGTTCATTCTGCTCAGGGGTAATCAACCCTACGAGAACTGCCTTTTCTGTCTGTGCTTCAGATATAATAAATTCTTTCATACGGCAAAGATAGTAAATTCAATTATTTATGTATATTTGTACGCATAATATCAATCCAAAATAGTATTAACTATGAAAAAGAAAGTCATACACTTTGTTCAGTATGCACTTATAAAGATTTTATTCTTCGGTGCCGTTTATCCACTCCACGCACAGATTTCCAATCCGTCTTCATGGGAAAGTTTTGTCGGTAGCGATGAGAATAGGCTTGTTTCCGATACGTTCAGATTGCAGACATTCGGGGATTCAGAATGGGATAATTGGGAATATACGACCAGTGGAGCTACACAAATTCAAGATATATCCTCTGTCAACATCGATAAATTAGGAGGGAAAATGGGATTACGGATGTCTTTAGGAAGTAGAATCAACTTTATGCAATATACCCCGACTCTATACACAGATGTCAAAGCCGAAATATTCTTTGGAGGACGATATCTCAATAAAGGTAACAACTTGAGCATTCGCATCTACCGGGAGGATGAAAGTCCTGTTAGCCCCCTTTTCTCTGTATCTAAAGACAATACTTCTTGCAAATACGATTTACTATCTATAACAAGAACACCTTTAAGATTCGATCTATTTTCTGCTTCCAGTTCTTCCAACACGGAAGGTTATTACTGCCTGCAATATGCTTTTGCTTACGGCGACATCCCTTCATATTCTCTATTCTCCGGTATGGGAAACTGGAATGATACGATCCTTTGGTCGCATCTTCCTCCACTTCGCCACAGGAATGCGCTCATAAAAGGGGATGTAACTATAACGACGGATAGTTATTGCAAAGATATCGCCATCCATTCAGGTTCACTGAAAATCAATCCTGGTAATCGATTTATCCTACAGGATCTGGACTTATACGAAAATAAGGCGTATCTCAATTCAGAAGGGACGATACTTCTTTCCGGCTGTGTCACCCTCCATAAAACTTTTGAAGAATCAGGCAAATGGTATTTTATCTCATTTCCTTTCGACGTTTATCCGTCCGGTATCGATCCCCGCTTTGAACAAAAGGATGCGACACCTAACGACGGAGGCAACTATTTTTATGTCCAATCCTACAATGGCGATAAACGGGCATCATCCAATCAATCTGCCGGAAACTGGGAAGTCGTACCTGTTCGTCCCGACGATATCCCCCTGTTCGAAAAGAACAAAGGCTACCTGATCGCATTAGATGAGAAAACGACAAACCAAACCTTATCTTTTTCATCTCGATCCGGCGACATCCCCGAAAACTTTGCCAATATAGGAGTTATTGCAATCCCTCCAAGTTCTAACGTGACTCCAGGCAATCAAGAGAATTACGGCTGGTATTTATGCGGTAATCCATTCCCTTCCCCACTCGTATTATCACAAATAGAAGAAAATACTGTTTTGGACGGAAACATCTATGTATATAACGGAAGCGGTTATAAAACTTATTCTCTCAACAGCAACTATGCTCTCCCTCCTTTCGCCGCCTTTTTCGTAAAAGCATCCTCACCGACCGAATTGAGAATACCATCCAACAGCCCCTCAACAAAAGCAATAAACATAATCCCAACAAACTTCCCTATAAGCAAAAGCATAACCGAACCCCATCCCGATAAACAAAGCACAGAAATAAAGTCCCCCAATGCTGAGGATTTCCATTTTTTCATAAAAGACGGGCAACTGCATCTACAAAACATCCCGGAAGCAGGATATATCAAAATTTTTAACATGATGGGGCACTGCATGCTTCAAAAGAGAATACGACAAGGTTCACAGATGATTCCAATTACCATCCTTTCCGGAATATACATTTTACAAATACATTCCGCCAACTATCAAAAACGCTATAAAGTGCTCCTTCCATAAATGCGACAAAGGCAGAATGTAAAGTGTCGAGATGGAGCACTTTTAATTCTGCCTTTACCCTATAATTCTGTATAATATAAAATATTACAATTTATATTTTTTCTGTTGTACATTCCATCCACCGACAGTTAACGAGAACTCGCCTTCTGTAACTTTATCCACAGACGTATCGATAAGTACCTGTTTTGTTTCACCTGGCAACAACGAGAAGAAATTATCCGTATAGAATGAAGGGCGAACAGGCTTGCCCGCTTTATCCAGGAACTGAAGTTGTGTAAAAAATGCAATCCGGGAAGAAGTATTCTTCAACGAGACTTCGATATAATACCGTCCATCCACCTTCTTCGTTTTGTACTTAGTCTGAAGTCGGGCTGCTGGCATATCATTCAAAGACTCAAAACCGGAAGACGTTGGCCCTGTCAATGTTTCCTTTCCTTCATAGGCCGCATTAGAACGCCAATAGAACGTAGATGCTATTTCTTTCCCCTTTTCATCCGACAAGCCAAGCCGGATAAAATGTACAGGTGTTATATCCGAAGGAAAATCAATTTTAAACAGGTCATTCAGCACCTCATCTTCACCGATATCAATCCGTTGAGAATAGGAAAAGACCTTCTTACTGTTCAAATCATATACATCAGCCTTGACCTTGTAATTTTTAAAAGACTGATAATAATCATTGCACACCGAAACCGTATTCTTCAGATAATCGAACTGCGCATGTAACGGTTCCAATGCATTCTGAGTATGATATAGTGAAGCCGTCGGCTCCAATGACCAATCCCACATACGGGCACATACCTGGCGTACCGGACAATTATGATACCAGAATAACAACCCTGAACAATAGCGATCTCCATAGTCCAGCTTATTATAATTCCAAACTTCCCAAATTGTCTTTGAATTCATTGCTCCCACCAACTGGCCTTTTTTAGCAAACTCTTCTATCGACTGCGAAGATCCGTAATTATTGACAAGATCCTTATACATGGTGGACATTAAATGGAAGCCTCCTCCATCGTGGTAATCCCAGACCTCTTTGTTGATCGGCCATAAATCCTTTTCATCCATCACTTCCCGTAGAGTTTCAAGGGTCGGCAATGTTGGCGCTCCATACTCCGGGTTAAAACCATCCACACGGCTTCCACGCGGCGAGGCTGTATTTTCATAATGCTGCATCGGATTCACTTGCTTGTAGGGACTACCATCATGCACACCATCACATTCCGATTGCATCTGATAACCGCGTGTACCATCCAATTTCATAATCAGATCCTTTGCGCCTGCCACTTCCGTACTTTCATTAGAAGAAACATAATAAGCCAAGGAAGGATGATTCCGCAAACGTTTTACCGTCGATTCCACATTTGCCAGATAAAGAGCCTGGTCGTGCGGATGCTTCGTATCACCTGTCAGCCAAAATTCCTGCCAGACCAGCAGTCCCATTTCGTCACACAATTGGAAGAAATAGTCGGATTCAGCAATACCGCCTCCCCACATACGTACCAAATTAACGCCGGATTGTTTGGTATAGCGTAATTCTGCATAAGTACGCTCATCCGAATGCCGTAACATTCCTTCCGGTATCCAGTTTGTTCCCCGGATAAAGATCTTCTTACCGTTGACATAAAACTGACGGGATTTGTCTGGTGTATTCTGATCCGATGTAATCTCGCGAATACCAAAACGAGTCTTCAACGAATCCGAAACTTGCCCCTTAACTGAAACTGTCATCTTCAATTCATACAATTCCGGTTTACCTTTAAACAACGGCCACCACAACCGGGGATTATTAATTTTCAACTGCGGAAATTCTTCCGGGGTAAAGACTATTTCACGAGTTTCTCCACGGAAAAGATTTATCTCTTTTGAAAAACGAATGTTTTCACCTGTAATCTCACCCGCTACAACACATTTGACCGAACCTGTCGTCGGATTGGTAACCTCAACAGAGACAGTCTCCTCAGCTTTATCATATCCCGGCTTGGCAAGCTCAGAACGAATAAACGGATTGCGGATCACAGCTTTGTCGGTTGCATACAACGATATACTCTTCCAGATACCGGTATTTCGGTCACGTATGCCGTCCAAGAAAGTAAAGTCCCAACCGACAGACATCAGCATCGTCGTGTTCAACCCGATATTCCCGTCACCACCGTTATGAAATTCTCCAACAGCTCCCCACTGTTTTTGTTTGACAGTTCCAGGCATATCGACTGGATAGACTTTCACAGCTAAAGCGTTCGTTTCGCCAATACGAGCAAACTCTGTTATATCCACATAATCCTGAATAAACATACCGGAAATATTACTCAATAAATGACCGTTCACCCAGACTTCCGCCCGATAATTAATCCCGTCCAACTGCAACCAAACGACTTTCCCCTTATAATCAGCAGGAACGACAAAATCGGTACGGAACCAATAAGTATAAAAATCACGTCCGGCAACAGACAAGTCCGGAATGACATTACTTGTCAGTTTATTATTCAATCCATAATAAGGTTCGGGATATACTTTGTTATATACAAGAGAATTAAGTACAGTACCCGGAACAACCGCCGGCATCCAGTCACCTGTCTCATATCCGGGCTTCGACACAGCTTCCGCACCTGCTGTAACATCTCCGGCCTTCTTCATTTTCCAAAGGAATGCACCTTGGTGTCCATCTTTTGAATCCAGATAAATCCTATCAGGATTACGATAATAATTCACATCCTGCCCCCATACAAAAGAACAGCCTGCAATACATAAAAATAGAATCAGAACGATTTGTTTCATATTTACAATAGTCAAATTAAAACTTTAAAACAGTATGTACAAATATTTTATCGATATATATCCTCGATCCAAGACATAATATACCCGTCTGCCGATCCTTTTAAACCAGGAAATAACAGACGGGTATCCAACTTACATCAGATCAACTGACCGACTTCTTTCAACCTTTTTCTCAACTGCTGAATATCGACATTGTGAATATCAGGAGATTTGGATTTACAAATCTGACCGGCAGCAACACCAACTGCTTCGCCTGTTACAAGCGACGGTGGCATCACACGCAGACTACCATGAGCATAGGAATCCGTCGAGATACAACGTCCTGCAACCATAACATTTTTCAAACCTGCAGGAGTCAGACAACTAAAGGGGATTCCATGAGATTCTCCTTTCTTATAGCGAGGATACACGGTTGCATCCTGTTTATGGACATCAATATAATAACAGTTGCGCCCAATTCCATCTTCGAATTCCTTACGAGCCAGCCAATCCTCTAATGTGAATGTATAATCACACTTTATTCGGCGACTTTCCCGAATTCCCATCAAATTAGCCGTGCTTGCCAAAAAAGAAGCACCAAATGACTTTGGTTCAAACTCAACCAATCCTTCATGCAATTGTCGAGCCAGCTTACGCCCCTTCATCATAGCTTCAGTCAAAGAAGCAGGATCAGTACTATCGACAGTCACATGCCCTGCATTAAACCCTAAGAAACCTGGTCCGATCAACTTGTCATTCATATGCTTATCCTTCACCAACGGGTATTTGGGATTACCATAAATAGAATGAATCGGGCTATTCGCTCGGTTAGTATGAACATTTCCTATTAAAGAAAACTCATAAGGATCGACATTCGACAAGGTAAAACATAGAGTACCTTCTTGTACGGAACCACTTTCATCTCCCATTACAAAATCAGCACCAGCCCAAGCCGCGAGATCACCATCACCCGTACAATCTATAAAAACTTTCGCCTTGTAAGTTGACAATCCGGCTTTATTGGCAACAACTATCGCATCGACAACACCTTTACGTTTCATTTCGACAGCAGCCATTGTTGTAAAAAAGAGAACTGATACGCCTTCAGTGGTTACCAAATCATCATACACGACTTTCAGATATTCACCATTTATAGGCACCCAATTATCATAATGAATATGAGGAACACCTTTCTTTGATTCGGAAAAAACCCGTTCCGCAATTCCTTTATAAATAATCTTCTCACCATCCGTAAAAGGGCACCACGCATTCAGTAAGCCAGAAGTCCCCATTCCACCTAAAGCACCAGTTCCTTCTATCAACAAGGTTTTGGCACCTTCGCGTGCCGCAGCCGTAGCCGCAGCACATCCCGAAGGTCCTCCTCCCACAACTATCACGTCCCACTCATCATATACCGGTATTTTCGATTTTCCCGGAGAGTCGCTATTTTGGGGACTTTCTGCAGCAAAAGATGTTCCCATCGCTACAGATGCCAAGCCTAAAGAACTTATGTTTCTGATAAAATTTCTTCTCTTCATATAATAATACTTATTTACCATCCTGGAGTTTGCTCCAATAACTTATTTGCATCCAATTCTGTCACAGGTATAGGCAACAGATAATGTTTTTCCTCTACCACAGCACCAATAGTCGGATTCTGTGCCATCATGGCTTCCTTCAACTTATGCGTACGTACCAAGTCAAAACGACGTTGTCCTTCAAATGCAAATTCTTTACGACGTTCCAAAAGAATTACATCCAAAAAATCTTCTTTACTCAATCCAGGCTTAATATCAATAGCAGAAGCCTCGTTCATATTAAGTCCAAAAGCCCTACGACGTATGACATTTAAGCACTCATACGCCTCTGCATCAGAAGTATTAATTGCATTCAAGGCTTCCGCACGCATTAAATAGACGTCCGAATAACGTAATATCGGATAATTATTTTCCCCTCCTTGAGATCTTACAGCCAACGGCGAAGGATCCTGAAATTTATTTACATAACAAGGAAACTCATAGTTGGAAGACATATTCGGATACTCTTCTTTCGTATAAAGACGAACATTTATATCCCGACGCAAATCACCTTCCTCGTAACATTCATAATGATTACGGGTCACAGGGTCATCACCATATCCTACCCATCCGTTTATATTTACGAAAGGAGGACGGTAATATCCGTTATAATTACTACCAGACACACCCGGTGTATTTCGTTTAAACTGAATTTCAAAAATAGATTCCTGTCCATTTTCTTTTTCTACATCAAAGTTATCAGCATAGTTATCCCATAGTTTATAACCCATCTGCATTACTTCAGATGTCTCCTTCACTACATTTTGGTAATCTTCACGAGTCAAATACACCTTTGCCAACATAGCAGAAGCGGAACCTTTCGTTG
Organism: Parabacteroides johnsonii DSM 18315; assembly: GCF_025151045.1. Classification (NCBI taxonomy): domain Bacteria; kingdom Pseudomonadati; phylum Bacteroidota; class Bacteroidia; order Bacteroidales; family Tannerellaceae; genus Parabacteroides; species Parabacteroides johnsonii. Next base: position 3,343,024 of record NZ_CP102285.1, read on the forward strand.
CCCGTCCTAAGTATCCTTCCGGAAGTTGATCGATAGTAGGAAGAACAGATTTCGCTTCTTGCAAATCTGAAATAATCTGTTCATAACACTCGTCAACTGTATTCCGGGGAACTTCCAAACCATCCAACGAAGTAGTTTGTTTCAATACTAAAGGAACTCCTCCGTATACGCGGACCAAATTAAAATAGGCTAATGCACGTAAAAATTTAGCTTCTCCAATCAGTCTCTTTCTGGCATCATCCTTTATCTGGTCGTTCCCCATATTCGAAATATTTTCTATTGCGAAATTAGAGCGATTAACTGCGACATAGTGCTTAATCCAAACGGAATAAACCAAATTCGTATTTCCATCATACTCAAATTTATCTAAAGCATTTTTGTCCAGGTTGGTCGTTGTGCGACCACCACTCCACTCGCAATCATCAGTTCCCTGGCTTTGCAATACTTCCCAAAACTGATTATAAATATCATTATCAGTAAAAACAGAATACGTTCCATAGACAGCAGCAGTTGCATCTTCTTCGGATTTAAAGAAGTTTTCAGGACTCAGATTGGACTCCGGTATCAGATCCATATCCGTACATGAGCTCATCATGAGCGAACTCAATATTATAAATGCTATTTTTTTCATAAACTACTTAGACTCTTTTAGAATTTAACATTCAAACCAAACAATACAGATTTTGCAAATGGATAAGAGAATGCATCATATCCGGCTCCCAAGTTATCTTGACCATATTTACTAACTTCTGGGTTATCACCGGAATAGCTTGTTATTGTAAAGAAATTCTGCAAAGACGCATACACCCGTAATCCCGATACATACTTTGTAAAGTTCAAAAACTCAGCAGGTACATTATAACCTAACGTAATATTCTGGAAGCGCAAATAAGAACCGTTTTCCACATATTGGTTGGAAACACGCATCACAGCCTTTGAACGGAGCGGACGTGGCAACGGAGCGTTTTGATTATCAGGCGTCCAATAATTCATTGTTGAAGCAAACATATTTGTTGATCCCTGCATATTCTCCATAGTAACTCTCGTACCATTATAAACATCATTTCCGATCGTAAAAATCGTATTTACATTCAAATCAAAATTTTTGTAAGAGAATGTGTTATTGAATCCTCCAAAGAGTTTTGGCTGTGCACAACCGATAATCGTACGGTCAAGGTCGTTGATCACTCCGTCAGGAACGCCATCCGGGCCGCTAATATCTTTATAGCGAATATCACCCGGTTTAGCGGTCGGCTGGGCAGAAGAAGCTATATCATCCGTCGTACTGAAAAGTCCGTCATACACATATCCGTAGAACGTTCCTAAAGGTTGTCCGACCTGTATGATACGTCCTAAATGTATTCCGGTTTCATCCTGGCCCGGCTGGCTTGGATAAATAAACGAGACATCACCCAAATCCAATACTTTATTCTTGTTATAAGTAAGGTTTAAACTCGTATTCCAAGTAAAATCACCTTCAATCGGTGTTGCATTGATAGCCAATTCAAAACCTTTATTTTCGACTTCTCCAATATTTTTCAGGCCAGAAGAGAAACCTGAAGACCCCGGCACTTTCACTTTCAACAGCAAGTCACGGGTTTTCTTGTAATAACCATCGATAACTACAGTCAAACGATTATTAAAGAAACCGAAATCGATACCGGCATCGAACTGGGAAGTTGTTTCCCACTTCAGATTCGTATTGGCAACTTGCGACGGATAATAGCCAGTCACCTTATCTCCACCTGCCACATAACCATTCGAGCCCAATAAAGCATACGCCGGATAAGTACCAATTCCATCTTGGTTACCTGTGATACCGAAACTTACACGAGGTTTCAAATTACTAAAGATATTCAAATCTTTAATAAAAGGTTCTTCAGAAGCTCTCCATGCCAAAGCCGCAGAAGGGAAATATCCCCAGCGGTTGTCCGAACCAAAACGGGATGAACCGTCTGCACGAATAGAAGCAGTCAATAAGTATTTATTATTCACAGTGTAGTTAACACGGGCCAGATAAGAGTTCAAAGCCCATTTCTTAACTTCAGACCCCGGAGCCGTATAAGTCGTACCCGATCCTAAATTATTCATCTGCAAATTATCATTCAAGAAACCATAAGAACCGGCATTAAAACCATCATAAGTCGATTGCTGTTGCGTATATCCGACCATACCCGTAAAAGAGTGTACACCCCATGTATTCGTATAAGTCAAGATATTTTCATTAATCCACGTATAAGTGTTATTAGATACTTTTTTGGCTTCTCCACTTTTTTGGCTACCGGAATAGACAGAACGGGGATTATAACTTTTGTTAGTGGCATAATCGATATCAATACCAAAAGAAGATTTGAACTTCAGTCCTTTAATTATATTCCACTCAACAAATGCATTGTTTAATGAGCGGAAACTGGTATGCCAATCCACCTTTTCGTTTATAACTCCAACCGGATTGTCGAATGTAATGACACCATTGTTGTCACTAAACGTATAACTTCCGTCATCCTGCATCACAGGCAAATTCGGCGGCGTAGTCAAACGAGACTGCAAAACAGAATTTCCGACACGGTTATTATCAACCTTCGTCATCGTCAAACTCAACCCTAAATTTATTGTTGAAGAAATCTTATGATCGATATTGGCCCGGAAAGCATATTTTTTCATTTCGGATGCTTTGATGACGCCCTCCTGATCGAAGTAATTGAAAGAAGTCAAGAAAGTCGTTTTATCATTACCGCCAGAAACAGTCAACTGGTAGTTTTGCGTCAGAGCATTCTTATTGGATGTCAAATCCTGCCAATCCGTTGTAGCAGGAATCAGGCTTTCATCATAAATCGCTGCACCACCTGAATTTACCAATGCCTCATTTGCCAGTCTCTCAAATGAGCGGGAATCCAGCAAGTCGTATTTCTTATAGATATTCTGAATGCCCCAGTAGGCATCAAACGCAACAGAGGTTTTTCCACTTTTACCTTTTTTGGTTGTTACTATGATAACACCGTTAGCACCACGGGAACCGTAAATAGCTGTCGAAGAAGCATCTTTCAGAACTTCTATCGATTCAATATCCGATGTCGGGATCGAGTTCAGCGGGCTTAATGCCGTCTGGCTTGCATCCGCACTCGGATAAACAGGCATACCATCAATGATATACAACGGTTCGTTACCACCAGAAATAGAGTTACCTCCACGGATACGGACAGTAGAACTTGCACCCGGCATTCCTGAATTCTGCACCATATACAAACCGGACGTACGTCCCTGCAACATCTGGTCTACGGATTTCACGCTGATTCCCTGCACCTTATCAACTTGAATGGAACCGACAGCACCGGTCAAGTCGCTTTTCTTTACCGAACCGTAACCGATCACAACCACTTCTTCCAAATTCTGGGTATCTTCGGATAAGATAATCTTCAAAACAGACTGGCTACCTACAGGCACTTCCTTAGTCAGATAACCGATGTAAGACACGACTAACGTTGCAGTAGGCTTGTCCAATGCTAAGGTAAACTTACCATCGACATCCGTCACTGTTCCAACTGATTCTGAACCTTTTTCGACCACGTTGGCACCAATAATAGGCTCACCATTGATATCCGTAATCACACCACTAACCGTTTTACCCTGCTGTGCTGACAAAGGGATTGTAGTCGTCGTTCCACCTGCGGACAGTAATATATATGAACCATCGACAGAATATTTCACATCCGTTCCGGCGAACAGATTTGCCAAGACTTCCTCCAGAGAGGCTTTCTTCAAATTAACAGACACTTTTCTGTCCACATTCACAAACTTGTTGTAAATAAACAGATAATCAGTTTGTTTCTCAATATCGTTCAACACATTCTCTAGTTCGGTGTTACTTCTTTTGATCGTAACATTTACATTCTGAGAACTGGAGTTTTCTGCGTGCATGCAGAAAATGAACACGAATAATAACAAAGTGGTTATTCTCATGACTCTAAAAAATTGTTTACATCGAGATCTTTTTACAGAATAAGACATCGACAAAGATTTTTTATTCATATCTTTGGAAATAAAGTTTATTAATACAGTTAAATAATTGTGTTAAGCTATGCCGATAAGTGTGGGGACACTTGTCGGCATTTTTCTCAATAAAAGGTTAACCTTTCTCCTTTATCATAGGCATTATATTTTAAGATTAGACATTACTTTATATAGATGACCGATTCATCTTTATTCCGTTCAAACGTATATTTGGCATCTTTTTGCAGAATACGCAGTGCCTTGTCTATACCGTCCGATATCCGGAATTTACCACTACAGATATAATCGGCTAATTTAGGGTTCTCTATAATAATATGTATACCGTAGCATTTTTCAAAACGAGACATCAACTCCTTAAAATGCATACTCTTAAAACAAATTAATCCCTCTTTCCAACGGAAAGGATCAAAATCCGCAATCGGTTTCGACTGCAAATGTCCGTTGATCCAAGAAACCTGTTGATTAGGTGCCAAGACCAAGCTCTCCGACGGATTCCCTTTATCCGACACCCGTACCGAGCCTTCCATCAGCGACGTGCAGAAATCCTCAGAGTCGCTATATGCTTCCACGTTGAACTTTGTCCCCAGTACCTCGACATTACACTTGTTAGTCTGAACAACAAAAGGTTTGTCATCATTGTGAGTCACCTCGAAATAAGCCTCTCCATCCAGAGTTATCTCTCGCTTATTGCCCGTAAAGGCAGCAGGATAACACATTTCGGAACGGGCATTCAGCCAGACGTTCGTACCATCCGGCAAAGTCAGATTGGCTCGCTGACCGGCAGGAACCTTGATCGTATTCATTGCCTCTCCTATCTTCCTGATTTCCGACTTATAGAAATACGTTCCGCAGGCGACAGTAATAGCAAACACGGCAGCAATCTTCATGGCTTCGAACAAGACAGTCCGGTAAAAAGGACGGGATTTCTTTTCCGTCCCAGCCGACTTCGTGCTACCCGACAGAATCATCGCATCGAAAAACTCTCGTTCTCTGAAAAGCATTTGCTCGTTTTCGGGAGAGGATTCCAGCCAGATACGGACAGCTTCTTTCTCTTCACGAGAAGCTTTTCCGTCAAAGAATTTATATAGTGTTTCTTTTTCCATTTTTTCCGTTTCTGTTTATAAAGCAAATAAGCAGGAAATATCCCTAACGGAAAAGGAAACTTTTTTTGAAAAAATTTTCATAACGTAAAAAACAGAGCCAAAGGAAAGCGAAAACAGTAGGCTAATAATTCTGGTCGGACACCGTGTATTTGAAATTTACCTGCCAAGTATTCCGATTTACTCTCCAAGTATCGGGATTTTTCCGTCGAGTAATCGCCTGTCGACAACCGTCAGCACGCTTGTTGACAACTGTCAGCAAACTTGCCGACAATTATAAGCAGGCTTGCCGACAATTGTCGACAGGCAAGTATCAGCAAAAGAATCTCGGAAAAAAAGCCAGTAAAGGGAAATAATCTTTTAAGGCTACACGCAAAACTTTCAAGGCCTTGGTAATGTGGAACTCCACTGTTTTCGTCGAGATGTCCAAGGCTGCTGCGATCTCCTTATGGCTTTGGTTGTTGTAGCGGCTGCGGACAAAAATGTCACGTGTTTGTTCAGGTAATGTTTCCAACGCCTTGTCGACAAGCGACTGCAACTCGTCGGAGAACAGCTTTTCAGGATTACAGGCTTCGAGGGTGGCGATGCGCAGGTTCAATTCCCAAGTGTCGCAGTCCTTCAAATACTCGACTATTTCTTCCCGCGTACGCAAACGTTGCAGGTAATTCAGACATTTGTGTTTGATAACGGTCAGGATATAGGCCGGGACATTCGAGTCAGGTGCAAGTTTTCCCCTATTTTCCCAATAATACATCAGGCTTTCGATCGCAATATCTTCTGCAACCATACTATCGCCTACATATGTGTTGGCAAAATGGACAAAACGACCTTTATAGTCAGTAAACAACTGATTAAAAGAATATATCTCGGATCCACCTTTCATACATATAGAATCAAATCGCCGATAAAGATATACATAAATCCGACTTGTCCATCTTTCTTGCAGGATTTTCCGGCATTTATCCGTTAAATAGAAACAAAGACAAACATAAATCATATTTTTTCTCTAAGTTTGCACATTAAATACGAGAAATCCGATGAAGAAAGTAAACATAACAACCGCAGTTCTATTGATTTACCTGATCATTATGAGCATAATTGGCTGGCCGGGCAAACAAGCCGATCCTGATTATGTGCAGTATTTCGGGGTGATCGCGGCGACTGTTCTTGTTATCGGCCTGCTGCGTTTCCTGCAGATCAAACGGTTGAAGATTCGGGACAAGATGAAAGACGGAAAAATAGAATAACGAAGTTTAATTGCAAATATAAAATTCTAATTCATGAAGGACCTTGTGATCGGACTGTCTCTGTTAGGGATGGTCAGTGCGTGCAGCCCTGCACCTCAGGCAAAGGACAATGTCGAGGAAGACTATTGCCAGTATGTTAATCCCTTTATCGGAAATGCGGACAACGGACATACGTTTCCGGGTGCTTGTGCACCGTTCGGCCTGATACAGGCGAGCCCCGAATCCGGTGTCGGCTCCTGGAGATACTGTTCGGGATATAATTACGATGATAACTTTATCGAAGGTTTCGCCCAAACACATTTGAACGGAACGGGCTGTCCGGACTTGGGCGACATCCTACTGTTCCCGTTCAGCGGCGATATAAAAGACAATACTTATAAAAGCGAATACGACAAATCCACCCAGAAAGCATCGCCGGGTTATTATGCGGTCACCTTGTCCGACTATGGTGTTGATGCTGAGATTACGGCTACCGCCCACACAGCCCTCCATCGCTATAAATACAACAACGAAGGGCCGGCACGTCTGCTGGTCGACCTTCAACGCGGTATGGTCGGAAGCAAGGATGCACTGAAAACACATGTCTTAGAAGCCGAGCTCGAAATGCCGGACAACCAGACGATCACCGGGCATAACCAAACCCGCGCCTGGGTGACACGCCATTATTTCTATGTGATCAAATTCGACCGTCCTTATACGCTCAGGGAAGAACTTCCCGCCGAAAAAGGGGAGAAAGCGAAACGCCTGATACTCGAATTCGACACGAAACCGGGCGAAGCCGTACAGGTGAAAATCGCCATGTCAAGCGTAAGTGTCGACGGAGCGCTCGCATCCCTGCAAAAAGAGAACCCGGCATGGGATTTCGATGCTGTCCACCAGTCCACACGCGACCAGTGGCAGGCACTCCTTTCCCGTGCCCAAGTTACAGGTACGACGGATGAAAAGACAAGTTTCTACACCTCCATGTATCACTTGATGATGCAGCCGAACAACATTGCCGACATCGACGGACGGTATCGTGGCATCGACGACAATATTCATACGTCTCCGACAGGCGAATACTATTCTACATTCTCACTTTGGGATACCTATCGCGCCGCTCATCCGCTATACACTATCCTGAATCCGGATAAGGTAGACGCCATGATCCAGACGATGCTGGATCATCAGAAGATACAAGGTTTCCTGCCGATCTGGGCTTTGTGGGGCAAAGAGAACTTCTGCATGATCGGCAATCACGCCATTCCAGTGATCGTGGATGCTTACCTGAAAGGATTCAAAGGGTTCGATGCGGAAGAAGCTTATCAGGCAGTCAAAGCGAGTGCCACCGTCAGCCATTTCAACTCCGACTGGGAAACATTCGAGAAATACGGTTACTTCCCGTTCGACATCATCGACACCGAATCGGTTTCCAAGACTTTGGAATGTGCTTACGACGACTATTGTGTAGCCCAAATGGCAAAAGCATTAGGTAAAACGGAAGATTACGAACATTTCTCCAAACGTGCTGCATTCTATAAGAATCTCTTCGATCCGGAACTCAAGCTGATGAGAGGAAAAGATTCTAAAGGCAACTGGCGTACGCCGTTCAATTCCTTCCTGCTCTCACACGCCAGCTCTTCAGGTGGCGATTTCACGGAGGGCAATTCCTGGCAGTACACCTGGCACGTACAACACGATGTACAAGGCCTGATCGATCTGATGGGCGGCAATGAGGCTTTCGTGACCAAACTCGACTCATTATTCTTCCTCGAAAGCACAGCCGAGAACACCGGTTTCGTTTCTGACGTAACCGGGCTGATCGGACAATATGCACACGGTAACGAGCCCAGCCATCACGTAGCGTACCTTTACAGCTATGCCGGCCATCCGGAAAAAACGCAGCAGGTGATCCGCGAAGTCTTCGATCGCTTCTACCTGGCCAAACCGGACGGTCTGTGCGGCAACGACGATTGCGGGCAGATGTCCGCCTGGTATATCTTCTCGGCTATGGGCTTCTATCCGGTCAACCCGATCAGCGGGGAATATGTTTTAGGCGCTCCTCAGATAGAAAAGATTTCTCTGTCTCTCCCCGAAGGCAAAACATTCACTGTCGAAGCCAAAGGTTTATCCAAAGCCAACAAATACGTCAAATCAGTGGAATTGAACGGAAAGCCGGTCACCGGTCTTACAATCAGCCATAAAGATATCATGAATGGCGGAAACCTGGTGTTCACAATGACAGACCAACCAAGAAGATAGTAAGATTCAGGGCAGTATGTCAAAATATACTTGTCCCCCAGCTTGACACGGGAACAAGGTAGTTCTGACATACTGCCCTGAATTATACTAATCAGCAAGCCGGATTCAGTCTTGCATACCTTCTTATCTGGAAATAACAGTTGTCACCTCCTTGAATGCATATCTTCGCCGCTCCCCATCGTGCAATTGGAGGATCAGATGACCGGTCGGCTCGATGGCATGGATACAGGCTTCGAAAGGACCGTTTTCATCGATATAGGAATAATAACCGTCACCATGATATAAGGCCGCCATATAGGCAGTTCGGATTTCTTCCTCTTTCTCCTGTAATAATAGGAAATAGTAGTTAAAGAAGATACGCAGGAAGCGGGCCAGTACTTCTTCCCGGTCATATGCCTTACCTGTAATCTGAGTCAGGGATACAGGGTTGGGAGCATCGCTGCGAAATATTTCCTGGTTGATATTAAGTCCGATACCAATTACCGAACAATAGAGATGCTGCCCGGACAGATCGTTTTCGATCAGCATTCCGCATATCTTACGGTCTTTCCAGTAAATATCGTTCGGCCATTTCACCTTGACGGAATCCGTATATCCCTCCAACGTCTCCTTCACACTCAGGGAGGCGATTTGGGAAATCAGAAACTGTCGGTTCGCAGGAAGGGAATCAGGATATAAAAGAATACTGAACATCAAATTCTTCCCGGCTTCCGACTCCCATGAGTTTCCGACCTGCCCCTTTCCGGCTGTTTGAAAATCTGCTATGACGAGGCTGCCTTCCGGCAACCTGGCTTTTGCACATTGTTCCCGCAGGTAATTATTGGTCGAGTCCGTCTCGGCAAGCCGGATGATCTTTGGAGTTTCGTTTTTATCATTCATTTTCGTAAGCTTCTCTTATTTTCTTCGGTAACTTGGCGATCACTTCGCGATAAGAATGGTGGATCCAGTGCTTGATCTCGCTATCCGGCATATCCCGGTCAAGGTAGATGGTGTTCCAGTATTTTTTGTTAAAATGCCAAGCACCTTCTACTGCCGTATATCGTTCACGCAGATCTTCGATATAATCAGTGCTGCATTTCAGCGACACGCACGGCTCCACGGTATCCAGAGGCAGGAGCAAAAACATCTTCCCCTCCACTTTGAACACCAGCGAAACATCATCGAAAGGGAAACACTCCGTCACATTCTTCAGCGACAGGCAATACTCCCTGGCTTCTTCTATATTCATACTGCTCTACCTGTTTTATTAGCGGCAAGGAGCATAGAAAGCATCTTCTATATGATCTATTTCAAACTCCTCCCCTTTTTTGATTACGGTTATAATGTCGAAACGAACCGGCAGTTCGAGATTGAAAAAGCGGACATACGCATCGGCTGCCGCCACGATACGGCGGATTTTGGGAGCATCGACTGCCTCTTCCGGAGCTAAAAGGTAATCTTCCGAACGCGTTTTCACCTCTACGACTATCAGCCAGGTATCCTTGACTGCTACGATATCCAGCTCATAATGATGCCAATGCCAGTTTGTATGAGTAATCCTGTAACCCTGCTTTTCCAGAAAAGCACGTGCAACCGACTCACCGTCTTTCCCCGTTTCGTTCCGTTTAGCCATTCCTTGTAATTTGCACAAATATAATGTTTTTCTTTTTTATTTGCGCTTTCCCCCTTACATTTGCAAAACTATGACACTGAAACGTAAATATTCATCTCCACAGCCGAATCACCCGCGCGTGCACAAGGTCACTTTCATGCTCAACGACGATGAGCAGAAGGCTGTGGAACGTTATCTTGCCAGGTATAAAATCATCAACAAATCCCGCTGGTACCGCGAAACAATCCTGTCCCACATACTTAAAACCCTGGAAGAGGACTATCCTACCCTCTTCAATGAAAACGAAATGAGAAGATGATCGATCCATTCAACGACGAATATTTCATGAAGCAGGCACTGATAGAAGCCCGCGCAGCAGCCAAAGAGGGAGAAGTTCCCGTCGGCGCCGTTATCGTATGCAACAACCGGATCATAGCCCGCGCCCACAATCAGACGGAGCGTCTGAACGATCCGACTGCCCATGCCGAGATGCTGGCAATAACAGCGGCAGTCGGCGTCTTAGGAGCCAAGTACTTGACCGGATGTAGTCTTTACGTGACGGTAGAACCATGCGTGATGTGTGCCGGAGCGATCGGATGGTCACAACTGAGCAAGATCGTCTACGGAGCGACAGATGAAAAAAGAGGCTTCCAGCAATACGCACCGAAAGCCTTACATCCAAAATCAACAGTCAAAAAAGGGGTCCTTGAAAACGAGTGCGCCGAAGAAATGCGCAACTTCTTTCAGCGCAAGCGCTGAACAACTTATTTCACTTCCTCGTAATCCACATACTCTCCTTCATCTTTGGCAAAGATCTTTTTACGGGAGGCCTGCGAGGCATATTCTTCGCGTGCAGAGCTGTTGCTGCGCGCGTTGGAAGAGTAACCGCTTGTTTGACGGCGTTGTTCACCCTTCTTTCCACTACTTCCGCTTCCGAACAGGATATTTTTAAAGGTACGCAAGATAGAGAATCCCATTAGAAAAACTAACAGGATAAAGAAGAAGAACATAACAAACAAAAACTTAAACATATTCCGTCACTTAGTTGGTTCATTACACAAACACAAAGATACGAATTCTTGTTTATCTTCTTTTGTTAAAAAAAGACAAGGTTATATAGAGAATGATTGTTCCGGCAATGCCCAAAACACCAAAGAGAGCCACAAAGACCACCGCCCCAGCTACTAAAATATAGCGAAGCTCATTGCCTTTCCATGCCAACGACTTTACTTTCAATGAGAACATCGGAACTTCAGACACCAGCAAAGACGAAAACAAGATTGCCACAACTATTGTTCCGGCAATAAACCCGATGCTGTCCACTGGTACGGCAGAATGAAACGCATACCCGATAGACGCCCAAAAAAGAGCATGGGCCGGGACAGGCATACCAATAAAAGAAGTTGTCTGCCTTTCATCGATATTGAATTTGGCAAGGCGCAATCCGGAAAAGACCGGTATCACCAGAGCCATATACGGGACATAACCAGCCGCCTCTCCCAAAACAGGAGCCGTCATGCATGCCTGCTCCAACAACCAATAAACGATCATTCCGGGAGCGACACCAAAACTTACCATATCGGAAAGTGAGTCCAATTCCTTCCCCATCGGAGAATAGGCGTGCAGGGAGCGGGCGGCAAAACCGTCACCGAAATCGAAAACAGAGGCAATGACAATCCATAGGGTCGCCATCGGCAAGTTTCCCCTTAACGCCATAATACAAGCGATACAACCCGACATCAGGCTGCAGCAGGTAACAAAATTAGGTATACTATTCTTGATGCTCATTTATTTCTCTTATTTTCCCAAACGGGCTATCGGAGTCTGGTTACCGGTAACCTTCTGATCCATTTCGACCAGGACTTCCGTCCCGACAGGCAGGTAAACATCTACACGCGAACCGAACTTGATGAAGCCCATCTGCTCGTCTACGTGGCATTTATCGCCGACTTTGGCATAAGTCACGATACGCCGTGCCATTGCTCCCGCGATCTGGCGAGCCAGCACCTCCACTCCACCGCGGGTCGTGATCACGACAGCCGAACGCTCATTCTCCGTGCTGCTCTTCGGCAGGTAGGCCGCCATAAAACGTCCCTTCTGGTGTGACACATGCTTGACAGTCCCATTCACCGGAAACCAGTTGGCATGCACATTGAAAACGGACATGAATATGGATATCTGCAAACATTCCCTGTGCAGGATCTCATTCTCCATCACTTCCTCGATCGCCACGATCGTGCCGTCGGCAGGGGCGATCACCAATCCTTCCGAATCGAACGGAAAACGACGGAACGGGCTACGGAAAAAGTTAAGTACCAACAAGAACAGGACTGTGGTGACGAAAGTCGTGGTATAGAACACCCAACCTCTACCGACAGTATGATACAGCGCAACGTCCACGACAAAGAATATCGTGAAAAGCGTTAATAATAGACCTGTTCCTTCTTTATGTACTTTCATTCTTTAATCTAATCGAGTATTTATCGTAAGAATTTGCAAAAATATTCATTTTTACCGAATAACAAAAATATATCACCCTTTCACCGCTTCTATTTTGTTTAATTCAACATACCAAAGGAAACCTTCAACCTCTCCATAGCCCATTTGCCGGATCAGTTTCAGATAGTTCCTTACCTGGCTGTGATAACGTTGGTCGGTATGTTCCCCAAATTTATAGTCGATCACAATCACACTGTTTCCAGTGATCATCACGCGGTCCGGACGTTTGGACAACCCTTTTCCGAACAGAATATCAACCTCGTTCAACACACGAGCCGTACCGTCATACCAAGAGGCGGCTTCCGGCAGGCTCAACAACTCTTCGAGACGAGCGACAAGTGACGCCGCTTCCTCTCTGTCGATCACCCCTTCCTGACGGTATCGTTCGACCGACTGCGGAATATCCTTCCGAGTACGGATACGACTCAACACCTCGTGCATCAAAGCCCCATGTTTCCGGCGGGCATTATCGAAGAAATAGCCTTTGCCATGCAAGCGTAATTGCAAGCGGTCGTCCGGAGAGATAGAGCTAAGACGTGCCATTCCGATCTCCTGAATATCCCCATTATCTTCCTTTGCAACCGGATGCCACCAATCGCCCAACTCGAAAACACCTGTCCCGGCATCGAAAACGGCAGGCAGCGAGATCAGTTTCTCTCCCTCCCGTGTATCGGGCATATCCGTACGCAGACCGGCCCACAAAGCGTCGGTCAAAGTCGATATCTTTTCCACTTCGCCGGTTTCTTCCTTTATCTTCTTCGGGCGCGGAGAGAAGACGATCAACTCCTCTTTCGAACGGGTGAAAGCGACATATAACGTATTCAGGTTGTCAATAAAGGCATGCAATCGTTCCTTAAAATAATCACCTGCAAAAATCGTCTTTCCCAACGACTGGCCGTAGCGCACGGGAACTAAGTGCAGGCGGTCGAACGGCTTCTCTTCCGGATGACACCAGAGGATAACCGGTTTTGTCGGCTTATGATCGATCTCCCAATCCCCGAAAGGAATGATTACGACTTTAAAACCCAGCCCCTTCGACTTATGGACCGTAAGGATACGGATAGCGTTCTGTCCGTCCGGTGTGGCAATTGTTTTCCGGCAGCCCGTCTCATCCCACCATTTCAGAAAACGATTCAGGTCCGCACTCTCCTTCTGAGTATATTCGGATACCATATCCAAGAAAGCCTGGACAAAAACCTGCTCATTTTCGGGAAAGTCGTCGGCAAAAAGGCGGAACAGACCTTCCGTTATTTCATAGAGAGACTGACGGGAAAGGATTTGCAGAACAGAGATGACTTCCGGCGGAAAAGCCGGAGCTTCAACCCCAAATATCCCTTTCAATACCTGATAGGAGTATAAAGCAATCTGTCCGTTCGTCCGGTCTTCGGGGTTCTTCAGGTAACGCAACAGGGAAACCATGAAGCGGACAGCCGTCGAACCACTGACAAACAGAGCCTCATCTGAAATAATATCGTAGTTGTAGCGGTCGGAAGGATGTTCTTCCTTATAGGCCAGCAAAGTATCCGCCACCTGTGCCCCTTCCTGATTGGTACGAACAAGGATCGCAATGTCTTTTAGCACATATCCGTTATCCTGCAATTTCCCCAACACGCCAGGCAGACGTCCGAGGGCTTCCTCTTTCCAATCTTTCTCATCATCTCCAGAGAGAAATTCAATCCGCACATGCCCGTCTTTCTGCATGAAAGGAGGAGGAACTTGTTGGAAACTTTTATCATAGGCGGACATGATCTTGGTGAAAAACGCCGCACGCTGTTCCTCGCTCAGAGAAGAAACAGACAGCGCTTCATTATATACAGTCTGTAAAACACCCGGAAGCGTCGTGAAAAGGGCATTGTTAAACTCCACGATATTCCGGCAACTGCGCCAGTTATCCTTCAGCGTCTCTTCATGAACTACTTCAGGAGAGAAATCGGCTTGCACCTGTTCGTCCAGCAACTTCCAGTCCGAGTTACGGAAACGATAGATGCTTTGCTTCACATCTCCTACGATCAAATTATCCCGGCTATGTGCAAGGCTCTCTTCGATCAACGGACGGAAGTTGTTCCACTGCATTCCGCTGGTGTCCTGAAACTCGTCTATCATATAGTGATCGACATGCGTACCGGTCTTCTCATAAATGAAAGGAGCGTCGCTACCCCCGATCACCTTATTCAGCAACTCGGTCGTGTCGGCAATCAACATCACATTTTTTTCTTCCCGGTAGGCGGCTATCTGGCGGGACACATCGGTCAGAATCCCCAAAGTATAATAATAACGGACAATTTCACGGGCGGTATTATAAGCGGTCAGATTATTGAACAGGGAAATAATCCCTTTGATACAATCGTTCAAGCC
Organism: Parabacteroides johnsonii DSM 18315; assembly: GCF_025151045.1. NCBI lineage: Bacteria > Pseudomonadati > Bacteroidota > Bacteroidia > Bacteroidales > Tannerellaceae > Parabacteroides > Parabacteroides johnsonii. The sequence goes on from NZ_CP102285.1 coordinate 3,358,068, forward strand.
ATCCTCGAAAGCACATCCGATGATCTGCCGGGTACCGAGCGAAACCGTTTTCGTGAAACAGCCGTCCAGGTTATCCGCCAGACCGATAAAAGTAGCGGACGGTTCTTTCATCTCTCCTTGCACCAGACGATCGAGAAGCGTCAGAGGCGAACGACTGCCCCCTTTAAAATCAGTGACTTTGAGTCCGTACTTATTCAGGATTGCCAGGCCACGTTCTCCCAACTCCTTAGCGGCTGATTCCACCGAACGGATGATGCCGTACAGCTCGTTCTTATAGTCATCCAGCGCTTTCTTGTCTTCTATATCCCGGCCGACCGCTTCACTGAAAGCCTTATAGCTCTCTTTGAAGACCTCCCGGCTCAGGGCCATAATATCTTTACGAAGGTTCCATTCCCCTCCGTTCTCTATCTTATCTTCCGCAAACCGGAGCAGCCAGCCTAACAAGTCCTTGCTTTCAGGCTTTTCGAGATCCGACAACAGATTATCGATTGCCGTCGTAAGCACCAACTCCTGGTCCATCTCGATCCCATAACCACCCTGCAAACCGATCTCACGTGTAAAGGCACGCATAGTCTGCTGGAAAAAGCGGTCAATCGTACTGATATTGAAAGCGGAATAATCATGCAGGATATCAATCAATATTTTGGCTGCCTGCTTCCGCACCTGGTCTTCTGTCAACGAATAGGTGGACGTCAGCAATTCCACATAATCCGATTTCCTGCCGGAAGCCAAATTATACAGTTCATCGACGATACGGGTCTTCATCTCGTCCGTCGCCTTATTCGTAAAGGTCACGGCAAGGATACGGCGAAAAGCGCCCGGCCCCGTAAATAGCAAGGTCAGATATTCACCGGTCAGCTTATGCGTCTTCCCGGCTCCAGCGGAAGCTCTGTAGACAGTCAGCATACAATCAGATTATGCGGCTTTTGACATAGCCTTCTTTTTGCAATATTTCCAGCACTTTAGGACGCAGGTCGCCCTGTACGATGATTTCTCCATCTTTGGCCGAGCCGCCGACACCGCATTTCACTTTCAAGAACTTCCCAAGTGCTTCCAGATCGCTGGTCGTTCCCTGGAAGCCGGTTACCAATGTCACGGCCTTGCCGCCCCGGTTCCGCTTATCCAAAGCGATGCGCAACTGCTGCTTCTCTTTCGGAAGCGTTTCTTCTTCCTCTTCGTTTCCTGTATTATATTGAAAATCCGGGTTCGTAGAATACATGACTCCCAGACGGTCCTTCCAGTCGTTACTCTTCATATTTCATTCCATCTTTATGGGGTCAAATCTACAAATTAACGGCGGGAAAAACAAGATGAGTGGTTAATTTCACTTTGTTCCATACAAGGAGAATTTCAGTTTCATGCAAGGGGAACTTTTGTTTCATGCCGGTGAAAATAAATTTTCCCTTGCATGAAAATAAATTTTCACCCAAGGGAAACACCTGAAAATATTTGAGAGAAAGAACTGGAAGAGGAAGGCTATTTCTGTATCAGTACCGTTGCATACGCAGCTATTCCTTCCTGCCGTCCGGTAAAGCCTAACTTCTCGGTTGTTGTCGCCTTGATGGAGATATCTTCTACATCCACCTGGAGGACATCGGCCATCACCCGTTTCATTTCGGGGATATGAGGATTCAGCTTCGGACGTTCGGCAGCGACAGTCGCATCTATATTACCCAATGTATATCCGGCATCACGAAGCAGTTCCATCGTATCGAACAACAGGATCTTGCTGTCAATGTCCTTATATTCTCCTGCCGTATCGGGGAAATGATAACCGATATCACGCATATTGGCGGCCCCCAACAAAGCGTCGCAGATAGCATGAATCAAGACATCTGCATCGCTGTGCCCTTGCAAGCCCATCGTATGCTCTATTTTCACTCCGCCCAGCCATAAATCTCGTTCCGGAACCAGTGCATGCACATCATATCCAAACCCAACCCGTACTTTCATCACTTTCAATTTTTAACTTTCAACTTTCATCTGAACAAGTTCTTAATTCCATCCATATCAAAAGACAGGGAGAAACGAAGTGTCTGGTCCAACGGGTTCTGTGGAACCGTACTGATCAGATAAGCGGCATCCAGCTGGAACACGCTCATACGGAAACCGGCACCTACAGAAAAGTACTTACGGTTACCGACATTCGCATTCTCGTAAAAATAACCGCCGCGAACAAAAAATTGTTCATTATAACTATACTCGGCTCCGACCGAAACCATGATCTCTTTCAGCAAGCCGTTAGGTGAATCGGTAAAAGACTTCAACATACCGGAAATACTCGACCACGACTTATAGTCATCCTCACGCGCTTGAAAGTCGGCATCAGTCTCTCCATCTTTCTTTTGCGGAGCATACGGAACCATGTATTTGTTCAGGTCCAAATAAACACCGATCTGGTTGTAGTCGTCGATCGGATAAAGCAGCCCTGTTCCCAAAGTCAACTTGGCCGGAAGGTACTGATTCCTATTTCCCCCGTCATACGAGATCTTACTCCCGATATTGGACAGGTTGAAACCAAAGCTCCACAATGCCTCGGCATTGCCCATCAGCACATACTTTTCCAGGTAACCGGAGATATCGGCTGCAAAAGCATTGCCCGCATTGCTCTCTTCATTCTGGTCTGTTCCCATATCCGAACGGATGTAACGCAAGGTTACCGCCATCGAATAGGACTCGGACAATTTACGGCTGTAAGCCACGTCGAACGCCATCTCATACGGGTTCAAACCATAGGGAACATCCCCGATATTCTCCCATATATTTACTTCTCCTAATGAAAAATAACGCAAAGATGCGCTGATAGCCTGTAAATCACTATTTCCTAATTTGTAATAACCGGTCATGTTCACCAAAGCCACATCGTTGACCAATTTACGCAACCACGGAGTATAAGACAAACTGACTCCCGCCTTACTTCCCATAAAAGCATATTTGGCCGCATTCCAATACTGCGAATTGATGTCCGGCAAAGTTGCCGCTCCCATGTCTCCCATACCGCCTCCTCGTGCATCCGGAGCGATGTTCAGCGAAGGAACCGCCATTTGGAGCAAAGAAGGGTTCTCCACTTGTCCCCAAGTCGTCGCAACCGAAGCGAAGAAGTTAAGTATTATAACGAGTACACCGATTCTGAATTTACTTATCATATGTCTATTCTTAAATTATTTTCCGATTTACCTATCAACGAAGTACGGGCGGTTCACGAACCGCTCCTACTGCATTATAAACTGAATAATCCGAACTTTATTGTATGCTCAAATAAAATTCCTACTTTTGTCTTTTGAGTATGAAAGATATACAATCGACAGGCAAAGTTAAAGCATTATTTCTTCTGATGCGCCCCTCCCAGTGGGTAAAAAACATCATCTTGTTCCTTCCCATGTTTTTTGCACAGGAGATAGGGGACATAGACAGGTTATGGAATGTTGCCATCCTGTTTACCGGTTTCTGTCTGCTTACCAGCGGCGTATACGTTTTCAACGATTTGATGGACGCGGGTGAAGACCGCCTGCATCCGGTCAAACGATTCCGGCCGATTGCCTCCCGGAAGGTTTCGCCGATGGTAGCCTTTGTCTTCCTATTTTTGCTATATGGGACGAGTGCATTATGTTTCAGTTTCATGCATACAAGTAACAACCAGATCTGGTTGTTGTCAGGAGGATATATCCTCCTGAATTTAGCATATACGCTTTATCTCAAACAGATACAGATCATAGATGCCATGATTGTCGCCTGCGGTTTCATCATCCGGCTTGAAGCGGGAGCTGTCGCCGGGGAGATAGAACTTTCGCACTGGCTGATTATCATGACATTCATCCTCTCCCTGTTTCTCGCCTTTGCCAAACGCCGGGATGATTTGCGTAATTTCATGGAGACCGGACAGATTTCACGTAAGAATATTACCGGATATACGATCGACTACCTGAACGTGATCCTGTCGTTTCTCTCTTCCATCATAGCCGTGACTTACATATTATATACGCTTTCGCCCGAAGTAACGTCGAGGAGCAGCGAATACTTGTATGCTACGGTCCCTTTCGTACTGGCAGGCATCATGCGCTACCTGCAAATCATCTTGGTGGAAAAGAGTAACTGCAATCCGACCGATATCCTGTTGCAGGACCGTACTTTGCAACTGACAGTGGCCGGCTGGTTTATCGTATTCGCTTTACTGATTTATTGATATGGCAATCGCAATATTCGACTTCGACGGTACTATCATCTCCCGCGACTCACTGCCGGATTTCCTGATTCAGGCTTGTGGACGGAAAGCTTTCCTTCTGCGACTTCCCTGGATTATCCTGCTGAAAGGAGCAGCTTTAACAGGCATTCTTTCCACACACCGGGCCAAAGAACTTGTGATCTCCTCTTTCCTGCAAGGGATGAAGACAGAGGATTTTCATCAGGCTTGCCTCAAATATGCCTCCCGCATACCGGCTTTCGTCTATCCTGCGGCCCTGAAAGAGATACGGAGGCATCAGGAAGAAGGCAACAAGATCGCCATCATCAGCGCGTCCGTGCCAGACTGGATACGTCCCTGGGCACAAACAATAGGAATCCGGCTCGTAGAAGGGACCGGACTGGAAATCAGGGGACAGATTTTGACCGGTCGGTTTTCCACGCCCAACTGTAAAGGGAGCGAGAAGGTACGCAGGCTCCGTCAGCTATATCCGGATTTCTCCTCCGAGACGCTGCATGTATATGGTGACAGTTCCGGTGACAAAGAACTGCTTGCCCTTGCAGATGTTCCCCATTATAAACCATTCAACAATAAATAAACATATATATGATGCCATCCTGCCTGTCTATTCTGTTTCGCGCTCTCCGGATCGAGTGGAGAGAGACTAAGCGCACGTTATTTCCACCGACCCTGATAGAAACCGGACTTTTCCTTTTCTTCCTCATTCTTTACGGGTATATCGGGTACCGGATGCTCTTTCATACGGAACTGATAGATGTGCCCAACGGGGGAGCAGGAAGTTACTTGGGGTATGACAATCTATTCCATCTCCACACGCGCGGAGGAGCGTTTGACATCAGCCATCCCTTCTTCGGTATTTTTCATTTGTTGAAAACCTTGTTGATAATCCTGTTGACAACCCTGTTCAAAGAGAAAACTTCCGGTATTATTTGCCTGATGCTGATGAACCTGTTGATAACCGGCGGACTGGTCCTGATTTATCGTTACCTGAAACAGATTGTCCAGATTTCTTCCAGGCGGGCATTATTGCTGACAGGGTTCACGGGATGCTTCTTCACAACCGTTGTCCTATCATTCACCACAGAATCTTATCCGTTCTCCTTTTTCCTGCTCGTCTTCTCACTATTAATGCTTTCCAGGGAATACAAGCTGACCGGATATATAAAAGGACGGACTATTCTCTTCCTCTCTTTCCTCTGTGGAGGAATAACAATCACCAACGCTGCCAAACCGGCAATGGCCCTATTCCTGAATAAAGCACCGTTCTGGCGTAAAATACGGACGGGGATCAAAGTAATGTTGCCATTTGTCATTTGCGTAGCTGTCATCATGGGCTTTTATACCCTCAAAGCGAAATTGTTCAACCCGGAAGGTCCGTCTCCTATCGAAACGACCGGGCAACTCGGACAGTATTTTATCCATGACGAGACATTCGGTAAACAAGCATTGGTCGATTTCTGGGGCAACACGATCATAAGCACGCCTCTCACACAACAGTTAGTCGGAAAAGAGGTCGTATTACGGCCCAGCGAATACCTGCACAGTTGGAACAATGCCGTAATCATGTTTCTGTTGTTCTTAGTCACAGCCTCGGCTTTGCTCAACCTGAAAAACAAATATGTACAACTGTTGCTTATGTACCTGAGTATCGATTTCGTGATCCACTTTATCATCCGCTACGGGATGAACGAAGCGATCTTGTTCGGCGGACATTGGATGTTTGCAGTCCCGATCCTGCTGGGCTGGCTATACACGCGATTGCCGGTCCGCATGTACCGGATACTGGACTGGATCATTATCGGTTTCTTTGTTCTGACTGCAACGATAAACACGATGGAGTTCATGCGCTCCTTCCTATTCGCCTAAAATGATGAACTTCCTTGCTTTTGTCGCGTCTTTGGAATTATCGGTGCTGATGGCTGCCCGGTAGATATAGACACCGGGGCGCATACGGGCGCCCCCACATGTCAGATCCCAGGAAACTGTATAGTTTTCGAACAGGCCAGACGTTCCGCTTTCTTCATGTTTCCAAAGCTGGCGTCCTGCCAGATCATAGACCATGATACCCACCCGCATACGGCTTTCGGGACGGTTGTGCATAAGATGGAAGGTCACCTGCTCGCGGGCGATACCCGGCGTTGCGATCACATCGAACAGGAACGGTTTCAATCCCTCAACCACCTCGAAGGTGAATGTCCGCACGGTCGAGTTATTCTGGATATCCCATACCCAGAACTCCGCTGTATGTTTGCCCGGCTCAAGTGCCGGGATCGGAAACTTCACGATACCAGCCCCCTCTTCGCCCGGAAGCAGTTCGTAATAACTGTTCAGGTTATAACTCAGGACAGTCGATTCGTCTATTACCAGCATCATGTCATGCCCGACACTGCTTCCCGTGATATTCACTCCACTCTTATCCCATAATTCGGCAACAAAATAGGGAGTCGTGTTCACCTGACCGCCATCTACAAATGTCGTATCATTCAGGTAAAGGGCACGGATTTCCGGACCGATCGTATCGGTTTCCGCCGTGTCGGAAGTTCCTCCGACAATAAAATTGTCGAAATTACCTTGTGCCTCATGACCATTTTCCGTATCAACGGCATACAGGTTCATTTTCCCTTGCAAATTGGAATAGGAAATATCCTTCGGAACCGTAAAAGTAAAGCTGAACTTTCCGTTGCGCACGGAGTCATTCCCTATAAAAATCGTATTCGGATAGTCGGTGAAGGTGAAAGCCGGAGTGTCATCTTTATTGCTGTTCTTCAAGCAAGTGACAGTCACCTTGCTATCTTTTACAGTCGGGTTTACTATACCAGTAAAATCAGTTACCAACTGTCCGGAAGCATCCAACACCTCTCCTTCGACAGTAATCTTTTCCAAAGCTTTGAAAGAGATTGAATTTTCATCTACCGCTTGTCCATTTACGGTCGTCACTTTCATTCCAAATTCTGGATAAGCCATTTTTACAGCAGGGTCTCCGATCAAACAGAAACCAAGTTTGTAAACGGACGACAAAGTATTTTTCGTTGCTTGCATCACTTCTCCCAGCGTACGACGACGCCCATTATTTCTTTCAAACAAATTACGGATAACATTGTCGTTGATCGGGAAATTAGGTCTGGAATAAGCGACACGGACAGTCGTAAACAGCGCAATGCCTCCACTGCTTTTATTCAGAAAGACATCTTCTCCGGCAGACGTATTCAAGTCATCGAATCGCGTAAAATCGCAGGTAGCCGTCACCCATACCGGCAGATGAGTATAAGTAAACTGGTTGATATCTGTTTGTGTCAACACTTTCTCATCGCTTAAAGCCGTTGTCCCTCCATGTCCGGTATAATTAAACAATAGAAGTCCGTCTTTTAGAAGTTTTTGCAAGCCACTCCTTACATCCGGATAAGTTCCTGCTGCCATGTCTTTTTTATAGGCATCATAATACAGCTTATTCACCAAAAACTCAGGATGTTCACTTTCGACATAACCTGCCAGCTGATCAGCAAACTCCATATGCTCAGTCATAAATCCATCCGTATTGCTACCATCATCAGCCATAAAACACAGATTGTTTTTCCACGACCCTGTATTTTTATTTTCCATATAAGAGATTACCTTATCCACCATCTGAGTCGCCTGCTCCACAGTCCTGATAGGAAAACGTCCGATCCCCAGACATAGCTTTTTATTTTGAAGGGATTTCTTATTATCCGCATCATCCAGAAATCCGAAATAGTCATCAATCACATACGATTGACTACTTAATGAGTTTTCCGTCTGATACGTCAATAACATATTGCTCATATCCACCGATTTCCAGGCGGAAGTCAATTTACGGTTGTCAAACGAGCCATCGCCGAACAGTAGTAAATATTTAGGAGCATCAGCTTCCGAAGTCTGCCGGTCGTAGAACATCTTCATAAAACGGCGATAAGCAGTTGCATCCGGTGTACCGCTGGAAAACTCGTTATAAATTGATTCTGGCGTCACCACTCGGACCGTCAGGTTATCCTTTGTCCGATGCGCTTCCGCCAAACGTTCCGCTTGCGTGGTGAAATTAGGCTGGGCAATAATGATCATATCTTGCTGTGGCAAAGCATGCAGGTTCTGATTCGTTACCTCGCCGACCGTCACGGGAGCTTTGATCTGCGAAGGTTTTACAGCGACAAACTCCCTCAAGGAAGTGGAAGCAGGAATCGAAAAAGACAACTCTGTCCCGTTCAGAGACGTTTCCATCTGTTGCGGATTTACACCGTCGGTCACATCAAAAACCAGCGTACCGGCATCGGCTCCCTGAATCACAAAACGGGAAGCATTGCCTCTTGCCGAGAGGCTGCGGAAGAATGTATAAGGATCATATACTTTCAATTGCCTCTTCATCTGAAGGCGGAAATAGTTCAAGTGTACATTCTTATGTCCGGTCGTGCTGTATCCTATATTAACCTTCACAGTCTCACCTTTATCAGCAGTCCAAGCTCTTTCGCGATACAGTTCCCGTGCCACTTCGTATTCATCCGACGGAACAGACACAGAACCGGAGATTACAGAATTTCCATCGACATTCATCGTGATCGTTCCGTTGCCCCGGGAGATAAAAGACAGGGTAGCTTTTCCCTCGTCATCCGTAATGCCCGGAACCGATATCGTGAAATCACGAGATAAAGTAGAAGTAAACGATTCTCCATACAGTTCACGCCCGGAACTGTTCACCGATACCAACTCTTCCTCGTGCAGGACATAGTCATCGAAAGTCGTCACTTGCAGGGTGGCTCCATCGGCGGATACAGCCTTTTCCATCGTGCGTCCGGCCGTTTCTTTCTCGGTCACGAAATAATATCCGTAATTGGAATAGGGATTATTGGTGTGGATAAAAGACTTATCAGAAGAAGAATATTCCCATTTACGTGGTCCCTTCCCATAAAATAGCAGATAGTCCGCATTTCTCCACACGGCTACTTCTGGAACATCATCAATATAAGTAGTAGAGAAATCTTCATCCAAAGGCCAGCCTCCATAACCATAGACAGCGACTTTGTCCAGATTGGAAAAGCCCATCTTCTTCAGATCGGTAGCCGTCAGTTTGTAAATACCATCTTCCGCCACCTGTATCTTCACCCATTTCCCAGAGCTCAATACCGACTCGGAGGCATATCGGCTACCATCCGCCCAAGCAGAAGCGAGCAGACCGAATACAAACAGCAAGGCACATAAGATTCTCTTCATACGTTCTTTTTCCGTGTTATCTCACAAAGAAATCCAGCAGCTTCTGCTCGCCGATATATCCCTGCAAGTGGTCGTCTATCTTGACCGGCCCCACGCCTACCGGGGTTCCGGTATAGATCAGATCGCCTATCTTCAACGTAAAGAAACGGCTCACATAGGCAATGATCTTGTCGACCGGGAAAAGCATATCCTGTGTATTTCCCTCCTGGACGGTCTTTCCGTTAATATCCAGATGGAAAGGGAGGCGGTTCACATCTCCCACACGTTCCAGCGGGACGAATGTCCCAAGAACAGCCGAATTATCGAACGCCTTGCTGATTTCCCAGGGCAGACCTTGCGCACGCAGCTTGTTTTGCAAATCGCGAGCTGTAAAATCAATCCCTACCGTCACCTCGTTATAGTAACGATGGGCGAAACGTTCGGCAATGTTTTTTCCCAGCCGGTCTATCTTCACGACGATCTCCGTTTCGTAATGGATCTCCGAAGAGAAATCAGGAATGAAGAACGGTTTGCCGTCCTTCAGCAACGAAGAGTCAGACTTCATAAAGATAGTAGGCTCCGATAATTCTAACGAATGATGCAGCTCTTTATTGTGGGCAGCATAATTCATTCCTACGGCTATTATTTTCATATGTCAGTGATTGATTGAATTCAAGCGGTTGAACATCACGGCAAGGTGGGCATACATAGAGGTATTTTGCACCACGATATCTTCCGGCACACGGATACGGAACGGGGTAAAGTTCCACAAAGCCTTGATCCCTCCGGCGATAATCAGTTCGGTCACTTCCTGCGCCTTATCGACAGGGACGGTAATCACTCCGATCGTCGCTCCGTATTCCTTCTGCTTGGCAGGAAAATCATCCATGTGGTAGACCGGTATTCCGTTGATCTCAGTTCCGGCAAGTTCGCGACGGACATCGAAGCCTCCTACAATCTCCAATCCATATTGTTTCAGACCGGAATCCTGTAACAAGGCGGCTCCCAAGCTACCGACACCGAACAGGAATGCTTTATGCTGCGCCGTAAAACCCAAGAAATCTTCCAACACGTCCACCAGCGTACCGATCTCATAGCCGACACGTGTCTTCCCTGAAATATTCACAAAGGAGAGGTCTTTCGCCACCTGACTGGGGTCCACATTAATTTCTTTGGCAATCTGAGTAGATGATACGAAAGTCTCTCCTCTTCCTTTCATCAGTTTCAAAAAGGCAAGATACCACGGCAACCTCCTAAGAGTCGGCTCAGGTACTTTCCAGATTTGTTTCATTTCATCGTTAGCCATTGTTCAATCTTTATTAATGTAGCTCACAAAAGTACAATTTTTTTCTTTGGGAATAGAAAAATGGAATACGCTCTTTTCATAAAGCCGTTTTCAATCTTTATAAAATTGAATCGGGAGGTACATTCTTCTAGTCTCATTAAATATGTCTAAGTTATAGTGTCTCGCACACAATAAGCAGAGACATAATGATATTTTACACAGATTAATATTTCATTATGGAAGAATTCATCAAGTTCTGCTCTTCCACAAAAAAAGATGACAACGCCTCGCTATCATCTTCCATTATTTTACAAATGGATAAATTTTCAATATCCAAGTATCGGGTTCTTTCCTCCATTGTTGCTAATAAATATTTCTGCGGTTTTCTTCATTCTGGCCACTCTTTCAGCAACCATTTTCTTTTCTTCAGGAGTTAATCTGCCATCTTTGATCCGCCGAAACTCCCGCCGAAAATTTTCAACTTCCGTCTTTGTCATCTTAGGATTTGGAACTGCCTGTATCATAACTCTTAGCCTTTTTGTGTATTATTATACAACAAATGTAGTAATAAAAAATGAAACAGGTTCATCCTAATCTCTAAAACATGCAGGGCCAATGCTTTTTAACAAAAAAGCCTCCCCGATATTGCTACCGGAGAGGCTTCATTTTGTGTCTACCTTTTCTCTTCACAGAGATAATGGCAGATGAACTTTTTTAATTTTTTACTTTAGTATTAATATTACCGCCTGTTCACCCGTCACGGGATAATTAGCTTGAAAGCTGCACGGTAAAATTTAGAATTATTTGATTTATAAAATCTTATTCTTTTTCAGAGCAGAGATACGATTGTTCGTATCCCTACCTGATAATGAATTTTCTATTATTATTTAACGATAGCCTTAACAGCTTCTTCACCTTCAACAGCTACTACAACTACACCCTGAGGAGCAGCGATTGTAACGTCGCTTGAAGTGATAACTGTGTTAGCTACTGTCTGACCTAAGATGTTAGTTACAACTACTTTCTTACCAGCAGCATTAGCAACACGTACAGCACCCTGCTGAGCGATTACTGTTACTTCTGATGTTGCGATTTCTTCGTTGTCTGTTGCCAGATCATTTTCTGAACCTACTTCGATATTGAAGATAAGAGCGTTGTCACCACCGGTCTTTGCATTTTCAAACTTAGATGTAGCAGCATCAGACAATACTAAGCAACCATTCTGGCTCTTCAACCATGCTGCCTTAGACGGAGCAATATCTGCATCTCCTCTATTAGATTCGATCAAGAAACGACGAGCATCTTCATCAACTGCAGCTGCAGCTTCCGGATTTGTATAACGGAATGACCAAGTGTAATTATGATGAGCGTCTGTATGTTTTGCTTTCAAGTCGATAATATTGAACTCATTGTTTGTTGCCTTGTAGTTAGCACGAATAGCAGCAGTATCCAACTTGCTTGCTTCCATATTTTCGAAGCCGTTTGTCAAGATATACAGGCTGTCACCAATATGCAAACCTTTCACGAAACCAACGCGAGTATATTCACCGAATTTATATAATTCGTCAGCATTCTTTGCACTCAATGAGTCAGCGAAGCTAACCATATATTTAGCGACAGTGAAACCAGCTTTAGAAGGAGTTGCATGAACGCAATGTGCAGCATCTGTCGGATCACCGTTAGCATCAACATGGTTGTCACCTTCCTGACATTCTTTACCCGGAACCGGATCAACAACTACTCTGTCAACATAGATGAAATACTGCGGTTTCTGTTCGTGACCTGCTGTACCTTTCACTACAACTGTATCTACATAGAATGATAAGCCAGTAGCCTTATCAGCACGTTCGATACCTGCATAGTTAACAACTTCATCCTGGAACTTTTTATTATTTTCGTCCATCAGGTATTCACCACGATAGAATTCTTTGAACTTCAAGATCTTCGTTGCATCTTCCTGTCCTTCAACAGCACCTTCCAGTTCTGTATTGAAACGACGATACAGAGGAGCATCGTTCGGAACTACTGCAAATGCAGAAGTACGAGTTTCTTCCAATACCTGATTTCTCAAAATTACACTCAGATCCTGATCGGCAGAACCCATCTTAGTAGAATCAGTTGTTTCTGTTACATTAATAAATGCATAATACGGCTGTGCAGCTTCTTTAGATGCCGGTTTGTAGAAGTTATTTTCTTTCAGATAGAACTTCTGAGCTTCAGCTTTATTATAAGTCATTCTGTAACGGTTTTCACTATCGATTGCAATATAACGGTTGCCATTGACAGTCTTAACATACGGAGTGTAGATCACACGTGTCAGTTGTTTCAAACCGGCTACATACGGAGTTGTGAAACCATAATTTGCTTCTGTAGATTCTTCATCCATGTAGAATGCATACTTACCGTCTTTCACGTTCAAAACAGAATCTTCCATCATACCGATGAATTTGTCATCTGCATAAGCGTGCAAGTAATTGAAGTTATATGTCATAACGTCCAACTCAGCATCGTCTAAGTTCAAATAACCTAATTCTTTGTCCGCAATAATAGTAGGAGCGACAGCTTCAATAATCAAAGAATCTTTTCCTCCAGCGATTTCATTAGCGAAGAAATAAGTAGCACCTGCATCCTTACGCAACTGGATATCTTTTGCAACATTTTCGAACTCACGGTTAGTGAGAGCCATGCGAGAAATTTCTTTCAGTCCGGAAGATAATGTGTCACGCTGTACGGCAACCCACTGATAAGCCGGCATACGCAAAGCATCTTGAGCATCTGTCTCAATTGTCACCCATTCAGCAGCATTCCAAGATGTTGCTTTCTTCGTATTGTAGATAGGAACTGCCAAATACTGGCCCTTCGTGTTCTTAATCACGTAAACACCATTGTTAATGGATTTGCGGTTCGTTGTACCTTCACCCAAAGTGAATCTAATATTAGCTGGCTTAGGTGTACTCATATCTGCGTCACCCAAAGTAATTTCGCTAATAGAAGTCAGTTTATTCAAAACTACTGTATTTGCATTCGTAACAGGTGTACCGCCCCAGAATGTAACCTTACCATCTTTCGTTACTGCAGTTGTCTGTTTTGTGTTATATTCAAAAACCTTGATGGCGATACTATCTTGAGAAGCAAAATATTCAAAAGTGAACAACGCAGCATGGTTGTTACGCCCCGGCTTAACTTTATTCAAATAGTTGTTACCTTGCCATTCAGCGCTTTTGATAGAATCTTTTGTAAACTTAATGCAGTTCTGATTGTTTAGATACATTCCATTGATGTAAGCTGTATCCGCCATTAAATAAACATCATTAAAAGGATCATCCTTTTTAGCATCATTATCAATAACTTGAAGGAACATACCTGTAAAGGTATTAGCTGTTCCGTTATTGAAATTTGACTGTTCCACATAAATTTTAGAATTTGCTTCATCTGTAGCAGCAGCAGGTTCCCATGCACGCAGTGTATTATCCGTAAAGATATTACCCAATGTACTATTTCCATTCGTACCCACCTTCAACTCCGGAGTTGAAGACAGTTTGAAAGATTTACCTTCCGGATCTGTTCCCAATTTGGTATTCAAATCTTTTGCAGATAATGTAACACCACCTGCATAAGCGGGAGCAACTCTTAGATGAATACCATTCCATGTAGAACGATTTGCATGGGCTTTAACCAAATAAACATCTTCAGAATTTGCATAGTTATTCGTAGTAGCAGCAGGTGTAGCACCCGTCACCAATGCAACAATAGAGTCTTTAGCAAAATGAGACACCAAGCCACTTGTTCCGAAAGGACTACCTTGTGTCTCTACAAAATCCTTCCATTTCCAAGTAGAAACAGAACCAGACATTTCTACATAAGAACTGTTTGATGTAGAGTAAGTTGTACCTTCCGAAAACAGTGTTGCTTTTTTCGGATCAACCTGTAAAGGTATACCTGTCGCCTTATTTACAAATGTAAAATCAGGGCTGGAAGCACTACCGTTAGGATAAGAATACTGAATCTCCCATAAAGTAGAGTTCAGGTCTGTGACAGAAGTTGCTGTTTTTAATTTCAGAGTGTAACCCTCTCCTTGAGGAACCATAACGAGGATTTTACTACCATCTGCATTACTTAATTGATAAGCTTTTTCGGTTTCGATCTTCGTCACTGTTCTGCTCGCATTTGTGATATTTGCAGCAAAAGCAGATGAGAACGCAGCCGAAGCCATACAAGCCACTACAAGAGTAGAAAACTTTTTGTTCATAATCTAATAATTTAATTAATAATACTATATATAATGAAATTCAGTTCTATAAGTCCCTTCTTGGGATCATCCTATAAAATGACTAATGAAAACGTACGTTTTTTTTAGTCATTTTTGGGGAGGGTTTAAATGGTTTGTGATAAAAAGGTGGTTTTTCGTACTTACTAAGCTATCTGATTGATAAGAAAGAATATAGAAAAAGAAAAATCTTTGAGGAAAGAATTGCAGGTTCAAAAAGTATATGTATTTTTGTAGCTGAAAAATGACTAAAAAAAACGTACGTTTTCATTAGTCATTTTTCATACCCCGAATATAATTCTATAAATCAACATTTTACATTCGATTTTATACTTATTTTGCCCCTAAAAAAGCCACTTTACGCGTACATTATATAAATCAGCACATTACTATCAATCAATCTATTACGAAAATCGCAAAAGTACCAAAATACGCCTTTTTGCAGAAAACCGCCCAAAACAGCCCTTTTTACCCCCTTTCCAAGACAGCTATTTCCCTCAAAGCACAGGTCGTCATTGTTTCAGTCTTCTACTTTTTGGTATCAATGACCAAAATCGAAAAGCCTGTAGCCGAAACTTAGGTTTCACTAGTTCCAAGGCGCGAAACAAAAGTTTCATCCGGGGAAACTTTTGTTCCATCAGCATGAAACTAAAGTTTCAAGGGGAGGGACTATCTGAAACTTTAGTTTCAAACATAATTCAGATTTGAAACTTCTGGAAATTCACTTACAAACCATTGCTGATTCCAAGCAGATACGACCCATCTACATATCGCTTGTTCTATCATAAATCTCATACTCTTTATCTTTTTGTAAGGGGTGTGTCAAAATCCCCTTGTCCCCGCGCTTGACGCGGGGCCGCAAAAGAGCAAGCCTTATCAATCAGATGTTTATATGACTGGCTTTAATGCGATCCCGCGTCAAGCGCGGGAACAGGATAGTTTTGACACATTTACATTTGCAGTATTAAATATCACAATAAAATATAAGTGTATATTTGAAAAGAAGAGTTGCAGTGAACTAACTTTGACACTAGTCTTAAATGACTATGAGCTGAATCAGACTGCAACTCTCTTAATAGGAGAACCTAGCCAGTTAGAATTGTAGGCTCACGACCTAATAAATGTATTAGCTGTTTCTCCTTCATGTTTAATACTGTAAAATACAAAATTATGAATTATTCTCATTTTGTAGGTCTTGATGTAGGAAAAAAAACTTTCGATGCATCATTAATGTCTGCGGCCGAAAAAGAGTTGTCTCACAAGTCTTTTGATAACACTCCAGAAGGGATCCAATCTTTATTGGATTGGATAGCAGGTTATCATCTCTCTTTATCTAAACTCTTGTTCTGTGCTGAAAACATGGGAAGCTATGTCACAGAGTTATCTGTTTCCAGTGTCTCCATGGGATTTCCCCTGGCTTTGGTTTGCCCGTTGACCATCAAGAAGTCCATAGACTTGCAACGAGGCAAAAATGACCGCATTGACGCCAAAAGGATAGCGAACTATGCGGTATTACATTATCGAAAACTAGAGTTATACAAATTACCTAACAAAGACTTGGTGAGACTGCGGGGATGGATTATTATACGTGACAATTTGGTTAAGCAAAAAGTATCAAACATAAAGTTATTGGAAACATTCTCCCAGATGGCTAAGTTGGCTGATGTGGCAGAATCCATTTCTTTTTTGGAAGAGCAGCTCAAGTCGATAAAAGAAAAGATCCTGGAAGTGGAAGAGGATATGGAGCAACTAATAGCCGCCAGTACATCGCTTTACACAAATTACTTGCTATTAAGAAGTATAAAAGGAATAGGAATTATCAATGCCATTGTATTACTGTGTGTTACTGACAATTTTCAAAGATTTGACAACCCGAGGAAATTTGCCTGCTATTGTGGGGTTGCCCCATTTGAACATACTTCAGGTATTTCCATACGGGGAAAAACGCAGACTTCTTCATTGGCTAACAAAGAAGTAAAAGTATACCTTACCCGAGCAGCTATTACTGCCACATCTTGGGATCCGCAGATGGAAGCATATTATAAAAGGAAAATAGCGGAGGGGAAACATAAAGCATCTGTAATCAATGCTGTAAGAGCCAAAATCATAGCAAGATCTTTTGCTGTGATACGAAGGCAGACTCCATTTGTAACATTAGCCGTATAATAAAAAGATCCTTAACTTTGAAAACATCTTAGGTTTAGGAAGTAGCTATACACTTCTGAAGAGTTATTATGTCTATATACGAACTTACCCAAGGATACGTTAATGTTCGTAAACTTGGGTAAGATTTGAGAGATATTGTTTGGAGAGGACTTAGAATTCACCTCCTTACAAAGACAAACAAAAAAAATCAGGGTATACAGATACCTCTTCCAAAAACATAAAGAAGTTATAACAAAAATGGCTGTAAGCCCGATAGCCTACAGCCATTTTTGATATAACCCACTATATACGAATCAGATTCTCGCAAGCGTCGTAACAATAAAATCCCATGTACGGGCAACAGACGGAATGCTTACACGCTCGTCAGGAGAATGCGGATGCTGCAAGTCCGGGCCGATAGAGATCATGTCCATATCGGGATAGGATTCCTGGATGATACCGCATTCCAAGCCGGCATGCATAACCTTTGCCTCCGGCTTCTTTCCGTACAAATCCAAATAAGCTTGCTGCATGATTTTCAGGATCGGCGAATCAATATTCGGCTGCCATCCTCCGTAACCATCCGAATATTCCACTTTCGCCCCGGCTAGAGAGAAAATACTTTCCAAACTTGAACAAACAGCTTCCTTGCGGCTCTCGGACGAACTGCGAACCAAAATCTGAATCTCGATCATCTCGTTCGAGGACTTGACGATTGCCAAGTTTGTAGACGATTCGACCGTGCCCGGAAAATCGACCAGCATACTGATCACACCGTTCTGGCAACCTTCTATCGCATTGATCAGATCATCCTGAATCTCTTCCGGAATCAGAGTTACCGGCATATCGGTCATTTCGGCCGTAAAATTAATATTGTGTTCAATACCCTTATATTCGGAGCGGTACATTTCCTGATAATCGGAGACAAGCTCCCAAAGAGCTTCCACATTATCGCCCGGGATCGTTATGATGGCAAAAGCCTCGCGCGGGATTGCGTTGCGCAACGAACCTCCGTCGATAGATGACAGACGAGCCCCATAATCGCGTACGGCCTCTTTCAAGAAACGGAACATCAGCTTATTCGCATTCGCACGTCCCAAATGAATATCCACACCAGAGTGACCGCCTTTCAAGCCGGTCAGGCTGATTTTCACGGCAACATCGCCCTCCGGAATATAAGTATCTTCCTTAAATTGCATGGAGACATTCAGATCGGCGCCACCGGCACAACCGACAAACAACTCGCCTTCTTCCTCCGAATCACAGTTTAACAGGATTTCCCCTTTCAGGAAACCCGGCTTCAAACCGACTGCACCATCCATTCCCACTTCTTCGTTAATGGTAAAAAGGGCTTCCAGAGGACCGTGCGTCAATGTCTTGTCCGCCAGGACAGCCATAGCAAAAGCAGCACCCATACCGTTATCAGCACCCAATGTCGTTTCGCGTGCTTTCACCCAATCTCCATCTATATAAGCATCGATCGGATCGGTTAGAAAATCATGCTTTACCGAAGAGTTCTTTTGCGGAACCATATCAAGGTGAGACTGCATGGTCACGGTTTTGTGTCCTTCCATTCCCGGAGAAGCCGGTTTACGAATCAAAACGTTTCCCACTTCGTCCTGCAAAGTTTCCAATCCCAATCCTTTACCAAAAGCTACCATAAAACGGGTTACAGCCTCCATATGTCCGGTCGGACGAGGGATTTGCGTAAGGTCATAGAAATAACCCCAGACTGGCTGCGGAGAAAGATTTTTGATTTCTGCGGACATAATAAAAAACGGTGTTTTTTAAATTGTCAATTGACAATTAGGTTAATAATAATGTTATATATCGAATGGACAACCGGACATTTAATTGTCAATTGTCAATTGATTTATTCATAAAGGGAAGCGCCACCACACCGAACAACCCCGTAAGTCCGAGCCAAGCGGTTTGCACCGTATGCACCACCAGGGCGAAAGCCGCAGCATCGGTTTCTTTTACCCCGAAGCACATTAAGGTGGCGATCACCATAAAATGCCACGGGCCAATACCTCCCTGAACGGGTACCGCTACGGCGATACTACTCATCGTAAAAGCGATCAGACCGACCGTAACGCCCAAATCACGGGTAAAATCGAAAGCATAGAAAGTGATGTAGAAATACAGGAAATATCCTGTCCAGATCAACAGGGTTTGAATCACGAAAAGACCTTTACGCTTCATCAGCCAGATGCTCTTCATTCCGTCCCAGACGTTCTGCAACATCGACTTTGCTTTCTTGACCAGCGTAAAGTTACTCATATATGTGAATATAAACCAAATTCCGGCAATAAAAATTACGCCGGCCACGTAAATCCATATCGAGTTGAACATAGACTGGAAGCCATCCAGCAACGCCGGGTTCTTCGCAAAGAAGCTGCGGAAGAAATCAAAATTGAAGATAATGATGGACATTGTGATCAGTCCGACCATGATGGTATCGCTCACACGGTCGACGAGCAGTGTCCCCAATAGGCGGGTAAATGGTATTTTGTCATATTTGGTTATCATCCCGCAACGCCAGACCTCCCCGACACGAGGCAACACAAGGTTCACGGCATAATTCCCCAGCACGGCATAAATCACGTTGCCGGTCTTCACCTTATCACCTAATGAACGGATCAGCAACCCCCAACGCAATCCCCGGATAATATTGGCTCCCAAACCGAACAGAAGGGAAAAAAGAATGATCTCATAGCGAACCCCCTTACGAATCACATTCCAGATCTCGCCGATATCCATCTTACTGTACAGATACCAGAGAAGTAAACAACCGAAAGCAAGCGGGAGAATTATCTTGAGAAACGTGCGTAGAATTGCTTTAAAATCCATTATGCGTAGATGACTTTAAATTATTTGTTGTATTTTTGTACGCCTGCAAAGATAAGCATTATATTTAAATACGAACACATTACACCAAAGAAGTGGATGAGATTAGTTAAGCCAAAGAAAGCATTAGGACAACATTTCCTGAAAGATCTGCAAATAGCTGAGCGTATTGCAGATACATTGTCCGATTACAAGCAGTTGCCTGTATTGGAAATCGGCCCTGGTATGGGCGTCCTCACCCAATTCTTACTGGAAAAAGGGCATGATCTGACAGTAGTGGAACTGGATATGGAATCGGTCGATTACCTGGAACAGAACTTCCCTGCCTTGGAAGGCAAGATTCTGGCCGAAGACTTTCTACGTCTGGATCTTAGCAAGCTGTTTCCGGACCAGTTTTGCGTGATCGGTAATTATCCTTATAACATATCCAGCCAGATATTTTTCAAAGTGCTCGACTACAAGGAACATATTCCCTGTTGTTCAGGCATGATACAGAAAGAGGTGGCCGAGCGCCTTGCCGCCGGTCCAGGCAGCAAGACATACGGTATCCTGAGCGTACTGCTGCAAGCATGGTATGAAGTGGAATATCTGTTTACGGTCAGCGAAAAAGTATTCGATCCACCTCCAAAGGTCAAGAGCGCGGTGATACGGATGGTACGTAATAACCGGAAATCATTGGGATGCGACGAGAAGCTTTTCAAGACGGTTGTCAAAACCTCGTTCAACCAACGCCGCAAGACATTGCGTAACTCCATGAAACCGCTATTAGGAAAGGATTGTCCCGATTATCCGCTCCCGATTTTCGACAAACGACCGGAACAGTTATCCGTAGAACAGTTTGTGGAACTGACACTGATAACAGAGCGGAACTTAAACGATTTATGATTTCAGATTTATGATTTATGACTTATGGAGCTTGTATTGTTTCATAAATCATAAATCATAAATTATAAATTCTCCCAAAATGATTGAACTGACGAAAGATTATATAGACAATCTGAAAGACATCATCACAGAGAAGGATGACGCAAAGATCAAGGAGATACTGGACGAACTATATCCGGCGGACATAGCCGAACTGTACCAGGAGCTAAATCTTCAAGAGGCGATCTACCTCTATCTGCTGATGGATGGCGAAAAGGCAGCGGATGTCTTGATGGAGCTGGACGAAGAAGACCGTCACAAGTTGCTGAAGGAACTCCCGAACGAACTGATTGCCAAACGCTTCGTGGACAATATGGAGACCGACGACGCGGTTGATCTGATGCGTGAGTTGGACGAAGATACCCAGGAAGAAATTCTTTCGCACATCGAAGACGTAGAGCAGGCGGGTGATATCGTCGACCTGCTGAAATACGACGAAGACACCGCCGGTGGTTTGATGGGGACCGAAATGATCGTGGTGAACGAAAATTGGAGTATGCCCAAATGTATCGACGAAATGCGCAAGCAAGCCGAAGACATGGATGAAATCTATTACGTCTATGTAGTCGACGACGACGAGCGCCTACGTGGAGTCCTCCCCTTGCAGAAGTTGATCACCAATCCTTCCGTCTCGAAGATCAAGCATGTGATGAAGAAAGACCCGATCTCCGTCCGCGACAGCGACAGTATCGAAGAGGTGACCGAGACAATCGAGAAGTATGACCTGGTCGCCCTGCCGGTTATCGACAGTATCGGGCGTCTTGTCGGACGTATCACCATCGACGACGTCATGGACGAAGTACGCGAACAGCACGAACGTGATTACCAATTGGCATCCGGTATCTCGCAGGATGTGGAAACTTCGGATAACGTCTTCACCCAAACAGCCGCCCGCCTTCCCTGGCTCCTGATCGGCATGATAGGCGGTATCGGGAACTCCCTGATCTTAGGTAATTTCGAAGGAAATTTCGCCGTCAACCCCAAGATGGCACTGTTTATCCCGCTGATTGGGGGGACAGGCGGAAATGTCGGTATCCAGTCTTCCGCCATCGTAGTACAAGGCTTGGCCAACAACAGTTTGAAGGAAGGGAACATTCTGCCTCAGATATTGAAAGAGTCTGTCGTTTCGCTGATCAATGCCAGCATCATCAGTTTAGTCGTATTTATCTATAATTTTTTTATGTTAGGCGACAGAGGCATCACCGCTTCGGTTTCCTTAAGCCTGTTTGCAGTCGTGATGTTCGCCAGTATCTTTGGAACATTGGTCCCCATGACACTCGATAAACTAAAGATCGATCCCGCTTTGGCCACCGGGCCGTTTATCACGATTACAAACGACATTATCGGTATGATGATTTACATGTTCATTACGTCTGCACTGGCCGGATAGTTAAATATTATATGTTGTAGAACATATTTCTTGCGAAGATGTTATCTTTGCAGCGGTTATCTAAAAGACAGTAAGAATATGCTAATAGAAGCATTTTACATCCTCTTCTTCTATTTTACAGGAGAGTTTATCAGTTATTTTATCGACGGGTTTATCCCGGGTAGCGTAATTGGAATGGTGTTGTTATTCCTGGCGCTGGCATTCAAGATAGTCAAACCTAACAAAGTGAAGAAGCTCTCCACGCTTCTGACCGAAAACATGGGATTGTTTTTCCTACCTGCGGGTGTGGGATTGATGAACTCGCTCGGCATCATCTCCCAGTATTGGGTAGTGATCGTAACAGCCTCCGTTGTCAGTACCCTACTCGTAATTGCCAGCGTGGCACTCATCCAGCAAAAATTAGGAAAGGAGACGGAGAGTAATGAATAACCTGGCACAATCGGAAGTATTTTCGCTGACTTTGGTAATCGGCACTTATCTGGCTTCTTTGGCTTTGTACAGAAAGACACATATCAGTCTGCTGCATCCTCTTATCACCTCCATATTAGTCATTATAGTTGTTCTGAAAGCGATGGATATCGAATACGAATCGTTTCAGAAAGGCAGTCACCTCATCCATTTCCTGTTGGGGCCGTCGGTCGTGGCGTTAGGATATGTACTGTATGAGCAGATCCAATACCTGAAAGGAAATGTGATTTCGATCCTGACGTCCGTCTTTGTCGGAGCAATTGTCGGGATTGTCAGCGTTATAGCGATCGGCGAACTGATGGGAGCAGATGCCGCGTTAGTCGCCACGCTCGAGCCGAAGTCGGTCACAACACCGATCGCAATGGGCATTGCTGAAAAATCCGGCGGCATTCCTTCCCTGACAGCCGTCATCGTTGTAGCAGTCGGAATCTTCGGTAGCATTGTCGGACCGTTCGTGATGAAAATCTTAGGCATTGAAAGCCGTATAGCCAAAGGATTGGCGTTGGGTGCCTCTTCGCACGGGGTAGGCACTTCCGTTGCCATCCAGATCGGTGCGGTGGAAGGGGCTTTGAGCGGACTTGCCATCGGCTTGATGGGGATCATGACGGCTATCCTCGTTCCGGTTATCAGCTTTATTATTTCGCTCTTTTAGCTTCCCAGTCAGAGAGTGTGTCAAAATCCCCTTGTGGGGGTGTGTCAAATTGATATTACCGGACGCGGATGACGCAGATTTATTTTGCTGATAATTAAAATATCTGCGTCAGTCTGAGCTCGTCTGCGTTGTCTGCGTCCGGTAATATCAATTTGACACACCCTCATAGGACAGTTTCGACACCCCCGTATTTTGCCGTTGTATATCCTCTGCTTATCAAACTGATTTGCAACCTATTTCCAAATAAAAATGCAGAAGTTTATTGTTACTTTAAGAGGAAAACACTACTTTTGCACCCGAAATCCATCACGAGATAAATTAACAATATAATATAAAGCACATTAGTATGATTAATTCACAGGACATCAAGAAAGGAACATGTATCCGTCTGGACGGTAAACTCTATTTCTGCGTCGATTTTCTTCACGTAAAACCGGGAAAAGGTAATACGATTATGCGTACAACCCTGAAAGACGTTGTCAAAGGCGGTCAGATCGAACGTCGTTTCAATATCGGTGAAAAGCTGGAAGACGTACGCGTAGAACGTCGCCCGTACCAATATACATATCAGGAAGGTGAACACTATCACTTCATGAATCAGGAAACTTTTGACGATATCATCATCGACAAAAACCTGATCAACGGTGTGGACTTCATGATCGAAGGCCAGATTGTAGAAGTTGTTTCAGATGCTTCAACAGAAACTGTCCTGTTCGCAGATATGCCTGTAAAAGTACAGTTGAAAGTAACTTATACGGAGCCGGGTATCAAAGGTGACACAGCAACCAACACTTTGAAACCTGCAACAGTAGAATCAGGTGCCGAAGTACGCGTTCCGTTGTTCATTGAAGAAGGTGAGATCATCGAAATCAATACACAGGACGGCTCTTATGTAGGACGTATCCGGTAAAATTTATGATTTTAGATTTATGATTTATGATTTATACGTTGACAAGATAAATCATAAATCTAAAATCATCCAAAACTCTCTTTCTATGAAAATAAAAGAATGGGCAGAAGAAGACCGCCCACGCGAGAAAATGTTATTGAAAGGTATTGCATCCCTTAGCGATGCCGAATTACTGGCCATCCTGATCGGCTCCGGCAACAGCCAGGAAACCGCTGTCCAACTATCGCAACGCATATTAAGTTCCGTCGACAACAACCTGAATGCCTTAGCCAAACTTTCCATCAAAGATTTGATTATCAAATTCAGAGGTATAGGAGAAGCGAAAGCGATCACTATCAATGCAGCTCTCGAACTTGGGAAACGGCGTGGCAACAGCACCCCCATCCAGCGGCCTGCCCTCCGTACGAGTGACGACGCCTACCGCCTCTTTCATCCCTTGCTCTGCGATCTTCCTCACGAAGAGCTATGGATCGCACTGACAAACCGTTCTTCTTTTGTCATCGAAAAAGTCAAAATCAGTCAGGGCGGGACAAGCGAGACCTCTGCAGACCTGCGTATCATCCTGAAAGCTGCGATCAACGCCCTTGCAACAGGCATTATACTTTGCCATAACCATCCTTCGGGAAACATCCGCCCCAGCCAGCAAGACGACCATCTGACACAACACCTGCGCGATGCCGCCCGCTTGCTCGACATGCAATTACTAGATCATATTGTTCTGACAGATGGCAGTTACTACAGCTATTCGGACGAGGGAACCCTATAAGATAAAGCTATGCTTTACGAAGGATAACCCTATGCATTAGCCATCGCAAAGCTATTGGTTACAGAACAGAACTCATCCTTTCCTGTTATTAATTGTCAATTGTCAATTGTCAATTGTCAATTAATTCGTACGTTTGCATTCAAATTAAAGAAATATGAACAACGAATTCCTCCAAACAGAAGAAGCTATTGTCGCCATGCTTAAAACCGTATACGACCCGGAAATCCCGGTGAACGTCTACGATCTTGGACTGATCTATAATATAGAGGTGGACGATGAGAAGAACGTCCGCATCGACATGACCCTCACCGCGCCCAACTGTCCTGCCGCCGATTTCATTCTGGAAGATGTCCGGATGAAAATAGAGTCTGTCGACGGCGTGAACAATGTGGAAGTAAACCTCGTGTTCGAGCCTGAATGGGATAAGGACATGATGTCCGAAGAAGCCAAACTTGAATTAGGTTTTTTATAGAGACATGGATTCCCTTCGAAAGAAAATATATTTTGCATCGGACGCCCATTTGGGCGCCCGTTTCCATAAAGACCCGCTTGCCATTGAAAAGAGACTGGTACGCTGGCTGGACAGCATCAAAAACGAGGTAATGGCGATTTATTTCTTAGGGGATATGTTCGACTATTGGTATGAATATAAATACGTCGTACCGAAAGGATTCGTCCGTTTCCTCGGCAAGTTGGCGGAACTATCCGACAACGGGGTGGAAATCCATATCTTTATCGGCAATCACGACATCTGGATGTTCGACTACCTGACAAAAGAGATAGGTGCGGTCATCCACCGGGATGTGCTTACCATAGACCTTTTAGGCAAACGGTTCTTCCTTGGGCATGGCGACGAGGTAGACTATCGAAGCCGAGCATTCCGTTTCCTCCGCACCCTTTTCCGCAATCGTTTCTGCCAATGGCTGTATGCAGGTATCCATCCCCGCTGGACATTCGGCTTCGCTCTCGGCTGGTCGCTCAGTAGTCGCAAAAGCGGACTAAAAAAACATAAGACAAGGGAAGCTGCCGAATACCAGGGTGAAGACCACGAATATATGGTTCTCTTTGCAAAAGAATACCTCAAGACGCACCCGGATATCAACTTCTTTATCTTCGGGCACCGCCATATCATGCTCGACCTGATGCTTTCGCGTTCTGCGCGGCTGTTGATTGCGGGTGACTGGATGCAATACTTCTCCTATATCGTCTGGGACGGGGAAACCCTGTATATGGAGCAGTTCGAGACGGAGTAACTACCCAGCGAAACCGAACGCACACAATCCGGCACAGGAGCCATTTTTTATGGGAAGGGAGCTATATTTCGCAGGACAGGAATCAAACCGGCAGAGACATCCCAATATTATTTTTTCCAGCAGACCACCAATGTCTCCTCCGGATGAACAGTCAGAATATCACCATTTACAACACCTCCCTTATCGGCAAAGAGAACTTCCGCTGGACGCTTTTTCCCATCCGTCTTCAAAGCAATAGTTTGTAGTGTACCCGACTTGTTTACAACGACAGCCATATAGGCCTCTTTCGTTTCCGAAAGCTTCATAAGGACGTCTCTATGATAGGTTTGGAAAGAATAAGGCAAACGATCAGTATTGCATTCCCGGCAAACCCACCCGGCAAGCGGAGCACCATCTCCTTGCCAAGCACCGCTACCCAACAGTCCCGGAACCCAGACCACCTCTCCTTTTCCAAAGGCAAAACGGGAAGCTAATGACAGTTCTCCTCCCCTACTGAGCGTTTCAGCACCTTTATCGGGACGGATCAGACCTTTCCAGCCGTATCCCGGCACAGGCTGTTCATAGCCCTTCAAGCGGTACAGACAGGGAGTATCAATTCGTTTAAATTCGGATACACAGCCCCCGAAAAGATTTTTCAGAGAGAAACCTGTCAACATCTGGTTGTGTACGTCCCCATCATAGAAACCCGTCATTCCATCCACAATCAGTTTGCCTCCTTTGCGGACAAAAGACTCCAATAATGGAACATAGGAAAGAGGGACTGCAATCTGATGAGCCAGGATAATCGTCTGTCCCGTATAATCCGGACAGCTGAAATCATATTCCTCAAAGGCTTTCAGGTTGGGGGTAATACCTCTTTCCGACAAAGCTTTGAAATATCCTAACATATTTGTCATACACATGGCACGACCATCCTGAGCAGCAGGCGTACCTTGCGACACGACTGTTTCCGTCCAAAGAGATTCACGGATATAGACAATGCTGATTCCTGGATCAAGTTTCTTTGCCTCCGAGAAAAGCGGTTTATGTCGCTTCAGGCAATTACCAACCTCTGCTACCGCAGTGACACGATCGGTAGGCTGATGCTGGAAATCAAGCAACGCCCATTCACCCGACTCGATACCCGAAGCACGCGGATTAAGCGACCAGAAGATACCGCCTTTTCCCTCTGTCCCCATGACGATCCAGAGCCATTGCGTGATCTCCTCCTTTGTCGGACACATGGCACGGCCACCGCTATAGGTATTATTACCACCTTGCAGTTCCGTCATGAACCAGGGCAAGTTTCCTGCACCGGACAACAACAGCTCGCAATCAGCCGACATGGCCAGGCTGTATTCTTCACGCGGAAAAAGGGTAAAATGCCAACTTGCATGTGCCGATCCGCCCAAGCTATTCAAGAAACGGCGCCATTCCGGGAAATTATACTCGGCGATATTAGAAAAAATAGCATGGTTGTTTACATGTAAGTGGATATTCTTATCATGCTTGCGCACTTCGGATGCGATCCAGTTCAACATCCAAGTAGTCATATAGTTCATAAAGCGCTTATCCTGCAAATCGACCAATACCGGATAGCCATTTTCCAGATATTCCGGCTGCGGATACTGCCTGTTCCATTCCTTGCGCATCTGGCGTGAAAATTCGTTATCTTTCAGACCGCCTCCCGGTTCGTTAATCAGCACCCAGGCATACAAAGACTTGAACTGTTTGAAGTGAGTGGTCATTTGCTTGATATATTCGGCAAACGAATTCAGTTGTACGCGGCTTTCAGGGAATTTCCACCCACCGATATCCGTCTTTTCCGTTAGTGGGAAGAAAGTCCCGATAATCTTGATATCATACTTCTCCGCCAAACGGAAAGCACGGTCGAAAAGAGAAAAGTCCCAACCTCCCGGCTTACGCATATACGACTCGAACATACGAATGCGGCAAACCGACATGCCGTTGTCACGCATCGTCCGAAACCATCCTTCGGTTTCTTCTTCCGTCTGGCCGGGTTCGATAAAGACCTGTGCCCCTATGAGCGGATAATCATCGACAGAGATTGACTGCTGTCCTTTTACATATTCCGGCAGCAACAGTGCCGAGAGGAATAAAAGAATTAAAAACTTACAACATTTCATGGTATGATACTGAATTAAAATGGTTAACCAATTGATTAAGAACTCTGCCAAAGATAAACAAATAACCCGTAATCCGTTGTAGACAGGCATAAAAAAAGACCGCCCCAACCGGTGTCGGGGCAGTCTAAACACTAATCCTAATGTTTTGTAAGCTGTGAGGATTAGAATAATTATTATTTACCTAATATATCCATTGTATCGGCAGCGATCATGTATTCCTCGTCTGTCGGTACCACGATGATCGTGACCTTGCTGTCCGGCGTGCTGATAACCATTTCTTCACCACGCATACCTTCGTTCTTTTCAACGTCGATCTTCATACCCATGTATTCCATGTTTTCACAAACGACACGACGTGTCGCCCACTGGTTTTCACCGACACCGCCGGTCCATACCAAGATATCGCAACCGCCCATAGCAGCAGCATAAGCACCGATATATTTCTTGATACGATAGTTATAAACGTCCAATGTCATAATAGCTCGTTCGTCTCCCGCAGCTACCGCATTTTCCAAATCACGCATGTCAGAAGAACCGCCTACCAAACCGGCAACACCACTCTTCTTATTGATCAAATCCGACAAGCCATGGCCATCCAACCCTTCCTTATCCATAATGAAAGAAAGAGCGCCAGCATCTACATCGCCGCAACGAGTACCCATCAGCAGACCTTCAACCGGAGTCAGCCCCATAGAAGTATCAACACATTTGCCGTGGTCTACAGCAGCGATGGAACCACCGTTGCCTACATGGGCCGTAATAATCTTCTGTTCTTCATAAGGAACGCCCAGGATTTCGCAAGCACGACGGGAAACATAGCGATGACTTGTCCCGTGGAAACCGTAGCGGCGTACACCGTATTTCGTATACATCTCGTAGGGCAAACCATACATATAAGCCTTAGCCGGCATTGTCTGGTGGAAAGCCGTATCGAACACAGCCACCTGGGGAATACCCGGAATCAATGCTTCCATAGCATCGATACCCTTCAGGTTAGCCGGGTTATGCAACGGAGCCAGATCCGAACATTCGATTACCTTGTTGATCACATCCCGGTCGATCTTCACGCTGGAAGCGAACTTTTCACCTCCATGTACCACACGGTGGCCGACAGCGTCGATTTCGTTATATTCCTTGATGCAGCCATATGTCTTGTCAGTCAGAATACTCAGGATAAATTCGATACCTTCCTTGTGGCCGGGCATTTCTTTTTCCAAAACAACTTTCTTACCGTCTTTGTCGGTCAGTTTCAGGAATGCACCGGGCAGACCGATCTTTTCGATACCACCTTGTGCCATTACTTCACCGGATGTCATATCGAACAATTTATATTTAATAGAACTACTACCGCAGTTTAATACTAATACTTTCATGATTTAATGATTTATGAGTTGGGATTTTAGGAATTTATGAATTATGATTTATCATCGTCACATAAATCATAATTCATAAATCAAATTATTTATTCGCTTTCAAACCTATCGACTGGTTACATGCAATCGCAACCATCTTATAGATATCGTCAACAGAGCAACCGCGAGACAGGTCGTTAACCGGAGCAGCCATACCCTGCAGGATAGGACCTACAGCTTCTGCACCTCCTAAACGCTGAACCAGCTTATAAGCGATATTGCCCACTTCCAGAGTCGGGAATACCAAAACGTTAGCCTGTCCGGCAACATCGCTGCCCGGAGCCTTCAATGAAGCGACCTTTTCAACCAAAGCGGCATCGGCCTGCAATTCTCCGTCAACCTTCAGGTCGGGAGCCATTTCTTTTGCCAGACGGGTAGCTTCGACAACCTTGTCGACCATCTCGTGAGAGGCACTGCCTTTCGTAGAGAAACTCAGCATGGCGACACGCGGTTCCATTCCTACGATATCGCGGGCTGTAGCAGCTGTAGCAATAGCGATACTTGCCAATTCTGGTGCTGTCGGATTCGGCATTACGGCACAATCGGCAAATACCAAAATGCCTTCTTTACCATACTGGGGAGTCTTTGTAAACATCAGGAACGCACCTGAAACGCAACTCATACCCGGAGCAGTCTTGATAATCTGTAAAGCAGGACGCAACACATTGCCGGTCGTGTTCTGTGCACCAGCGATTTCACCGTCGGCATCGCCGGATTTAATCATCAGGCAGGCAAGAAACAAAGGATCTTCTACTAAAACGGCAGCCTTTTCGGGAGTCATACCCTTTTTCTGGCGCAACTGGAAAAGCAGGTCTGCGTAAGCGGCTTTCTTTTCGTGATTCTTCGGATCGATAATAGTAGTTTGTCCGATGTGGTTCAACCCGTACTGAGCAGCCAGGCTGTTGATTTCAGCGGGGTTGCCAATCAGGATAATGTCTGCAACTTCGTCGGCCACTAAACGGTCGGCAGCTTTCAATGTTCTTTCTTCTGTTCCTTCAGGAAGAACGATACGCTGTTTGTTTGCTTTAGCGCGTGCAATAATCTCTTGCATTAAGTCCATAGCGGAAGATCTGTTTTTATTATATTGTTAGTTAGATATCACAATAATCGGGTACAAAAGTAGGCAAAATGCAATATAGAGTTTGCAAAATCAGTAAAAGATTTACATGCAGACCTATCAGTTTCAGAACATTTAACAATAATTTGTTACTTCCTTCTCCCCTGACAGGATTTGTTGCAAATCCTCTGCCGTAACGTTCACTTCTATTTTACCATTATGAGCGACCGATATCTTCCCACGTTCTTCCGAAACGATGATTACCAGTGCATCCGTTTCGAGAGACATTCCCAAGCCGGAACGATGGCGTAATCCCATATCTTTCGGCAAATTAGCGTTTTGGGCAACCGGAAGAATACAGCCGGCAGCCTTGATACGATTGTCCGCAATGATCATGGCGCCATCATGCAAAGGACTGTTTTTGAAGAATATATTTTCGATCAGGCGGGCATTGACATCAGCATTGAACATTTCACCGGTATGCTCATAAACGGTCAGATCGACATCCTGCTGGATGCATATCAGTGCTCCCGTCTTTTTCTTCGCCATATTCATGCAGGCCAGGACAACCGGGGCAATAAACTTCCCTTCGTTCTCCTTGTCATGGTTCTTCTTCGAAAATATTTTTCCCAGGAACTTCCATCCCCTGTGCGAACCGAGCGCCACCAGAAAACGACGTATCTCATCCTGAAACAAAATCACCAGTACAAGGAAACCGACACTGATAAACTTGTCGAGTATCGCTCCCATCAAACGCATCTCCAACACTTGGGAAACCAGAATCCAGACAATAATAAACGACACTACTCCACTAAAGATAGCCAGAGTTCCGGAATTCTTCATCAGCTTATATGTCTGGTACAAGAAGAAGGCTACCAATAAAACATCAATCAGGTCTTTTATTCCGAAATTCATCCACATAATATTAACAGTTGAAAGTTGAAAGTTGAAAATTGAAAGTTTTCGAAACGAGTTTGACTGCTTCTACTGCGGCTTTTACGTCGTGGACACGAAGGATATCCGTCCCATTCAACAAAGCAATCGTGTTCAGGACTGTCGTTCCATTCAGGCTGTCGGCTGGTGTTCCACCCAGATATTTATAAATCATGCTCTTGCGGGAAACACCGACGAGCAAAGGTAAACCGAAATCCTTAAACTCACGCAGATGTCCCATTAACGTATAATTCTGGTCTACCGTCTTACTGAAACCGAAACCGGGATCCAATATAATATCGTTCACTCCCAACAAACGGAGCTGTCGGACTTTCCGGGCAAAATAGAGCATAATCTCCTCCATTATATCTGCATAATCGGTATGTTGCTGCATCGTCTGAGGAGTTCCGCGCATATGCATCATTATATAAGGTACATGCAAACGGGCGACCGTCTCAAACATTCCAGCATCCAACTCTCCTCCCGAAATATCGTTGATTATCGCGACGCCGTATTCTTCGACGCAACGACGTGCCACATCCGCCCGGAATGTATCGACAGACAGGGTCACATCTGGATAATGCGTATTCAGTATTTTCAAGGCAAAAGCCAGACGTTTCATCTCCTCTTCCGGTGAGACCTCTGCGGCATCGGAGCGGGAAGAATAACCTCCGAGGTCGATGATCTGTCCTCCCTCGGATAAAATTGCCTGTATGCGTTCCTCAATTGCAACTTCCGTCTGCTTCCTACTATCGGCATAAAAAGAGTCGGGAGTGACATTCAGAATCCCCATCACCAGCGGAGTATCGAGTGAGGTAAGCGTTCCTCTAATATTGAGCGTTTTATGTAACATTCTTATTTTTCTTTCCGACAAAGATAAAGGTAAATACATTAAATCACTACATTTGCGCAAAATAACTCTCATAGAAATTATAAAGGGAAAAAGACTATGACTATTCCTGAACTATATGAATTGTTTATACACAATCCGAAAGTGACAACCGACAGCCGAAACTGCCCTCGCGGTTCGATTTTCTTTGCCTTGAAAGGGGATAAATTCGATGGTAACCAATATGCAGAAAAGGCGCTGGCATCCGGTTGCGTGTATGCGGTAATCGACAATCCGGATTATTTTATAGGAGAACGCACAATCCTTGTGGACAACGTGCTGACGACCTTGCAGCAATTAGCGCACCGCCACCGTAAAGTGATCGGCTGTCCGATTATCGGTATCACCGGAACAAACGGAAAGACAACGACCAAGGAACTGCTGGCTTCCGTCCTGTCTACCAAATACAACCTTCTCTACACCGAAGGCAACCTGAACAACCATATCGGCGTACCTCTCACCTTGCTCCGCCTGACGCACGACCACGAAATGGCTGTGATCGAAATGGGAGCCAGCCATCCGGGCGATATCAAAGAGTTGGTCGACATAGCACAGCCAAACTACGGGATTATCACCAATGTCGGGCGTGCCCATCTGGAAGGTTTCGGCTCATTCGAAGGTGTGATCAAAACAAAGGGTGAATTATACGACTATATGCGCCGCACGAAAGGTAAGATATTCATCAATCAGGATAATAAATATCTGAAAGAGATCGCCAATGGAATCGAACAGGTCACATACGGTTCCGATGAAACGGCTTTTGCCTGGGGATGTGTAGTCAGCTGCAATCCCTACCTGACTTTCGAATGGAAACAACAGGGCAAAATCCACACAGTGGAAACCCATCTGATCGGTAACTACAATCTGGACAATGCCTTAGTTGCCGTTGCTGTTGGCCGTTTCTTCAAGATTCCGGCAGAACGCATCAGCCGTGCCATTGCCGCTTACGAGCCGACTAACAACCGTTCACAACTGAAAAAGACTGAAAATAACGAACTGATCATCGATGCCTACAACGCAAATCCGAGCAGCATGAAAGTCGCTTTAGACAATTTCGCCACAATGCCTGTCTCGCCCAAAGCTCTCATCTTAGGCGACATGCGCGAATTAGGTCCTACAAGCGACGAACTCCATACCGAAGTCGTAGCCCGGATCAAGGAAGGTAATTACGATAAAGTATTTCTGTGCGGCGAACATTTCCAAAAAGCCGCCGGAAAAGACTTCACCACCTATGCCACAACAGAGGAGCTGATCGAAGCCTTGCGCAAAAATCCCTTGGAAGGATATCATGTGCTGATAAAGGGATCGCACGGGATGGCCCTGGAGAGGGTGGTAGAGGTTTTATAAAAATCCACAAATCCGATTCACATGAAGGAGGTACATATCTCTGCAAAGAGATGAATTTCGATTGCGAAAACAACTGTCATACCATCATGCTTTGCCTTTTATATAATGAATATCAATCTCTACATAGAATGATAGCAGGCATGATGGATGTTTTTTTAACTATCATACTATCATAGATATAATAGCTTTTTCACACACAACATATAGCTTATTCTCAGCAATATAGCTATATATTTTTGTCGAGATCCGGGTGTCACCCCCCTGCAGACCCAGGTCTCAAGACCGCTCAGATGGGGGTGTAAATGGACCTGATACGCGTATTTTGA